>JANPOT010000023.1:0-101568 GCA_031428135.1 Pseudobdellovibrionaceae bacterium | reverse complement strand
GAATTCTTCTTTTCCAGTGTAAAATGTTTCCGTTGATTAACTGCTAGTTCCATATTGACCCCTTGGTTTAGGTGTCCAAATCAAATCGGGGTCACGAACAGAATACTGTGGCCAGAGGACGAATTTCCTTAACGGTTAAATCTTTAGTAACACAATTCATCGCTTGCGATAGCAAATACATTGCTATCAAATTACATTCTTGCTGTTCGTCTTTAGCAATTTGAGAACACAAAAATTGAGCATACGGTAAAGCATAGGTTAAAATTCCCTTGGCAATTCCGAGTGCCGATGGATCAACATTAAAAGTAGTTTTGCGTTCATCAGACAAGAAAATAGCTTTCGAAGAATTCGAATAGTCTGCACATGTATTCAATCCAGATGCGTGAACATTTAAAGCTGACAAAATAGTAATGAAAATAAGCAATCTGAACATCTATACACTATACTGAACAACTGAAATAGTTTCGCCTGTAATGATTCTGACGAAATGACATTTTTGGCCCCTGTTTTTAGGTCTAAGTGCTACAGGTACGACTTAGTCGTAAAATTGGATATTACAAAGTGTAAATCGCTCCTTTCAGCCTAACGCCTCCGCCAGAAAATCAAAAACAATTCGAATACGACGGTTCGTCTTTAATTCGCGATGCGCAACAACCCAGCTATCGACCTTAACTGGCTGCAGCTTTTCTAATACTTTACGCACTGAATTTTCTCGCAAACCGACTTCCTCAAGCATAACCCCGATACCCACGCCTTGCTTGACCATCTCCCAGTGAAAAATGTGATCATCAGAAAAAATCTGAAAATTTTTAGAGGTCACTTCTAACCCTATTGTTTTAAGGCCTGCAATATATTCATGATTATTTGCAAATCCAAGAAAAGCCGCCTTTTTAAGATCGGATACTTTTAAACAGAGCCCACAGTGGTCAAGCGGCCTCGTAACATAACTGTTGATGTTTGAAATTCAGGAAAAATCCCCAAGGGCCGGCCGGGGATACTTTGACTTAAGAGCAAAAAGGCCTTTTATGTTTCTTAGCCTCAATCGGCATGAATACTGCTTATTCCACTTAAAGGTATCTAATCCATGTCAAGCGTGTGGGATTTCAGAACATCATAGGGGATATTATGGTACAGGCCATCGGTTATTCGGCAAAATCTAAAACCAGTTTGCTAAAGAGTTTCGAATTTTTACGTAAAAATTTAACGGCGCAAGACGTGCAAATTGATATTCAATATTGCGGAGTGTGCCACTCGGACGTTCATCAAGCGCGTAACGAATGGCACAATACGCAGCGGAACAAAAGTTGGCGTCGTAGGGATTTGTGGGCCTGGTCACATGGCCATCAAAATAGCGAATGCCATGGGCGCTGAAGTGACCGCAATTACCGCGCATAAAAATAAATCCAAAGATGCAATGGGATTTCGAGCGAAACACATTTTATTGTCTGCAGATAAAAACGCCACGAGCACTAAAATTTGCACATGAATAATGACTTAAATGTGATCGAGAGCAATGTCGAAGCTATCCATAAATTACGGGTCGAGTCCGATCGCAAGCGGCGCCGCGATCATATTCTAATTGATGAAATCGCAGCATTTGTTGGAAGCACGACTTCTTTATATGCCCATTTTTTTATTTATGGCGTATGGATGTTGATTCATTTTACTGTGACGGGCACAAGTCAATTTTTGATCAGCACTCAACTCGAAGACATTTCTTTAGTGGCTACGCTCGAAGCCATTTTCTTGGCTTTGTTTGTTTTGATTAATCAACGCCGCATGAATGCCGTGGAACGACGTCATTCCGATCTTGATTTGCAAATGAGTCTTTTAGTTGAACAAGAAGTCACGAGGATCGCGCGTGCAACGTCTTTGATCGCGCAAAAGTTGGGGGTCGATACTGCCGCCATTATCGATCTTGAGAAAGCCGGCCACGAAGTAAAACCATCCGATGTACTTGAAAAAATTTCGGACGTTGAGAATAAAACGCCTACTCATCTGACCAAGGATAATCTTTGGAAAAAGAATTAAATCAAAAGAGCCTGCACGTAAACGCGCGGGTCTAAGAAAATTTTAGAAGGACATCTTATTATCTAAAAATTAAGATTTAATGCTATTGTTAAGCCGGCAGCACCTTTGAAAGAACTTTCGGTGGAAAAATCTAAATGGGGTGTTATTTGGTAATCAAAAATTTTTTTATACAGTTGCTGACTCCAAGTTATTCCAAAACTGTATCCATTCAAATGATAGACAGGTCGACTATTTGAATTGAAAAAAACATTATAGCTTAGGCTTGATGTCTCATCGACCACTTGTGCTAATGAAAGGCCTAAGTTTGTAGAAAATAAATTCCTCTTTTCTTCGTATTCACCTTCATTGATCCAATTTAAAGTTAAAAGTTCTGATAAAAAATACGCATAGTTGCCAGCAAGAAAAATACCTGTGCCTTTGTCAGGAGTTGCAAAAAATTCAACCTTTGGTTTGACTTCATATGTTTTAAAGTTTGCTTTACTTGAAAAAGCTAAAGAGTGCGAGACCTTAAGAGGATCTTGCAAATCAATGCGCGGCTGAAATACCGTATTAATATTACCAAAACTTTTAAACCATCCAACGCTGGCGCCATAGTTACGCTGCTTAGTTGTTGTTGGGCCATATTTTATTTGATTACTGCGTTCTTCATTTTGATCGTAGGTTGTGAACTTTAATTGAAAATAATTTTCTAAATTGGGTAAACGTAAATTCACATTTAAATGAGTGATGTTTTCTACCTTTTTTCCCTCTGTAGAATTTGAAATATTTTGAACCCCTACTGTAGTTTCATTTGGTAATTTGGAAATTTTTTTACCTACTAGAAACTTGTCAATGCTTTCAGCGACACGATCAAACATGCTGGCAATAGCAATATTGCTTTGAATCAGGTACAGTTCCACAGAATTATGTGGCTTGTCCTCTTCGGTGGCCTGAGCTAAAACTGGTAACAGAATAAGTAGAGTGATCAACGACGATTTAGATTGAATTTTATTAAACATCAACCATAGTCTTTCATTATGTCATTTGGTGGAAAAATATTTTTAGTCATTTTGCTGTTAGTCTTTCAAGCATCAGCATATGCCCCCAACGAAGGTAATGTCACGGCCACATTGGGCACCTTATTATATAAAAATAATTTTGCTGATACAGTTTATGGGGCGCACTCACCAAACCTTTCAGGCTTGGGATTAATTGCTCTAGGGGACCTCAACACGATTGGCAGCCTTGAAATTGCGATATTCGATTTGCGTAAGCAATATTACCGAGAACAAGCTGGGTTTGAGCTGGTTGAAGAAAAAGAAGTAGTTCATATAACGATGGGCTATCGATACTGGATAAATCCATATTTTTCATCATCGTTATCTTTTTATTCGTCTTATTCAATGGGTGAAGTAAATATAGTTCATTCAACCTTTGCTCCAAGCACAGAAATTGACACATCTGCACGCGATACAACTGAATATGGCTTTGATTTTGCAATTCAGGGTGATCTATACAGTCGTGAACTTTGGGCAATTGTTGCTGAAGCTAGGTATTCACTTTCTGTAACAAGCAAAGAAAATGAAAATTCCGATCATTACGGATTGATGTTGGGTTTTCGTCATTTAATTCAAGAAAAGATGGTTGATGGAAATGTTAATAAAAATTAATTCTTCTGCACGGCTACCGCTCATTTTTTCATTAACAGCACTTATTTTTTATTTTCCGGCGAATTGGTTTCCATTCATGTCTTTGGAAATTTACGGAAATAAAACCAGCTCAACAATTTGGAGCGGAATCGTGTCACTGGTGGAATCCGGCTCATGGCCAATTGCTTTAGTTATTTTTTTAGCTAGCGTTATCGTTCCATTTGTTAAGCTTAGCATTTTATTCTATTTATCATTTACCGCAGAATCTACAAAGCATGTTGAATTTAAGAAAAAATTATACCGCATTGTAGAAATAATTGGTCGCTGGTCAATGCTTGATATATTTTTATTGGCTGTTTTAGTATCGATTATGAAATTAGGAAAATGGACAACAGCCAAAGCAGAAACGGGTTCGTGGTTATTTGCATTGGTGGTGATCTTTACAATGTTAGCATCTGAATATTTTAACCCAGAAATTATAGGAAAAAATGACAAACACGATTAATAAATTTAAAAGTTTCATCAGTACGTCATGGTTTGTTTGGTTATTTCCATTCATAGCAGTCCTTATAACCACGTGGCTATTTATAGATCATTTTCAAAAACAAGGGTCTGTTATTAAAATCTCTTTCAATGAATCTGCGGGCCTACAGGCAGGAAAAACAAAATTGCGCTATCGCGGAGTTGTCATTGGTAATGTCGATAAAGTTGAAATTGCAGAAAGCATCGAAGAAGTTATTGTTTCTGTCAGTTTAAATAAAGATGCTGAGCGTTTTGCAGTTGAAGGCTCAAAATTTTGGGTCGTTCAGCCTAAAGTTGATTTTCAAGGTGTCAGTGGTTTAGATACCTTGTTCGAAGGCACTTATATTTCAGCGCAACCTGGCACGACGACCACATACAAAAACGAATTCAAAGGTCAATTGCGCGATGACTCATCTATTTCAACAGCTGACACGGTCACATATTATTTGGAATCCACAAATGCAGATTCTATTAACGGCGGGGATTCAGTTACTTTTCGTGGATTGCATGTCGGCCAGGTTACAAAAGTGACCTTATCAAAAACGGCACAAACTATTATTGTGCAGATCAATATACCCTACAAATTTGTACGACTGATTCGATCGAACACAGTGTTTTGGAAAAAAGCAGGAATACAGGCCAATTTAGGGTTGTTCAGCTCTGAGGTTAAAATTAATTCTTTAGAATCTATTTTAAAAGGCGGAATCGATTTTTTCACTCCGGATAATTTTGGCCCAATTGCAAAACCTCAGGCAACTTTTACTTTACTAGCGAAACCACCCAAAGATTATGAAAAATGGAATCCAAAACTAGAAAAATAACTTGAGTCTGTAACGGCCCAGTCTTTTGCTCGAAGTTGACCTTCCCCCGTCAACGCGAGAGCATTGTAATCCACATTTCTTAAAAGAAAAAATAATTACTTACAATTCTTTCGAATCCAACCACGTACCCAGTTTTTCAATGGTTCCTTTTAAATAATTTCGATGACGAATCCACCATACGCCATATTTAGCTTTGCCATAATTTGAAGTGTCGATTTGAATAAGCACCTTCGATTTTAATTCATCTTGAATAGCATATCTTGGTAACAACGACCAACCCACATTTTGCACACAGGCAGCACGAGTCGTGGCTATATCATTAAACTTAGCAACCATACCAGAATGATTTTCAAGTTGAGATAAAATTTTATCAGGATGAAGTCTTTCACATAAAAGATACGGAAGATTCAAATATTTTTTTTCATCTATTTTCTTTTTATGTATTTTAAAAAAACCTTTACCACAAACCGCGACAATGGGCTCATCTAAAATTAATTTATATCCGACTTCGGGATCATTCGGTCGATCGCAATCAATGCCAATATCAATTTGGCCGCTCAATAAAGCTTGTTCTGTTCCGCTTTCATACGAATTAATTGTCAACTGTGTGTTGGGAAAAATATTCATAAGCTCTTTTAAAGCGGGGCCAATCATGCGCGCAGCAAATTCTCGATTGGTTCCAATTCGAAGAGATTGTTGCGAATGATTCAATAAGGACTGGGTTGAAATCATCAGTCGCGACGATTCATTGAATTTTTTTCCAACTTCCGTCAGCACCCATCGGCCGGCTTTCTTTTCAACGACAGGGGCTTTTTCTGAAATTCTTTTTAAATTTCGCGAAACAACAGAATGATCACGCCCTAGCTTCTCAGAGACAATTTGCAGCGAATGGGCTTCTTCGAGCTCAAGTAACAACTCGCACTCTTCTGCTGATAATAAAAATCGATTTAAAATAAGGCTCATAGATCAACTTCTATCTTTGGCATTATTTGCCAATTGTATATGCGATAATTGCACTGGATGCATGTTATTGTTTTCAGTATACACAGTCAACAGCCTAACAAGCTCAAACAAACAAAGGAGAAAAACATGAGAACATTATTGCCAATCATTTTATTAACTGCGAGCTTGCAAGCCAAAGCTCTTATTGCTCACGAGTGGGGAACATTTACCTCATTTCAAAATGCAGAAGGGACAGCGCTTTTAGGACTGCATCGAGGTGATCAACCCTTGCCTGATTTTGTCTATTTAAGAAATCCACTTTCACAAGAACAACAATCCCATTCTGTTTTCGGCTGTTTTGTCACAAGCTATTCTTGTGATTATCGTCCTGATTTCAGCGATTCTGTTTCCCAGTTTTCAAATTTAATTAATCAAAGAATGGAAACACCGGTGATCTATTTCTATTCAGACCAAGAACTTTCTGTCGATGTCACCGTTGATTTCCCCCAAGGAATTATCACCGAATGGTACCCAAAAGCTTCACGCTTTTCACCAGAGATCGGAAACGTAAAAGGAATTCGAGATGGATCAATGACGTGGAATGTGAATGTTTCAAATCAGATCTTAAATGTTCCACCGGTTTCACCCGAAAGCATTTGGCATCCATCACGACAGGTCGACGCCAATTATTTGCAAGTCAGTAACGAAGCTGAACGCTTGATTTTTTATCGAGGTGTCGGATATTTCGAAACGCCTTTTCGAACAACTCGTAATTCCAATTCGTTTACTTTAAATAACTTAAGTGAAAGCCCTTCGACCGATTTGATCCCTTCGGTTCTTTATATTCGTGTTCAAAATGGACGTGGCTATGTGGAAACCTTGGGAAGCCTGCAAACAGAAAGAGAATATTCTGTGCCAGATTCCTCGGTTGAATTAGATATGGAAACTTATTTAGAAAAAGCGACTCAACAATTAGTCACGCAGCTTGTAGCGGCCGGCCTTTATGAAAAAGAGGCTCTTGCCATGGCCCACACGTGGAGACAAGCCTACTTCGTCACACCTGGAGAAAGATTTTTATATATCTTGCCTCGCACATGGACGGATTCATTACTGCCAATGACAATGACGCCAGCACCAACAGAGCTTAATCGGGTACTGGTTGGACGAGTTGAGGTGATGAACACAGCACGCTTTAACGAAGCTTACTCGGTGATTAGACAACTGGCCATCAGCAACACTCCGCCAGAAATTATTAACCTTAATTTTTCCGGTTTCGAAGAACAAGTTCTTCGCATGGCTGAAGAAGCTATAGAATTACGAGAATCAGATGAGCTCATCAGTCAAAAAATAAGAAATTTTTGTCAGTTGATGATTCAAAAAATGTATTTATAACAATTTAAGTATTATAAAAACCCTGCAGGTCAACTGCGGGGGTTTGCTTAATTTACGAAAGTTGTCTAATGAATTAATATTTTTGACACAAGGGTCGTTTTCGTCAAAAATAGAATCATGAAAAAAATTGTCTTATTTTTGATGTTCCAGAATATTTTGATTGATTTTGCCTTCGCAGATTGCAACCTGAATTTAACGATTGCTACAGGTAAATATATTGAAGAGCTCGAAAAAGCCAAGCTCACAAATTATCAAAATAATAGCGTCTGTGAAGTTTTGGACTATGAAATTGGTCAGTGTTCAAAAGCACAAAAAGTAAAGTTAGAAAAAGCATTTAATGTCAAAGAGGTTCACCGAAACTACTGTCAGCCACACCTTCCAGAGCCTGCCTACCTGCTTAAGGAAAATTTCATGAAGGGTGCACAGCTTTACAGTTGGAAAGAATTTCAAGGTTTTCATTGGTACGCGCTTTTACCAGGCACCAATCGTCCAAAAACCACAAAAGAACTTATCTCTGTAAAAAGTAGTGAATGGCAGCTTCTTGAAAAATTTAAACAGCTTCCGCCAGCAGTCGAAATAGGTTGGAATATTTTGTCAACAGTTGAGGATAAGCAGAATTTAGAATTTTCGAACCCCACCAAAGATGCTTTGAAAAGAGTTATGAAGGCTGGGGCAGAAGCCAAATTAAAAATTTCATTGTAGCCTTAAAATAGCCAGGCTAGTCAGCTATTTTGACTTTAAAGTTTTGGAGTGCAGATGAAATTATTTATAATCATTTTTTATTTTTCAGCTTTAGCTCAAGCTAACACAGCTTACATGAAAGAGTTTTTCAACCAACATCCCAATCTATTTAAAATTAATCAGATCGTTTTAAATTGCACCTTCTATTCAAAAGGCTTAGCGAATTTAGTGCGATTGGAAGCCCAGAGACATTTGTTAAGTGACCAGTAAATTAAGCGATGCTAGTTTAGGAAATCATGGATAAGTCAAAAGCAGCAGTAGATATGTTTAATAAGATGGCCAAATTATATGAGGCTAGGTACATGAATGTAGATTCATATGCGGAAAGTTTGAATTTATTTTGTAATCAGTTAAACCGGGAGAATGCCAGTATTCTAGAATTAGCTTGTGGCCCCGGAAACTTAACTAAATATTTGTTAGATCGTAATCCAAAATTGAAAATATTAGGAACTGACTTAGCACCAAACATGATTGAACTAGCGAAAACCAATTGTCCCGCAGCAAGCTTTCAGATTATGGATAGCAGGAAGCTATCGTTCCTAACAGGAACTTTTGACGCCATCATAGTTGGCTTTTGTTTACCTTACTTAGCTAAAGAGGAAGTTTTAGAACTCATTTGTTCAGTCAAAAATTTGCTCAGTCCCGGAGGTATTTTTTATCTAAGCACTATGGAAGATGATTACAAAAATTCAAAAATTCAAAAATCCTCTTCAGGTGATGAAGTCTTTGTTTATTACTATGACCGTCAGTTCTTAGAAGGGGCTCTTCAAAGTGAAGGCTTTAAAATTATTAACATGTGGGCTCAGCTTGATTTAACTCAAAAAGAGGAAACAACTGACTTAATTTTTTTGGCTCATCTATGAAGATAAGCTATAGGCCAACGGTTGATAGTGACTACGAGTTTTGTCGCATTCTTCATCATCACGGAATGAAACCATACGTCGAGCCGCTTTGGGGTTGGAATGATGAATTTCAGAATCAGAGGTATAAAGGACTCTGGCAACCAATAAACATGCGAATCATCAAATCTGATGACAAAGATGCTGGATACATTGAGGTATCCGTGTCGAGTGAAGCAATTAAACTCGTTAATGTGTTCGTGACAGAAAACTTTCGCGGCAGAGGTATCGGCAAACAAGTCATTCTAGATTTTATCAACCAATATAAAGGCGCAGCGCCTAAGCTCACGTTGAATGTTTTATGGAACAATCCAGCTCAGCATCTTTACCAACGATTGGGCTTTAACCTTGTAAACAGAGAAGATCAAATCATGAAGTTTGAACTCTGCTTGAAATAGCCCTCCTAAAATACATCTTTCCTCAAAAGGGGAACAGTGGGGAACACTTTGTTCCCCAATTCCTTGATCAGTCCGTAAGAACCTGCTAGACATGCTTTATGGATTACAGGGAAATACTGAAATATCAGCTTCAACAACGGCAAGAAATTAATCCCAAATATTCATTGAGAGCGTTTGCAAAGAAACTCTCAATTTCTCCGTCAAAGGTTTCGGAAGTTTTATCAGGCAAGAAACGTCTGGGAGTAGAGCGAGCAGAGGAAATTGCGAATAAGCTTGGCCTCAGCGCTTTAGAAAACGAACTCTTTGTTCTTTCGGCAAGAATTGAATCCGCATCGAAAAAAATAGATCGAGTGGAGCTGGTCAAACAGGTGCGGGAGTTGAGCGGTCTCATCAATGCTCAGCGAACTTCGCAAAGAAATGCGTGGTATTTCGGGGCTGTCAAAGCTCTCGATGATGGAGAGCATGACTCGAGCCTACTACAAGGGATTCTTGGGATTACGGCACTTCAGATTGAAAACGCAAGACGCTACATTCGGCGAATTGCAAAAATACATCCTGATAGAAAACAAATGTCTTTCGAGCCATCCAGTATTCTTCGCAAAGTCGAAGAACATTTTTATTCGAAAGTAGACCGAGCGATTGAAGCGGATTTTTTAATTCTTTCTGAGGGCGACCAAGAAGAGATGGAACGAAAAATCCGAAGCATTATTAAGACATACAAATTAAAATCAAAAAATTCGTCCCCAGAAAATTTGAAAATGATTTATTGGGGATGCTTAAACTTAAACAAAGAGTAGAAGAGGTTATTTATGTTAGTTCGATTTTCTCACGTAATGGTTTATTCGCAAAAGCATTCGGAAGCAGTGAACTGGTATTGCCAGAAATTGGGTTACGAGATTGATTACAATGCTCCGAACGAATACACATCCTTACATCACAAACTTTTAGGAAGGCTTGCTGTTCATGCAACAAACTCAAGTGTTTCGATTGGTAACGGCCCCATGCCGTACTTATCGTGTGACGATATTCATAAAACTGTCTCGGAGCTGAGAGAAAAAGGTGTCAGAATCTCTGATCCCGTGCGCGAAGGGGAAAGTCCTTGGTTTACTAATTTCCAAGATCTTGACGGCAATCAATGGGGTGTCGAGGAAATCTAATCGTTGTCAGACTTAATTTATAAACAGATCGGTTTAAAACATTTGGAACATTAGTTCCTTAATTTTTTCACTGAAAATTTTATTCTCAAAATGTTCAAAATCTACGGAGTCTATTCATTCAGCCCCAAAATTTCTTTACAGATTTCCATCTGTGCATTAATTGTCGAAATTGATTTATTGATTTTTCGTAGATCTGTTTCGTCGTATTCTCGTTGCAGTGCCAACTTAACCATGGGATGTTTTTTTAACCATTGACCATATCTGGAAGCGTAGGTTTCGTGAATTCCAGATCGTAACGCTGCTTGTGCTGCATTTTGATCAATTAAAAATTCGGCGATGAATTTTAATGTTTCCAGGGTTAAAATATTTTTATGAGCCTTTAATTTTGAAGAAAAACCCATTTGTCTAATGCGCATATATTATTCTCATGCGTTGATCGTAGCAGAAGCGTGCAAACAACGTATATAATAATCAACTATGAATTTTAAAAAAATAAATCCCGGTTATTTATACGCATTTTTAGCCTATTTCTGTTGGGGATTTTTTCCGATTTATTGGAAATTTTTAAAACATGTTCCGCTGATACAGATTTTAGCTCATCGTGTTCTGTGGGCTTTTCTATTTTATACGATCATTGTTTGGATCAAAAACAAAAAAATTAAAATTTACAAACCTACATCAACCCGAATATTTTTTTGGCTGACCACGGGTGCGTGTATGTTGATGTGCAATTGGTTCATTTATATTTATGCTGTGAATTCAAACCAAATCGTTGAAAGCAGTTTGGGTTATTTTATTAATCCCATTGTAAATATATTATTTGGAGTTTTTTTATTAAAAGAAAAATTATCAAAATTTCAGATTATGGCATCATTGTCTGCGGGCGTTGGTGTTTTAATCATTGCGTTTGACCAGGGGCATGTCCCGTGGCTGGCGTTGACACTGGCGTTGACATTTTCAATTTACGGTTTGATTAAAAAAACAATTTCTGTTTCTGCGATTGAGTCAAATCAATTTGAATCAATGATTTTTGCTGTGCCGGCATTGGGCTTTTTGTTTTTTGATTCCTACGCCTGGGTCACACCGGATAACATATTCGCCAGCAGTTTATTGCTGGTCGGGGCGGGGATTGTGACGGGCTTACCGTTGATGTTTTTTGCCGAGGCCGCAAAACGCATTCCGTATTATATGATGGGTTTTTTTCAGTTTTTAGCACCCAGTTTGCAATTTTTGAGCGGAGTTTTTATTTTTAATGAAGCGCTGTCACAGACAAAAATTATTGGATTTGGTTTTATTTGGACAGCAGCTTTAATGTTGGCAGTATTTAGTTATTTAAATCACAGAAATCAAATTATCCAAAATTAATTTTGTGTTGATTCTTCAATCACAACAGGGCTTGTGGTTTTCATCAGCGCTTCAGCATTCACCAAATGAGTTTCACATTTTGATGGTGATAATGATTTTTTTGATTGTCCTTCAAAAGCTTCGGCTTTAATAATCGCAGACATTAATAATTGGATATTTTCATCTGATGAATTCGACGAAGGATACATTTGAAGTTCTTGTGATAGGCAGCCCAGTGCGATTTTATTTTCTTGGTAATATTCAATTTCACATTGAAGTTCAGGTGAACCTTTTAAACAAGCTGAATCTGATGCGTGTGCTTTTAGCGAGCCTAAAATCATCGAAAATAAAATTGCTGCTGTGATAAATAATGTCATTTTAATCGATTTCATAAAGGGCTCCTTTGTTGAAGTTAAATGCTTACAACAAAGAAATGCAAATAGCATGACAGGATTTTTTTTTTAAAACAAACGTCGCAGTTTTAACTGTATCAATTTAATACGCCGGTCAAAAATGCCAAAAATTGCTGATCAGTTATTTGATATTCAGTTTCTTTTTAATCTGTGTCAGATTTTCAACCGAGCTGCGAACTGTTAAAGTCACACCCTTTTCATTGTAGGATTCATTTAATACACGCATCTTTGCGCGGATATCACCGATCACGCCTTGGACTGTATAGGGAATAAATAAATCTTCGTCGTGCATCGTGGATTCAAAATACCCCATAATTTTTGTACGCAACATTTCCAGGTCCTCAGGATTTCTGGTTGAAATCATAATGGCCTCGGGATATTCGGATTTTAAATCTGCGATGTCTAATTCTGACAGACGATCTTTTTTATTTAATACGAGTAAGCTGGGAACATCTGTTGCGCCGACTTCAGCCAATACACTCCTGGTGACCTCGAGCTGAGATCTGAACGAAACATCTGACGAATCCACAACAAACAAAAGAAGTGACGCATGTAATGCTTCATCCAATGTGGATTTAAACGAGGCGACTAAATCGTGCGGTAATTTTTTAATAAACCCTACGGTATCTGACATTAAAACTTTGGGGCGAGTTTCGGGAAACATGGGTCGAATTGTTGTATCCAAGGTCGCAAATAATTTATCAGCAACTAAAACTTCACTGCCGGTCATGGCGCGCATCAATGATGATTTTCCGGCATTTGTATATCCCACCAGAGCGACTGAAATTTCTTGTTCTCTTTTGGCCCTGCGAACCTGGTGTTCATTTCCAATCGATGCCAATTCGGTTTTCAATTCTTTGATGCGGTCACGAATTTTTCGTTTATCTAATTCCAAGCTGCTTTCGCCGGAACCTTTGCCGCCGACACCGCCACCACCGCGGTCTTCGTTGCCGCCAGTTTCACGAAGCCTGGGCGCAACGTATGTCAGTCTTGCGATTTCAACTTGTAACCGTGCTGCTTTGGTTTTTGCGTGCCGACTAAAAATTTCAATGATGACTCCGGTGCGATCAAAAACTCCGACGCCTGTTGCGCTTTCTAAGTTTCGTAATTGTGACGGTGATAAATCAGTGTCGACGATAACAAGTTGAGCCGATTTTTTTTGATCTTCGGATAAAATTCCAACGGGTTCTTCAGTTTCATTTTCTGAATTTTCAGCGGCTTCATCATGCCATTTTTGTGCTGCTTTTGATAATTTGTGTTCGACCATAGCGCCGATTTTGCCTGTGCCGCCAGTCCATTCGGCCAATTCAGCCAATTTACCATCGCCTAAGACCGATGCAGATTTATCAGAACTTCGTTTTTGTGTTACTGTGCCGACAACATTGTATCCCATCGTTGTTACTAATCGAGTGAGTTCTTGCAACGAGGCTACGACTTCAAGACTGCTGATCTGGGGCAATTGAATTCCGACCAGGACGGCATTTTTGGGTTTTTCATTAATTGACATGGGCGGGAGCTTCTCACAGATATAGAAATTACACAAAAGCTGAATTTAGGTATTATATTTTTAACCCACAACCGAGGTTTATTGCGGGCTTATTGCTAATAAGCCATAGATGCGCTATTGAATAGGCTTCCAAAAGGGTAAACAAATGCAAAAAGAATCGTGCACGACATGCGGAAAAACGAAATCAATGCTCAGCTGCGCCGTTTGCGCCGTTTCTGTTTGTAAAAACTGTGCTCAGTTTATCGACGAAGACACGTTTTCGTTTCTGGATGTTAAAAAGCCCGAAATGGCTCACACGACGTTTTGCAACACTTGTTTTGACCAAACTATTGCACCTGATTTGGCATCATACCAAGAAACGATGGAAGCCGCTAAAAATATTTCAATTTATTTTAACGACCAGGGCAAAGAAACCAGGTTAATGAAGCGAATTGATGTTTTATTAACGATTAAAAACTGTCCTGATTCTCGTGAAACATTAATGCGACTGGCATTTAAAGCAGTCCAAATGGGATTTAATGCCGTCATCGATGTTAATTTAGTCGTTAGCAAAGTTCGAACGGGTGCCTATCAGACCAGTACATATAATGCGACGGGCATTCCAACGAATTCGCGTCCCGATAACGTTGTTCATGACCGATCGATTTGGCAAAGCAGAAATTAATTATTTTACAAATTGACAGATATTTTTGATTTTTGAAACACAGTTTTTTCTGCTTTCAGAAGTTTCTTTCAGTGCCTTTTCGCTCAGTATTTGATTTTGCTGATTTCGTGTTTCAAAAGCTAATGAATAAATTGTGCAAGAACAGTCTTGTTCACATGTTTCCGTACGCTGATTTAAAATTTCAAAATCATGTGTTGATAGTGTTTTAATTTTTTCATCAATACGCATTTTTAATGTTTGACTTAAAATTGAAATTTTCTGCATCGTCATACTGCATTTTTTTTGCGCAGCCGCATCATCTGCCAAATACAAGAGAGCGGTTGATCTGAAAGCCAAAGATTTCAAAGTTTCAGATTTGATTTTTGGACTTAATAAAAAAATTAAAATAAATATATATTTAAGGTGATTCAAAGGGCCTTTCGCGAACGATAGAAATAATTTCTTTCAGCGGTTTGATGTCCACTTTTTTAACGTTCTTCATGTATGGTAATAATAATTTTGTCGCCTCAACTGATTGAGTATGAATATCGTGAAACAAAATAATTCCACGACCTAAAATATCCATCTGTTTTTTTGTGCGCTCGAAAATCGAAGCCGGGTTTTTATCTTGCCAATCCAAAGTATCCACATTCCATCCCACGTGGATCATGTTATTTTTTGCGATCAGCTGACGAACAGCTGAATTATTGCCGCCACAATCACCGTACGGACAACGAAATAACGTCGGTCGTTGGCCAATAATTTTTGAAAAATCATTTGCAGCTTGCGAAACTTCGCGTTCTAAATTTTGCGGACTTAATTTGGGTAACTGCGGATGATTATATGAATGGCTCGCAAGACTGTGGCCCAACGCAGGAGCTTCTTTGGCGATGTCAGGATATAATAATATATTTTTGGTCAGCCAAAAAAATGTCGCAGGCACTGAATTCGATTTAAGCACTTTATACATTTCACGTGTCTGCGTTGGGTGTGGTCCGTCATCATAAGTCAAAGCCCAGGTTCCTGGCGGAAAACGCTGCCCAGTGATCGTTCCTCTGCCGTCTGCTGCAGGTAATAAATTATCCAGTGCTTGCGGGTTTCGATCAATTTGATCGGCGATTTCAATTAAGCGTAAGTTTTTATACTGGGACCATTCATTAAAAACCTGCAGTGTTTCATTTTTAGGTCTAATTTTTTTTGAAATTTCAACAAAAGATTTTTTTTTCATTTCGTCGCTGTTTGGCATATATTTTTTAAAATCAATGACCTGGAAATCGGAATTCATTTTTTTATAATCATCATTTGCATCTGACAAATGTTGCGCAATTGAAATGACTGATAATTTAGAACCATCAACCCATTTGTTATCTAAGAGTGCTGATAATTCTGAGAGTGCTGCTTGGGCCTTCGGTTGACTGTCCGAGCCATTATTGTTGGCATCGTTTAAAACTGAAATATACTGATCAGATAATTCATCTAAATTTTTTTCAGAGAATTCCCAAGCTAACTGCAATTCTGTGCGATGCAGATGTAATTTTTCTAAATCACTGGCGTTCAGTATTTTTTTAGATTTTTTTGCTTTATGTAATCGATCAAGTTCCATATCAAAACGACGAACCATTGATTGAGTAATAGAATGAAAATCTGTATTTTTATGAACTAATTCAAAATGATTTAGTTCATTGGCCGTTTCTCTGGGCCTAATTTTGTTTGGTTGAACGGCACAGGCTTGCAGGAGGATGAGGAATAATATTAAACACGTCTGTAATTTCATAGTCTGTCCATTTGTTTATGCCGCAGTTTTTTCAGTTGATATGTCCGAGCTGTGGATCGAAAATACTTTTTGCACATCGCAGACCGACGGGAATTGTATAATTTTAATTTCAGGGCGAGATTTTTCTGGGTTGATTATATTATATTGATCAATTTTTGTTTTTAATACGATGCTTAAATCAATCATTTCATGAATAGCTTTGATAATAACGAATTCATTTTTAAAATCGTTTGTCATAAAATCAGCACCGCCTTGGTTTCCTGATGAATTTTCAGGAGCCACGATTTCACCCATTTCTGGTCGATCAACTTTAAGCAAATTATTTAATTGCTTTGAAATAGAAAAATATTTTTCGAATTGTTCATTTTGTTCAAACGATAATTCAGCTAATTCACAAAGTGCTAAATCAAAAATATCACCTTGTCGAACAGTAGCCGTGATGAGTGACCTGAAATATTGGCTTTTTCGCTTTACTTTGGCTTTTAAGATCAGCCTAAGGCTGGACATCCGTGCTTCTAAATTTTTAATTTCATTACATACGCCGTCTTTTTTTTTCTTCCTTAAAAAATTGAAGACCAAGTATGCGAATACGCACCCAATTGATATTTGTAAAATCACATTAAACAGTTTTGCAATGTCCATGATTCAACATCGGCCTTATTCAACCGAATATTAAATATTTTGTTGTTTCATTCTGAGAATGTGGTCAGATATTCATATGAAAAAGCTTGTTTTATGTTTAGGCAGCGGCGGAATTCGTGGTTTTACACACATCGGTGTGTTAAAAGCGCTTGAGGAAAATCATTTACAAGTTCAGGCTTTTTTCGGAACCAGCGTGGGCAGTTTAGTTTCCGTATTTTCAGCCAGTGGCTTAACTGCATCGCAGATTGAAAAAATAGCGCTATCGCTGGGCATTTTTGATTTACTTGATCTCACTTTCCCTCAAAATGGATTTATTAAGGGCATTAAGCTTAAAAAAATAATCCAAAAACATGTTTTACAAAAAAATATTCAAGACTTGCTGGTTCCGGTTTGTATCACAGCAACGCATTCAAAAACAGGTGGTCTGATTTTATTCGAAACGGGTGAAATTTCTGAACGAGTTCAAGCATCCTGTGCAATTCCAAATATTTTTCGACCTGTGACGATCGACCAGATTGAATATTTGGACGGGGATTTGAAGTCACCTGTTCCCATGAAAATAGCTCGCGAGGCTTATCAAAACGATGTGATTTTGGGCGTTAATATTATCGCACGAATTGACCAGGCCCCCAGAAACCATCGTCTTTGGTCAAAATGGATATCCAAAGATATCTACAGGCGCAGTCTGGTTGATCACGAAACAAAATATGCTGATCTATATATGGACATTGATATTGGCTTTACTGGCAGTTTTTGCGGAGACTGGCCGCAAAAACAAATCCAAACAGGCTATGTTGAAACCTTAAAAATTATTCCCAAGTTGAAACAATTATTAGTCACTGTCTAAAAGATCAACGCCAAAAATCAGTTCATCTCAAATTAAAACACTTTTTACGGCCTCGGGATTTGGCTTGGAAACTGCTTTGTATATTCTGTGAATATTTAAAACAGGAGTTTTTATGAAAACATCATTCAAAGTTTTTTCTATGTTATCAGTAATGGCTATTTTATCTGGTTGCCCAGATAAAGGTGGTGGCGGTGGTGGTCAAGTGGCAGCACCGGTCGCAACAACTACGGGTATCGTTAATGGCGAATGTACACAGCCAACTATAGCAGCCTATTTCTTTATTAAAAACAGCACAACTTCTACAGATATTCAGCAGGTTAAAAATGCCTGTGCTAATCTAAATACATTAACCGCTGGCCAACAATGTCGTGTTTCAAATCAAAATCTGACGGTCAGCACGAACGATATTCAATATAAATGTAATATGGCCAATAACGTTGGTGGAAATACAAATTACCCTGGATATCCAAATCAACCCGGATATCCAAATCAACCAGGTCAAAATATTCAGATGAAAAATTTGGTTTGCAGCATCGAAGTTGCAAACGGAACTGCGGCGGGCTCTGTCACTGACATGCCAGTTCAAGTTTTTGCAAATGGCGCAGATTTAAATTTGTATGCGAACATGGAAAATACAAAATCATATGTTGGTGGATATTTTAATATAACGCGCCGATTTAGTTCAGAAAAATTAGCAATGTTGAAGTTGAAATTTAAAGCCGGCCAAGGAACTGTTGCGGATACATTATCATTATCAGCACAGCTGCGTAACGGAAAATCTGCCAGTGTTTCCGGTTTTGCGGGATCTGAAGTTCGTATTGAAATTACGCCAGATTATGAACAGGACACTTTATTGATTGTATCCTGCGCAGGACAAGACAATTTTAATGCAGGCGCTGCGATCAATGGTCAAAATTTAAAATGTATGGTCAAAGAAAACGACAACGGTAAAATCACCAGAGTCATGGTTTTAAAGCCCGCATCTGAATTTGAAATGTCAGGCGTAAAGCCAATTCGCAGTTCAAATTTAGAAATGACCAGCCCGGTTCAAAATTCGTTGTCGATCAACGTATCACCTTCGTCGACGTATGAATCTTATAGATTGGTTTCTGGTTTAACGACTCCAAGCACAATGAAAATCCAAGCGCCGGGTTATTCATTGGAATCAAGCTGCGTACGCCAGTAAAATTTTGCAGATTTTATAAATATTTAAAATTCAAACCAAACCGACGAGCAATCTCGTCGGTTTGCGTTAAACATCTGTATTGACCAATTTTTTTTAAATTCTTAGAATTTTACCAATGGGATTATTCGACAGATTTGCAGATTATTTTTCAAACGACATTGCTATTGATTTAGGAACGGCGAACACTTTAGTTTACGTTAAAGGTCGCGGTATTATTTTGGATGAACCATCTGTGGTGGCTGTTCAAAAAAATTATCGTGGACAACAAAATCGCGTTTTAGCGGTCGGCAAAGAAGCCAAAGAAATGTTGGGCCGTACTCCAGGCAGCATCGTCGCCATCCGCCCCATCAAAGACGGCGTTATTGCAGATTTCGAAGTCACATCTGCAATGCTGGGTTATTTTATTAAAAAATCAATTGGCGAAAAAAAATCTTTAGTTCGCCCCCGAATTATTATTTGTGTCCCTTATGGAATTACTCAGGTTGAAAAACGCGCTGTTAAAGAAGCTGCACAATCTGCAGGTGCACGTGAAGTCCATTTGATCGAAGAACCGATGGCGGCAGCCATTGGCGCGGGTTTGCCAATCACGGAACCATCTGGAAATATGGTTGTTGATATGGGCGGTGGAACAACAGGCGTTGCGGTCATTTCATTGGGCGGAATTGTTTATTGTAAATCGATCAAAGTCGCTGGCGATAAATTTGATGAAGCGATTGTGAATTATGTTCGACGCCAATTTAATTTATTAATTGGTGAACGAACTGCTGAATCGATTAAAATCAAAATCGGAAATGCCTATCCGTTTGAACAAGAAAAAACGATGGAAATTCGCGGTCGTGATCTTGTGGCTGGTGCACCAAAAACAATTGAAATTACCAGTTCACAAATTAATGACGCATTAATGGACCCGTTATCTGAAATCATTGATGCAGTTCGAACGGCACTTGAAAAAACGCCGCCAGAGTTGGCTTCTGATATCGTTGAAAATGGAATAGTTTTAACTGGTGGCGGAGCCTTATTGGCTAACTTAGATGTTTTGTTGCGCGAACGAACCGGGCTTCCGGTTTCTATCGCTGAAGACCCACTGACATGTGTTGTCATGGGATCTGGTAAAGTCTTGGACCAATTAGACCTTCTCAGTCAGTTAACCATCGATTAACATAATTTAAATGGATTCAAATCAATTTCAAACAGAGTGGATAACGACTCATCTACTATTCCCCAATTCAGCGCAGGCGCGGGATATTTTTTCATACACAATATCAAGTCGGTCTGAAATATCTGAAAATCAAATTTTTGATTATTTCAATAAATGCTGCAAATATTTTTTTAAAGCACCGACGGTGCCTTCAAATTTAATATTTGCTGAATTCGAAGAATCGAAAATTAAACTTTGGCCTGAATATTTTAAAAAATTAACCAAAGATGAAATAGCAATTTTGGTGGGTTATGTATTCTGTGAATTATCAAAAAAACAGCTCGGCACAATTTTTAAATGCACGTATGCTGAAATTGACTTAAAAATTAAAAACACAATTTATAAAATTATTCCTAAAAATTCAGAATTTAAAAAAATAAACTATGTCTTTGCGTTCAAAAAATATGGTGCAAGTACAAACTCACAATTTTTTATTTACGACGACATTATTCAATATATTATTGAAAACAAAAACGTGGTCACGTCAGAAATAAAATCTGATTTAAAAGCTGAAATAAATCGTTCAGTCGTCTTTAAAAAGTACGCAGTTCAAATACAAAATTTCAAAGACGAATTACAGAATTTGAAATTATGCACATACGACATCCCTCGTATCAAAATTTTAAATTCTGCCAAGGCGCCGGTCAGCGCTAAAAATTCATTTTTTAAAATTCGTAAATATGTACCGATCGTCATAGTTGTCGTTATATTTGCAGCAACCCTGGGTTATCGACCAAATTTTTTTCAATCTCTACTCGCTGAAAAAAATCTGGATACTGTGGAAATTCAGCAAATTAAAATTGCGCGCTCGACGATTGACACGGATCAACAGCTGCCGGAAATACAACCAACGTCAATGCCGTTAAACCCAACGCAAATTAAAATTGATGAAAAAATAAATCCTCTGCCAGCACAGATCATAACAGCCAACTCTGAACAAAAAAAACTAATTCCAGATTTAACAGATAAAAAAATAATTGATAAAAATAAATCTGGCGGACTGTTTCGCGGGCGACTGACCGTCACAGATGTTCAGCAGGTTATTTTAGTAGCTAAAGAAAAAATTATAGGTCTTGGTGGTAAAAAAGCTGGCGAAGTTGAATTGGGTTGGATGAAAAACGAAGGCACCAGTTATTTTCACTTTTCGTTCCCGGATGAAAACAAATCGGTCCTTGAAGATTTTTTAAAACAGTTCGGACCACTTGAGCTGGTTTTTGAGCCGCACCCAAGATCTATGCCTAAGGGTTTTAAACGTTATATTATTGAAATAAAACAAAATGAATAAAATTAAAACAACCAAATACAAATCGATGCGTTCTGTTTTAATTATTTGGTTTATTATTTTCTCTATTATACCGCTGGTTTTTATGGGCTGGTATTCCGTTTTTAAATTTCAGCGTGCTCTGGAAACTGAAGTGACTCAGCGATTACAGGGCAATGGCCGTGAAATTGAATCGATTATTTCGGATTACTATTCATTGGTCATGCAAACGCGCGATAAATATAACCGTGATGCAAATTTACAATATAATTTATCTGTGGCCGACGAAGAGCAATTAAAATTAATTGCCGCCGAATGGATTCAAAAATCAGCCATCGCTTCAGTTTCGTTTTATGACCGCGAAGGTCGCCAGCTTGCGACAACTTTTCGTGATGATAAAAATTTAATACGAAATTTCGGCCAAAGCTCTGAGAAAATATTATTGAATGAAAAATATTTAAATTATTTAAAAGATAAATCAGACATTGGTTTCGTCGATTCTTCAAAAGAAAAAATGTCCCTGGTTCTTTTTTCAAAAGTTGTTTCGACATCGGGTAAGCCCATCGGATATTTTGAACAAATGATCGACCTTAAGGACATTTTTTTAAATCGACTTAAAAATCGACTTAAAATTGAAATTTTCCTTTTGTCTGATTCTGGCCGGATTATTTCAGCAACTAAGGATGAATTTAAAAAAATTAAAATCAATCCTGCAAATTATAAAAACGAACAATTCATTGAATTTGATGATCGAAATCAAAATTTAGGATTTATTTTATATCCATTATCATGGGATCGATCAAAATTTTATATTGGTCTGGGCACGACCAAACAGGATTCCCAGGCTATATTAAAAAATATCAGGATCGCATTTTTAAGTATCATTTCGATTGTTTCAATTTTTTTATTGGTCACAATATTAGTCACAACAAACTGGTTTTTAAAGCCAGTCCAGCGTTTGATCGCAGGTTTTCGGTCATTTGATAATACAGACCAATTAATTCAATTGCCGATCAATAACAGAACAGAAATTGGCTTATTAACGGAAACATTTAACGAAATGTCGTATAAAATTTATCAAACACGTTCGGATCTTCGAAAAAAAATCAAAGAACTCGAACTGGCAAATACTGAATTGAAATCTGCACAAGGAAAATTAGTTCATTCCGCAAAAATGACCAGTCTTGGACAATTGGTGGCAGGCGTAGCACATGAATTAAATAACCCGATTGGATTCATTTTTAGCAATACAACTCATCTTAAAGATTATTCTCAAAAATTATTTAATTTAATCGACGGCTTAGAAAAAAATCCAGAAAAAACAAAAATATTGAAAGCTGAAATTGATTACGAATATATCAAATCAGATTTGCCAAAGCTGATTAAATCATGCCAAGACGGTGCTCAGCGAACGCGTGATATTGTTTTAGGTCTAAGAAATTTTTCCAGACTCGAAGAAGCGCAACTCAAAGAAATCGATCTTCGCGAATCATTGGATACAACGCTTGAACTATTGCAAGGTGAAATCAAAAACAGGCTTCAGGTCCACAAACAGTACGAACCTATTCCGAAAGTACATTGCTATGCTTCGCAAATTAACCAAGTATTTATGAATATTTTATCAAATGCTGTTCAGGCTATTCAAGGTACAGGTCAAATCTGGGTAACAACAATACCGATGAAAGCCAGTTCGGGACAACCGGGTCGCGTTCAAGTTTCGATACAGGACAGCGGGGTTGGTATGGATTCTGTGACACTTGAAAAAATATTCGAACCATTTTTTACAACAAAAGATGTCGGACAAGGAACTGGTCTTGGTTTAAGTATTTCATATGGAATTATTCAAAACCACGGCGGAGAAATCCAAGTCAGATCGCAAAAGGGCATCGGCACGGAATTTGTGATTATTATTCCTCTGAATCCACCAAAAAACGTCTCAATATAAGCCAATTGACGATTTAACTTTTTGTTCTTTTCAGCCGATACTAGATTAATGAAATGGATCAACCAGTTTCTGAATTACATATTGTTTGTCGTCATAGCCATCTGCTTGGGTATTTTTGGTTCTATTTATTTTGAAAAATCAAATCAAAATGAAAAATCAGTTCAAAAAAAACTTTCACCAGATGATCTGGTGAATAAATATATGAAACAGGCTCAGGCCGATATTGCAAAACAGGAAAGAGATTCGGTCAATAAAATCAAATCAACTCTTTCTCAAAATAAGTTGCCACAGACTAAATCCAAAGACATTTCGATGTCAGATATTCCGGTCGAAAAGCAAATCGCCAAAGACAACTCTATGGCTGGCGACCAAAGTTTGACGGAAACTTTTGATCGAAAATCCTATGAATCTCAAGCTTATCAAATAGAAGATCAACAAGCTAAAAAAGAATACGCTAAAACATTTATTGAAAACGCTAAAAAAAATGGATACCACATCACTTTATCAGACGACTTACAGGTCACCAGCGTTAAGCCGATTCGTAAGCCCACAAATCAAGCGAATGATAATGACACATTCGAAAGCGATCCATCGAATTAATTTCATGTTAAATCATCAAATGTTCTTTGAAGCTGTAATAATTTAAGTCTGAAAAAATAACGTGATCAATAATGGGTATTTGTATGAGTGCGCCTATCTTTTTAAATTTGCGAGTTAATAATATATCAGATTCTGAAGGGTCTAAATTTTTACTGGGGTGGTTGTGTGCGATAATTATGGCGCAACTGTTTAACCGAAGTGCTTCTCTAAAAAGATCTCTGGGGTGAACAAAGCAGCTGTCCATTGTGCCTCGATGAATTAATTTATAATCAATCACATTCAGATGGTTATTTAAAAATAGACCCCAAAATTCTTCGGCGTCAGGATTGAATTGGTTTTTAAGTAATTTGAAAACAGACTGGCTATTTGAAACTGAAAACATGGGCGTCCTTAGAACAACCGGATTAAATATTCGCATTACGGATATGATATGAAATATTTTTTTGATGGCGGAAGTTCAATATCTGTTTTGCAGTAATTGGTCCAAAAAAAACCCACCGTTAGGTGGGTTTTTAAAATCTTCATTTAATATTTCAATTATAAATTAAAATTTTGATTGCTGCTTGGTAATGGTAAATTTGGCATTTCATCTTCAAGATTTGAACCTGGTAATACCATTGCTTTTTCTGCAACGACCTTTGATGTCGCATCTGTATTCATCCGTGCAGCCGTTGCAACGCGATTTTCTAAATTTTGTTTAAGGTCATCAGTTGATGCGCGCTCGATATGAACATTCACTGCAGCTTGCTTTGTCATGTAATCAATTGGGAATGCTCCCAATTTAGCAAGGTACGAAGAAATACTTCCATTCGCATGCTGAATGATTTCGCGTAAAGTGAAAAGTGGAGCATACTGTGAAGCTTTTTTCTCTGATTCAAAAATGATCTGAGTTAAAGTTGCTGCGGTGATATCATTTTTTGATTTGTTATCAATAACCATAACTTCTTCGCTTGCACGAATCATTTTAGCAATGTCGTCTAAAGTGACGTAACAGCTTTGTTGAGTGTCATAAAGTTTTCGATTCTGGTAACGCTTGATGATTTTAACTTTTGTTGTAGGTTTTGTGTTCATAGCATCCACCGGATTTTGCCCGATTGTTGGATTCATTTGATTCATTTTTCCTCCATGTTTTGAGCTAAAACTTAAGGCTTTTCGCCTACTTATGCTTTGGCTTATTCCAGCGCAAAATATCCCCGCCGCCACCCCTTGTCAAGCAACTCAACCAAAGTCGGGTTGGTGAGCAAGCGCTTATTGGATTTAGACTCAAATTGGCGCCAAATTGTAATCAAATTTATTTAATAAAAATGTGTAATTTCAGTAAGTTATGTTCTTTTAAAGAATCGCAAATTATATTTTAATTAGCGATCTAATTTAGCTTTAAAATTAAGCGAAACAAGGGTCCAGTTTTTATAAAAAAGCACATGCTTTAATCACTCTGGACTCCAGTGATAATTAGTATTCAGCCGATAAATATTCAAAGGAGCACTATGAAAAGCTCAAACATATTTACCGCTGTTGTATTTTCACTACTTCAAATTGGGTGCGCATCTGTACCTTTTCCGTATTTTGATTCTTCGTTGAATGATCATAATCGAGCACCAGCATCAGTGACTGCTACAGCTGAGTATTTAGAATCAAATACAGCCAGCGAAATCGAACAAAAAATTAAACTAGATACATTTTTTTTAAAAGCAGAGCTAGATTCTTTGGATGGTAAATCTGAAAGTGCGATTGAAAATTTTAAATCAGCCATCGTTTTAGATCCAGATTCAGAATTATTATCGTATCGAATAGCTGTTGAATATTACCGCAAAGGCCAATTGCGTGATGCCTTGTATTGGGGTGAAAAATCCTTAGAGAAAAACTCAAACAAGCGTGAAACAGTTTTATTTGTTGCGGGGCTATTGTCTGCGCAAAAAAAATTCGATCGTGCAGAGACTTTGTATAAGAATTTAATTCAAAAATCACCGACGGATACAGAAGCACACTTATATCTGGCAGCGTTGTATTCAGAAAAAAAAGAATACTCTAAAGCAATTTCTCATTTCAGCTTATTGATTCGACAGAAAAATTTTGAACAAAAATATTTAGCGCACTATTACCGTGCTCGAGTTTATATTGAATCCGGGGTTTCTGCATCATTGCCGAATGCAAAAAAAGATTTAACTGAAAGTTTGAAATTGAAACCAGATTTTTTCGAGGCCGTGCAGATCTTGGGTCGAATTATTGAAAAATCAAATGGTAAAGAAGCCAGTTTTAAATTCTATGCTGAATATCAAAAACAAAAAGGCCCGTTCGCAAAATTAGCTGAAGTTTTATCGCAATATTATATTGAAAAAGGTGATTATGACAATGCGTTTGGACAGCTCGAAATTTTAGAGTCAGCGACAGACGACCAGATTCAAATTAAATTAAAAATGGCACTGATTTTAATTGATAAAAAAATGTATGACAAGGCTCAGGTTAAATTATCAGAATTACACCAAATAGTTCCAGAATCAGACAAAGTTAAATTTTATTTAGCAGCTGTCTATCAAGAAACTCAAAAAATCGATAAAGCCATTGAAACATTTTTAGAAATACAGCCGGCCAGCAATCATTTCGAAGATTCACGAATTCAATCAGCGACGTTATTAAAAAATACAGGTCGCGGTGATCAGGCTTTGTCGATGATGAAAGAATCGATTGCGAAAAAATCAGAAAATATTCAAAGCTTTTTGATCATTTCACAAATACTTGAAGAGCAAAAAAAATATGATGAAGCCATTTCATATTTAAAAGTTGCCGACGCTAAGTTCCCTAAAAATTCCCAGCTGAATTATTTTTTAGGTACTCTTTTTGATCGTAAAGACGACAAAGAAAACATGATGTCTCATATGAATAAGGTCATCGAAATTGATTCTGACCACGTACAAGCTTTAAATTATGTTGCTTATTCATTAGCAGAAATGAAAAAAGATTTGTCTCGAGCTGAAGAGCTGGCTTTAAAAGCTGCCCGGCTGGATCAAACAGATGCATTTATCAAGGACACAATTGGTTGGGTCTATTACCAAAAAGGTGATTTTCAAAAAGCAGTTCAATTTTTAGAAAAAGCACACAAATTATTACCCGAGGTTGGAATCATCGCCGATCATTTGGGCGATGCATATTTAAAATTAAAACAAAACAACAAAGCATTCCAGTCTTTTCAGAAAGCATTCGATTTAGAAAATGATCCAGAAAAGAAAAAAATTATTCAAAATAAAATTGTTGATGTTCAGCCTTTGAACGAAAATCGCAAGCCAGCCAGTGAATAATTAATTTTGTTTGAACATAGACACAAGCGCCGTTTTTTGTAAAAACAAATGGGCAGATATAATTCCGATGACGATTCGATAGTCAGCAGTGATGGGTATTGGTGCAATAGAAATTAAAAATACAAGTAAGCTGACGTACATAAAAACGAACTTCTGATTTTTAATTTCCGAAATACAATTCGAATAAACTTCAAGCAACGTATCGTCGTTTTTTGCATAAGCGTAGCTAAATACAGAAAAAAGTGTGATCCAAAAACAGACGATGAAACTTAATAGCCCGTACATAACAACAAATACAAAATGGCTTTCTTTGGCGTATATGGAAATAAACGAATTAACTGCGCCCCATAAAAAATATGTTGGAATTAATGATAAAAATAAAATGAAAAATTTCATTTGATTTTTAGCCGTGAACTTTTGTTTCCACAACAACAATGACAATTGCATCCATGCCAGCAGCGATAAGAGAGCGCCCCCAGGAAATTCTGAATAGATCAATAACGCAAAGCTGATTAAAAATAAAATAAAATGTTTAAATTTCAGTGTTGCCATTCTGGTCTATTTTATACCTATAATGTTTAGATGATAAAGAAACTTTTGGTTATTTCTGGATATTGTTTTTTGGTTGCCTGTGGTTCCAATGCAACACGCCCTCTAACATCCGCTGATGTCTTGAATTTCGCAACAAAGGCGCAAATCACTGATAAAACGAATGACACAACAAATAACGTATCCATTGATGTTTTTTTAAAACGAAACGAAGCTATCCGCTTAGAAGTGACGGCATTGCTTGGCTACCAAGTCGGAAGCTTATTAATGACCAGGACGAATTTACAATACGCTATACATCCACAAAAATATTATATTTATGGTCCGCTTGCGGGCAGAACATTAAAACCGTTATTTAAACAAGAAATTGACCCAGTCATTATGTGGTCGTTGATCCACGGAGAAAATTTAAAATCGCGCGGTTTTGAATGCCGCAAATCGCCGATTTTGTCTGAAATATGCAAAAATCAAATGGCGACAGTTGAAATCGAACAGCGTGGCGACTTGGGGCCTGATGGATTATCAATGGACGGGCAGAAAAAAGTAACAATTGAAAATGATCGTGTTAAATTTATATGGATCTTCAAATCACGCCAGGTTCTTTCTGGATCTCAGAACGAGACTTTTGTCCTGGCCCGGCCCAAAGAATACAAACTACTCACTATAAAATAATATTAATTTTCTAACCTGAATGATCAGGTGCATAATCTAAGATGTAAGATAATTCCCTTTTTTAAGGAGAAAACCATGTCTTCATCGAATTCAATGTCTCATAATTTTCGACTGATCGTCGAAAAAAATCAAGCAGCACAGGCTTCGCCAGTCGCAAATTGGAACGGAACATTTTTAGAATATTTAGATTTAATTAAAAAAAATCCAAAAATAACACGCAATGCATACCAACGAATGTTCGATATGATTATTGAAGCTGGAACCGAAGAGTATATTGATTTTAAAAAACAAGTGATTCGGTATAAATTTTTTGATGATTTACCAAATAACGGTAAAGACGCAGTTTTTGGCCTTGATGTCCAGTTAATGAAATTGGTGAACGTCTTAAAAGCTGCGGCTTTGGGTTATGGAACTGAAAAACGAGTTATTTTATTACATGGTCCTGTGGGCTCGGCAAAATCAACAATTTGCAGAATGTTGAAAAAAGGTCTTGAAGCTTATTCGAAAACTGAACAAGGTTCGTTATTTACTTTTGAATGGACAGATGAATCGGGAAAATTGGATGGTTTATTCGGGAAAGACACTCGAATTTACCCAAGCCCAATGAACGAAGAACCATTGCTGCTGATTCCTGAAGACATGCGCCAAGCTGTGACTGACGATTTAAATCGCGGCCAAGACGGAGATTTCAGAATAAAAATTAATGGCGAGTTGTGTCCGCCTTCGCGATTTATTTTTAAAAATTTGATGGAAAAATATAATAATGATCTGATGAAAGTTTTATCACACGTGAAAGTTAAAAAATTATATATTTCAGAAGCCGACCGAGTCGGGATTGGAACGTTTCAGCCCAAGGATGAAAAAAATCAAGACTCAACAGAATTGACCGGTGATATTAATTATCGAAAAATTGCTGAATACGGCTCTGATTCTGATCCTCGTGCATTTAATTTTGACGGAGAATTTAACGTTGCTAACCGTGGTATGATTGAATTTGTTGAGGTCTTAAAATTAGACGTCGCATTTTTGTATGACCTATTGGGCGCGTCGCAAGAACATCGCATTAAGCCAAAAAAATTTGCTCAGACATACATTGACGAAGTCATCATCGGTCACACCAATGAACCCGAATACCGCAGGCTCCAAGACAACGAATTTATGGAAGCGCTTCGGGACCGAACAGTGAAAATTGATATTCCGTACATTACTCGTTTAAAACAAGAAGTAAATATTTACAAAAAAGATTTCAACTCACAACGTTTACGTGGAATTTCAATTGCACCACACACCATTGAAACTGCGGCGATGTGGGCCATACTGACGCGACTTGAAAAACCGAAAAAAGCAAACCTGACCAGGTTGCAAAAATTGAAATTGTATAATGGTAAAACATTAGCAAATTTCACAGAAGATAACGTCAAAGAACTTCGTAAAGAAACAACTCGCGAAGGTCTTGATGGGATTTCCCCAAGGTATATTCAAGACAAGTTATCAAATGCATTGGTGTTGGCTCAGCAAATGAACAAGGGATCTGTGAATCCGTTTATGGTTATGAATGAACTTGAAAGCGGTCTCAAACATCATTCTCTGATTGGTAACGAAGAGCTTAAGCAGGAATACAAAGAATTATTAAGCGTTGTTAAGCAAGAATATGAAGAAACAATCAAATCTGAAGTGCAGCGCGCGATCAGTGCCGATGAAGGCGCGCTGCAAAGGTTGTGTGGAAATTATATCGATAATTTAAAAGCCTATACTCAGCGCGAAAAAGTTCGCAATCAATTTACTGGTGGTGATGAAGAGCCCGACGAAAGATTAATGCGCGCAATTGAAGAAAAAATTGAAATTCCAGAATCACGCAAAGACGACTTCAGGCGTGAAGTCATGAATTATATCGGAGCATTATCCTTGGACGGCAAAAAATTTAATTACAAAATGAACGAACGGCTGCATCGAGCCTTGGAACTTAAATTATTTGAAGATCAAAAAGACAGTATAAAACTGACTTCACTTGTGAGTTCTGTTTCTGACAAAGAAACACAAGAAAAAATTGATATCGTTAAATCCAGATTAATTAAAGATTTTGGTTATGATGAAATTTCGGCCACGGATGTTTTACATTATGTCGCCAGTATTTTTGCACGCGGAGACGTTAAAAACAGGTCATAATCAAATTTTCATATTCGAAGGAGCTTTTGAATGTCAATTCGTGAAGATCAGAATCGCTTTAAAAATATAATCAAAGGCCGTGTGCGCGATGATTTTAAGCGATTTGTGACGAACGGAGAATTGATTGGAAAACAAGAAAATGATCTGATTAAAATTCCGTTGCCCAGGATCGATATTCCAACATTTCGTTTCGGGGCCAAAGAAAAAGAGCAGGGTGTCGGTCAGGGCGAAGGCGAAGAGGGCGAATCAGCTGACGGCCAAGGCGGCAGCGGCAAAGGCCAAGCTGGCAGTGGTTCTGGCGAGCACATGTTAGAAGTTGAAATGTCGCTGGATGAATTAGCTACGATTTTGGGAGAAAAATTAGAGTTACCAAACATTCAACCTAAGGGTGCACAAAATATTATATCAGAAAAAAATAAATATTCAGGAATTGCTCCGGTAGGGCCAGAAGGACTTCGGAAGTTTAAGCAAACTTATAAAAAAGCATTGTCCAGATACATCTCATCAGGTTCTTATAATCCTGATGACCCTGTCATTATTCCGATTCGTCACGATTACCAATACAGAACTGTTAAAAAAATTCAAAAACCCCACACAAATGCAGTTGTCATTTACATGATGGATGTGTCTGGATCGATGGGTGATGAGCAAAAAGAAATTGTCAGATTAGAATCTTTTTGGATTAATACTTGGTTGAAAAAACATTACAAGGGCTTAGAAACCAGATTTATTATTCACGATGCTTCCGCTAAAGAAGTTGATGAAAATACATTTTTCAAAACCAGCGAATCCGGCGGTACGCTGATCAGTTCGGCGTATAAATTATGCCAGCAAATGATCGAAACCGATTACCCCGTCGCCGATTGGAATATTTATCCGTTTCATTTCAGCGATGGCGATAACTGGAGCGGCGAAGACACCCGAGTTTGTATCGAATTAATCAAAGAATATTTTTTGCCGCGTGTGAATGTATTTTCTTATGGCCAAGTCGAAAGCAAATACGGCAGCGGCCAGTTCCTTAAAGATTTACAAAAAGATTTTTCAAATGACGAGCGAATGACTTTAAGCCAAATCGAATCGCGCGATAAAATTTTGGATTCAATCAAAGATTTTTTAGGAAAAGGGAAGTAGGATTTAAATGGCAAATTTAACCCTCGAACTTGAAAACGAACGAAAAAAAATTTTACAGATTGCAAAAAACTGCGGCTTGGATTGTTTTGAAACAGTTTTTGAATTAATTAACTATGACCAAATCAGTCAAATCGCTGCCTATGGTGGTTTTCCAGTGCGTTATCCACACTGGAAATTTGGTATGGAATACGAACAGCTTTCGAAATCTTACGAATATGGATTATCAAAAATTTATGAAATGGTGATTAATACAGACCCATGTTATGCCTATTTAATGGAAGGCAATTCCATGATGGATCAAAAATTAGTCATGGCCCATGTTTATGGTCACTGTGATTTTTTTAAAAATAATATTTGGTTTTCGAAAACAAACAGAAAAATGATGGATCAAATGGCGAACCACGCAACGCGTGTTCGTCGGTATATGGATCAATTTGGCTTTGAAACTGTTGAAAAATTTATTGATGTCTGTTTATCACTTGAAAATTTAATTGACCGGCATTCGATTTTAAATGGTCCGACTGATTTTAAAGAAAAAAAACATGTTGCCAAAGAATCTGAATATTTATTTGGAGTGAACAAACCTTACATGCAACATTATATCAACCCACCTGATCAAATCGAAAAACAACGACAAAATCAGTTAGAAAAAATGCGTGCAAAAATTCAATTCCCAACAGAGCCCGTGCGCGACGTTATTGGTTTTTTAATTCAAAATGCACCACTCGAAGACTGGCAACAAGATGTTTTGTCGATGATCAGAGACGAAGCTTATTATTTTGCGCCACAGGGAATGACTAAAACAATGAACGAAGGCTGGGCTTCGTATTGGCATTCGAAAATGATGACAAAACATATTTTAAATGATTCTGAAATTATTGATTTTGCTGATCATCACGCAGGTACGATGTTTATGCAGACGGGGGGTTATAATCCCTACAAAGTGGGCATAGAATTGATGCGTGATATTGAAAATCGTTGGAACACAGGTCAATTTGGCCGAGACTGGGAAAATTGTGATGATGTTCGCGACAAAAAAAACTGGGATAAAAAATTAAATCTGGGTACAGAAAAAATATTTGAAGTTCGAAAAATTTATAATGACGTCACATTTATTGATGAATTTTTAACAGAAGATTTTTGCAAAAAAAATAAATTATTTGTTTATAAAATGAACAATGAAACAGGAAAATTTGAAATTGATACAACAAATTTCAAAGCGATAAAATCACAATTACTGTTTCAAATGGCAAATTTTGGTCAACCAATTATAAAAATTGATGATGCCAATTTTGAAAATCGTGGCGAATTGCTGTTGCATCACGTCCATGAAGGTCTTGATTTACAGCCTAAATATATGGATGAAACATTAAAAAATCTAAATCGTATTTGGAAACGTCCTGTGAATTTGATCACCGTCATGGATTCAGAGCCGCAAATGTTTAGGTTCGACGGTGCAGAGTTGACTCGGCACGTTTTGAATGAAAAGCCGATCCATGGACCCGATCAACAAGATCTGCCAACCCAAAATACGTAAAATTAGCTCTAGACAAAAAAATGTTTAGGCGATAGTTTGATCTAATGTCTACAAAAGATCGCGTACTGGTTTATTCTGACGACCCGAAAGATAAGGCTTTGCTTGATGGCAGCGCTGAAAAACAAGCTCGATTATCTGCAGAAAACAGTTTCTTAGAAAAAAATAATTTCACAGCTGTGTTTCGTATTGAAAAAAATGGACGTGGCGGAAAAATTGTAACTGTTTTGGATCAATTACCAACTCAGGATCTGTTTCTTAAAAACCTGACTAAAGAATTCAAAATTAAATGTGGCGTTGGCGGCACTTATATTGTTGCAAACAATGTGGGTGTTATTGAAGTTCAGGGCGATAACAGAGAAAAAATGAAAAAAATTTTGGAATCCAAAAAAATTAAATTCAAAGGTGTATAAATAAATGAAAAAAATTTTAATTATAGATGATTTCGAAGAAAGCTGCATGTTGATGTCAGAAATTTTATCACCACTTTTTGAATGCAAATATATTTGCCAAGCCGAAAAAGCACTGAATTTGATTGAAAGCTATAAGCCCGATTTAATTTTAATGGATTATAAAATGCCCTATATGACAGGCGTCGAACTTTGCAAAGTTGTTAAGGCCAATCAGCAATTAAAAAACATACCAATTATTTTTATATCAGGCGCTGTCACTACAGATGAGCGGATTGAAACTTTAGAGTCCGGTGGTGATGATTTCATTTCAAAACCATTTCATCCCAAAGAATTACTTTTGCGCGTACAAAAACGAATCCACCCAATCTTGGTTGATAAAAAATCGGCCAACGGTGATAAAAATTTATTAACTGTTGGAAACTTGGTATTAAATATGGCTTCACGTTTGGTTCATGTCGAAGCAACAGAAATATTTTTAACACCAAAGCAATTCGACATATTGCATTTATTGATCAAAAATAAAAACGAATTGGTATCGCGCGATGATTTTATGAAAAAGGTTTGGGGTCATTCAGACGTCACGCCCCGAAATGTAGATTCACAAATTAATTATTTAAAGAAAAAAATCGAAGGCTTCAATTGCGAAATCACTGCGGTGCCCAGCCATGGTTATCGGTTAGATGTTAAAAATTAAATACGGCTATTAAATTCTACTCTTAACCCGTTTTTTTTTAAAAAAATTCTTCAAAATTAAACTTGCATCGTCGGCCATTAATCCTGATTCAACATTGAATTGATGATTAAATCGCGGATCGTTCGACAAGTTCTGCAAACTTCCAAGTGCTCCGCCTTTTGGGTCACGCGTTGCAAACACGACTCGCGAAATTCTGGATTGCACCAAAGCAGCAGCACACATAAAACAGGGCTCTAGTGTGACGTACATTGTGCAATCATTCAGTCGCCATGATTGCAATTTTTGATTGGCTCTATGAATTGCAACCAGCTCGGCATGCCCTAAAACTGTGCACCTTGTTTCTCGTAAATTGGTTGCTTGGGCCAAAATTTGTCCGTTTGCAGCAGTTATAATCGCGCCAATAGGGACTTCGCCGATGGCCTCTGATTTTTTGGCCAGTTTCAGAGCCAAAATCATCATTTTATCATCAAATTCTTGCGTTCCGACATTGGCTATCATAGTTTGTTTCATTCTGAATATTTTATTTTAAAAAAATCCATCACGAAAGGTCGGGTGAGTTAAAATGGCACTAGTCAAAATCAGAGACGGCGAAAGCTTCGAGTCTGCGTTTAGAAAATTCAAGAAATCTTGCGAAAAAGCTGGAATTCTTGCTGAAGTAAAAAAACGCGAACACTTTGAAAAACCAAGTGTTTCTGCTAAAAAGAAATCGATTGCTGCGCGTAAGCGTGCAAACAAAAAGGTACGTACCGGCGGTTTCAGAGAGCGTCCATCTCGCGAAGAATAGAAACAATTTTTGGACCTTGAAAGAGGTCCAAAAATTTATATCAGCTGAAATTAAATCTAAATGACTGCTGAAAACAATCGTCAGGAGATATCAATGGAAATTCGTGAACAATTAATGGCTGATATCAAATCAGCAATGATCGCTAAAGACTCAGTTAAATTAAACACACTTCGTTTTTTAAATGCAGCAATCAAAAATAAAGAAATTGAATTAAGACCAACGCCCATCGTGTCTGATGACATTATGGCCGTGATTAAAAAATTAGTTAAACAGCGCAAGGAATCCATCGAACAATTTGGAACTGCGGGACGAACTGATTTGGTCGACCAAGAAACTGCTGAATTAAAAATATTAGAAAATTATGTACCTGCTCAGATGACCAAAGACCAAATTGAAATTTTAGTTTCAGAAATTGTTATTGCGACCGGTGCAAAAACGATCAAAGACATGGGCTCGGTGATGAAGGAAGCTATGGCTAAATCTGCAGGACAAGCCGACGGTAAATTACTCAGCGAAATTATTAAATCTAAATTATCATAAATTGATCGAGAGGAAACTTTTGTGCGATATCCGCAGGAATTTATCGAAAAAGTTTCAGAATCATCAAGCCTTGTCGAGGTGATTTCTCAGTATACACAATTAAAGCCCAGCGGTGGCGGATTTATGGGTCGTTGTCCGTTCCCAGATCACCAAGAAAAAACAGCCAGCTTTTCAGTCAGTGATGCAAAACAAGTTTACCATTGTTTCGGCTGTAAAAAATCAGGAAACATTTTCAGATTTTTACAAGATTATAACGGTATGAATTTTCCAGAGGCTTTGGAATATTTAGCTGATAAAAACGGAATTCCGATCCCGCAAGACACCTCTGATAATAAAGACCAAAACACATTAAATTTTGATAAAAAAAAATTAATGTTAAAAGCCAATAAATTAACAGCTGAATTTTATCAAGAAATTTTAAAACGTGCGCCATCGGACAGTCCGATCAAGCAATATGTTCAAAAAAGAAAATTAAAACCTGAAACGATTCAGGAATTTCAAATTGGATATTCGCCGACAGAATGGGAATCTTTGGCAAACCATTTGACAAAAAATCACATCACATTGGATGTCGCTGAAGAAGCAAAATTGGTCAAAGCGCGCAAAGAAAATAATGGATATTTTGATTTATTTCGTGACCGATTGATGTTCCCAATTCATTCAGCCAGTGGCGAAGTTTTGGCTTTTGGTGGACGAATTCATGATCAAGGCGAACCGAAATATTTAAATTCTCCGGAAACTTATGTGTTTTCAAAAGGTAAAATTTTATACGGATTGGCGCAAACTGCAAAATTTATTCGTACCGAAGACTGCGCTGTTGTTGTTGAAGGCTATATGGATTTAGTCAGTTTATACCAATCTGGAATTAAAAATATTGTTGCAACAATGGGAACGGCATTAACAACTGATCATGCAAAGTTAATCAAACGCATGACGACCAATGTTGTTGTGTTGTTTGATTCCGACGACGCCGGGCAAGCCGCCGCAGAGCGAAGTTTAACTATTTTATTAGCTCAGGGATTATTTCCTAAGGGTTTAATTTTAACTGATGCCAAAGACCCCGATGAATTTGTTCAAAAATTTGGTGCCGAAGAATTACAAAAAAAAATCACGAACGCGCCAGAATTATTCAGCGTTATTTTACAATCATGGACAACGGATTACCGTGCCGAGGCTTCACAAAAAGTGAAGTTGGTCGACAAAGTAAAGCCCATTTTTGAATCTATTCAAGACAGCAGGTTGAAAAGTTTATACGCAGAAGAACTTGCCGGCCGAATGAATGTGACTTTTTCTTGGCTGAGGACCGCATTCAGCAGCTCGAACAACACAAATAACGCCCAGGGGCGAACCTTTGTTGTGCCACAAGCTCAAATTTCTGTGAATGCAAACATTGACCAAACAGGCGCGTCGAATGCCTCTGAATCAGGTATTACTGTGCAAATTCAATTGCAAAACGCGCCGCACGTCGAGCTATTACTGTTACAATTGGCACTCAAGAGTCGTGCCAATTTCGACTGGATTTTAAATCAACCCGAACCACATACGCTTAAGCAAATAGTAAGCCAAATCACTCACTTAGGTATCAAAGACCTGCTTGAAAAAATAGAGCAAGTGTATAGACAAGACATGAATAAATTTGATAAGTTCTTCAGTCTGCTGATTGAAAAAATTGATCGACCTGAATTGTTGTTTGATAAGTCAAATTTTACTGAATTTGATGCTGACAAAGAACAAAAATTTTTATCAGATACGATCAAAAAAATTCAGCAGAATTTTTTACGGACACAGGCAAAAAAAATGGTGAACGACATCAAGCATAATAAAATCGGATCGGATCATTCGATTGATATTGAAAAGCTGAAAGAGTTTTCGGATTTGCAAAAAAATCGCCTGGCCTTAAAAAATAAAAAATAAAATCTGGATCGAATGCCGGGTTGTTGAATACTGATTTTAAAATTGATTAAGTTTTTATAGCGCGGAGTTTCTATGTCGAAAAAAAATCAGAACGAAGAAGAATCAAAAGCATTAACTATTGCACAACAGGAAGTTGTTGCCGCTGAAGAATTGCAAAAATTAATTAAATTAGCCAAGGAAAAAGGCCGCATCACGATCGAAGAAATTAACGAAGCATTGCCGATTGAAATATCAGCAGCCAGTGTTTTAGATAATTTCATGACAGCTCTTGAAGCCAACGGCGTAGTTATCACGGAATATTCCGACGCAGCTAAAGCCGAAGAACAAGAAGAGTTTTTGGCTAATGCTGATGAAGATGATGATGACGAAGACGAAGTCAAAGAAGTCGAAGACGTTAAGGGCGCTGACCCAGTTCGTTTATATTTAAGAAAGATGGGTTCAGTTTCATTATTAACTCGTGACGGCGAAGTTGAAATTGCTCGTCGTATTGAAAAAGGCGAACGTGAAATCGTTCGTTCGATGTTAATGTCGCCGCTAGGTACATATGAAATTATCAATTTAGGTAAACGTTTGGATCAGGGTCGTATTAAGGTCAAAGCGATTTTCCGCGGACTTGAAGACGAAGATCACCAATACGACGAAAAAGAATACATCGAAAAAATTCATCAATTGATTGGTGTTGTTGCCCAGTACCAAACAGACACTGAAAAAGCTTTTACAACATTACGTGATGAAAACGTAAAGCCAGATGTTAAAAATAAATTAAACGAAGAAGTTCGTGTATTGAATGAATCATTGATGGCCAATTTCGAATCCATCAATTTCAATCGTAAAACGATCAATCGTGTTGTTATTAAATTTAAAAATTTAGTGAACCGCATGGGATCACTGCGTAAGCGCATCAAAGACGGTGTTGAAAAAACATTCTCTAAAGACGTGGCTGCGATGGTTGATAAATTAAAAATCATCGAAACCAACGAAAAAGAATTAATCAAAATGACTCGTGAAACGGGTCACACATACGGTAAATTCAGAACATATACATTATTGGCTCAGGAAGCTGAAATCAGATTAAAACGATTACATTTTGATACTGAAATGAACTTCCGTTGGATCCAAGAAACGTATACTGCAATTTGGAAAGGCGAGCGCGAAGCTGATGCTGCCAAATCTGAATTGGTCGAAGCAAATTTACGTTTAGTTGTTTCAATTGCAAAAAAATACACAAATCGTGGTCTGCAATTTTTGGATTTAATCCAAGAAGGTAATATCGGTTTAATGAAGGCTGTTGATAAATTTGAATACCGTCGTGGTTTTAAATTTTCAACGTATGCGACATGGTGGATTCGCCAAGCGATCACTCGTGCGATTGCCGATCAGGCGCGTACAATTCGTATTCCTGTTCACATGATCGAAACTATTAACAAACTTGTGCGAACACAGCGTATGTTGGTTCAGGAGCTGGGTCGCGAAGCGACTCCTGAAGAAATCGCTGATAAAATGGATATGCATGTCGACAAAGTCCGTAAAGTTTTAAAAATTGCCAAAGAGCCCATCAGTCTTGAAACACCGGTCGGCGAAGAAGAAGATTCAAGTTTGGGTGATTTCATCGAAGACAAAAAAGTCATCAGTCCGGCTGAAGCCATCGTGAATTTGAATTTAGCAGAGCAAACTCGTCGTGTGTTGTCGACATTGACTCCGCGTGAAGAAAAAGTTTTACGAATGCGTTTTGGTATCGGTGAAGAATCAGATCATACTTTGGAAGAAGTGGGTCAGGATTTTAACGTGACTCGTGAACGTATTCGTCAAATCGAAGCAAAAGCGCTTCGTAAATTGCGTCATCCAAGTCGTTCAAATAAATTAAAAACTTTCGTAGACACATAGTCTGTTGCAGGTTTTAAGTTGACTGCACATCAACGTTTGTCACATCGACTTGAAATTGTGTTTAATCATTTAAATCCCAGACAAGATGTCTGGGATTTTTGTTGTGACCATGGTTACCTGGGTGGCGCAGCTTACAAAAGTCAAAATTTCCCCAAAATTTATTTTGTGGACCAAGTTGAATCAATTATTGAAAACTTAAAAGCCAGATTTAATAAATTCGCCTTTGATCAAAAAAATCAATCACAAGCCTATTTTTTGTGTCAAAGTGGCGAAAGCATTTCGCAAATAATCACAGGTACAATATGTGTGACTGGTGTGGGTGGTTTGACGATTTATGAAATTTTATCCAAATTGGCATCTGCAAGAAATTTGAAAGCAAACCGATTGATATTGGGGCCCCATCGGGACGATGATAAATTGGTTAAATTAATTACTGAAAATGAAAATTTAAAAAATTATTTTTTATTTAAAACAGAAACCGTCGTCGAAGACGGTCGCAATCGCCATATTTATATATTTGATCAGATTCCTATGACCGCTTAACAGCAAATCCCATATACGACAGTAGCAAACTTTTTGTGAATTCAAATTTCAAAGTTTTTGGAACGACTCCTGTGAATAAATTTTTGAATGGAATCGTGCTGAACACAGGCTTTATTCCAATCATTTCCTTTGTCGTCATGCCAGCAAGTTCACAGTAATTCGCAAGTTCTTTGGGTTTGATAAACAATTGGATCACATGCAAATTTTTAGGTGTGTTTTTAACAATCCATTCAACAACTTTAATAATAATTAAATGCGCTAAAATATTTCGATTAAAGGTGTGAAAAATAAAAATACCATTTGGCTTTAATACGCGTGAAAATTCTTTGATGACTTGGTCTGGGTTTTCAACGTGCTCTAAAAAATCCATAGCCGTTAGCACATCAAATGTGGAATCTCCGAACGGTAATTTGTAAGCATCAGCAGTTTGATAATGTACACATTTTGTTGAATCATGTTTGGCGGCTATTTTAAGGCTTTCTTCGGATAAATCGACACCAGTGACTTGCAGACCCTGTTTGGCCAATTCATTACTTAAAAAACCAGCTCCGCAGCCAACATCCAAAACTTTGGTGCTTTGATTTAATAAATTGTGCTCCTTAATGCAATCAATGATCCACGGTGTTTTTGTTTTTGATTCAGCTCGCAATAACGCAACAGGGTCGTCGTCGGCGTCATACCATCGATCGCCATAAGTATTGTAAACCGCGTTATTTACTTTTTGTTCCATAATGGGCTCCAGTATAAAATTTGGTAAATCATAAATATAAAAATAATAATTGGTTGCGCAGCTATAAATTGAGTATTTAAATTATTAATCCAAATCAGGCCGGCGCAAAAAAACGTGATTGGATGTAAAATAAATAATACAGCATGCAGCCAATTTTCACGAGCTTCGCAATGTGACGTATGAACAAATTCATCTTTGGTGATGAGTAAGCAAGAAAAAATACACAGCCCGATGTAAATACGAATATTTAAATCTGTGGGTTGTTGTAAATAAATAAAACTATAACAAGACAACACAGACAGCGAATCAACAGGGTGACCGATTCGTTCCCACAAAGGAAGTCCGCGTTTTCTATGAAAATAAAATTCATCGAAAAACATGGCTAAACCTTGTAAGCCAAACGGAATTACTAAAATAAACATTTAACAAACCTCAAAAACTGATCCGAATAATGTCAGTCCTGGGCCAAAAGCGTAACTGACGATTTTGGTGCCAATGGGATAATTATTATTCAAAATTTCACTCCATACATGTGGAAGAGTTGCTGACGACATATTGCCGCGTTCATAAAATATTTTTTTACTTTCTGAAATTTGATTGTTTTGCAGCTCAAGTACTTCTTGAACAGAATCAATAATTTTAGGACCGCCGGGGTGGACGGCAAAAACAGACTTTATGGCTTCATCGTATTGAAGACCAGATTTTTTAAAAAGTTCTTCAGAAAATTTTTTAATTTCCAATTTAATTTTTGAAGGGACTTCGCGTGACAAATTCATTTGCATACCCCATGGTGCCGTTATCCAACTCATATCTTGAGTTGAACCAGGTACGACTTTTTCTAGCATCGCAATAATACGTAAATTTTTTCCGCCAGGCAAAGTTGATGAAGAGGCCGTGTATTTAATATGGCCGTCAGCAAAAAGTGTTTGTACAACCATTTGTTCAGGCGTTTGAGCCACAGGGTTCATATGCAACCCACACATTTCATTGTGAACAATATCTGTCGTAAAATTTTCGTTCTCCATTGATTCTGAAATAACCAGGCTTTTTGCTATGCGCACAGCGGGCATCGCCGCATAGCAACCCATATGATACGCGTGCGTGACGTCGGTGGTATGATTCCAATTTTTTTCGGCAACAATTTTTTGTGCAGCACTGGGTGATATATAACCCGTGCAGCTGACATGTATTAAATGATCTGGTCTCTGTGAATGCCCTTTTGAATCAGGATCGACATCGTAAAATTTTTTAAATATTTCATAGGCACGCTCTGAAAAAAATTTTGCACGCTCTGTAATATCAGAACCATTTTTCTGTGTTGACGATATGTTGTATATTTGATGACTTTCAAAATCATTTGAAAGGACATCATCAGATTCTAAATATCTTTGTGAAATTTGATTTGCTTTAACGCCGTAACGATAAAATAATTTTTCAATTAATTCAGGCTCAATTTGATCTGAATTCGTATTTTTTGATTCGGCCAATTGATGACATTGAATGATCCAGCTTAATAATTCAACCTGCTCGATGCAATTTTTTGGTTTTTCGATATGGAATCGATTTAAAAATACTGAGGACATATGGCTCATTTCTGGATACCGATCCAAAGTTTATGGGGCTAATTTCCCATATTCAACCAGAACAGTCATTTGAATATATGTAGTGCGATGTCTATGCCAGATTATTTAGTTGGTTTTTTCTTCCAAACGCTGGGTTTTCCGAAACCATCTGATTTAGCTGCCAATGATTTGTATTTATCATTGCGCGCTTTAGGCGGTTTCGCGGCCAGATCACCAACGGCATGTTTGTTGATTTTATCAAATTTACCAATTGTTTTGGTTAATGGCTTTTCTGTAATTTTTTTTGTTGGATCAAATTTGGGCTTAACATCCAATTTTTTATTCTGATAACGATTCGTACGATCAGCGTAAACTTTTTTTGTAAATTCAAAATCTTCGACTAATTTTTCTTCGCGGGCATTTTGTAAATAGGGTTTTATTTTTTGATACATTTGGCCGTCTTGTGCGGTCACAAAAGTTAATGATTTTCCTTCGCGACCTGCGCGTGCTGTGCGTCCAATTCGATGCAAGAAATCTTCGGCTTGATAAGGTAAATCAAAATTGATAACGTGGTCGACATGCGGAACGTCAATACCACGTGCTAATAAATCAGTCGCAACGATGATACGAATATCGCCGTCACGGAATTCGCGAAGAACTCGGTTTCGGTGTCCCTGGGAAAGCGCACTGTGAATCAGATCAACGGAATATCCATATTCTTTCAGATATTCACCCATGCGTTCACAGCTGCCTTGGTTTCCGCAGAACACAATGACGCCACCTTCAGAGCCATTTAATTCATCCAGTAACCTGTCATTTTTTGCAAATTTATCGATAAATAAAACGCGTTGCTTAAGACCTGTGACGGGTTTTTCTGCCTGGGCAGATTTGATCATCACAGTTGTTGATTTCATAAATAATTTTGCAATGGCTTCGATTTGTGGATTAAAACTGGCTGAAAACATTAATGTCTGAGCATCGCCTCGCATCGTTTGTTGGATGTTTTTTAATTGTGGTAAAAATCCCATATCCAGCATTCGATCCGCTTCATCGATCACGACATGTTCGACGTTTTGTAATAATAATTTATTATTTAGTAAATGATCATTTAATCGACCTGGTGTTCCTACGATAATGCGTGGATTTTTTTTAAGCGCACTGATTTGTTTCGCGCTGGGAATTCCGCCGATGACCAAACAACTTGTCAAATCCGGTAAATCAATCACCAAAAGGCCAACGACTTTGTAAATTTGCTGAGCCATTTCGCGGCTTGGCGCTAAAATTAAGGCTCTGGATTGTGGCTTTTGAATCAAAAAATTCAGTATAGGTAATGCAAAGGCCAATGTTTTGCCGCTGCCTGTTTGTGAAATCGCAATCAGATCAATGCCAGTCAATGCCGTTGGGATCGCTTGCTCTTGGATGTCGGTTGGGCGGGTAATTTTCATCATTTGAACAGCTGTTTGTAAATCAGCGTTTAAAGACATGCCTGTAAATTTGTTCACGCGTAAAGTAGGGTTTTGAAATTTCATGGCACAGGTGTATCCTATTGTTGAATTGAATACATTAAAAATAGATCAAACAGCCCAAGGAGAATTTCATGACCGAATCTGACGAAAACAGCTATGTCGCCAAAGACCACACCCCAGTGCGCCCGCCGAATTCATTTCGTGTTATTTTGGTTTTAAACATCACAGGACAGCGTTTGGATGCAGTGTTGTTAAAAAGTCTGCGCGATCAGGGGCAAAATATTGATCTGAAAAATATTTCACGATCTGTTTATAAGGAACTTTTTTCAACAGGAAAAATTTTAATCAAAGGCCAACGAGCAAAGCCATCATCAACATTGGCCAGGGGCGAAACTTTTGTGGATATTTTGGGGTACCGGGGAAATTAGGCTATTTCAGCGAATTCCAAAATTCTAAAAGTTTATCGGATTCAATATCAGCCTTGGCATTTGTGTAAGACCATTCAAGCAGTACAGATTGAGCCTTAATAAATCCGATCATCATATAACGTTTTTTAATCGTCATAATTTCACTGTCAGTTGAAATGATCACAGCGCAAAACGAACCGTGGTTGCTGTTTAAAATTTTCAGCGAATCCAACATAATCGACCTGTCATTTCGCGGTCCATACAGTTGTTCAACTTTTTTCTGGCAGTATTCATCAGAAACTTTGATATCGCTGTCTGATTTAAAATTATAAAAATCAATATTTTTCGGCGAATATTTTGAATCACGAATGTTTATGATCCCTTTGAAATCGGGGCCGTTGATCGCAGAAATAAATGAAAGTTTTGAAGCATCAGTAAATTCAAAATTAATTTTTTTTGATGCAAAAAATATGTTGCTAGCGAATGTATTGATTGAAAAAATAAGAATTAAAATAAAATTTTTCATTACTGTACTCCAGCAGCTGTTTGTTTTTCGATCTTGAATGTCGATGATGCTTTGCTCTGTTCGTCTTTATTTGGATTCGCATCTTCAATTTTTTTAAACATCTTTGAATAAGCATCTTTCGTTGACAAAGCTAAAGAAATTTTTTCTTTAGTAGGGTCTTTGTCATTTTTGATAGCCAATGTGGTTTCATTTTTAACGTAAGTAATAAATTTAATATCAGGCTTTGAACCATTTTCTAAAGTAATCGTTATCTTTTCATTTTCTAAACATATTTCTTTGGCATGTTTTTCAGGAAAACTAAAAGCGGTATTTTCCCTGATCGCTGCAGTAAATAAAAATTTATTTTTTTCTAGATCGTATTCAATTTTGATTGCGGCCATTCCCAGGCCCATATAAACGCTTCCAGTGTAATGTAACGGCATTTTTTGGATAGCTTCAGGTAATTTGCTTTTATGCTGTTCGAACTGTGAAATATTTTTGAAGCAAATTTTTGTTTCTTCTGCGAAACACAGATTTGAAAAAATAAATAAAATACTGAGTATTAAAATGTTTTTCATCTATTAAACATAAATTATTTTTTGATTAATAGATAGTCCGCAAGACCTTGGTCATTGGTTATTTGTTGGTAAAAATTTGTATAAATATTTTACGTATTATTTTGAGTTGTATTATTTTGAATCGCTGGGGCCGGGCTATTGTCGTGCTCGACCTCAATGCGGGCTTGTTTATGAATTCGGTTTTTTTTTGAGGAAAATCGTTTAACCTGTATGTGGGGATATGGGTACGTGAATAAAGGGGATATTATATGAAATCGTTTGTTTTTTTAAAATCGTTGATTTTATCGCTGCTGAATTGTCTAAAGCTCAGTACAAAAACAAAAATTATTTTTGCATCAATATTTATGTTGGGTTTGGGAAATATTGCTTTTACGAATTGTTCACCCACCGCAAAATTTAACAAAGTTGTTCCGATTAATTTAAAGGCCAGCGCGCCACAATTTATTGGCTGCGGCCCGGAAGTCCCGCAGGAATGTCTTCCAGCAAATGGTCTGGGTTTTCAGTTTTGTGACGGAAATGGTGTCGGCCAAGAATGTACAGCGACCAGTTGTGACCCCGGTTTCAATTTAGTGGGTGCAAATTGCGTAGCAAATAGTTGTGAACCAAACACGACAGCCATTTGTTCAACAGATGTGGGGTTTGGTAATAAAACATGTCTTTTGGACGGGACAGGTTTTGGTGCTTGTGAATTAAATGGCTGTAATCCTGGTTATTATTTATTGAATGGGCAGTGTATTTCTGAAAACTGTACTGTTGGAAATGTTCAATCTTGTACAGTGAATAATGGTTTGGGAAATCAAACGTGTAATGGAACAAAATCGGGTAATGCTTGGGGATCATGTGTTCCAAGCAGTTGTAATTCTGGATATATTTTATACCAAGGACAATGTATTTCAGGTGTTTGTGCTCCGACAACAACGGCATCGTGTGTTTTCGGAAATGGTTCTGGAATTAAAACATGTTCTGATCAAGCCTTGTGGTCAACATGCCAATTAAATGCTTGTGATGCGGGTTATGTTTTGCAAAATGGAATTTGTATTGCGCAGGCCTGTACTCCGAACGCAGTCAGTAATTGTGTATTAGGAAACGGTTCTGGCACAAAAACATGTACTGCTGATGGATTGTCTTGGAATAAATGCGTTGTCACATCATGTGATGCTGGATTTAATTTACAAAACGGTCAGTGTATCGCGAATGCGTGTACACCAAATAGTGTAACAAGTTGTTTGGGATTAAATGGTTCAGGAAACAAAACCTGCAACAGCGTGGGCACGGCTTACGGTACATGCCAGTTGAATATGTGTTCTGCGGGTTATACTTTACAAAATGGTGTATGTATCGCGCAATCGTGTGTGCCATTGACAATGTCGAATTGTAATTTTGCAAATGGTTCTGGTACAAAAATGTGTGCTGCCGACGGTATGAGTTACGGCGCATGTTCATTATCATCGTGTGATGCTGGATTTAATTTACAAAATGGCCAGTGTATTGCAAATGTTTGTACGCCAAATAATGTGGCGGCGTGTGCTGGGTTAAATGGTACAGGTGCAAAAACGTGTAACAGTTCAGGCACAGGTTATGGTTCGTGTCAGTTGAGTTCTTGTTCGACAGGATTTACTTTGCAAAACGGATTATGTGTTGCCCAGGCATGTTCGCCAAATTCTGCGGCTGCATGTGCGGCAAATAATGGTTCTGGTACAAAAATGTGTGCTGCCGATGGCATGAGTTACGGTGCGTGTACGTTATCAGCATGTGATGCAGGATTTAATTTACAAAATGGTCAGTGTGTCGCGAACGCGTGCTCTCCGAATTCATTGGCGGCATGCACAGTTTCAAATTATGGCATTGGAACAAAACAGTGTAATGCTGTGGGTTCTGGTTTTGGCTCATGTAATATAACTTCGTGTCAGGCTGGATTTTATTTTGCAAATGGAATTTGTAATGTTCAATCGTGTGTTCCAAATTCAACAACAACGTGCAGTTCTGGTAATGGTAATGGAAACAAAACGTGTGACGCAAACGGTGCGGGTTACGGATCGTGCGCGATTACCAGTTGTAATGCTGGATTTAATTTACAAAACGGTCAGTGTGTAGCGAATGTGTGTGCGCCTTGGACAACTTCATCGTGTGCCATCGCAAACGGAACAGGTTCAATGCAATGTTGGTCAAACGGCGCAGCATGGGGACAGTGTTCGTTGGTGAGTTGTAATTCCGGATACTCAAACGTGGGTGGTGTTTGTAAGTCTGATGTATTTAGCTGGAGAACTTGGTATTATGGTGGTGTTGAAACGATTAAGAATACATCAATCCCAGGGCATACTCAGTGGGACAGAAATGTTTTATATTGCCGAAATGAAACACGCGGTGAATCGTGGTACTTTGATGAGTCAAAATGTGTCGCGGCGCAAGGGCCAAAGCCAGGAGACCGCTGTGTTTGGACAGCATCGCCGGATTACAACGTAACTATATATGAATGCCACTAATTGGCGTTAAATTGTAAAAAAGAACTGTTAGAAACATGACACCAGTAAATTAAATTATTTTTGTTATTATGCCCCTGAACTTAAATAATCGGGGGCATATATGTTTAAAAAATCAATTTTAATTTCGGGATTTATATTTTTATCATCGATATCACAGGCCAAAGTTTGGACCGCGGATCAAACATGGAATGAATCCTGGGAAGAAAAATACAGCACTTGGATTCAAAATGAATTCAACGAAGATGTTTTTATGCGCGGCCCGTATGCTGGAATTTCAACGGATTGTGCTGATGCTGTTTATGCATCACGAATTATATTTTCGGCGCAAAATAAATTACCGTTTTTAATCAGTGGATCAGTCAGTAATGACACAAGTCGCTTTGACCATCAATCATCACAGCTTGATCGCGTTCGTTCGTTTATCAATTATGTTGGTCAAGTGACGAACACGCAAACGTTACCAAATGATACCTATTCAGTCGCCATTAATAGAGATGCTTTGCGCCCTGGGGTCATCTGGTTACGTTCAAGCATCGCATCAGAAAATTTTATTGTTCGTTTATTCAGTGGTGCGTCTGCGCCAACAGGACACACTGAAGTTGTCAAAGAAGTCAGTCCATCAGGTATTGTGTATTTGATGGGGTCAACGGTTCCATCAAAAGTTCGAAATCTTTTGACTGTAACAAGTTTGGTGTATGTGCCAGCGAATGAAAAATTAGGTTTCCGTCGTTGGATTTGGCCACAGAATCGAAACAGACCCAAAACAGAAATGAACCAATACAGTACTGAGCAATATTCAATGGGAGTTCAGCAACAATCAAATCATATCAGTTATGACGAGGGCGCACCAAGCGCAAGTGCTGGGATTAAAAATGTACAAAATTTTACAAAAGAAATTCAAACACGTTTAGCATTGCGCGAAGAAACAAAGTCAGAATATTTAGGACGAATGGCAAAAGATTTATGTTCAATGATGCATTTACGTAACGAAGTTATTTTTGATGCGATTAAATATAAACAAAAAATTGGCCGTTGTTTAAATTCTGAAGAATACGAAAATTTTTCAACACCCAGTCGTGACAAAAGAATCAAAGATTGGTTGAAGCAATTATTAAGTTCATCAGGCGGGGGATTGCTTTCATCGGCACAGACTCGTATTGAAAAAATTTCGACATATTTTGATACATGCCCAAATTTAAAATTATCGGGTGAAAAATCATTAACGATACAAAATGCGTTGATGCAGTTTGCAGGGAACAGATTTTCAAGCAACCCCAATGATTCTGAAGGCGCACGCTGGGGTTTAGAATCATCGACGACAACCTGTGGGAAATAAGGGTTTAAATTTGGGTTAATTTGCACTTATTTAATTTGGTCCACTGATTGCTATTTCATAATGAGTAATAGCAATCAGATAGGATGAAATATGATCAAGGCCATAATCAGTATATTGTTTCTGACCGTAAACGTGTCGACTTTTGCGATGACTGTAAAACCAGTATACATCGTTCATGTGAATTTGGGGAATACTCAGTTGTCACAAAATGTGATTAACGAAGTGTTAAGATCTGATAAAAATTTTGAAAAACGACCCGTCATTTTATTAAGACCCAATTTGGATGTTCAAAATAATCCATTTGCAGTCAGCAAATACAGTCACCAATTCGGCTTAAGTCGACAAAATGGCGAAATTCATATGAATCAAACGCCATTATTGAACGATAAAATGGTCGCATGGTTTTCTGATTTAGAGCGCAGAAATATTAAACCGGATATTTTTATTATCAACGGCCACCATTTAGTGGGTATGGGTTTTCAAAGTGATGGAACAACTGAGACTGGAAAATTAAACCAATTCGGACAAAGTATTGATTTAGAAGACCGCTCACTCTATTTACAAACTTTGATCCAATCGCAAAATACATTCCCGGTAGTTAAAAGATTTTTCGAAAATATTAAATTAGTTTTTGTAGGTGGATGCGAAGGGCTATCAAATTTAGAACCCAAAGAATTTGGAACACACGGACGCGCACTGGCCCCCGATGAAATCAGGTCGCGATATTTGAATGGGCAATCACTGCTTATGGCCGGAGACATCGCGCAACGTACTGGTTTGGCCTATTACAAAGACGATTTGGTTCGAACATATCCAGGTGGTTTTACAAAAAATGAAAAAAATGAAGTTTGTTTAGATCGAATTAATAAGCAGCATTGCGAAGTGTACGACGTCAATCGAATTTTACCAGTTTCTGGATTATGGGATGGTAGTCATATTTATAATATGCCGCTACAAATGAAAAAATTATTTCCAAATGCATTGGGTATTTTTGGTTTTAATACTCCGTCGCCGACAAAGCCGGGTCCTATTTGGATGTCAGCATTTACAGAAGCCAGAAAAAATTCTGGATCAGAAAATATCATACTTCCTTTATTGTCTTCGGAATTTAATTTAGAATCAAAAAAACAAATTTTACAAAAATTACGTGTGTCTTGGACAAAGGCGACCGCGCAACTAAATAAGCGCTTGATCAATGGAAAAACAATTTTTCGCGTCAGCGGATCGGTAAGCCCAGCGTTCCCAGATCTGGATGCTAACGGAATTTTTGCATATGACGAAAACCAGATGGCCTACACGACAGCGCCAAAATTTGCTCCGTATGAATTGTGCGAAAAAAATTCCATTGAAATTAAACGTACTGCTCAAATTAAAATTGATCCTAATTACCAACCCAAAACAGGTCAGGATCCGATTCTGGATTTATTAAAAAATATGAATTATAAAAATGAACAAATTCAATTGATTGAAAATCCAGAATAAAGAATTATTTTTTATTCTGTTCGTTGAGAAATTGAATTAACACGTCGTAATGTTCATTTAAAATAACAGCCTCGTCGTGGCTGCCGCCCTTGTCGGGGTGAAATACACGGTACAGGCTTTTTTTAGCCTTATTTAAAATTTCTGGATCAGTCGATTTTTCAATTTCAAAACCATTCACAGAAAAAAATTGCAGTGCTGATTCTATATCGTCCGGGTATTTTTCGCGCGGGATTTCATTTTCTTTGCGTTTTTGTTCTTTTTTTTGATCTTTGATTCGTAATTTTTGTTTTTCGTATTGATTTTTTTTAAATTCGTTTTGCTTAGTTTTATTTTCGGCCTGTTTGACATCAATCTTGACTGGGGCCATCTGAATATCAGATTTGGAATCTAAAAAATCAGGGTGTTTTTTTTCAACAGTTAACAAAACAGCCCAGATGTGCTTACACAAATTTCCTTTGATATAAACATTGCAATTGCAACTGGCAGTAAATTCGGGATTTGAAATACTTTCCGATCGTAACGAAATACGAATGGGAATCATTGATTTCATTGATGCTTGAATTTGTGTATCGGAAAAATTTGAAATAAAAACGGTGCCCTTTAAAAATTCTTGGGCACCATAGGTTTTAATTTCTGGTTTAAAATGTGATCCTAATTTTGACTCTAATGACATTCAACAAGGTTAACTTAAAATTTACGATTTGGGTACCTTAGAAGCATCAACTGTGATTTCGATTTCTACGCGGCGATTTTTAGATCGTGCTGATGTTGTTTTAGCCGCGTCGATTAAATTTTGCGACCCCATGCCAATGCTTGATGTCGTGTTTGCGGGCACACCAGCAGATATGATCTGGTTCATTACGGCCTGCGCTCTTTTTTCTGAAAGGGGCAAATTTATTTTATCAGAGCCAGTATCATCCGTATATCCCTTAATAGTTAAAACATTTTCAGGATACTTTTTGATAATCGCAGACAGCCGATTAATACTTTCTTTGGCAGCAGGTTTTAAATCAGATTTTCCTGTATCAAATAAAATATCACTTTTTAATTTAGTAATCATACCCTGTTCAGTTCTTTTAGTTTCAGCGATTTTATCAAGCTCTTTTTGTTGTTTGTCCATACGATGTCCAATAACACCACCCGCACCAGCGCCCAAAGCAGCGCCGATCAATGCGCCTTGTTCCCGATTACCAGATTGGTGTCCAACAACAGCTCCTAATAATGCTCCTGCCGCAGCGCCGATACCTGTGCCTTTGGCTGCGTTTGGATTTTCCTGAGCAGTTTGGCATGAAGATAAAACCAATGCCGACGTGATTAAAAATATTTGCGTCAATTTAAACATATGAACTCCTCTGGATTGTTGTATTTAAAGCTTATTTAATTTCAATGAAACAACCTTGCCTGTCACGAAAAAACGCGGGAACCTTTCTGTAGTTAGCCGAACATCATATATACAAGGAATCTATGACTGAAATAACTCGACAAAAGTTCTGGAAAAATTTTACTCAATTGAATTGGGAAAAAACCCCAATGGTGTTTAAAAATTTTCAATCATCTGTTTCAGACATAAGCCAAGACCAAATTTTTTCAATTTTAATTAATTACAGCGACCTTTGCCGTAAAAATAAAAGCGCCAATGGGTTTAAATTATTTATTGATGGTCAACAGCAATATGAAAATGAAATTTTACAAATATTGCCCATTAAAAAAGATAAAAATTTTCAAGGTTATCACCGGCGTATGGCAGAAATATTTTCTGATTATTGTTTGGTCTGTGATGAGTTATTGCAAACCAGTGAAAATCTTTGGCAAAAATTAACTGAATTCACAAATAATTTATTTTCGCACGTAGGGCAGCCAAACCGCTTTGTTGAAATGGGTTTATATATCGGTAATTACAGAAAAACTCCGTTCGGTGTTCATGTTGACGGTTGCGGGGTATTCAGTTTTCCGGTGGTCGGTAAAAAAATATTCAGGTTATGGTCACCTGAATTTGCAAAAAAAAATCCTGCATTGGATCGTTCTTTAAATTATTCAAAGTTCAAAAAAAATTCAGAAATTTTAAACACATCCGTCGGCGATATGGCTTATTGGCCGTCATCGGCCTGGCATATCGCAGAATCTGACGGGTCATTCAATGCAACTTGGAGCTTAGGCGTTTGGGTTGATCAACCGTTTCAACAAACATTTAACGATTGTTTGCAGCCATTATTGAAATTAAAATTAAGTTCCACAGCAAATAATACCGTTACTGTTTTTTCGGAAAATGAAAAAAATGGCCAAATTTTAAAATTGCCAAAAAATTATTTAGCGGCTGTTTCGGCTCTGAAAAAAATTTCTGATGATGAATTGTACGATTCGCTGATGCGCAATTGGATATTACATCAATCAAAACAGGGCTTCAAAACAATGCCGCGCCTAACTAGCAGCTCACAAAAAATTACGTTTCAAAGTCAATTGCAGATCAGAAACGGCCAAAATATTTTATGGGCTCAATTGAAATCAAAAAATTTGTATGTGTATGGCTTTCGTGGGGTCGTTGCCGATTCAAATTCAATTCATTTATTAAAGCTGATTCAGAACCTGAATTTAGGCAGAACATGTTTGATTTCTGAATATTTACGAGGCGTTCATAAACATTCAGACTTGAAAATATTGAATAGTTTCATCAAAACAGGTTGGCATTGATTCGATCAAATTTCATTCAGTTGCCGTTTGATTCTGACAAGAGTTTTCTGAAATTCTTTTTTCTGTGGTGCCGTTAACGATTTCCAAATATCTAAAACAAATTTTTTAGAATTGACTTCTAAGACCTGGATTTCTTTTTTATATTCGGGGCTGCGGATTGAATCGTCAGCTGAATAATATGATATCATATAAGATTTCATTTTTTCGCGTTCTGGAAAAAGCGACACAAAGGTATCGCCAAATTTCAAACGTCGATCTTTTTGGCCCATCAAATAAATTTTATTATCTTCAAAAAATTGATTCGAAATTTGGATTTGTTCTTTGGTGAAATCATCAAAAAAATATTCCATAATGCTTTCGGCGCGATCCAGAAACCTGGATTTCACATCAGAGTCTGCATATGTGTGTTCGTTTATTTTTTTAAGGTTATAATTTTTAAAATTTTTAATTTCGGATTCGCTGATTTCATTCATGGTCACGTCAATGGCAGTTGTAAATAAATTAACGATATTTTTTCGCTTGTTTTTAAAATCGGCGTACAAAGATTCGACCGATCCTGCAGTCAATTCATTATTCAATGTTGCTTTTTCAATATCGGTGATTAACAAATTTAAATTTTTATAAATTACAATTTTATTTTCCGCTGTGTTTTTTGCCCATATATCACGAACTTTTTTGTCGGATTCTGGGTTTTTAAAATTATAAGATTCTGAAATTGAATTTTTCAATTTATATGATCCGTAATCGTAAGCAATGTTCAGTTTTGAACAACTTGTTGATAGGAATAATAAGAACATCAAAAGCGTTATTTTTGAAAAATGTATCATAATTATTTAACCCTTTTTTTATTTGATGAATTCAATTTAGAATTACAATTTTCAGGTGTCTTTTTTATGGCCATTGCTGTGGAACTCGGACCAAGTTTTTTGTGTCGTAGCCAATTTTATTTAGGCGCCTGATCGCATCTTCAATTGTTGTTTCTGGATTTTTCCAGTCACGGGCCATAATCCACAAGTATTTTTCATCGGGAACTCCGATGGCCGTCCAACGATAATTTTCATCAAGAGCAACAATCAGATAATCAAATTTGAACGGCCACAATGGCGACACTTTCCAGTGGGAATTCGATGTATGATTAAAAATCCAAGCTTTTTGAGGAATCGATTTTTTTGGACCATTCAATGCGCCTTTGTTGTAACTGAAATCCACGTCGATACGGTCTTTTTTTTCATTCCAGGTGTATCTTTCCAGGCCATTGTGAACATCTTTTTCTAAAAAAGTAAATCGGCCAGCCAGAACATACCAGTCGCCCATAAATTTATTGATATCGACACTCTCAACTGTTTTCACATTTCCCCTTGTCGTGCTACTGCATCCAACAGCTGCAATAATTAAAATCAAATTTAAAAGTAATTTCATCATGTATTCAACTATTTTCTCGAAACCAGTTCGCAAAGTGGAATTTTCTGTTGTAAGCCAGAAGTTTGAATTGTTGAAATCAATTTGCAGGTATCAAATCCTTGTGTAACAAGAGCTTGATGGGCTTCGATCATTTTTTCATTCGTCATATCTGGAGTGCGGCTTAATATCCAAGCGTAGTCTCTGTCTGGCGCGCCCACAATAGCATATGAGTAATTTTCACCAATTGCCAAAATCCAATAGTTCCCACCAAATAAAAACTGCCAGCCCATAAAATTCACAAAAGTAACTTTTAATTTAGAATTTGAATTTGTATCGATAACTTTGGCTCTGCCATTTGCAATACTTGGGCTTCCACTGGCCGTATCGCACGTATTCACAACAGATATAAGGCCATTTTCTGCGGTACCATACAGAGCCGTCGTGTTGCCAACGCATTTTTTTTGGAAGCTTTGTGGAATTGCTGCGATCTCGTACCATTTGCCCAGGTACTGCTGAAGATCAACCTTATCGACGGTTTTAACCGGTGGCAGTGACTTCTGGGTTTCAGCCTGTGTTTGTATTGCAATTAAAAATCCGAATATTAAAATCATTTGCTTCATTGAATTTCTCCTGAGCTCTGTGTCTGTTTTGGTTTATTAACCTATCTTTCGACGTAGGTAAACACAATCAAATCAGCAAGTGCGGTGCCACAGCCTTTAGATTCACATTTGATTTGAATCCATATTTTTGCAAAAATACTCAAAATTAAATTACGCCACGGATAATTTGCCCCAGTATATTTTGATGAACTTGGGTTTCTTATTGAAGGTTCACTTAAAGCACTTGCATGTGGGTTTACGCAAAGTTAGTCTGACAGACAATTGATTATTAATAAAATATTAAAAAGCTATTGTTCGACTCAAAACGGGAATATCGTTTATCTACAATAAAATCTTAAGTCTAGAAAGGGTCCCACAAAAATAGTGATTTTAATTTTCCAAGATGTCATAATAAATATCATGCTAAAATTAATTAAAAATAGATCTAAGTATTTAATTCCACTTTTCGTGCAACTTTTTGTTTTTACAACATCAGCTCAAGTTTTTATTCCATTTTCTTTTTGGCGAAAATACATAGTTCCATCCATTACTGTATTTACGTCTTCAAATGCTTCGTGGTCAGTTCCTACAAACTGGAATAATGCAAATAATACGATTGAATGTATCGGCGGTGGCGGCGCGGGAAGCGTGAATGGAGCTGCTGGTGGCGCCGGTGGTGGCAGTGGTGCGTATTCTAAATCTTTTAATACGGCACTAACTGGTGGTGTAGATATGTTAAATATTCAAATCGGAACCGGTGGCGCAGGAAACGGTGGAGATTCCTCTGTCGTGAAAATTATTGGAGCTGTCACTATTGTGCTGGCAAAGGGCGGCACAGCCGCATCAGCAGGAACAGCAGGCTCTGGTGGAGCAAGTGCCTCGGGAGCAGGAACTGTTAAAAATTCAGGAGCTGCGGGTGGAGCAAGTTCGGGCAAAGGGGCCGGCGGCGGAGCCGGGGCAGCGTCTGCCAATGGAGTAGGTCGTGCCGGTGGTGCCGGACATAATAGCGGCGGTGGCGGCGGCGGTGGCGGCCATGGTGGAGTAAGCAGTACGGTAGGCGTATCAGCTACTGGTGGCACTGGTGGTAATGGCGGCCTTAATTATTTAGCAACAGGCAACGGAGCAGGAGCGAATGGCTCGGCTTGTTCCGTCGGTACTAATGGCGGCGGCGGCGGCGGCGGCGAAAGCATAGCTATTCGAGATATTGGATGCGTCGGTGGGTCAGGTACCGAAATCTATCCTGTTGGCAGTATCGGCGCCGGTGGCGGTGGCGGTGGCGGTGGCGATGCTTCATCTTCCGCATCCAGCGGAGGAGACGCAGGCAATTACGGTGGTGGTGGTGGTGGAATGGGAAAAGACTCGACCAGTGGAAGCGCCGGAACAGGTGCGCAAGGAGTCTGTATAATTACCTATACTCCAAATTAGAGTAAAAAATTAACTTTCTGAATCTTAAATTTCCATTGACGCTTGTGTGTCGGCTTGGTGATATCGCGAGTCAGTTGAAAATTTCAAAAGGACTCTTATGTTAAAATTATTCATATGCTTTGTTTTTCTGGCTTATTCAAACTTTGCAAGGGCCAACGAAGCCCAACTCGGACTTATATTGGGCTCCATAACAGGTATCTCCGGCAAATATGACTTAGGAGGAAACCGTGCTATCGATGCTGCCTTAGCTTATTCCGTCGACGGTCAATACGGTATAGCACTACACACTGATTATTTATTCAACCCGGCTCAAGTTCTGACTCTTGGCAGAATCACGCCGGTCAGTCTGTATTATGGTGTCGGTATTAGATTAATCGAATACCGTGACCGCAACCGTATAAACGGAAATACAAGATTGGGAATGCGCTTCCCGATTGGCTTATTTTACCGAACCAGTAATCCTGATTTAGAATTATTCGGCGAGCTCGCGCCTATTCTAGACGTAACTCCACGTACTGATGTCTATATTGATGACGGCATCGGCGTGCGATTGATAATTTAAAGATATTTTGTAAAGTTTTAAAATTTTTTAAATTAACTCACGTTCAAGAAATAACTGATACTCATGGAGAATTATATGACTAATGAAAATAACAATAATAACGAAAACCAAAAGTCTGAGATAGCAGTGAACGAAGCACCTTTGGCCAAAGAGTCGAAGATCGACAACTTTTCAAAAACTGCGAATGCCGCTAAACTCAGTGGCGCATTTAACCAAACCGCAGGCCTGCTGAAACGAAAAATCGGAGAGATAACCGACGACAATTCGCTTAAAGAAGCTGGTCGCGAACAACAGTTGCTTGGAAAAGTTCACCGTTTAGTGGGCAAAGTACGTAGCGTCCGCGAGGCGGTTCAAGAGAAAATCAGCGTCTCTCGTAATGAGAGTCTAAGCCTTTTCCGCAAACACGGCGGCCGCCTAATAGATGTGGCATCCGATTTGGTAGACGACGTGAAAAAAACACTTCTGAAGTAGTAGCAGAGCAATAATGAATTTGGTAGGCATCTTCTAAGCACCTGCAATCTCAGTCAAGTGCATGATTTCATTGAAATCCAGGTCCACCTAATTTCGCAGGAAAAGCCCGAATTGAAGGCCCTTTACGAGCAAGGGCACTCAATCAAAGAAATCGCCGCGCAAATGAATTTGGCCTATACAAGCGTTCATAGGCAACTTGTTAAGCAACAAGTGACGTTCAGGGCAAATAAGTCCGTCAAGTTTTTGGAAAATCAACGGCAGACTTTTAAAAACTCTGCGCCGCCAGCGTATGGCTTTTGTTACCTCGAAGGCCGTCTGCAAAAGGACCCGCGCGAGTATCCCATCCTTCAAATTATCGAAAAACAGCGGCAGACCGGAAGAACCCCAACGGAGATCGCTCGATACTTGGACGGCAAAAAGTTTAAAACTCGGCATGGGAAACCGTGGCGGCAGGCCCATGTTTTTAACATCATTCAGCGTCTTAAAATCACAAAATTAACCAACTAATACAAAGGAGCACAGTCATGAATCTCGAAAAACTTTTTATTTGGATCACCGGAATCGTCATCACTTTTGCGTCAACTGGTCAGCTTGATGTTCTTCAGGCTTGGGTCTGGCGTGCACAAGCCAAAGTAATTTATGAATCGCGAAGTTCGAACTGGGGTTCACCGCGTTTTTTTAATCAGTCTACTGCAAAAGAATCTAATCCGTCGAAACATCAAAATACTCATCACGAGTTTTAGGGCGCCGGTCGCTTCATTTCAGATTATTATTTTAAATTACTAAGATGCGAAAAGCTTTTTAGCTTCTGCTTTATCGCCGACAAACTTGAAGTTGGATCTACAAATGGAACCAGCCCAGACAAAAGATTTTCAAATTCAGAAATTTCACTAGATGGGCAGATTCCAAAGGCAATATCCGAGACCGAAAAACTGAAGTCTCCACAGACACGCCACTCTCGCTCCCAGCGGAAATCAATTTCAGAAGGAGCACCAAATTTTTGAAACCATGGCGCACCGAAGCCTTCAACTAAAGGCATGAATGATTTAAACTGACTGGCGGCGGCGGTCGTAACGATGCTGTCATAGGCCGCACGGAGGGCTGAGTTTCTTGTGTCAGTATAGAAGACAGGATTTCCTTGGCGATTGCGGATTACTTTTTCTTTGAATGCTAAGCCATAGTTTTCGAATTGTTGGTTGCGGCCGTAAACTTTTTGAGTCAGCAGAGGAATATGCTCAAGCGGAGTCTCGGTGAAGCAGGCAGCGCGAAGCCAATCACGGCGAACCAAAGAATTTGCATTCTTAGTTGTGCCGTCCCCTCGTTTATAGGGGACTGTGTAGTTGAAGTAACCAAATGCTGACCTGGCTTCGATTCTTTTACTGAAGATAATATCTTCGAGACATTTTTTTGCAGAAATTCTGCGGGTATCGTCTTTAGGAAGCGAATAGAGGTCTTTATCAAGTTTTAAGATTCCGCTGCGAGTAAGATGGATTAAAAACTGGGATAGGTCGCCTCTTTTAGATAAGAGCTCGTCTTTAGTTATCCAGGCTGTGGACATGCGTATTCCTCTTGGTTTTTGGGCACAGAATATGCTATCTATTCATAGCAAATAAGGGATCATAATGAAATTATACGAATTCACCCATACAGACAATCAAAACATAAGCGAATCCGAGATCTTACATGGTCTTCAGGATTTTCTTGCGTCTGAGGCTGAGCTGCAAGGTTGGGCCAATGGGTATAATTTACGTCAATGTAAAGAAATTGTACAGCTTGCTAGCGGCGAGAAGCAATTTACGTTCGAAGTTTTAGGTGAGTACATTGATTCGAATAGTTTGGATTTTAACGATGAAATTCGCGAAGAACAAAGCTTGAAGCCCTCCGTCGCAGCCAAAGATATTTCCCTTTAAAAATTTACAGAAATTTTGAAATCACGAAGAGGAGCTTTCAGCCTTTTTTCAAACTACTTTACAAGAAAGTGACGGCAACAAAACTGAGGCGGCTCAGCCTTGATATTACGCCGAATCATTTAAGACATTTGTTAAAGTAATAATCCATGTCAGGTGATAAGAAAAATTCCTTTTTTGATTTCCCATTTGTGTGCTGGTCCAATTGCAAATAGAGGGGCAGCAGAATCATAAAGGTCGTCAGCTATTGAATCATTTTTGGCAATTTTATGACCGATGTAGGCGAAGAAATCAGCTAAGCCATACAGACCATCATTTCTAGATTCTACTCCAAACTGAACTGTGACATATTTATTTGGATTTCTTGGAAAGCTCTTGGTCTCGAAGAGATCAGTGAAAAAAGAAGATAGGGTTTGTTCAAAATCTTTACTAAAAACCCCCAAAGACGCCATATATTTTTCCTTATCACCAATAGCACTAAAATTTATATTGATCTCCAAAGGGTCATTATGACCAAATGCATGCAGTATGCGCATTAGAGTTAAGCGCGTTGCATGGATTGCAAATTCACCAGTTCTAATATCTCTAAATTGCTTAGGTAGAAAATCCTCTAATGAGTAAATAATTTTGTCCTTAATTTGTTTTTCCTGATTGTTGGCATTAATTGCTGCAATTACTACCTCAGGCACATGAGTTGCTATTTGATTGACGACATGCCTCGCAGCTACTAGTGCAAATGAAGTGTCCTTCTGAATTATTGCACCACCAGGAACCAGGGGGCGGAGTTGGGTGGGAATACAAATTAGGAAATAACAATTTAAAATAGGAGGTGGATATATGGAGGAGGAAGAAGAAAGAGAAGAAAATAAAGACGTAAAAACAAATGCAGCGGTGACGAAAAAAGAAGGCCGGATTGTCGTAAGTGTTGAAGCTGAAGCGGCTGTCGCAGAATTTACCGATGCCGTGAATGATGGCTTTGATGCAGGCAGGGCGAATCGTTATGAGGTCGCAAGCTATATGATCCTCTGGTTTAAGAATCATGGGCCAGATGACGCGATTTCAGAAATTCGCCGCCGCTCGGCAAACGGATTTTCGATGCTTGATGCGGTTCTTAAGAAGTATAAGGGCTTCGGAGAGTTGCCGTCCGATATTCAGTCAGCACTGGATAAACATTTCTTTGGCGAAGCCGCTAAGGAGCAGAAGAAGGCCAAAAAGAACTTGAAACAGGAGTGTATCACAGATACACTTATTGAAAGTGATGCAGCATGAGCCCAAAACAATTCAAAGAAATTCGAGAACAGCTTGGGCTCACGCAATCAGATCTAGCAAAGCTTTTAGGGTTGTCAGGTAAAGCGCCGATCAGCCATTTTGAGATTGGATTTAGGACGCCAAGTCCGCTTATCAGTGCCGTGATGACCTACTTGGAAAGTCTGCCGGAACGAAAAGCTGTGGCATTTATAGAGGAGTTTCAGCGGCATATTGATGAAGCTCAGAAATCCACCAAAGGCCGCTCGCGTGGGTAGAAAATCCACGTACAAAGCGGCGGTGGATTTAGATGATGAAGGAATGATTGTAGAGCTGGTGGGTGTCGCTGATAACTCAGATGATGCCGAAGCCAGGCGCGAGCGAGTGCAAACTCTGATCGCAAAAATCATCCTACTTGGTCAAACACGAGGGCGACCTCGAAAGGAGGCAACTGATGAAGAACAAATCGCAGCCTGACGTAAAATTTGAACCTGGAACGGCACTGCTTATTGGATGCTACTCAAGAGTTTCGACTGACGAGCAGGCAAATGTTATCGAAGGATCACTCGATAACCAGCGGCACCGAATGCAGTCTTTTATCGACATTAAAAATATGCAAGAGCCTAACTGGGGTCACTTGGTGGAGTATTTCGTAGACGATGGATACTCTGCAAAAGACACCAACCGCCCGGCTTACGAACGGATGATGAAGGCCCTAAAGAGCGGCAAGATAAATGCTGTGATGGTGACGGAGTTGTCGCGCTTATCGCGTAACATTCCTGATTTCTGTGACTTTCACAAAATGCTTGAAAGTCAGGGAGCAAAGTTTTTTTCGATCAAAGAACAATTTGATTCGAGCACTCCAGCCGGAAAAATGATGCTCTATAATATGATAAATTTGGCGCAGTTCGAACGAGAGCAAACGTCTGAACGTGTTGCGATCAGCTGCCACTCTCGCGCCCAGCGCGGACTTCTTAACGGCGGGCCTGCAATTCTTGGTTACGATAAAGATCCGGCAAAGAAAGCGACCTTCCTCGTCAACGATCAAGAGGCAAAAGATGTTCGTAGAATTTTTGAACTTTTCATCGAACAAAGAAGTTTAAGCCGTACAATTGATGCGGTCGCGGCAGAAAATATAAAACCGAAGGTCCGTGAAAATGAAAAGAACCGTCTGGTGAAAGCCGGAAGGTGGACCGTTGAATCTATGAGTTTTGTTCTTAAAAACAAAGCCTACATTGCCGTTCGCGACGTCAATAAAGTCAGCAAGAACAAGGATCAGAGCAAACTCAAAGCGTGGCAAAAATACGGAAGCTATCCAGCATCTTGGCCCGCGATTGTTGATGAAGTGACGTTCAACACTGCAAACGCAATTCTTGCTGAAAATTTCGAGCGCGAAAGAATGCGTCTTGATACGTCAGCGACCAGAGTTTTTGCTGCCTCTGGGCTTTGTGTTTGCGAAGAGTGCGGACGGAAACTCGTCGGCCAATCAGCGCACGGAAAAATCCAGGTTCACAGATATTACGTCCACTCATCTAAAAAAGGTGACGTTATCAATTGCTCTGTAAAACGAGTGAAAGCTGATAAAATTGAATTAAAATTGGCTGAATATTTGTCTGATATTTTACTTGAGGCTGGCCACTTTGACCAGATCGAAGAACGTATCAAACAACTTGCGGCGCACTCCCCTGAACAGCTTAAAGCGGACAAGAATCGAATTTCTCTGGAACTTCAAAAACTAACTCTTGCCGTGAAAAATACATTTAAGATCCAGGCTGCACTCGATGCAGAGTCTGAAGCTATTCGCGAAACTGCCAAAGAACTCGAAGAACTCAGCCGGAAGAAACGCCACTTAGAGGCTGAACTTGAAAGTTTAAAAGCCAAGGAATTTGAAAAAGGTGACGTTGATGATGCCATCAATGACCTAAAGGATCGCCTTGGGTCATTCCGTAAAGGCTGGATAAAGGCATCAGCCGTGATGAAGAAGTCTTTGCTGAAGGATCTGGTTTACTTCGTCCTCGTCGGTCCCAAGGGGCTTAAAATTCAATTCCGCTTGAAGCACGATCTGAATAAAGACGTCACTCCAGAAGAGTTAACGGCGGCAAAGATTTTTGAAAATAACGTCATTGATTTATCAGAAAAAGGGCAAAAAAAATCCGAAGAAGCGTCAGCTACTTCGGAATCTAAAAATTCTAACAACTTGGCCATTCCTGGTTCGCAAGTCGTTGGAATTGGTAGGGGCGCAGGGACTCGAACCCCGGATCCTCCCGTTATGAGCGGGATGCTTTAACCAACTAAGCTACACCCCCACAGGTCGTATTGGTCAGAATTTGAATTACAAAGAAATTATCAAATATCAAATTTAAGATCAAGGCAATAGCTTAAAAGTCTGTGCTGAATCTTTGCTTTAATTCAGTCAAACCCAGGTCATTCAGAATTTGATTCAATCTGTCGGCGTGACGCTGGCGTTTATTTTCGATTTTTGTCGCAATTATCAGCTCATTTTTCATAGAATGCTCAAGTCCAACAAATTCTGTCACAGTGACTTGGTAACCATAAGATTCCAATTGCAAACATCTGAACACATTGGTCATGTGACTGCCAAATTCGCGTGTATGAATTGGGTGACGCCAAATTTCAGTCAGCGGGTTTGCTAATTGTTTTGGTTTATGTTTTTTTAAAACGGCAGCGACTTCGGCCTGGCAGCAAGGAATCAGCATAATGTGCTTTGCATTTTTTTTAATTGCGAATTCAATAGCATCATCCGTCGCTGTACCACAGGCATGCAATGCCGTAACAATATCGATGTGTTCAGGTAAATTTTTATCTGTGATTGAATCTGCCACAGATAAATTTAAAAATGACATATTTTTAAATTTCAAAAGATCTGCAATTTTTTTTGAATTTTCAATCAATGCTGGACGCGTTTCGATTCCGTAAATATGCCCACGGTCTAAATTTTTGTAAAACAGATCATAAATCATGAAGCCCAAATACGATTTACCAGCACCGTGGTCGACCAGATTCATTTTTGAATCAGAATCCTTCAGTTGTTTCAGTAGGGGTTCGACGAAATTATACAAATGATAAATTTGTTTCAGTTTTCGGCGACTGTCTTGGTTCATTTTGCCGTCACGGGTTAAAATGTGCAGTTCTTTCAGAAGGGCGATGGATTGGTTGAGTTTAATTTCGCTGACAGTGTCATTCATAGAATTCAGTTTAACATGCCAAGGTTTTCAGTCTAGGATTATTACAGAGGTTCTATGAATAATTCTGAAATTATCAAAAAATTAATCGTTGCTGGTATTTATGCTGTGTTTGCAGTTTTATTTTGGCCCTTTGTAGCGCCATTGTTATTTGCTGTGCTATTTGCGTTTGCATTAAATCCATTAATTAAAAAACTAAGAAAAAAATTCCCAAAAATTCAAAATTATAAAATTTTTGTGGCAGGTTCGTTGATGGGGATATTAACAGTCTTTTTTAGTCCAATTTTCATTTTAATATTTTCTGCGATTTCACAGATCAAAAAATTGCAATCCGGAAATTTAGAGCAATTGCCGGTCTATCAAAACATACAATCAGCAGTCCAATCAGTCATGACATTTTTGCAATCAGTGGCGAATCGATTCGATTTTGATTTGGCATCAAATTTCGATTTAAATTTAATTTTTTCAAAAGTATCACAAATTATATTACCAGGGCTGACTTCGGTCGCAACTCAATTGCCATTATTATTATTTAATTTCCTGATTTTTATGACAGCCTTGTACTTAATTTTAACAAATACAAAATTTTTTAAAAAATGGTTTAACCAGTTCAATTTATTTTCAGAACAACAAATCCATCAATTATCCGATTTAATTCAAAATATTTGTTACTTAGTTTTAATTTCGACAGTTGTTGTTGCCACTGCACAGGCTCTGGTAATTTCTGTGGCTTGTTTATTTGCCGGTTATAATGATTTCATTATTTTATTTATGATTGCATTTTTTATGTCATTTGTACCTGTCGTTGGATCGGCGCCGCTGGCAATCGCTTTGATTATTTACAGTTTTGTAAATTCAAATATCACGGCGGGTATTATTTTAGTTGTCGCCGCCATGATCGCCGCCAGCATTGATAACGTGATCAGGGCCTACATGTTCACAGCAAAGGGCAGTTCAGGAATTCATCCATTCATTTCATTAATGGCTCTGATCGGATCATTAAGTTTATTTGGATTTGTGGGACTATTTTTAGGGCCTATTATTTGTGAATTAGCAGTTCAAGTTGGCGGCATATTTTTTAAAAATGAAGAACCAGAAATCATATGAAAAATATTCTGATTTTAATGCTTTCATTTTTATTACCAAACATGGGTTCGGCTGACGGCTTTTATTGCCTGCCATCATTGAAACAAACTGGTTTTATGATCGAAAAAAAAGACGGCTTTATTCAATTAAAAATCGAAAATCCAATGGGTTATGATTTTATGCCTCAGTATGACGGACCGACATCAGCAAGCAGTCTGGCGATGCAAAAAATGCAATTTGATGACTTGAAAGATTTGGGTTCCGGATTTGTACTGAAATGGGCTGATTCAAAATGTACGACGGATTTTATAAATAAAACGATCAACTGTGACGGTGCGACAGAAAATAAAATTAAAAATATCCAATCATTTTATTTAGCGACGACGGTCATTGATGAAAAGACCAGATCAGATCAATACAAAAAATTTCGTTACCGAATCAATATAGATAAATCGGGAACGCAGTATTTTATATCCATTGAATTTTATGAACAGAATTGCAAATCATTTTAAATTGCTTTTCGGAATTTAACCAAGGCTACGCAGTTGCCAATCAAACAAAGTGTGACGCCTAAAAATAAATATAATGTCCAATTAAAATTTTCAAAAACCGTGGACACGGCCAATGCAATCACGGGCGATAATACACTGGTGAATGCAGCCTTTGCTGGGCCAACAATATCAATTAATTTTAAATAGGACCAGAATGACAACACTGTTCCAAACAGGGTTAAATACGCAAATGAAATAATAAAGGGCGCTGACCAGTGAATCGTAAAATCTTTGTTCATGACTATACAAAAAATAAATGTAAAGCCTGATCCATACAACATGCCCCAGGCATTGTTTGATAAAATCGGAATTTTTTGTTGCCTGTTCGTCGTTGAAATTAAATTCCCCGCAGAAGCTGATAGTGTAGCGATTAAACTGATCACAAATCCCCAAATTGATAACGGTTGTGTGATGATATGTTCAAATTCGTTAAAACAGATCAGCGCCATTCCTAAGAGGCTGATACTGGCGCCCCAGATAACTTTTTTTTCAAAAGGAATTTTCAAAAATGTTTTTGCGCCGAACATATTAAAAAAAATCAATGATGTAAACGCCAGCGCAACTAATGCGGAACTGGCCATGGATGTTGCCCAGTATGTTAAAACAAAATTCAAGCAGAACATAAAAAAGCCCTGGCATATAAATTTAAAATGCTGGGCTTTAGTAAATTTTAAATTTTCTTTATAATAAGCACAAAACCCAAACATGATCAGGCTTGCACAAATAAACCTGTAAAAAACAGCTGCTGTTCCATTGACTGAATTAATTTGATATTTGATTGCGATCCAAGTTATTCCCCAGATCACAGCGCAGATCAAAAAATAAATCAGCGGATTATTTTTCGTCTTCGTCAGATTCTTCGTCCTCTTCTTCATCAAGATCATCATCTTCTTCGTCTTCGTCGGTGTCTTCGATTTCGCCGTCGGCTTCGATGCGAACCAACCAGCCTTCTTCGTAAGGGTCTTCCATAATGATTGAAGGGTCTTCTAAAACTTGCGAATTGACTTCGATGATTGTTCCTTCGATCGGAGAAAATAAATCCAATGTTCCATCATCTGTTTCGATGCTGCCAAAGGCTAAATCGGTGTCTACTTTTTCTTGTTCAGGTGGAAGGTCCACAGAATTAATTTCTGTGATATCTGCCAAGCCATCATCATTAATACCAATCGTAATGATGCCTTCGTTTTCTGTGTACCAAAGGTGATGATTAAAATTTTTTACATTATCCGACATAAATACTCCTGCTTATTTTTTAGATACAACAAAAACGTCAACCGAATAGATCGAAATTATTTTTTATTTTGTAGATCTGTTTGTATCTGTGCATTTTATATAAAAAATAATCTACGTCAAATTTTGTTCCAAACAATTTTTGCTAACGCAGTGTAAATATATGCAATTCTTAAAATTTCAAATTGCCCGTGGGTCCTGTGTCTGTTATAACACACCCAATTCAAAGGGAACTGTTGCTGTCTTTAAATCGAGGGGGATTTCATGACGACGATGCGTTTATTTATGATCGGTTCTTGGACCGAAGGCATGATGCATTTTTCAAAGCTTGCGCCATATGTAATTTCATATGAAACAGCTCATATCGAGGCTACTGTTTACAAGTTACCAATTGGTTTTCCGGTACTGACCAGCGAAAAAACTCAGCTCATTCAGGGTCAACTTGTTGAGCTGCAGTTTGATCCAACGTTAATGGCGTTGGTTGACACATTACAGGGTGTGCATCCGTCGGATCCATCAAAAGGCTTGCATATCCGCAGCCGAGCTCAAATCAGAAAAAATTCCGGTCTAATCGAAACTGCTGATGTGTATTTTTTCAATCCTAAAAAATTGACATCTAAAGCTGAAGTCATCACTGATGCTGCATGGAAGAAAATGTTGGATGAGAACCCGCCTTTGCCTGAAACTTTATCAGATCGTCAGCGTTCATATGTTTTAAAATTGGGCGCCGTCAAAGGTCGTGATATTATTCCGATTCAAGATCTGACATTGTATCGTGAACTCATGAAGCTGGAATTAATTGTCGATAAAGGTCGAAGGTTAGCCTTGAGTTCATTAGGCAAAGAGGTCTATAAACATTTGCTGTGAGCCAATCAGAATCGTTATTTAAAATTGTTATCGTTGAACCTGAAATTCCACAAAATACCGGGAACATTGGTCGCACATGCGTTGGAGCAAATTGCGAATTACATTTAGTTGGCCCGATGAGCTTTAAAATCGATGACACACAATTAAAGCGTGCGGGGCTTGATTATTGGCCGCATTTAAAATGGTTTTATTATCCCACATTTCAGGATTGGTTTTCGACTGTTCAAAATCCTGAACGCTGTTTTTATTTCGAAACAAAAATTCAAAAATCATATTATGAAGTCCAATTTCAGCGTGGCGATTGGTTGGTTTTTGGCAAAGAAACCAAAGGCCTTGATCCTGATATTATTCAAAAAAATATCGACCGTGCGATTATGATTCCGCAAACGGGCCCTGTGCGCAGCTTAAATTTGGCCACAGCTGTGGCCATTGGAATTTATGAAGGCTTCAGACAAGTTCAGATTTCAGAAAAATTTTGAGCTGATTTTGATTGATCGCATGATCTTGTTAAAAATCAAGCACCCAGACCAAAGCCTAATAAACCCTGGTCCCCACTTCTGCCTAGCCGTGTCTTTGACGAAAAACGTCAAACGATCTATTCTAGCAAGCTATGATACAAAAAATATTTTCAAAATTTTTCGGGACCAGTCATCAACGTGAAATGAAAAAAATTCAGCCGATTGTTGACCAAATTAACGCCTTTGAATCGGGTATTCAAAAATTATCGGATGATGAATTAAAAAATAAAACTCCGTATTTTCAAAATCGATTGAAAAACGGCGAAACAGTTTTTGATATTTTACCAGAAGCATTCGCAGTTTGTCGTGAAGCTTCGAAACGCGCGCTGGGCATGCGTCATTATGACGTGCAAATGATTGGCGGCATTGTTTTAAATCGCGGATCGATTTCGGAAATGCGCACCGGCGAAGGTAAAACATTGGTTGCAACATTGCCAGTTTATTTAAACGCTCTTACTGGACGGGGCGTACACGTTGTTTCAGTCAATGATTATCTTGTTTCGCGTGATGCGGAATGGATGGGCAGGCTTTACACTTGGCTTGGTTTATCAGTTGGAATTATTGTTCATGGTCTGACTGATGACCAGCGCCGCGCCGCTTACAATTGTGATATTACATATGCGACAAATAACGAATTGGGCTTTGATTATTTACGCGATAATATGAAATTTGATTTAGCTGAATATGTCCAGCGCGCACCTTATTATGCCATTGTGGACGAATGCGATTCAATTTTGATCGACGAAGCCAGAACGCCGTTAATTATTTCGGGTCCCGCAGAGGCATCGACTGATAAATATTCTACAATTGATAAAATCATTCCGTTTTTGAAAAACGAATTGCATTTTAAAATCGAAGAAAAATCAAAATCTGCAACTTTAACTGATGAAGGCAATTCTGAAGTTGAAAAATTATTAAAATTAGAAAATTTATATGACACAGAAAATATTGAAATTTTACACCATGTGAACCAGGCCATTCGCGCTCATCATTTGTACCGTTTAGACGTTGAATATATGATCAAAGACGGCGAAATCATTATCGTTGATGAATTTACAGGTCGTTTAATGCCAGGCCGACGTTGGAGTGATGGTTTGCATCAGGCTATTGAGGCTAAAGAAAAAGTAGACGTTAAAAATGAAAATCAAACATTGGCGTCAGTCACGTTTCAAAATTATTTCAGAATGTATGATAAATTATCTGGAATGACGGGTACTGCGGATACGGAAGCGGTTGAATTTAAAAAGATATACAATTTAGACGTGCATGTTATTCCCACGAACAAACCAATACGACGAAAAGACATCGAAGATATTGTTTTTAAAACAGAAAACGCAAAATATAAAGCGATTGTTAAAGACATTCGTGATCGCCATCTCAAAGGTCAACCCGTATTGGTTGGAACAGCATCGATTGAAAAATCTGAAGCCATTTCCCGATTTTTAAAAAACGAAGGCGTTAAGCATGACGTTTTAAATGCGAAACACCACGAACGTGAAGCTGAAATCGTAGCCCTTGCTGGTCGCAAAGGTGCAATAACAATTGCAACAAATATGGCTGGCCGCGGAACAGATATTGTTTTGGGTGGTAATGCAGAAGTCTTGGCAAAAAAAGAAATCGATGATGAATCATTACCTGAATTTCAAGACGCAGTTCAAAGATTCAAAATTAAATGTGATGAAGAAAAAAAACATGTGATTGATGCGGGCGGTTTATATATTATCGGTACAGAACGACATGAATCACGCCGTATTGATAATCAATTGCGTGGCCGTTCTGGGCGACAGGGTGATCCTGGTGAATCAATGTTTTATTTATCACTAGAAGACAGTTTAATGCGTATTTTTAACGGCGAGCGCATTCAAAAAATTATGACAATGTTAAATATTCCAGAGGAAGAACCGATCACTCATAAAATGGTAACAAATGCCATCGAAGGTGCTCAGCGCAAAGTCGAGGGCCACCATTTCGACACCAGAAAACACTTACTTGATTACGACGATGTCATGAATCAACAGAGAAATTCAATTTATAAAATGCGCCGAAATATTTTGGACGGTCGTGACCTCGAGCGTACGACGCTGGATATGTTGGGGGATGTTGTATCTGTGATTTTAGACAACACATTACCCGATGGATCAAAGCCAGCGGATTGGAACACGGAAGGTTTAAATACCAGTTTATTACAGCAATTTGGTTTTAAAATTCAAACAGAAAATTTAAAAACAACTGAGCAGGTTCAATTAGCTATTACTGACAATGTTAAGAAAATTTATGAAAGTCAGAAAAAATCAATGGGTCCGTTTTTTGAACAGATCACAAAAATGATTATGCTGAATTCAATTGATATGCGTTGGAAAGAACATTTATACACAATCGATAAAATTAAAGAAGGCGTTGGCCTTCGTGGTTATGCTCAGAAAGACCCATTGATTGAATATAAAAAAGAAGCTTTCCGAGCATTTGATATGTTAAATAATGTCATCAAATCTGAAACAGTCGAAAAATTAATGCGCGTCCAATTGGTTGCAGATAATGCTGAACAAGCTATTGAAAACATGCGCCCGCACGACCCAGATATGAATGAATTAAATTATTCATCACCGGACGAAAATGGAAACTCATTCAATCAAATTGAAGCGGACGGATCGGCGGCACCAGCGGTGCCAACAAAGCGCCGAATGGTTTCGGGTCCAGCTGGTGGCGGTGCTGATCGTCAACAAAACCGCGCCGACAGGCGCAAAGGGCGTTAATTGATTTGTCCTCAGTGTACAAACGAAGTTCAAATCACAGAATCGCAATTTCTGTCGATGTACACATGTCCAAAATGTATGGCTGTTTATTTTATTGATATTACGGGACAGCCTGAATTTGGCGATATGTCAGTACCGGTTCCGATTCAAACTGAAATCACGACTGAACAGTCGGACGAAAATATTCACCATGATTTTCAATCTGAAATTATGAACGAAGTTTCAAACGACTTATTAACAGACAACACGTTGGATTCAAATTTTACTGCAGATTTAAATTCAGAAATAAATCCATTTGAATTGCCACAGGTCCCCATCGATTCGTCTGAATTTGGAAATATAGCCAATCAAATCACTGACTTTGGCAACCAAGATAATTCAGTTTCAGCGCTATCGTATGATTTAAAAATCACAGGACTTGATACCAAAGAAACAATGTCGTTATTTAAAGAAGCCCTTGAAGATTCAAAATTTGGTTGGATCACCCAGGATATTTTTGCAAAAATTAAAAATGGTGAATGCGAATTAACAGATTTGAATCCGATTCAGGCCTATGTTTTGGCCAAACGAATTCAATTCATGGATATCGAAATGCAATGGAAGCAAAATGTTCAAATTTAATTGGATCATATTACCAATCTGTTTATTTTATTTGATGACTTATGCTCAAGACGAAAAATCATTTTCAGGTCAACAAAATGAAAAATGGTCCGAAGTTCAAGACCAGGTCAGTAAATTAAAAACCAAAGTCGATGCGCAGACGACCATTGTGAATGATTTATTAAAAGCAAAAAAAAATAATGGTGGAAAAATTTCAAATTCCGAAATTGAAGAGCTTAAAAAACAACATGAAAAATTAAAAAATTTAACCAAAGACTACAACGAAATATTGTCTGATTTTCAATTCAGATTTCCCGAAAAAGGCCTGGAATCGGGGCGAAAATATATCCGCATCGAAAACCAATCCATCGAACAAATGGAAAACAAAACCACATTTGAAGGCCGACTTAAAAAATTACACCGAAAAATAAAAAAACAATATCAATTCGACGACCCTGACGATAATGCCAAAAAAAAACCAACTCACAAACCACAAAAATTACCCGTTGGATCAAAAGGTTTGGATGCAATTAAATCAAACGAAAAATCAACTGATCCGCAGGTCACGGATCAAATTGATTTGGTGAAATAGTTTAAAATAATAATTCGCTGTTAAATGCTGGCACCGTTCACGCACAAGCAAGCAGTGCTTCCCGCAAAACTTGCTTGTGGTAAACCTACCGTCCGAGAAAGGACGGTATCCGGATGCGCAAATACAACTATTTACGTTTTCGTAGGTTTTTAATAATAACTTTAATGGTTTTGAAGGTTTTTTGCTTTCTGATCAAAATAGTTATCTTATTTCACCAATTCAAATTCGAAATTGTGCCCAAAAACTTTGTTTATTTCGAATTGGTTGATTTGAAATGCACCGGTGCCGATCACTGAAATTTCTGATAAATTCCAGCGTTTCGGAAATTGTTCATCGGTATAAATCAGCGCTGATTTTAATATCCCAGATGATAATTTTTTTTCTTTGAATTCGTGCAGCGAAATCAGATCTGAAAACAAAATTTCATACCGGTATTTTGATTCTGATAATGCCATTTGGCAGGAAATCATAAATTGAATATTTGGATTTTCACCGGCGATCGTTGTTTCGTAGGCTAAAAATTTGAAATTTAAAAAATGGTTTTCGGCACACAAATCAACCATGTGCGGAATATCAATCATCAGCGATTGATTTGTTTGTTGAATCGAAAACTGTTCTGTGGCAGACCATTTTAATTTTTGGCCCGGGGTCATGTGCTCTTGTTCGGGTGTGTTTTCGGCAACGGTGCGGCCAGGAATTCGTCCCGACATAAAATACGCAGAAAGTGCCAAAAGCACGCCAATAGTTACAATAATAACCATATATTTCAATGACTTAGTATTCACAAGACAGCTCCGATAGTTCATCGCCTGATATATCAAAGCGAAGTTTTCCGCTGGGTAAGAGGGTGCTCATGACTCCGTTTGTATCGAAATGTTGGAGTCCCAAAACGTGGCCCATTTCATGTAAAATTAAACTTTCCAAGTTCACTGATGAGGTGCCGACGGTCTGAGTGCTGAGAGCGTAGCTAAAACTTTTTGCATTAATTTTAATATCAGCATCTATGATGCGACTTAGGTCGGTATTTGTCGTGGTCCGTGCTTGTTCTTTGGTGTTTGTAGAATCCCAATCCAATGACCAAAAAATAACATTTTTTCTGTCATTGCCAATGGTATCTGAAAATGAATTGTCACGTGTGACTGTAATCAAAGTTCGCCCTTTGGCGGTATTCCATCGATTCGCAGCTGATATAATATCAGCATCATATTTTGCTGGCACTGATTTGTGTATAATCATGTTTGCTGGAATAGAGCCTTTCCATGAGACACGAACGCCTGCACCGTTTCTGTTAAAATGACATGAATCTTGGGCGCCAAAGGCAAATAAATCTTGGTCGCCAATGCGAAATGCCTGGCCTTTTTTACATCCTGAGAATGTGAAAAATAGAGTAGCTGCAAAGGTGTAAATAAAAAATATTTGAAAATTGAATTTCACAGAATTCAGTGTCTCATGGGTTCATAATTTGTCATAGTGGACGGTTGTCTAGTTTCAGTGGAATTGGGTAGTTACTTTAGCAAATGTTCAATTATTTTTGCCCCATTGCTAAGCAACTGTTTTTGTAATGACTTGGATCAGATCAGATTGATTGATTGTTAAATTTCAGTTACTATTTCAATTCACGTATTTTGATATTTATTGAATTTTAAAAACTCGAACACAAGAGTTATCAGGAGTCGTATGTCTGAAAATAAAGATTTTCACAACCGCGGTGGTTTGTTGGCCTTATTAGGTTCAATTGTTTTTGTTTCTGTATTTTTTATATATATCGTTTTTGTTCAGGGCGGAGTCGATCTGGGTGAAAATGTTTCAACACCTGCAGCTGTCGATGCGCCAAAATATGATCTGGCGTCTGAAAAACAACCCTGGGTATCGAACGATCAAATTGTCACAGCCGGTAAAAAATTATATCAGATGAATTGCGCCAGTTGCCACGGCGTTAACGGTGATGTGGTCGGCGGAATAGCAAATGCCAGAAATTTAGTTGAAGGCCAATGGAAAGCCGGCGAAGGAACGATCGCTCATTTCAAAGTTTTACAAAACGGTATTGCGGGATCTGCGATGGTCAGCTTCAAAGCTCAACTTAAATCGAATGAGCGTTGGGCTGTCATTCAATTTATTGAATCGATCACAAAAAATAAATCCAAAGATTCCGACGCTGATGTCGCTGCGTTTGCGGCAACAGCCGATTAATTAACGATGAAAATAATTTTCCCAATTGCTTTTTTAATTTCATCTTTGACTGTTGGTGCACAAACCAGCGCTGTTCGCACAGGTCAAACGTATACCGGCATTCAGGCTGAAACAAATTCAGCCCAGCTGCCGGAACAATTAAAAGGCGTAAATATTTCTGAAAAAATTGGTGAAAAAATTGATTTAAACTTATTGGTTAAAAATGAAAAAGGTGAATCTGTTCCGCTATCAAGTTTTTTACATAAAAATAAGCCACTGATGTTAAGCCCGATGTATTATGAATGTCCTGGGCTTTGCAGTTTTCATTTCAATGGCGTGATTGATGCATTGAAAAAAATTGATTGGAACCCTGGTGAAAAATTTAATGTTATGGCGTTCAGTTTTGATGCCAGTGAAAACACATTGGCAAAAGCCAGCTTGGCGCAAAATAAAAAAAATTCTTACATGAAAGTGTACAATCGGCCGGGCACTGAAAATGGATTTCATTTCGTAACTGCTGATCAGGACACGATTGATACTTTGATGAAGCAGGTCGGATTTCAATTTCGTTGGAATGAAAAGGCCAATGAATGGTCGCACGCATCAGCTGCAATTATGATTTCACCGGACGGAACAATCAGTCGATATTTACATGGCGTTGACTTTGATGCTCGCGATATGAAATTGGGTCTGAATGAAACGGCTCGCGGTCATGTTGGAAACATTGTTGATTCGGTGATGTTATTTTGTTTTAAGTACGACCAGCAGCAATCAAAATATGGTCTGCAAGTTTTTCGTTTGGTGCAAATCGGCGGCGCAGTTGTGGCTTTATTTTTAGGTTTGTGGCTGTTGCCAATATTATTTAGATCAAGAAGAGAGAAGGTGTAACCATGTTGTTGTGGATATTACAAAAAATAACGGTTGTTATGGCGCAAGCCCAATCGTTCATGCCCACGCAGGGGACCGAGATCGCCAAAAGCATAGATAATTTATATGCATTTTTGCTTGTGATCAGTTTGGTGTCATGTGTAATCGTCATCGGCGGAATGATTTATTTTGCCATTAAATACAAACGAAAATCTGAAAATGATGTTACGGCGTATATCACTCACGACACACGTCTTGAGATTTTGTGGTCAGTCATTCCGTTGATTTTATTTCTGTTTGTGTTTGCATGGGGTTGGGTCATTTATCACGATATGCGCACGATGCCCAAAGACGCTTTGGAAATTCATGTTACAGGTAAGCAATGGGCTTGGGCTGTTGAATATAAAAATGGTGTCAGATCAACCGAAGTTGTTGTTCCTGTCGGTCGGGACGTTAAAATTATTTTAACTGCCGAAGATGTTTTGCATTCGTTTTATGTGCCAAGTTTCCGAATTAAACAAGATGCTGTGCCTGGCCGATATACAGCGCTTTGGTTTCGCGCAGATAAATTGGGCGATTTCCATTTGTTCTGTACTGAATATTGCGGAACACAACACTCGGGCATGATTACGAAACTACGTGTTTTAAGTCAGGAAGATTTTGATCAATGGTTAACAACTGAATCAGAAGTTTCAACGTTGCCAATGGCGCAACGTGGAGCAAAAATATTTCAAACGCGTGCATGCGCGTCTTGCCACAGTGTTGATAATCCTTCGGTCAAAGTTGGACCTTCAATGTATAAACTTTTTGGCGCCGAAAATCATGAATTATTAGACGGTTCAAAAATTACAGCTGATGAAAATTATTTGCGCGAATCAATTTTGAATTCTCAGGCTAAAATTGTAAAAGGTTTCGGACCACGTTCTGCGATGCCGGCTTTTCAAGGTCAACTTTCAGAGGTCGAAGTCACAGCGTTGATTGAATATATTAAAGGTCTCAAATAGGCTTAATTATAAAGAGGAGTACGTTATGGCTCATGCAGCACATGGCAGTAATTATTTAAATGCACAAAAAGGCTTATGGTCTTGGCTAACAAGTCTTGATCACAAGCGCATTGGGGTTATGTATTTTATTTCAGTAATGACATTTTTTTTATTGGGCGGAATCGCAGCTTTGCTTTTGCGCGGAGAACTTTTTGCATATAACGTTGCAAATTCTGCGGGTGAAATGGCAGGCCAATTATTACCAAGCGCTGATGCCTATAATCAGATATTAACTTATCACGGTGCGATTATGGTTTTCATGGTTATTATTCCAGGAATTCCGGCAATATTAGGAAATATATTTTTACCATTACAAATCGGAGCCAAAGACGTTGCATTTCCGAAATTAAATCTAGCCAGTTGGTATTGTTTAATGGCCGGCGCAACATTGGCGATGTTCACAATGTTTTCAACCAAAGTTGATACGGGTTGGACATTTTATACACCGTACTCGATTAAATCTGGAACTGCAGTAACGACAATGGTTATTGCAGCGTTCATCACAGGAATGAGTTCGATCCTGACGGGATTAAATTTTATCGTCACAGTTCATAAGTTACGATGTCCTGGAATGACGATGTGGAGAATGCCTTTGTTCGTTTGGTCACTTTATGCCACAGCGATTATTCAAGTTTTAGCGACTCCAATTTTAGCAATCACATTATTGTTGCTTGCTATGGAAAGAACATTCGGCGTTGGAATTTTTGATCCAAAGCTGGGCGGCGATCCTGTCTTGTTTCAACATTTTTTCTGGTTCTATTCGCATCCTGCCGTTTACATTATGATTTTACCTGCGATGGGTGTGATTTCTGAATTAATCACAACATTTTCGAAAAAAACAATTTTTGGATACACAGCAATTGCGTATTCATCATTAGGTATCGCAGCTGTTTCATTTTTTGTTTGGGGACACCACATGTTTGTGTCAGGGCAGTCTGAATTTGCTGGTGTTGTATTTTCATTTTTAACAATGCTTGTGGGCGTTCCGACAGCGATTAAAATGTTCAACTGGGTCGCGACACTTTATAAGGGGTCGATCTCATTTGAATCACCAATGTTATATGCATTAGGATTTTTATTTTTATTTGCAATTGGCGGCGTAACTGGAATTATGTTGGCCGTATTGCCCGTCGATGTTCATTTTCATGATACATATTTTGTGGTCGCACATTTTCACTATGTGATGGTGGGTGGGACATTGATGGCTATTATGGGCGGATTTTATTACTGGTTCCCTAAAATGTTTGGAAAAATGTATTCTGAATTTGGCGCACGCATGTCGTGGATATTTATTTTTATTGGATTTAACGTTACGTTCTTCCCGCAATTTATTTTGGGAGCAATGGGAATGCCGCGCAGATATTTCAACTACATCCCTGCGTACGAACCGCTGAACCGCATTTCAACCGTGGGCTCGTGGATGATTGCAGTTGGTTTTTTAATTGCTCTGTATACGATTATTAACGGATTAATCAATGGTTCTAAAGCACCAAAAAATCCATGGGGATCAAAAACACTTGAATGGGAAGCGGATTCGCCGCCCAGTGTTCATAATTTTGACCAAGAACCAGTTGTGACAGCGGGGCCATATGAGTACAAGTAAGATGATTAATGGCGTTCCAGTCCAAGAACATTACCGTGATGCCAGTCACCAGTTCGCATCAGCCAAAGAGGGTATTTGGCTGTTTATGGCCACTGAAATATTGATGTTTGGTGGTTTGTTTGTTGGATATTTAATTTTTCATATGAAATACCCACAAATGTTTGCCGAAGGCGCACAATTTTTAGATTGGCGTTTAGGTTTTGTAAATACATTGGTTTTGATTTTTTCATCATTAACAATGGCCTTAGGAATTTACTTTTGCCAAATCAATCAACCTAAAAAAGCTGTTTGGGCTTTAGCTATCACTATTTTGTGTGGTGCTGTATTTATGGTGATTAAGTATTTTGAATACACTCATAAATTTCACATGGGAATTTACCCAGGCCGTATGCTTGATCTTGAAATGCTCAATCAGCATTTAAGTTCAATTGGAAAACCAGCCATTGCTAGCACAAATTTAGGAATGTATTTCGGTTTTTATTTTTGTATGTCAGGTCTTCATGGTATTCACGTTATACTAGGAATGTTGATGATCAGTTGGTGTTTATACCGTTGTATGCGCGGTGATTTTAATCCGAATTATTACACAGCTGTTGAAGGCGTTGGAATTTTTTGGCATATCATCGATTTAGTTTGGATTTTTCTATTTCCGTTACTTTATTTGGTCGGATAACTGAAGGGGTATGAATATGTCAGACAATCATAACAATCACCACGAAGAACATCACATTATGCCGCTTGCAACTTATTATAAAGTCGCAGGAGCATTATTTTTATTAACTTTTTTAACTGTCGGTTTTCACGCTTTACGCGAATACATGGGACCATTTTCGGCATTGATTGCATTTTCGATTGCAGCCGTTAAAGCTTTTTTGGTGATGGCTTGGTTCATGCATTTAAAATATGATAAGCTTTCTAATAAAATTATTTTCGGATCAGGATTTATTTTTTTAGCGTTGTTATTTGTGATATGTATCATGGATATTTACACACGCTTGAATGTAAATTCAGTTTTATAAGCGATCGCAAATATTGTGTTTAAAATTTTCTCTCAACTGACAAAATTTGGAATCGTTATTTTTGTTTTATTGGCCGGCATTGCAGGATATGCGACCGGCTTTTTTATTGAAACATCGTTTGATTACAAACATTTTATTTATTTTATCGGCGGCCTCTATTTTTTAAGCTCTGGCAGTTTGGCATTAAATCAGGTTCAAGAATGGCGTTTGGATCAAAAAATGCCACGTACGAAAAATCGTCCGATTGCCAGTGGCAAAATTAAGCCCATGGCCGCAGGAATTTTATCGTGTGCCATGATTTTTGTTGGAACAAACATGTTATTTGCTCAATCAACAACGGCTGGTATTCTGTCAATCGTTTCAGTTATTTTATATAACGTTGTCTATACCTTGTATTGGAAACGTCGTTGGGCTTTTGCTGCCGTACCAGGTGCCATTCCTGGGGCGTTGCCGATCACGATTGGTTATGCCGTGAATAATCCGAATATTTTTAACAGCGAATCAATTTATTTATTTTTAATCATGTTTTTGTGGCAGATGCCCCATTTTTGGACCTTGGCAATTAAATACAAAGACGATTATGCCGCAGGTGGAATTCCAACATTGCCAGTAACTTTGGGTGTGAAAAAAACTTTGTACCACATCGGTTTATATACGTTCACATATGTGGGCGTTGCCTTGTCGGCTCCATTTTTTTTGCACACCAGCTGGGTCTATGTATTATTCATTTTTCCGTTTGCATTTTTTTTATTAAAAGAATTTTTTGCACTTTATAAATCAGATGCTCGGGAGCGTTGGTTCGCATTTTTTATGTGGACCAATATTTCAATGTTGGTTTTCATTTTTGTGCCGGTCGTTGATAAATGGAGTTTTCTGTTTATTGGTCGGGGATAGTTGAAGGACCAATAGAGTTATTAAGCCGCTTTCTTTTTATTGACGAAGCTCTGCGGGTGTATCGATTTGCTTGAATGGGTGTGCTTTTTTAAATTGGGCTAAAGCCAAACAATTTTCATTCACACGATTTATATTTTTAAATTCTGACAAGTCGACTTTGAAACGGTTGGATGTAAATATCAGCGGTATTAAAAAACAATCTGCGGCGGTGAGAACATCGCCGAAACAATATTTGCCAGCAGTTGCCGATAAATGTTTTTCACAGGCGCGAAGGCCCACCGTAAACCAATCGTTGATCCATTTGTTTTTTATATCATCACCCGCATTAAAATTTTTCTCTAGGTACTGTAATGTTCTGAGGTTTCCATAACTGTGGATATCAGCGTTAATAATTTGGCAAAATTCGCGGACTTTCGATTTTTGAAAAAGATCTGTGGGGAAAAGTTTCGGGGCATGTGGAAAAGCTTCATCCAGATATTCAATGATGGCGTCAGATTGCGCCAATAAAAAATCTTTGTGCTGCAGCGTCGGTACGCCGCCCATGGGGTTTATATTTCTGTAGGCCGGTTGATTTTGTTCGCCGCCGTTATTGAGCAAGTGAACAGGAATATATTCAAACGGCAGGTTTTTGATTTCCAGCGCAATGCGCACGCGGTACGAGGTCGAGCTTCGAAAAAAATTATACAGTTTTAAATCAGGCATCAGTCATTGTTTATTCTTTGTGTGCAAAGGCCAACACTTGTCGCGTAGTGTTGCACGGTGTCTTAATGGTTACTTTCGAATTAGAAAAAAAATGATACCATGATCGGGCAACACAAACCTTGGAGGTTTTATGAAAAAAATTATTTTAGCAATATGCACAGTGATTTCAACGGCCGCGTTCGCAGAAGTTTCCTATTCAATGCCAGCATTAGAAGTCGGCTTCAAATGGAATTCGATGGATTTAAGTACAAGCGCTTCTGGAGTTTCAAGCCAACAAAGCATGGGTATTCAATTGGGGGGATCAACTGTATTTAATTTTGCGCCACAATTTGGTTTACGCACGGGTTTATTTTATTCTGAAAGAACATTTAAATTCAGTTCAAGTGTTGGTGATTCAAGCGGCAAAATTACATACGCAGACGTGCCAGTTCATTTTATGTTTAAATTTGAAGACTACGCAGGAATTTATTTAGGCCCAAGTCTTTCAATGAAAATTGGCGATGAATCTTCAAACTACATATTATCTGATGTTAAGGGTATGATTACGCCGATCACGTTTGGTGCTCAATTTAAATTTACTCCGAATTTAGGTTTGAATTTGTTTTTCGAAACTGTACCGTCAGATTTGGCGGACAGTTTAAAAAATTCACGCGGTATCGGCATGAATGTTTTATTGGCGTTTGATTAATTGAATGAAATTAGCATCGCTTAAAAATTTAAAATCCAAAGACGGCGAATTAGTTATTGTCAGTCGCGACAACCAATTTTACGTTTCAGCCACTGATGTAGCGCCGAATTTATTATCGGCGCTGGGCCAGTGGTCTGTGGCGCATCCCCAGTTATTAAAAAAATATGACGATTTAAATTCTAAAAAAATTTCAGGTGCTGTTCAAATTACCGATGAAAATATTTTTGAATCGTGTTTGCCGCGCACATGGTTATTTGCTGACGGTTCGGCATTTATCCATCATATCAAATTAGTCAGACAGGCTCGCAAAGCCGCATTGCCTGAAACATTATTGACGGTGCCGTTGATGTACCAAGGTGAATCGGGCCGGTTTCTGGCTCCGACAGAAGACATTCAACAAATCGATTTTGCCCATGGCACAGATTTCGAAGCTGAAGTTGGTGTGATTGTTGACCACGTCCCCGCAGGTACTTCTGCTGAAGCCGCATTAAAACATATTCAGTTATGTGTGATTTTGAACGACACCACATTGCGCGGATTAATTCCTGATGAACTGGCCAGTGGATTTGGTTTTTTTCAAAGTAAGCCAAATAAAACATTATCACCATTTGCCGTGACAGTTGATGAGTTGGGTTCTGCTTGGCAGGATGGGCGCGTTCATTTGCCATTACTGGTGAATTACAATGAACAATTTTTTGGACAAGCAAATGGCAAAGAAATGCATTTTCATTTTGGCCAATTGATCGCACATGCTGCCAGAACTCGTGATTTAGCCGCTGGAACATTAATTGGCAGCGGAACTGTATCAAACGAAGACATGTTGATGGGTTCAAGTTGTCTTGTGGAAAAAAGAACACTTGAACAAATACATCAAAATGAGATTAAGACGCCTTACATGAGTCCTGGTGATACCATAGAAATAAAGATGCTTGGTCAAACAGGAGAGAATATTTTTGGAAGAATTTATCAAAAAGTGCAAAAATCTAAATAACAGAATTGCTATTCATAAAATAAATATCAATTTATTATCTCTGTTTATTTTAATATATACTTTTTCTGGCTGTGCAACTTTGGATCTGACTTTACCGATTGCTGATTTGGAATCGCCCCAGCATCAAGGTCGAATGACTGGTTTTGGTGTCGAATATACTGCAGCGACAGGGCAGCAAATTCAACTCAGCCGTGACGCTTCTGTACGACCTCTTGTTTCTGCAATGAACTCAAAAAATACGGAAACAATTTTTATCACCAAGCCTGGATTAAATATTTATGCATGGAATCGATTTACATTTACTGCCGGTCTCATTGATTCAAAAAGTCCGTTTTTAAAAATGAAAATATCACTGCTGAGTGGTTACCGCGAAGACGGAGAAGCGGGTCGTTGGCACGCTTCAATTGGTACCGAAGCCAGCTATCAGCGCGCACAGAAATCAGGTGCACAAAATGGAACAACGGTTGCATCTGGTTTTCCTTGGAAAGGCACGTCTGATTTACTGAACGGTAAAATTGGCTTGTCATTGGGTTATCAAAAATGGAAACGATTGACTCCGTTCATTGGGTATAATTATCAACAATTTCAAACCTACGGTTCGATCGAACAAACTGCATCAGGTAGTGACGTCGGTGGCACGTCATCGTTTCAACCCGAAATAGGCCGAATTCAAGCTTATGGTTTTGGCCTGGATTGGAAGCCAACTCCGACATTATATATTATGCCACAGGTTTTGTATTACAATATGAAATGGTATGATAAAAATATCTCTGATGTCGCAGGATCGATTAAAATCAGTTTTGTTCCAATTCAATAAAATTTAATTCCGAACTGCGGCGAAAGATTATACGATGAAAAGTTATCAAACACATAAAAATTTTTTCAAAGATGCAAAAAATTTAAGGCAACAATTTGAAAATAATTTTAAGAACCCAAGGTCAACAGAATCAAAGAGGTTTGTTTGGGATTATTGGTATTTCGAAGACCAGTATCATTTAATTCGCACACCAGCATTTCATTATTTCGAAAAAAAAATATACTCAGAATTTCATTCAAACCTTGTCCAATGGGGTCGTGAAAATCTGGGCTGCCATGATATTTCACCACCATGGCTCAGTTATTATGTCGACGGCTGTTTTCAGAATTTGCACTCTGATGTACCCCATGGCCCATGGGCCTTTGTCTATTCACTGACTCAGAATACTGAAAATTTTCGTGGTGGCGAAACATTAATTTTGAAACCGGATGTTTTAAATTACTGGCCGGGATTTCAAGATCAAAACGACCGTGAATATCGAAGTTTTGTTGACCGCATTCCTGCAAAATTTAATCAATTAACTATTTTTGATCCACGCTTCCCACATGGCGTGACCGAAGTCAAAGGTACGCGTGATCCTTTGAAATCACGCATCGTCATGCATGGGTGGTTCGTCGAGCCGCGACCTTATGTTGTTGGGGGATTAACAACCGCTCAAACGCAAAAAGCATTGAATCCGGCTTTTTCCGAGCTGAACACGATTTTATCGCAGGTCGAAAGTTTGCACGGAACACTGTCGTTAAGAATTTCTGTGACTGCAGCTGGCGCCGTCAATTCGTACAAGCTGGTTTCAAATACGGTCCTGTCAATTTATGGAAACAGTTCCGAGGAAAACTATTTACAAAAAAACTTAAAACAAATTTTTTCGAATTTAAAATTTCCGAAATCAAAAACTTCATCAAAAATGACGATTCCATTGCTCTTTAAATAATAGAAATTGACAATATAGTCAGAATGTGATATCAATTTAATCTATGACATTAACTCAGCTTTCTTATGTTGTCGCCGTTGATAAATTTAAAAATTTTGGCCATGCCGCTGACAGCTGTGGTGTTACGCAGCCTACGCTCAGTATGCAAATTCAAAAGCTCGAAGATGAATTGGGAATGTTATTTTTTGATCGCAGCCATCAGCCGATTCAAACAACAAAAATGGGTCAAATTTTAATTTCACAAGCTCGAATTATACTTAATGAATCACAAAAATTTAGCGATTTAGCCCAAGAAGACCAGGGTCAAGTTAAAGGTGAGGTCAGTATCGCAATTATTCCTACTTTGGCTCCGTATTTATTGCCCTTGTTTCTAAAAAAATTCAGTGAAAAACATCCGGCATTACAAATCAATGTCGAAGAATTGCAAACGCACCAAATTTTAGAAAGACTTCAAAACAATTCTTTGGATATCGCGGTTTTAGTTACGCCGATTGAAAACGCCCAACTCGTTTCGACGCCATTATTTTACGAGCCTTTTTTAGTCTACACATCTGAAAAAAATAACCTTTATCATAAATTAAAAATTTCACAGACTGAATTATCACAAAATGATATGTGGATGTTGTCAGAGGGGCACTGTTTCCGTGATCAAACATTAGCTGTCTGTAAGAGTAAAAAAAAATCAGCAGATGAGCAAAGAAATATTAAATTTGAAAGTGGCAGCATTGAAACTCTCCGGAGGATGGTCGACCAAGAAAACGGTTTCACATTAATTCCGTATCTGGCATCAATCGATATGGTTAATTCAAAAAAGATTAAAGAATTTTCAAATCCTGTGCCCACGCGCGAGGTCAGTTTAATTCATTCGGTATTTTTTAAACGTGATGCTTTAAAAATTTCTTTAGTCGAAGTGATTCAGAAAAATTTACCCAAAGAAATTCCTCACCTGCAAACAAAAAATACGCAGGTGATTGACTTACCGTTTGGCAAAAATTAACTCTATAAAAATTAATCAGGCGTATTATGCGCATCCACAGATTCCGGTTGCATCGCAAGGTCTTCAATTGGCCCCGTTATTTTTTCTCTAACAGTACCTAAATTTTCGATGTTATTAATTTTATATGTTTGCCATGACACTTCCGTGCCCTTTTGGTTAATCAGGGCGGCTCGAATTAAAATATTTCGAGGTGACTGGCTTGAATATTTGTCAGCAACATAGCTTTTTAAATCTTCAAATGAAATTTCATTTTGTGGCAAAGTTTCAAAATTAATTTTCAATACTTTTTTTAATCCAAATGCAGTTAATTTTTTCTGATCTGCCAATTCAGTCATTGCTTCAAATGACCCATCGCCATAATCCAGTCGCACTTGTGGCATTGGAATTTCTTTGCCGATTTCTTTGAAGGTGCCATCTTTTGCTAATAGTTCGAATTGTCCTTTGCGGTAAGCATCAATTGTATCCTTGGGTAATTGATCGAGCCATGTTGCATATTCTTTGAACGTGACGCATCGGACATCAGGCCGTGAACATGTGTATTTGGCGAATTCTTTGAAAGCGTTCCAATAAACACCTTTGTTCCATTGTGAAAAATGGTGGCCTAAATTAACAGGTGCGCGGCCGCCAAAATAATTGATGTTGAAATAATATTTGTAGCTTTCTAAAACTTGATTTTTAAATCGAACAGATTCTTCATCTGTTAAATCTGGTTTCGATGCACAGGCTGATTGATAACAAAGCCAATTGTAATCCATTGATAAAGTTGATCTGGTTGTGCCCGCAATTTTAATTTGTGCCAACGGAAAATTCCAGCCACCCCAACTCATGCGTTGTGGCCAATAAGTCGGTGCAGCAGATTTTGATGTGTCATATTTATAATTAAATTTTTGTAGCGTCGGCCATAAGCCATCTGTGTATGCTAAAAGCGGCGCCCGAAAACCCACAATATCTGATTTTTTGAAATTCCAAACAAATCCTGCAGGTGGTTTTGTTTTGTTCACTTCGAAAACATTAAACAACATGTGATTAAACTGAGAAAATTCGGACGTCCATTCATTTTCACCCCAAGGATGTCCGTACATAGGATTTGATGAATCGCGGCCCGAGGCATCGCAATGTGAATTTGCATGTGATGCAATTTCGTGTCCGTTCATCGAGGCTTGATTTGTTAATCGTACTCGTTCAGCGAATGAATTTTCGGGCTTCGCCCAGCCGATACAGCTGGACGTTTTATTAATACCAGGTGTTGTATAAACGGATTTATTTGAACTTTCGATATAATAAACAGGGTTTACAAAATACGTAAATTTTAATTTTTTGGGCTGGCCATTGATATCTTTGGTTAATATCGAATCGGCAAATGTTTGCGATTCTTTCCAGAATTCTAAATTTAATGATCCATCAAATGCTAAAATAACAAACTGAGGCGGGCGTGCAACTGAAGAGCTTGGAGTACGATTTTTTTTAGCCTTCACGGTTGATGTTTTCAAGCTGCTGTGACTGGTCATTTTTGCGATGGATACGGTTGATAACATACACATTGCACATAGGATCAATTTTGACAGAGTATTCATGGTAGGGTTCCTTTTCTACAGCCTTGATTATAGGGCTTTGTGTAAAAAATGTCTGTCAAATTTTTTGACAGGTTACAAAGGTCTAAAGGGGATTTAATATCATTTTCAATGAACCCGAATTGCTTTTTCAGATCCATATATCATTTGTTAAGTATCTTGTTTTTATTTACAGGTGTGCTGTCATGTGCAAAAAATAATTCTACGCAAAAATATGAAAATTTAGCTGGACCACAAGTCGTACATAATATCATTGGTGGTCAAGACCTAGGTATGAATAAAAAATTAAATCTGTCGGTGGCGGCCATTCTGAGGACTTCATTCGATGGTCGAATTGATATTTGTACGGGAACTTTTATCACAAAAAATATTATCTTAACAGCAGCGCATTGCGTATCTGAAGACCCTTCGGATCTTCAGATTAAAATAGGTAATTCAGTCATTTCAAATCAGAAATCAATCAGTCTGACGGCATTCAAAATAATTCGTCATCAAGATTATGAACTTGGTAAAAATGATTTGGCTTTAATTCAAATCAATCATCCAGAGTTTGTTGAAAAAAATATTTCAATACGTCCTGTTGAATTGGTCACGGATGTGGAGTTTGAACAAAAAAATAATTTTATATTATTTGGTTATGGAATAAATCAAATTGACAGTTTTGCAGCGGATGATGATTTGCAGGGTTCTGGTGAATTACGTAAAGCGAATATTTCTGAAAAATTGATTTCAAAAATGGGAAATCAATTAATCATTGATCAATCCAATACTGTAGGGGCTTGCCATGGGGATTCTGGCGGACCAGCATTTATTTTGGATCAAAAAAATACATATAAAATTATTGGCGTAGCGTCTGGTGTGCAACAATCTGAACTTGAAACAGATTGCGCGGGCCAATCTGTTTATACAAATCTAAATTCTTTTAAGCCATGGATTTTACAAAGTATATCTGATTTCGACAGGGACTAACACATCGGGATGCAAAGATTTTTTAACAGGGCATGCATTTGCAACGTGTTCAATTTTTGATCTGTATGCATCCGGTATATTTTTTGACAATTCAATCACAGTTTTTAATGATGCAATTTTTCGCGGACCTTCAGTTGTCATCATTTTTTCAACTGAAATTTTTGAGCCTGTCACATCGACATTGTCACGTTGGGCAACAATGGCGATTGTAGTTAATATGCAAGTGCCCAATGCAGTTGCCAATAAATCAGTTGGAGAAAATTTTTCGCCCCGTCCTTGATTATCTTTGGGAGCATCAGTTTCTAAAACAGAATTCGAGGGTTCATGAATCGCTTGGCAATGCAATTGCCCCTGGTACGTTGACGTAATTTTGACCATAAAGATCCTCTTCTTTCCAGTTTGATAAATCGATACCTAAGGCAATTGAAATCACTTCGTTGATGTGCGAAACTTTGTGAAATACCATTTGCGATTTTACATCATCGGGGACGTCTTTTAAATCTTTTTCATTTTTGTCGCACAAAATCACGTTAGTGACGCCGGCCCGGTGGGCCGCAATAATTTTTTCTTTGATTCCGCCAACAGGTAACACGCGTCCGCGCAAACTGATTTCGCCAGTCATCGCCATTTTGGGATTCACACTGTGACGCGAAACTAATGATGCTAATGACGACAAAATTGTGATTCCCGCCGAAGGACCGTCTTTGGGAATTGCGCCAGATGGAACGTGTAAATGAATATCGAATTTACTAAAATCAAAGGTCGGCGCAAGTACATTTAATCTGGCTTTAACCAATGATTTTGCTATTTGAGCAGATTCTTTCATCACATCGCCCAGTTGGCCGGTGATAATTAAATCACCCTTACCCGGCACTAATGCTGTTTCAATAAATAAAATATCCCCACCCACAGGTGTCCATGCTAAACCTGTAACAATTCCGGGGCTTGCGATCGTATCAGTGACTTCATTCTGAAATCTTTCGTTACCAAAAATTTCTTCCAAGTCTGATATTTCAATTTTTGTATTAAAAGCTGTGTTTGCTTTATTGCGGATAATTTTTTCAGCTGCAAACCTGCAAACATCTGCAATTTTTCGTTGTAATTCGCGAACCCCTGCTTCGCGAGTGTAATGCGTGATCGTTTTTAATAATGTTTGATCATCAATTTGAATTTGATCGTTTGTTAATCCGTGTTCTGTAATTTGTTTTGGAATTAAATGTGATTTTGCGATGTGGAATTTTTCAGACGTCGTATAGCCCGATAAATCAATGACTTCCATTCGGTCCAGCAGTGGCAAAGGAATGCCTTCAATGCTATTTGCGGTGGCGATAAAAAAAACTTTCGATAAATCGAATGTTGTATCCAAATAATGATCGGCAAACGTCGTATTTTGTTCGGGGTCTAAAACTTCAAGCATTGCCGAAGCAGGATCGCCTGAATATCCGCGCGACATTTTATCAATTTCATCCAATACGAAAACAGGATCATTTTCTCCAGATTTTTTTAATGCAGCAATAATTCGACCAGGCAAAGCGCCGATATAAGTTCTGCGGTGGCCACGAATTTCTGATTCATCACGAAGTCCTCCTAAACTGATTCGTTGATATTTTTTATTTAGGGCTCGCGCGATGCTTTGGCCCAATGAGGTTTTTCCAACTCCAGGCGGGCCAATGAATAACAAAATTGAACCACGTTTGTCTTTTTTCATTTGTAAAACGGCCAAATGTTGTAAAATTCTTTTTTTAATTTTATCCAAACCATAGTGGTCTTGATTTAAAATTTCTTCTGCTTTATGAATATCAAATTCAATTTGATTCGATGATTTATTCCAAGGCAATGCTGTCATTAAATCCAAATGCGAGCGAATCATTTGGTGATCTGGCGATTGTGCGTTTGAACTCTCTAATTTTTTAAGTTGCTGATCAGCCAATATTTTTGCTTCCGCGGTCATGTTTGCAGATTCTATTTTTTTTCTGTACTCGTCGGCTAAAGATGTCTCGTTATTTTCGCCAAGTTCTTCTTTGATGGTCTTCATTTGTTCGCGTAAAATATGTTCCCGCTGATTTTGTCCCATTTTTGAATTTAGTTTTTGGCGAATGTCCTGTTGAATATGCAAGCTGTCCTTGTAGTTTTGCAGCAAATTCAATAAATGCATCACACGCATTTTCAAGTTCGCAAATTCTAATATTTTTTGTTTTTCAAATAACGGAATTTCGGCATTCGCTGCGGCTAAATGTGATAACAAAGATAAATCTTCGATACCTGCAATTAATTCTTGGACCTGATCAGTATTTGCAGGAATTAACTGTAAGACTTCGCGTGAAATTTGTCTGAGACTGTTTAATAAGGCAGATTGCGTCGCAAGGTCGACATCAACAACATCATCAATTTGTTCTGCGTAAGCTTCAAAGATATCGCTTTCGGGTTTAAACGATGAAACTTTCATTCTGTAATATCCGCGAACGACAATGAAATAGCCAGATTCCGGTGTGCCTTTGATGGATTCAATTTTACAAAGTGTGCCAGTGTTATTTAAATCATCTGTGTTTTCAACGTTTTGGTCAGGATGAGTTTGTGACAAAGTTAAAATCCAATTATTTTTTGCGGCTGCTAAATCGACAGCTTTGACGCTTTTATCGCGGCCCACCCGAAGCGCCTGCGTGACTCCGGGGTATAAAACAGTGTTTTTTAGTGGCAAAACTGGTATTGCACCGATGGGCATAGACATATTGTCTCCTTAGTTGTCTCAAATGTGGAGTTGTTTTGAACTTCGTCAAGGTAACAATATAAGTTACATTTAAGATTGAGTACTGCACGAATGCCGGTTGTTGTCAGAACCCAGACTTTCATCATATAAATAGTTATGAGAAAATTTTTAACAGCAATTTCATGTTTAATCATTTTTAGTTTTTTATGTAGCTGTACGCAATCCAAAGAAATCGGAAGCGAAGCGAATCCATTAAAATTTTATTTATTGCCGTCCCAAGATATGCTGACTTTGGAAAATTCTGGAAAAATTTTAAGAAAATATCTGGAAAAAGAATTAGGCATGCATGTTGTTGTCGAATTGCCAACCAGTTATATCGCGGTTGTTGAAGCTATTGGTTCAAAACGTGCTGATGCAGCTGTGCTGAATACTTTCGGATATATTTTGGCCAATGAAAAATACGGTGCTGTTGCAAAACTGCGCTTGGTAAATCGTGGACGTGACGAATATTACGGACAAATTATAGCGCACAAAGATGGCCCCAAAAATATCAAAGAGCTGAATAATAAAAAATTTGCATTTGTTGATCCGGCATCGACATCTGGATATTTGCTGCCAATACGTTTATTCAAAAAAGAAAATATTAAACTGAAAGAGCACATTTTTGCAGGCCGTCACGACACTGTGGTCACGGCAGTCTATCAGCGCAAAGTCGACGCTGGAGCCACGTTTTATACTCCACCCGATGAAGACGGTACACCCAAGGACGCGCGCTGGATTGTTCGCGCCCAGTATCCAGATGTTTTTGATAAAATTAAAATTTTAAAATTAACCGGACCAATTCCTAATGATCCACTGACTTTACGCAAAGATTTACCTGAAGAATTAAAAACAAAAATTGTTGATGCGTTCAAAAAATATATTAAAACCGAAGAAGGCCAAAAAGTTTTAATGGATATGTACCACATCACCGACTTCAAAGATGCAACAGATAAAGATTACGACACCATTCGTGGATACCTGAAAGACCTTGGTCAAACAGCGCAGGAATTTATTAAATAAAGGGAATCTAAATTATGTCATCTCGTCAAAAAAATAAATCATTATCATATCAGTCCCTATTGGCCTTAACAGCATTGGGCGTGGTTTACGGGGATATTGGAACCAGTCCATTGTACGCATTAAAAGAAGCTTTTATGCACAGTCATACACAGGCTGGCGCAGAAAGTATTTTTGGAATTCTTTCTTTGGTTTTTTGGGCATTGATGATTGTCATCAGTTTGAAATATTTAATTTTTATTTTGCGAGCAGATAATAACGGCGAAGGCGGAATATTAGCTTTGACGTCTTTGGTGAATAACACTGATATTAAATTCTTTGGTCTCATTTCAGCCAAAAAAGTTCTCATTTTATTGGGTGTATTTGGAGCTGCATTTTTATATGGTGATGGCGTTATTACGCCAGCTATTTCGATTTTAAGTGCGGTCGAAGGTCTCAGCATTATCACACCCATATTTGACCCATATATTATTCCGATCACTATTTTAATTTTAATCGGACTTTTTTCGTTTCAAAAAAATGGCACAGCTATTTTGGGTAAAATATTCGGACCGATTACATTATTATGGTTTTTGGTCATGGGTGCGATCGGCTTATTCAATATATTTCAAAATGCCGAAATATTAAAAGCAGTCAATCCGATGTATGCTGTAAATTTCTTAAGTGCAAATTTGCATACGGGATTTATTGTTCTGGGCTCAGTCTTTTTGGTTGTTACCGGAGGCGAAGCCTTATATTCGGACTTGGGACATTTCGGTGCGAAACCGATCAGGCTCGCTTGGTTTGCTGTCGTATTACCTTGTCTGCTCTTAAATTATTTTGGTCAGGGTGCATTTTTAATGACTCATCCAGAAGCAGTCACAAACCCCTTTTTTTTAATGGCCCCGCAGTGGATATTAATTCCGTTGGTATTACTGGCCACTCTTGCAACAACGATTGCATCACAAGCTTTAATCACTGGAGTTTTTTCAATTACTCTGCAAGCAATTCAGCAGGGTTATATTCCAAGGATGTTGGTGTCGCACACTTCGGCCGAAGAAATGGGCCAAATTTATATTAAAAGTATCAATCGTATTTTAATGATCAGTTGTATTTTATTAGTCTTATTATTTAAATCATCAAGCCAATTGGCAGCAGCGTACGGAATCGCCGTCACGGGGACTATGATTATTACGACAATTTTATTTTACTTTGTCGCTATTCAAAAATGGAAATGGAATATTTATTTAACAACAGCTATTTGTGCAGTTTTTGCTGTTATCGATTTAATTTTTCTGGGTTCGAATATGCTCAAGATATTTGACGGCGGCTGGTTCCCGCTCATGATTGGTATTGCGGGATTTATTTATATGACGACATGGAAAACAGGTCGCTATATATTGAGTCAATGTCTGAAAGAAAAAATTCTTCCAATGGATGATTTTTTTATTAAAATTAAAAATGAGAAAATTCATATCATCGACGGCACGGCTGTATATATGAACCGCAACCAACATTTAACCCCGTATTCATTGGTCCATTTAACAGAGCATTTTAAAGCCATGCATAAAAACATTGTTTTCATGACAGTTTTAAATGAACAAAAGCCCTATGTTGAAAGCAAGGACCGCTACACTGTTAATTCAATATTTGAAAATGGTTATCAAATTGTGATTCGTTATGGATATCTGGAACAGCCAGATATCCCCAAAGTATTGAACCAGTTAAAATCAGAAAATCCGATGTTCGAAAATATTTTTCAACACGATAAAGTTTCATTTTTGATTGGTCGCGAAAGCATCATCGCTACGAACAAACCAGGCATGGCGTTGTGGCGTGAAAAAATATTTATCGTCCAGGCAAAAAACGAAATGCCAGCCACTCAATATTTTCAATTGCCCAGCGACCGAGTTGTCGAAGTCGGAACTCAGGTGGCGATTTAAACCAACGACCGGATTTGCTTGGCAAAAAGATTTGGTGCAATCCGTTTATCAAGTGAATTTAAATCGTCAAAATTATGAAGATACAAAGCATCATCTGAAATGAAATTTGATATCGAATCCGAACTTGATACGGATGACGACGATTTATAAATAATATAATATAAAATTAATTGTATTTACGAAGTAAGGCTTTGACCAACCCTTTAAGTTCAACCTGCGCCGGATGATACCACATCGAAGTTAATCGCGGGTTCGCCGGACGTAATTCCACCATTTTTTCGGCAGTTGTTGAGGTTGGATTTTTTTTATGAAAAAATCTTTTGACGGTTGCGCCATCATCGATACTGGCGACAACTAAATCGCCATCGCGAGCTGCTGTTTGGGACAACACAACTAAAAAATCACCATCAAAAATGCCCTCATCAATCATTGAATCGCCTTCGACTTTAAGGGCAAAATAATCGCCCGGTGATTTCATCATTGAAACGGGTACATCCATAAATTCATTGTCTTGAATGCGTTCAATGGGCGAGCCCGCAGCGACTCGGCCCAAAAATGGTATGGCGCATATTTTTTCTGAATCATTTTTATCTGATGTGGCATGAGTTCTGTCATTTAAACGATGATTCAAATTCCGATGAAAATCCTGTGCAGAGTGAATCAAGTGAATGGCGCGTTTTTGATTTTGTGGAATTTGGACGTATCCCTTGGTGGTTAATTGTTTCAAGTAATTCTGAACAGAATTAAATGAAGCAAAGCCAAAATGATCACAAATTTCTTGGTATGACGGAGAAATGCCCTTGGTGGTTAATTCCAGTTCAATGAAATCAAGAACCGACCGTTCCTTTGTTGTCAGAGGCAATAGGGCATTGTTGGCGTTTGTACTGATTGAGCTAATTGTAGGGAGGAGCTTTTTCATACACATAATTTACACTGTAACTTATGTGTATGTCAATAGACTCATCGATTTAATTTCTACTTTTTTGAAAATCCTGGACTTTAGATACGCTAGCGGGGCTTTTTGAGGCCTTGTGCGCTGGTAAATTTTCTGCTCGCGAATTGGGTGCGACCGAGCAATTTTGGTAAAATAAGAGCATGAACGGATTTGCTATAAATAAGACTGCAAGAAAAAAACTGCTACGTTTTGTTGCCATCGTTGGCCTCCCGGGGCTTTGGTCCAGTTAGTGGTTTATGTCCTATCGGTTCGTTTTGAAAAAACATGAGGACTTTTTTTCACACTTATGTTTTGATTTGCGAAATGTTTTTAAAATCCTTTCGTCACAGTCTCATTTTGATTTTTTTCGTATTTTCGGTCTCAATTCGAGCGTCTGAAATTTTGTCGGCCGATATAACTGCGACAAAAATTCAAAATTTTTGCGAATCTCAGCTTTCAAATTATAAAAGTTATTTCAAAGATTCCGAATTATTATCGGTCTGTAAAAAAGCAATGGCTTTGGATGGCTGTGCCAGTGTTGACGGGGCACCTATTTTTCATATTGATGAAAAAGGTAAAAATGAAAAAGCAAAAAATATTTTAGTTTTCAGTCTTATTCACGGTGATGAAACCGGCGCCGGCGCCCTTGGCAGGTACTGGATTGAACGTTTGAACAAGCTCGACCCCAGAAATAATTGGCGAATTATTCCGATATTAAATCCAGACGGTACACAAAAAAAAACACGTACAAATGCGAATGGTGTGGATTTAAATCGTAATTTTCCAACTTTAGATTGGAATGAAAAGGCAATTAAATTTTGGAAATCCGAAGCACAGAATTCAAAACGAAAATTCCCTGGCTATAATCCTGCCAGCGAACCCGAAGTGAATTGTGCACTTAAGCACATTACTGAATTCAAACCTGATTTTGTGATGTCGATTCATACTCCACTCAAAGTATTAGATTTTGACGGGCCCAAAGTTCGCCCGCCAATTTATGATTATTTACCATGGAAACGATTGGGTAATTTCCCCGGAAGTCTTGGGCGTTTTTTATGGGTTGAAAAAAACATTCCTGTTTTAACTACGGAATTAAAAGATAATTTGCCGTTAACGGCTTCGGTTTTTGAACAACTCCAAGATGTCATCGGTCAGCTTGTTCAAAAAGATCTGAAATAATTTAAAATATCAAAACTAGACTATAATTTATTTTCAACACGCATTGTCTAGACAATAATAGAGCTATTACTCAACCTCTACATACAAGGAGGTTCTATTATGAATCTAAAAAAATTATCAGCAGAAATGATCGGTACCGCGTGGCTTGTTTTGGGTGGTTGTGGATCCGCAGTTTTAGCGGCGGCATTTCCAAATGTAGGAATCGGTTTGCACGGCGTATCGTTGGCATTCGGTTTAACAGTTTTAACAATGGCTTATTCAATTGGCGCTGTTTCGGGTTGTCATTTAAATCCAGCAGTTACAATTGGATTAGCAGCGGCGGGAAAGCATCCTAAAAACGAAATCGTTCCTTATATCATAGCGCAAATTATCGGTGGAGTTATTGGTGCTGGAATTTTGTTTTTAATTGCTACGGGAAAACCGGGGTTTGATGTTGTTGCTTCTGGTTTTGCGGCGAATGGTTTCGGCGAACATTCACCAGGTGGATATTCAATGATGTCGGCATTAATTACTGAATTTGTTGCAACTGCATTTTTCTTATTTATTATTTTATCAACAACAGATAAAAAAGCGCCAGCAGGTTTTGCTCCAATTGCAATTGGTTTGGCATTAACATTGATCCACTTAATTACGATTCCTGTCACAAATACATCGGTGAATCCAGCACGTAGTTTAGGACCAGCATTATTTGTTGGTGGCTGGGCTTTGGAACAAGTTTGGTTATTTATGATTACGCCAGTTATGGGCGCTATCGCAGGTGCAATGATGTATAAATCAGTTGTTTGCACAGACTGCAAAAAATAGTTATATCAAAGTTATATTTTTATAAACCAAGGGCTAATGAATTTGTTCATTAGCCCTTGCTGTTTGAATGGCTTGGGTGCGCTCAGCCGAATCATCGACTTCGTCTTTGATTTGAATTAATTTTTCAAGCAAGCTTTCTTTGGCAAATCTGATGGCTTCAAAAATATTTGAATGACTGGCTTCGGCTTCGATGCTGGCATCATTTTCTTTTAATACAATAGCGATGCGATGAATTTGTTTTTCGTGATCAGTCACGAACTGTTCGGGCCCCTGTTCGTTGCTATCATCATTTGGGTCGCGCGCAACTACCATCACCAATGTTTCTGGTGTGACAAACGGTTGAAATTCGGCAATCTGTTGGTAAATGTACGATTGAATTTCATTATTCGAGTCATTGCTTGAGTTGTTATCATTTTGATTCATAAGCCTGGCCCCCCGTGCGTTTGCTGTTCACATTCAGTCTATCATTATATATGTATTAAAAAAAGTCTGTAGCCCAAGGGCCGTGATTTTGTTTTTAGATTCACTATGTCGCAGCTTTCGTATCAAAACCAGACAGTGTATAATATCATGATATGAACAACATAAAATTAAGTGATACCTGGCTCAAACATTTGAAATCTGAATTTTCAAAACACCACATGCAGTCCCTTAAAAAATTTTTAAAAAATGAATACGATTTAAAAAAAATAATTTATCCAAAAAAATCCGAATATTTCAAAGCCTTGGATTTAACACCGTTGAATAAGGTCAAAGTCGTCATCCTGGGACAAGACCCTTATCATGGGCCCGGTCAGGCCCATGGATTATGTTTTTCAGTGAATGACGGAATCAAATTTCCACCATCATTAAAAAATATTTTCAAAGAATTGCATTCTGATTTAAATATTGAAATTCCCAATTCAGGAAACCTGGAACGTTGGGCGAAACAGGGCGTGTTATTATTAAACAGCGTGCTTACAGTCGAAGACAACCAAGCAGCTTCGCACCAAAAACAAGGTTGGGAACAATTCACCGACCGCATTGTTGAAATCGTTAATCAAGAATGTGATGGTGTCGTATTTATTTTATGGGGCGCTTACGCACAGAAAAAAGCAAGCTTCGTGAATCAAAAAAAACATCTGGTGATCGAATGTGTTCATCCGTCACCACTATCGTCTCATCGTGGGTTTTTTGGGTCCAGGCCGTTCTCAAAAACGAACGCTTGGCTTAAAAAAAATGGACAAACCGGGATCAAATGGTAACTCGCTCTAAATGTTTTATAGCTTTTAGCTGATATATTTGATATGATAAAAGTACTAAAAACGTACTTTTTGGAGATGCCATGAGGAATTTAACATTAGAATTGATCAAAAAAGGCGAAATCATTGTTACTAGTGATGTTATTTATAATTTGTATCCAGATCTGAATAAGAACGCTGTACAGGCAAAAATTAAGCGATGTCTTAATCGCGGCGATTTGCAGCGGCTCTACAAAGGCGTCTACACTGTTGATCCGGAACTTCTGAGAAAACCCTTGTCCGCAGAAAATGTGGCTTCGGTTATTGATCACGCGGCTTTCTTAAGCGGCTTAGCGGCCTTGCGCTTTCATAATCTGATTCCAGAAACTATTAATTATAAAACTTTCACTGGAACAAAATCTACAAAAATTCATACAAAAAATATGAATTTTGAAATCAAAAAAGTTTCAACAGATCAATTAAGTTTTGGTGTTCAAATTGTTAACGTCGGTGAAAATCAAATCCGTGTAGCCGATCCGATCAGAGCAATCATGGATACTCTGATCGAACAAAAATTAAATCCAAAAAACAGAAATCAAATTTGTGCATTTTTGCGAATTGATGAAGATGATTCAGAATTAATTCCATGGGCAAATGCTGAAACATATGCGTACAAATATAAAAATTCAAAACTTGCTAAAAAAATAGCTCGGGCCATGCAAATTGTCGAATTATACGTTTGAAATATAAAAGGGCTAAATATGATAATCACAAAACAAGCAGCCGTCGAAAGATTTAAAATCGAATCAAAAAATCTAAACTCTGGCGACCAGCGAAATTTGATTCGCGAAATTTTACAAGAAACGATTCTTTGCCATATGAAGCAGATCAATTTATTTAATGACTTGGCATTTCACGGCGGAACTTCGCTCAGAATTTTACACAGAATTGATCGGTTTTCTGAAGATCTGGATTTATCACTGATTCAGCCAAATAAAAATTATCCGTTTACAGAAAAAATGACTTCGTTGTCAGATTCTTTGCAAAAATCAGGTTTTAATTTTGAATTTCAAAATAAATGTAAACCAGAAAATCCCATTAAAAAATATTTCATCAATGACACTGTATTTTTAAATGATTTTAAAAATCAACTGGGCGATGTGATTGTCGGAGAAAAAATAAAAATTAAATTAGAACTAGATATCGAACCCGCTGATCACCAGCAATTTGAAGACGTTGAAATAAAAAGTCAGTTCTCGGCAAAAATTAATTCGCATAATTTATCGACCTGCATGGGACAGAAAATCCACGCTGTTCTGTGCCGGGGCGAATCCTATGGAATGGATATCGTCAAAGGACGCGACCTGTACGATCTTGAATGGTATTTAAATAAAAATATTATGCCCAATTTAAAAAATTTAAGCGCGTGTTTAAATCGAATGGGGCCATGGAAAGAACAACAATTGAACGTTGACGCTCAATGGATTGTTTCAGCTATTGATGAATGCCTTTCGACTAAAAATTTTGATGCGATATTATTAGATATTAAGCCATTAGTAAACGTCACAATTTTTGAACAATTAAAATCAAAATGGAATTTGAATTATTTTAAAAATCTAATTAAAAACTTATGATAATCGAAACATCTGGTGATCGAATGTGTTCATCCGTCGCCATTATCGTCTCATCGTGGGTTTTTTGGGTCCAGGCCGTTCTCAAAAACGAACACTTGGCTTAAAAAAAATGGACAAACCGGGATCAAATGGTAACATTAAATTATGTTTAAGATATATAATAACCAAAAAGCATTCGGAATCATTGAAGTTTTAGTCGCAGCCGGTTTAATGAGTATCATCGGTGTTGGTATTTCCAGCCTGATCACAAACGCCGCCAAACAACAAAAAGGCATCCAAGCCAAAGACCAACAACGCGAAGTGACTTCTGAAATCAGAACGTTACTCAGCGATAGAGCGGCATGTTTGAATACGTTTGGTACATCGAATATTACTAGTGTCTCTGTCCCAAATATCAAGGATGCGGCAAATGCTGTGGTGTATTCTGCGCCTGGCGTTGATAAAACTGGAATGTTAAATTTTACTGAATTCGGACTCAGCAATTTCACTATCGATGCATCAGCGCCAGCGACATCCGGCAATATTGATTTTAAAATCAAATTAACCAAAGTCGGCGATGTTGGAAACGTCAAAGAAATCAAGCCTGACCTGATCGTATTAAAAATAAAACGCAACGCCGGCGGAACAATCACAGAATGTTTTGCAATCGGGAAACAAGCCGATGGTGTTTGGCAAATCAGTCCGACAAACAGTAATGATATACATTACCCGGCAGGTAATGTGGGAATTGGGACGACGGCGCCTGTAAACCCCTTGGACGTAGTGGGTAAAATTTCCGTATCTCCAGTTGGTCAAGCTGTTGATAATGCATATAACGGTAATATTGTAATCACAAAGCCCGCGGCTTCTGGTCAATATATCAATTTAATCAGATCAGGAATATATCCTTGGTCAATTGGAACAGTTTACAATTCAAGTAATTTTGCAATCGGTGCTGGAGTTGCGAATGATTCAACTTTCACTAATCCAGCTTTTGTAATTAATACTGTGGGTAATGTCGGACTTGGGACGCCGACTCCGACAGCAAAACTAGAAGTAGCCGGTGAAATCAGAACTACAAATGCAGATGGCGTACGGATCAACTTTGGAGGCCGTGGCATCATTCAACGCAATGACGGCAGTAATTTTTATTTGCTGGTAACTGCTGCGGGCGATCCCAATGGGACTTGGAATGGTTTGCGCCCGTTATATTTTAACTTAGCAACAGGTGCTGTTACGGCGGGAACTTCAATTACATCGCCAACACATTACGGAACATCATTTCTATACACTTCGGATGCCAGACTCAAAAAAAATATTATTGATTTCAACGAAGGCTTAAATTTTGTTAAAAAAATGAGACCTGTCAGGTATCAATGGAAATCAAACAGTAAACATGACATCGGATTTATCGCACAAGATATCGAAAAAATTGCACCTGAATTAACAGACGCAGACGACAAAGGTATCAAGCGTATCGATTACGCAAAAATGGTGCCGATTTTGGTCAAAGCCATCCAAGAACAGCAAATTCAAATCGATCAATTAAAAAAACAATTAAATCAAAAATAAACCGGGTGTTTATTTTTGATACGGTATCTGGATCAAATCGATAATTTAAATAAAATTGTTTGAATCATACCTGTTTCTGTTAACATTAAATGACAGGGGTAAAAAATATGTCTCTCAAGAAAATTTTATTATTTACAGTTGGATTTTCGGTTTGTGCTTTGGCTGCGGGGGTTTATACAACAGGCAGTGTTGCTGATGGTTGGCGTACCCACGGCGCGAATGACGTTATGATTCAAAGTTACGCTGGCGCATGCCACCGCGCAGATTCTGGGGGCGGGGACTATTTTGTTCCCAGTCGTACTCCGGCTGAATGGAATGCAGTAACAACTCAGCCGCCTGGAGGTTTAACAATTACAGCATGTGCTTGTGAGCCATTGGCAATTCAAGGTTGTCCTGTGGCAAATGGTACTGGAACTCAACAGTGTTGGACAAACGGTGCAAATTGGACTGCTTGTACTATAACCGGCTGTAATGCGGGGTATACTTCTGACGGAACATCATGTGTGGCAAATCCACCACCACCACCGGTGTATACTTACGTTTGGAGAAGTTTTTATTGGGGTGGATCGAACCAAGCATATTTTACATCTGGTGGGGGAAATACTGGTAACTGGTATGAGCTGGAAGATATCTGTCACAGAGTAGAAGATAATGTTAGTGTGGCTGATTCATATTGTAATTTAGCAACTAAAAGTGCAGCTCGTCGTCATTGGGTATTTGTAAATGATCAATCTATATGGATTGATGAATACCATTAGTAACAAATTATTAATTCTAAATACTTAACTTCAAAACAAATCCGAAACACAAATCACAGGAATTCTGTGATTTGTGTTTTTCGTTTTGCCGACCATAGAAACAGCCAAATAATTTTTTCTATTAAAATTTCTGAGCACGGGGTATTCTTTTTCTTCCAAATCCGAAAAAATATTTTTTAAATTTATACGAGCATCATTCATCCATTTAATTTCACTGGCGCGGGATATTCGGTCATCGAGGTGATTTACAATCAAATCGATTTGTTGTTGTTTGTCCCAAT
>JANPOT010000022.1:0-130886 GCA_031428135.1 Pseudobdellovibrionaceae bacterium | reverse complement strand
GAAGGCATTAGCTGCCGGAGTTAAAGGCGGCGTGAAAGGTATTAAAATTAGAGTATCAGGCCGACTTGATGGTGCGGAAATCGCGCGATCAGAATGGTACAATCAGAAGAGTGTTCCTTTGCATACACTACGCGCTGATATCGATTATGGAACTGCGGAAGCATTAACTGCTTACGGCATTATCGGAATGAAAGTTTGGATCTATAAAGGCGATATTTTATCGACTCGTGATGTGCAGGAGGTAAATCGTGTTAAGTCCTAAACGTGTTAAATGGAGAAAACAATTTATCGGAAGATCTCGTGGTCTTGCGTACAGGGGTTCAAATCTAGATTTTGGTGATTTCGGTTTACAAGCTAGCGAAGAAGGTAAGTTAACAGCTCGCCAACTTGAAGCAGGTCGTATTGCGATATCAAGAACTATCAAACGTGGTGGTAAAATTTGGTGCCGTGTTTTCCCTGATCTTCCAGTTACAAAAAAACCAGCAGAAACTCGCATGGGTAGTGGTAAAGGTAATCCAGAGTTCTGGGTTGCAAGAATACTTCCAGGAAAAATTTTATTCGAAATGAATGGCGTAACTAAAGAACAAGCTCAAGAAGCATTTTTAAGAGCTGCTCACAAGTTGCCTTTTAAAACAAAATTTTTGGCTCGAGATTAAGTCAGAGGCGGATATGAAATTTACAGATATTGAAGGCAAAAACATGACTGATTTAATTAAGCAAAAAAAAGAATTAATTTCTCAGTTATTTGAAATGAAAATGAAAAACTCTTTAGGACAATTGACGAATCCAGTTCAAATCAGAATGGTTCGCAAAAATATTGCTCGTTTAAATACAGCAATTGTTAAAAAGGGTGTGAGGTAATTATGGCACCTGCGGCTAAGAAAACAGCTACAACAACAAAAACAACAACTACGGTTTCTAATCGTGGTCGTCGCGTTGAACTTCAAGGCGAAGTTGTAGCTAATAAAATGCAAAAAACAATTTCTGTACTCGTTTACAGAATGACTAAGCACGATAAGTACGGAAAATTTATTCGTAAATCTTCAGTAATTAAAGCTCATGATGAAAAACAAGTGTCTAAAGTGGGCGATATCGTTCGTATTTTTGAAACTAAACCACTCAGCAAAACAAAGCGTTGGTCTTTGGCTGAAGTAGTAACTACTGTAAAGTAAGAGTTAGGTGTATTTATGATTCAAATGCAGACTCGATTAAATGTTGCTGACAATTCTGGTGCAAAAGAAGTTATGTGCATCAAAGTATTAGGCGGCTCGAAACGAAGAACAGCTTCAATTGGCGACATCATTGTTGTCTCAATCAAAGAAGCTATTCCGACTGCTAAAGTAAAAAAAGGTGACGTCGCGAAAGCCGTTATCGTAAGAACTATACATAAGTTACGTCGCGCAGACGGAAGCTATATTCGTTTTGATGATAATTCTGCTGTTTTGATCAACGCTTCAAAAGAGCCGATTGGAACTCGTATTTTTGGTCCTGTTGCCCGTGAGTTAAGAGCTAAGCAATTCGTTAAAATTGTATCTCTTGCTCCAGAAGTGTTGTGAGGTAAATTATGAATCGTTTAAAAGAACAATATACAAAAGAAATCGTTCCTCATTTAATGAAAAAAATGAGTTACCAAAGCACAATGCAAGTTCCTCGATTAGAGAAAATTGTTATCAGTGTTTGCACAAGCGATGCGGTACAGAACCCAAAAATCGTTAACGGTATCGTTGATGAAATTACTGCAATTGCTGGTCAAAAAGCAGTTGTTACTAAGGCTAAAAAAGCCATTTCTAATTTTAAACTTAGAAAAGGTATTCCATTGGGTGTTCGAGTTACTTTGCGACGCGAACGAATGTGGTCTTTCTTAGATCGTTTGCAATCTTTAGCATTACCTCGCGTACGTGACTTCAGGGGTTTGCCAACTAAAGGTTTCGACGGACGTGGTAATTATAACATGGGTTTAAAAGAACAAATTGTTTTCCCTGAAATTAATTATGATAAAATTGAAAAAGTTCGTGGTATGAATATCACAATCTGTACGACAGCGGGAACTGACAATGATGGTCGCGCTTTATTAGAGGCATTAGGAATGCCTTTCAGAAAGTAATCGGTTTATTATGGCAAGAAAAGCAAGTATTAATAAAAATAACAGTAAAAAAGCTCTCTCAAAAAAATTCTTTAAATACAGAGTTGAATTAAGAGAAAAAGCAGTTAATTTTAAACTTTCTGACGAAGAAAGAGACGCTGCTCGAAGAAAATTACAGGCTTTGCCACGTAATACTTCTGCGAATCGCGTAACAACTCGTTGTGAAATAACTGGTCGTCCTCGTGGAAATTACAAAAAATTTGGTTTGTCTCGTATTGCATTTAGGCAATTAGCTTTAGATGGAAAATTACCTGGCGTAACTAAGGCAAGTTGGTAGAGGGTCTATGGATACAATCGCTCAAATGTTAACAATCGTAAGAAACGGTTCTCAGGCAAAACTTGAAAAAGTTGATATGCCATCTTCTAAAGTAAGAGAGAGCATCGCAAAAATTTTAGAAAACTCTGGTTTTATCAGAAGCTTTAAAGTAGCTAAAGATAGCAAACAGGGTATTATGCGAATCTATTTAAAATATAATCAAAAAGGCGAAGCTGCAATTTCAAATCTTGCAAAAGTCAGCACGCCAGGACGAAGAAGCTATGTTCATTCTGAAAAAATCCCAGTGATTCGATCAGGAACAGGCTCATGTATTTTAAGTACAAATAAGGGTATGATGACAGGCCACGAAGCTAAGAAGCAAAATCTTGGTGGCGAACTCATCTGTACAGTTTGGTAGGTATATAATGTCACGTATTGGAAAATATCCTGTTACATTCGATGATAAATCTAACGTAACAGTTGCTGGTCAAATGGTTACTGTTAAGGGAGCTAAAGCTTCTTTAAATTATAAATTAGATTCAAGAATTACAGCAAAACTTGATGGTAAAAACTTGATTTTAAATCGTATTGATGATTCAAAAGAATCAAAATCTTTACACGGTTTATACAAAGTTTTGTTATCAAATGCCGTAAAAGGTGTTTCTGTAGGTTTTACGAAATCTTTAGAAATGCACGGTGTTGGATACAGAGCTAACGTTCAAGGTAAAAAACTTGAAATGGCACTTGGATTCTCTCACCCTATTAATTTTGATATCCCTGAAGGTATTGAAATTAAAGTTGATAAGCAAACAACAGTAACTGTTACCGGTGCTGATAAAGCACAAGTTGGTCAAGTCTCTGCGAAAATTCGTAGTTTCAGACCACCAGAGCCATATCTAGGAAAAGGCGTTCGCTATGTTGGCGAACACATTCGTAGAAAAGCTGGTAAGTCGGCTGGAAAATAATCGAGGATAATATGAAAATTAAATTTTCTAAACACACGTCTCCTAAAACTATTAATCGTCTTAAAAAGAAGATCCGTATTCGCAAAGTTGTGAATGGATCGGCTGAACGCCCAAGACTTTGTGTTTTCAGAAGCGCTAAGCATATTTATGCTCAGATAATTAATGATGTAACTCATTCAACTGTATTAACTATTTCTTCGCTAAGCCTTGATTCAAAAGCAAGTGGCAAAGATTCAGCAAAAGAAGTAGGAATGAAAATCGCTCAAGAGGCCAATAAAAAAGGCATCAAGCAAGTAGTTTTTGATCGTAACGGTTTTATCTATCATGGTCGCGTTCAGTCTTTGGCTGAAGGTGCTCGTGAAGGTGGACTTAATTTCTAGGAGATGATGAATGGATAATATAAACACAACAGAACTCGAAGAAAAAGTAGTTGCGATCAATCGTGTTACAAAAGTTGTAAAGGGCGGTCGTCGTTTCTCATTTGCAGCTCTTGTCGTTGTTGGTGACAAACTTGGTCAAGTTGGATTCGGAAGCGGCAAAGCCGGTGAAGTTCCAGAAGCGATCGGTAAAGCAACTCGTTCGGCAAAAAAATCTTGCCACGATATTTCTTTAAAAGACGGAACTATTCCTCACGAAGTGATTGGAAAATTTGGAGCAGCTAAAGTTATCATGAAGCCAGCATCTGTTGGTACAGGCGTAATTGCTGGTGGTGCTGTTCGTGCTGTTCTTGAATCAGTCGGAGTCAGAGATATATTAACTAAATGTGTTGGTACTCGTAATCCACACAACGCTGTCCGAGCTACTTTAGACGGCTTAAAACAATTAAAAAAGCTTGAGGCTTAATTATGTCAAAAAAGTTTCACGTCACATTAAAAAAATCGACAATTGGTTGTTCTAAAAATCAGATAGCTACAGTGACAGCTATCGGTTTAAGAAAAATTAACAAATCGGTCATTGTCGCAGATAACGCTGCGAATCGTGGCCAATTATTTAAAGTTCAACATTTAATTGATATCAAAATAGTAAAATAATTTGATTGTCAAACCTAAGAGGTATTTATGAGTTTATTAAGTAAGTTAGCACCAAAAGAAGGATCAACGCATTACAAAAAACGTGTTGGACGTGGAATTGGTTCTGGTATCGGCGGAACATCTGGAAAAGGTCACAAGGGTCAATTGGCTCGTACAGGCGGAAAAGTTCGTCGTGGTTTCGAGGGTGGACAAACTCCGTTATCTCGCAGATTACCTAAATTTGGTTTTACAAATATTGCTTTCGCAACTGTTTACACTGAAATTAATCTTTCAACGTTAAACAAATTATCTGGAACTGTTGATCATGCTTCTCTTTATAAAGCTCGCTTGATCCAAAAAGGTGATCTAGTTAAAATTTTAGCTAAAGGTGAATTATCAAAAGCATTAACTGTTAAAGCGAACGCTTTCAGTGAAAAAGCAAAACAGATGATTGAAAAAGCTGGCGGCAAAATAGAGGTAATTAAGTAGTGGCTCAGCAAAGTAACGACAACAAGGGTGTAGCAAGTCTGAAAAATAAAATTTTCTTTACTTTGATATGCTTAGCGGTTTACCGACTTGGCGTTCACGTACCTACACCTGGTGTAGACGGTGCTGCAGTTTCTGAATTTTTTAATTCTCAAAGTCGTGGTATTTTCGGTTTATTCAATACATTCTCAGGCGGAGCATTATCTCAGTTTTCTGTATTAGCACTGGGAATCATGCCATACATTTCGGCGTCAATTATATTTCAATTGCTGACTTCTGCGGTTCCTCATCTGGAATCATTGAAAAAAGAAGGCGAAGCAGGTCGAAAAAAAATCAATCAGTATACAAAATACGCAACACTTGTCTTGGCTGTTGTTCAAGGTTATGGAATGAGCACTTGGCTTGCCAGTCAAACATCAGGTGATGGCCGTGCTTTAATTTCAACAGGACTTCTGGGCATATATCATTTCAAATTAGTAACTATTTTGACTTTAGTTGCAGGTACATCTTTTGTTATGTGGTTGGGTGATCAGATCACTGAAAAAGGTATCGGCAACGGAACATCAATGATTATTTTCACAGGCATTGCTGCGGGTATCCCTGCGGGAGCTCAGCAGTTATTTGATCTTATTAAAACTGGTGACTTAAAATTCATTTTAGCACTTTTACTTCTGGGTTTTATGGTTGCAGTTATAGCAGCTGTTATTTATATGGAAGTTGCTCAGCGAAGAATTGCGATTCAGTACAGCCAGAAATTGGCGAACAATTCGATGTCATCATTAGCATCAAGTCATTTGCCTGTTAAAATTAACTTTCCGGGTGTTATTCCTCCGATTTTTGCTAGTTCATTATTGATGTTTCCAAGTACATTGGCACAATTTGTTGACGTGCCATGGATTAAATCGATGCAAGATTCGTTAAACCCAAATGGTATCGTTTTCAATATTTTATTTGTATGCTTGATTGTTTTCTTTTCGTTCTTTTATACAGACATTGTTTTTAATGCTGACGAAGTATCTGAAAATTTAAAAAAATCTGGAGCCTTTGTTCCGGGAATCAGAGCTGGAAAAAGTACAGCTGATTTTATCAGATATGTCTTGGACCGAATTAATGTTTTAGGTTGTTTTTATCTTTGTGTAATTTGTATTTTGCCGGGACTGTTAATCCAAAACTTTAATTTACCATTTTATTTTGGTGGAACTAGTTTATTAATTTTAGTTGGTGTGGCGATCGATACATCTCAGCAAATTCAATCTCATTTATTATCAGGTAAATATGAATCTTTTGCTAAAGGAATGAAAATTCGCAGCAGAAGGGTACAGTTTTGAAGATTATTTTTATCGGAGCTCCGGGGTCTGGGAAAGGAACCCAGTCTCGTGAATTCATCGATAAATATGGTTACGTTCAATTAAGTACTGGTGACCTCTTAAGAACTGCTATCAGTCAAGGAACAGAACTTGGTGTTTTAGCAAAAAGTTATATGGATCAAGGAAAACTTGTCCCAGATGAAATAATGATTGGTTTAGTTAAAAATTACTTAACAACTCAATCTGAAAAATCTGTGATACTCGATGGTTTTCCGAGAACTATAGCACAGGCTGAAAGCTTAGATTTAATGCTTAAATCTAATGCAGACAGAATCGATAAAGTTATTTATTTTAAGATCAATCCTCAGATCTTAGTAGAGCGTTTAACAGGTCGTCGCACATGCACAGGGTGCAGTGAGATCTATCACATAAAGACCAAACCCAGCAAGGCTAGCGGGGTTTGTGACAAATGTGGCAGTCAGGTTGTACAAAGACCGGATGACAAAGAAAACGTAATAGTTGAGCGACTTGCTCAGTTTGAAAAAAATACTGGTCCTACGATTGAATATTATCGATCGAAAAATGCGCTGTTTGAGATTGACGGAGCAGAGTTGCCAAGTATTGTATTCAAACAAATTCAGAAGACCCTAGGTTTATTAAATTAAAGCTAGACTTCAAAAAATTGTGATGTTAATTAAATAACCTTTTTACGGGGAAATCTATGAAAGTCAGACCATCAGTTAAGAAAATTTGCAACAAATGCAAAGTGATCAAAAGAAAAGGCGTTGTACGCGTTATTTGTGAAAATTCAAAGCATAAGCAAAGGCAGGGTTAGATAATGGCACGTTTAATGGGTATCGATTTACCTCGAAATAAGCGCGTTGAAATCGCGTTGACTTATATTTTTGGTATTGGTCGTCCAAGAGCACAAAAAATTTGTAAACAAATCAAAATTGCTTCAGATCTTAGAACAGACGCTTTAACAGACGAGCAAATTGCTCAGATGCGTGCGCTGATCGAAGGATCATTTAAAGTTGAAGGTGACTTACGTCGTGAAGTCGGAATGTCAATTAAACGTTTAACTGACGTTAATTGTTTCCGTGGAACACGTCACCGAAAAGGTCTTCCAGTTCGTGGACAGAATACGCGCTCCAATGCACGTACTCGTAAAGGTCCAAAGAAGACGGTCGCTAATAAAAAGAAAATTGTATAATTAGGAGTATGATATGAGTACAAATACTGAAAAAAAAGCAGCTCCTAAGAAAAAAGTTAAAAAAAATATCGTTCAAGGTAATTGCCATATTGCAGCTGGCTTCGGAAACGTAATTATTACGATCACGGATCCTGTAGGTGCAACTATTTCTTGGTCATCAGCTGGACACATGGGTTTCAAAGGTTCTCGAAAGGGAACTCCATACGCGGCGCAATTAGCTGCTGAAGACGCTGCTAAAAAAGCAATGGATTCTGGTATGAAATCAGTAGATGTTTATTTGACAGGTCCGGGCGCAGGCCGTGAACCGGCAATTCGTGCTTTAGCAGCAGCTGGCATGAGAGTTTTAAGCTTAAAGGATGTAACACCAGTTCCACACAATGGTTGCCGTCCACCTAAGCGCAGAAGAATATAATCGGAGAAATATATGAGTTGTATTAAAAGTTCAGTTTGCAAATTATGCCGTCGTGAAAATACAAAGTTATTTTTAAAAGGTGATCGTTGTTTTACGGACAAGTGTTCTTTCGAAAGAAGACCTTATCCACCAGGACAACATGGTCAGTCTCGTTTAAAATTTTCGGAGTTTGCACTTCAGTTGCGTGAAAAACAAAAAGCAAAACGTTATTATGGATTGTCAGAAAAACAGTTCAGAAGATATTTTGAAAAAGCAGATCAATCAAAAGCCATTACAGGTACAGAATTACTTAAATATTTAGAATTACGTTTAGACAACGTTATTTATACTTTGGGTTTTGCAAGTTCTCGTCGTGAAGCGCGCCAGTTGATTTCGCACAATCATTTTTTAGTAAATGCAAAACGTGTTAACATTGCAAGTTTTGTTGTTAAAAAAGGTGATGTTATCGAAGTTGCAGCAAAAAGCCGTGATATGAATAAAATTTTAATTGGTATTCAATCTGTCGCAAGACGCACAATGCCTTCTTGGTTAGAAGCAAATCACACTGCTTTTAAGGGAACCATCAAAGATTTCCCATCAAGAGATGAAGTGTCTATACCAGTCGAAGAAAGCATGATCGTTGAGTATTATTCTCGATAATCGTACGTAACAATTTAAAATAAATAATTTAAGGGGTTTAAATGCAAGAGCACTATTTTAAATTTTGGAGAGAACTGATTAAGCCTAAGGGTTTTGAAATTGAAAAAGAAACTCAGACTGCTGAGTATTCTAAGTTCACTATCAAGCCTCTTGAGCGTGGTTTTGGAGTTACTCTTGGTAATTCTTTACGTCGTATTTTATTAAGCTCTATGATGGGTTCTGCTGCAACTGCAGTGAAATTCGAAGGTGTTTTACATGAGTTTTCTACGATTCCAGACGTTTTAGAAGACGTTTCTGATATCATTTTAAATTTAAAGCAGGTTCGTTTTCGCCAACATTCTTCAGAAACTTTTACTTTAAAAATTTCTAAAAAAGGTGCTGGAGTTGTAACGGCAGCTGACATTGTAACAAATGATAAAATTGAAATTTTAAATCCATATCAACATATCGCAACTTTGGGTAACAATGCAAATTTCAATGCTGAAATTATTGTTTCTTACGGCCGTGGTTATGTTCCAGTTGAAAACCGCACAGAGCAATTACCTGTTGGTTATATTGCTATCGATGCTTTGCACAGTCCAATTCGTAAAGTGAATTACGCTGTATCAAATGCACGCGTTGGTCAAAGAACTGATTACGATGCTTTAACACTTGAAGTTTGGACTGATGGTTCATTAAAGCCTGAGGAATCAATTTCTTTGTCATCTAAAATTTTAAAAGAACAGTTGCAAATTTTCTTAACTTTTGATGAATCACTTGAGCCATCAGAAGAAATTAAGTCAATGGGCCACAGTTCTTTGAATGATAATTTATTCAGATCAGTTGATGATCTTGAATTAAGTGTTCGTTCTGCGAACTGCTTGAAGAATGCAAACATTCGTTACATTGGCGAATTAGTTGTGCGCTCTGAAGGCGAAATGCTTAAGACGAAAAATTTCGGTCGTAAGTCATTAAATGAAATTAAAGAAATTTTAATCGAAATGGGACTTGGTCTTGGAATGAAGATCGATGGATGGCCGCCTCCGGGTTGGGATCCAAATGTACCTCCGCCTCAATCGAAGCGTGAAGTTCAGTCTTAGTTTTTTCAGAAGCTGCTGTTGAACAGCAGCATTATAAGAGAGGTTTTAAATGTCATCACATCGTCGTTTAACAAAATATTTTGGTCGTAAAAGTGGTCCTCGCAAATCACTTTTACGTGGTTTAATGATTTCATTGGTTGAGCACGGTCGTATCAAAACGACAGTTGTTAAAGCTAAAGAAGTTCGTCGTCACATTGAAAAAGCAATTACTTTGGGTCGTAAAGGCACATTGAATTCAATTCGTGTTATTTCTTCGAAGCTTGCGAACAGCGACATTGCTGTTGAAGTTGTCAAAAACATCGCTCCACGATTCAAAGATCGTCCAGGTGGTTACACTCGCGTTGTTAAAATCGGACGTCGTCCGGGTGACAAAGCTGAAATGGCATTTCTTGAATTCGTAGATTTCGATTGGAAAACAAAAGTGGAAGCAAAAGATACTAAAAAATCTGCAGCAGCTAAAAAAGACGATAAAGTCACAGTTAAAGCAGCAAGCAAAATTAAAAAAGCTAAGTCAATTGCTGATGCTAAAACTAAAAAAGGCATCCGTCAGACTCAAAACAAGTCTCGATCGGCAATGTTCGCAGCTAGATAGTTTTTTAAAAAATAAAACTTCAAAAAAGCCTGGTGAAAACCAGGCTTTTTTTTTACTTAAAAAAATCGGGGATGAATATGAAATTTAAACTGGGTATTTTATTTTTGATTTTGGCTGTAATTACGATAACTGGAATTTTTTACGCCAAAGATTATATTTCATATGACGTTAAACGGCCACAAATCGCCCAAGGTGACGCGCCATCGATCAGTCCCATCACTGATGTGAAAAAATCATTTTATGATTACAGCGACAAACTGTATTCGAATAATGGCATACAGGCCACAGTATCAAAGTCGTATGATAACGGGGAATTGGTTATTGTGCATTTTTGGGCGTCTTGGTGTGCGCCGTGCGTGAATGAAATCCCTGAAATTATTCAGTTCATGAAAAAAAACCAGACAGACGTTAAAATTCAGCAAAAAATAAAATTTATCACAGTGAATATGGATTCATCATTAGAAGATATTCAAAAATTTTTAAAAAGCTTCCCTGAATTTGACAAGGACCCGTTTGTCAGAATTTGGGACAAAAACAACGAGCTTTCAAAATATTTTGGGATCGATAAATTACCGGCCACTGTTTTTTTACAAAAGGATAAGCCTTATAAAAAAACGAATGGCGCGGTGGAGTGGTTGCGAAATTAATTAAAACCCCAATTTTTTCTTAAGTTCTTCGGCGGCTTTTTGGGCTTCGTTTTGCAATTTGTTTTTGGCTTGGTTTTCTAAGTCTTTCTTAGATTGGTCGATGCGTTCATCGGCCAGTTTTTTCTGGCCATCCAATTGTGTTTGGGCCCTTGTCAGCTCGCCTGTGTATTTTGTTTTTAAGGCATTCACCTGATCGTCGATGTCTTTTTTGACTTTGCCGATTTCAGCGTCGATTTTGGCTTTGATCTGAGCGTTCACTTCATCGATCTTTTTTTGCAACAAGCTGCTGAATGCGGCCTGTAATTTATCGCCCAGGCTGGATGAAATTTCCATATTCAGATCTTTCAATTCTCCGCTAGCTTTGGCTTTTAAATCAAAATCTGTGATTGTCGAAAAAGTTTGTTTTAAAATGTCATCGACGATTTTTTCTTTTGCTGAAGTTTCAAAACTCACATTTTTAAAATTATTTAATAAGCTGATTTCATAATTTTTAAAGCCAATTGTTTTGCCGTCAATTGATAAGCTGTTTATGGCTTTGGGAATTTGAATTGATCCGTCACCAGATTGGAGCAGATCCAATTTTTCAAGCGGGTAACTGGAAACTAATAAATTAAAATCGACTTCGGGAACAGATTTCATATTATTAAATGTTGCATTGGCTTTGATACCATTCACATTTTTAGATTTAAAATCACCTGTGACATTTAATGTTGTTGGTTTCTGAATTTGGCGCTGGTTTGAAGTGATATTTTTGATTGTTCCATTGATATCACCATAATCAGCCTGGGCATTCGAACGGGAACTGATTTTAACAGTTTGAATCCAAAACAGGGGATAACCTTTTAAAACGGGGAATTCATAAGTTACACCGTTAGCTCTGGGATGAGGTTGGATCGTATCATCGTCCGGTTCTTTTTTTGATGAGTCCGTATTTTTATCCAACATTTTTGCATATTTTGGCGGTAAATATTTTTGTGCGGTGGCTTTGTATCTGTCTAGTTTTTGCGTGTACGGAGTCAAATATTGCATGAATAATGATTTTGCAAATTGCCCGGCATCCAGTTTTGGAATTTTAAATCGGGTTTTGATCTGATCAATATCAGTTTTGATTTGTTTTTCTAAATTTTGATAATCGGTTTGAACAGATTTAAGGTCGTCAGTTAGATTATTTTTTGCAGTGTCTACAATTTTAATTTTCGTATCGACATCCGATTTTAATGAATTAAATTGATCGACGGATGTTTTTAATTCATCTGGAGTTTTGAAGTCTTTGTATTTGATGCCGTCAAATCGGGTTTTAAAGCTGGATAAATCTTTTTCGGTCGGAAGGGTTTTAATTTTTTGATCCCATTCAGTTTGTTTGCTAGACCATTTTGTTTTCATGTCTTCGGCCATTTTTTTAGAAGCCAAAGTGTTTTCCATATTTTTTAATTGCGCATTGATATCGCCTGATTTTAAAAAGCTTGCGACGTCACCCAAGATATTATTTTCATAATCTTTGGATAATTTATTGATGGCTTTACCCTGAAGTTGGTCGGTAAAGCTGGGTTCATTTGAAGGTGGCGCGGGTGGAGCGACGCGGCCCTTGCGTGTGCGTTTTGACATGAATTGAAGGCCTTCAGCAGACATTTCTTCAATCACAATTTTCATTCTCAAAAGAGCATCCCAATTGACATCGAATTGAATTGATGAAATTTCAAGACTATTGAAATCAGGTTTGAGGCCATCAGTGATTTCAATTTTTGAAATTTGGACGCTGCCTTTGGTGAATGAAGAATCAAATTTTTGGATATTTATTTCAGTGCCAAGTGCTTTGTATCCACCCCATTCAATCAGTGATTTCATATTCGAATCAAAAAAGAAATGAAAATAGGCGAATGTGAGTAAGCAAAAAATAACCAAGGGTATAATTGCGTTCCAACGAATGATACCAGATTTTTGAGGCATTTTGTTTTTGAGTGATTTGTTTGTTTCGGTTTGTTCAGACATAATTATTGTGCTCCGTATAGATCGTCGTATTTTTGATACCATTCATATATTTTTGTCGCTTTAAAAGCTTTCCAGGCCTTGGACTGTTCAAAAGTTTTAACAATATGAGTTCGGTATTTTTGAATTAACATTTTAAATCCAAAATATAAAATCGGAGAAATAATCAAAGCAAAAATAAAACTGCCCATAACAATCGAGTTATTGAACCTGGTGTACGGGATAATTGGCATATTATAAAGCGTAGTCCAAGTTGGGCGAAATGATTCCGATTCCAAGATTGATTTTCCTAAAATATTCGCGAGTGGATCGATCAGAAAGGCGACGATTTTAAAAAAGAACGCTGACAACGTGGCTGCTCCGAATTGGACTTTGAAAATAAAAACAATCAATAGCACAAAAAATGTTTGAAGTGAAAAAAACGGTGAAAATCCCAAAAATGCTCCAAGAGTTAATCCCCAAGCCAATTGCTTGGTGCCGCCTTCGGAATGAAGCATTCGAATAAAATTGATAAGCTGTTTAATTAAAAGTGTCATGCGTTGACCTTTCGTTGATGTGTGATTTTAAGCTTGAGGTGTTGCTTTGGGTATTTTTGTAAAGAAATAGGCTCCAGGCAAGCTGAATATGATATTTAATAGTTGCATAAGGCTTATGCCAATGACAACAGCATTGGCGGTTTCCACATTAAAAGTAGAAAATATAAAATAAAAGGCAGCTTGCCCAAATCCGATTCCGCCGGGCGTTATTGGTATAGCAGATGCCATAAATGCAAAACAAGCCAACGGAAAAAACAGAAATAATGATGGTGCATCGGGGACAATTGATTGCACAACCAAATATAAAAAAGAAATCGAGAAGGCCTGAGCTAAAAAACTAAAACACATAATCCCTGATAGCGTTTTAAAATTCGAAACTGATTTAAATCCACGACCTATGCTTTCAAGGCCATCCATTATTTTTGTAACGATTGAAAACCGAGCCTTGTGCGTTAGCTTTTTGAATGTGATTATTATTTTATTTATGAATGACAAGCCAAGCGTGGATACAAGCAACATCGCAAGGCTTGTGTAAAAGTATTTTTTAACATCAATGGGCTGATTTATTTCTACGAATAGAAACAGCGTTGAAAATAAAATCATAAAATACAGTCCCAAAACACGATCAACGACAACCGTTGTTAATGTCGACTGCTTAGTGATTTGTTCGGAATTCGACAATTCAAGTGCTTTGACAACGTCACCGCCGACACCGCCTGGAATAAAAATATTAAAAAATTGACTGATGAGATTCAGTTTTAAAATTTTAAGAAATGATATTTTTTTATAAAAATCAACGATCAGCTTCCAGCGGAGCATGAAAAACAAAAGCTGGATGCCGATCAGAATAAAACCTGAAATCATTAACTGAGGATTCGTTACAGAAGCCTTCAGCTGATCCATTTTTATGAGCCCTGTTCTGAAAAGTAGGGTTAATAAAATAATTGCAATCAGTGGGCGTATCAGTTTTTTCAAAATTAGTTCTGAGTATGTGTATTAAAAATAATTTTTAAATTTTTTAATACAGTTTCTAAGTTTTTAAGTGGTAATGATGTCGGGCCGTCACACAAAGCAACTGCAGGATTCGGGTGTGTTTCAACGAAAATTCCGTCGACGCCAACGCCCATTGCTGCACGTGCCAGTGGCCAAACCATTTCGCCGCGCCCACCGCTGGATTCACCAGTTGCTCCGGGTAACTGTGTCGAGTGCGTACAATCCATAATCACTGGGAATCCTAAATTGCGCATATCAATCAGGCCCGTCATGTCATTGATTAATCTGTTGTAGCCAAATGTTGTTCCGCGCTCGCAAAGTAAAATTTTATCATTGCCGGTTTGCACAGCTTTTTGTGCGATGGCTTTCATATCCCAAGGCGCCAGGAATTGGCCTTTTTTAATGTGGATGACTCGATTTGTTTTTGCAACTTCAACCATTAAATCTGTTTGTCTGGATAAAAATGCGGGGATTTGTAAAACTTCGGCGTACTGTGCAGTTTCTTTGACTTGAGTTGTTTCGTGAACGTCAGTAATAAAATTACAGCCGACAGATACTTTAATTTTTTCTAAAGATTTGAGTGCGCTGGACATTCCAGGGCCGCGAAAACTTTTAAGACTTTGTCGATTTGCCTTATCGAATGAACATTTTAATATCCAAGGGATACCTAAGTTGGTAGTGACTCGTTTAATTTCCTGCGCTGTTTCAATGACCATGGCATCATCTTCGATGATGTCGGGGCCAGCGAACAGAACAAAAGATTTTCCATCACCCCAAGTGATATTACCAAATTTTGATTCAAGAGTTACTGTTTTTGCAAGTGGCTTAAATTCAGTCATAGTTTAGAGCGCTTTCATTGAAAATGCGACCGCCGTTTTTACAGCCGCGATGACAGTTTGGCATTGGTCATCGGTCATGTCTGGGAACATCGGAAGACTGATCACGTGATTTGCTGCCCACCGAGAATTTGTAATATCGTGAATCAGTGGAGTGTTGGCTTTGTACCAAGGTTGGTCTGGCATTGTCATTGGGTAATGAACAGTTGTAGGGATTTCCAATTCTTGCATTTTTTTCTGAAATATTTCACGGTTTGTAATTGTTAATGTGTACTGGGCCCAAACGCTGATGTTGCCAGTTTTAATCATTGGCGTCGAAAATTGGGGATCAATTTTTTCAAGACCTATAAAGGCTTTTGTATATTGATCAGCAATTTTATTTCTGGCTTCGACTTCCCAATCGTAACGTTCAAGCTTTGACAATAATATAGCACATTGAATTGTATCAAGTCTGGCGTTTACACCAAGGCGTGTGTGGTAATAACGTTTTTCAGATCCGTGTTCGCGAATTTCTTTCATCGCGATATGGAGTTTATCATCATTTGTAAAAATAGCTCCGCCATCACCGTAACAGCCCAGCGGTTTTGCAGGATAAAATGAAGTTCCTGCAGCAATCGTGCAGGCGCCGCTTTTAGAATTTTTATATTTCGCTCCGTAAGATTGCGCGGTGTCTTCGATGACTAATAAATTATGTTTTTTGGCAATTTCATTGATTTCGTCCAGGTCTGCGACCTGACCATAAAGTGAAACAGGTACAATGGCTTTTGTGCGTGGAGTAATGGCGGCTTCAATTTTTTTGACATCAATATTAAAAGTTTTCTTATCGATGTCAATATACACAGGTGTTGCGCCGGCAAGAACAATTGTTTCAGCTGTTGCAATAAAAGAAAATGCAGTTGTAATAACTTCGTCGCCTTTGCCAATTCCCAGAGCCATCATCGGAAGTAGTAATGCATCAGTGCCGCTGGCGACGGCCAGACAATGTTTGGTTCCTGTATGGGCTGCCAGTTTTTGTTCGAGTTCAGCGATTTCAGGCCCGCCAATATAGGCTCCGCTGTCTAAGACTTTTTGAATGCGTGCGTCGATTGATGATTTTAAGACTTTGTATTGTGTTTTCAGATCAATAAATGGAACAGCCATAAGGTCCTCCGATGTCGTTTAAGTTAAGAACATAGTATGCGTAGAAATTTATGAGTTGTCATGTTTTCTGGTTTTTGATTGCTGCGCCATAGACTAGTCTGTGGAAAAAAAGCTTCAATGTTGGTCTGATTGCTGACAGAATTTACGGACTGACATATTCCTACAGGAGAAATCAAGATGAAAATCAACTTTGGTCAAGTTCTATTGTTCTCTGTATTTGCAGTATCGACATCATTTGCCGAAAAAACTGAAATACCAGAAAAAAGAGATTTTAAAATTAACGAAAAAATCAATCCTTGTGATGATTTTCATGCATATGTCTGTGGTGACATCGAAAAAAATTTCAAATTGCGCGAAGATCGCAGCGCTCATACATTTGCATTTGATGATTCAGACGAACGAATTCTGGAAAAAAAGAAAACATTCTTTAAAAACATTGACCAAGAAAAAAATTTACCTCCGCGGGCTTTTCAAATGAAGGCTTATTATAAAGCGTGCATGAACGAAAAATCATCAGTGACTGAAGAAAGAAATTTAGTCAAAGCATTGGTCAAAGATGTCAGTCGATTAAAAACAATTAAAGATTACATCAATTATAATAAGGCTAATATGACCAATGAAAAATGGTCATTTGTGGGCTATGATTTGTCTCCAAATATTAATAATCCCAAAATTTATGACGTCACATTTGATTTAGGATTTATGTTTTTACCAGAGCACAGTTATTACGACAATGCTGAATTGATCGCAGCGTTCAGTGAATTAATGGCCCAGTTTTTTGATATTATTTACCCGAATGAAAAGCACGAAGATCATCTCAAACGTGCACAGGCTGTGATTGATTTTGAAAAACGATTTAAAGCGACATATCCATTGCCGACAGATTTCAGGAAGCGCTACACCGAGCCTCGGTATGTGACGCGCGAAGAATTTTTTAAAAGAACAAGTGCTATTGGACTTGAAGAATTTTTTAAAAAAAATATCCCAGATGTTACGTTGGTCAGGGACTTTATTCCTGAAAGTTTTGAGTTTGTCCAAAAAGAATTAAAAAATGAAAATTTGCAAATTTTAAAAGACATGTTCGTGTACAGAAGTGCCAGGGGGTTTATGGATGATGCTTATCCTGATTTGTATAAAAAAAGATTAGCATTCAGTCATCAATATTTAGGCGGTTCTCCGACGCGCCCTGATCGTCAAGAGCGCTGTACAATGTCCGTGATGGGGGCTTTCAGTCGAGAATTGGATCAGGAAATGTTACCGCGATTATTTCCAAATTTTCCAAGGCAAAAAATGATGGATGTGACGACAAAAATTCGTGCATCTATTTTAGATGGAATCCAAAAAAATACATGGTTGTCTGAGCAAAGTAAAAATGGTGCTTTGGAAAAAATATCAAAAGCGAAACTTCAAATAATTCAGCCCGTGACAGATAAAGAATGGGATTTTAAACAGGTTCAAGCCTACAGTTCAGAGCGCCCTTATTTAAATGCAACAAAAATGGCAATGCTTGGTCACAAGCGTGCTTTTGAAAAATTACGCAACGGCGTTAATCAAGAAGCTTGGGGAATGGGGCCGTTAACAGTGAATGCCTATTATTCACCGGATAAAAATAAATTTGTCATGCCCATTGGAATTTTACAATATCCATTTTTTGTTCCAGAGGGTGATGTTATCGAAAATTTAGGAGCTGTAGGTGCAGTTGTTGGTCATGAATTGGGTCATGCTATTGATGATGAAGGATCTAAATTTAATTCTGATGGTCAGCTCAAACAATGGATGAGTGATGAGGATATAAAAAAATTCAAAGCACGTGGTGAGAAAATGAAAGAGCAATTTGCAAAAATTGGTCATAACGGGGAATTAACACTGGGTGAAAACGTTGCTGACCTTGTGGGTTTAAGTTTTGGGTATAAGGCTGCGTTTCCAGAAAACAAAGGCAGCATTGACGATAAAAAGAAATTTTTTTCCGCCTATGCCAGGTTATGGTGTGGTGTTGCACGTGAAAAAACCAAAGAAATGTGGTTAAAAACTGATCCACACAGCTTAGGTTATGCCAGAATTAATGAACAGATGAAACACCAGAGTGGTTTTGCAGAAGCGTATCAGTGCACGTCAAAAAACAAATTATTTTTAAATGAAAATGAAAGAATTCAGATTTGGTAATTTCAAAGATTCAATTAAATTTAGCTGATTTACAGCCCATTTTTAAGTTCGAAACGGGTCATTCGCAGACCTTATTGGCCCATTTTTTACCGACCCCCATTTTTGTTGAAGAATTTGAAATTCAATATCTTAAATTTTCAGACGGTGATCAGTGTGGCTTAAAGATTTATGAAAATAAATCGAAGAATAAAAAAAATATTGTTATCAGTTTGTATCACGGACTGGCGGGTGATCATAAATCAGATTATATTCAGAGAACGGCGCGCGTTGCTTTTGATTTAGGATGGACGGTCGTTATGGTTGATCACCGCGGAGCAGGAGTAGCCGAGGGTTTGGCGAAATTACCTTATCATTCGGGACGTGGAGCAGATATTTCAGACGTATTACTGTATTTAAAAAATCGTTTTCCAAATCATGTGCAAATCGCAAATGGTTTTTCAATGAGTGGCAGTATTTTATTGAATTTAATTTGTGGCCGTTATGGTCAAATTAAACCGGATTACGCCGTTGTTGTGAATGCTCCGATTGATTTAAAAGACGCCGCTGAATTATTAACAAAAGGTTTATCTAAATTATATGATTTCAGATTTTATCAAAAACTAAAATCTGATATTAAAAAAAATTACAACACTGTATTGCCAATGAACGGAAGTACTCACAATATTGATGATTTATTTACGTCGAAAAAATCTGGTTTCACTGATAAAAATGATTATTACGAAAAATGCAGTACCTATAAATACATTGAAAATATCCAAACGCCAACATTCGTTTTAACAGCCATGGATGACCCATTTGTATCGTTCGATAAATATAAAAAATTAAATTGGCCAGATTGCGTTCACGTTACATATTCGAAATACGGGGGACACATGGGATATTATTCAAAAATAGAATTAAATCATCACGGTGTTGATTTTAAAAAACGGTGGATGGATCAATACCTTGATTCAGTGTTTCGCAAGATTGAAGAAAATATTTTCGAACATCAAATTTCAATTTAAATTAAAAAAGCGCGACATGGTGTCGCGCTTTCAAAGTCGTTATTGCCGGTCAAGTCTTAATCTCGGTCTTCGTGTTCATGACCATGATCATCGTCTTCACCGTGGCTATTGCCATGATGATCTTCGTCTTCACCGTCATCATCATTGTCATGCTTGTCGTGTCCATGGTGTTTTTTCTTTTTAATTTCGCCGCAGATGAATTTTAAAACTTTTTTCTTTTCTTTTTTCTTGTTGCACATGCCATGGTGATTTTCACGTTCCTGTTCAACTTCAATAAATCTGCAAACTTTGCAATTCGGGATTTTCTTGATATCTAAGACCACATAGCCTGCATTTTTTGATATTGTGTAATTTACATTTGGGCGATCACATGAATTTTTACCGTTTTGTTTGATCATGTAATTCCAAATTTCTTTCAGATCATCAGGCAATTTGTTTTTCATGATAACAAGCCATTTTTGACCACCATCACGACTGATTCGAGATTTAAAATAACCATTGCCTTTTCCGCAATTGCCACGACATTCTTTAGGAAATTCCCAAATAATGTTCGATGGCTGACATGAATCACCTGACGGAGGGGGTGGTGGCGGTGGCGGTGGATTTTGTACGACACAAGTTTCTGAAACTGCAGACCCTGATAAAATTCCATTTGTACACGAGCGCATTTCAGTTTGACAAACCTGACCACTGGCCACACTTGCGCTTTTAAATACAGTGACAGAGCTTCCGTGTGAAATTGTTTTACCGTTCAGTTGGCAATTGGCTGCTCCATCAACAGTACAACTCGCATTTGTGAATGATCCAGTGAACGAGCCATTCAGACATTCGCGAGATTCAGAAACGCAAGTTTGTCCATAAGCGACAGTTGCTGATTGATAGGCTTTAATAATTATATCTGATGGATAGGATTTTTCGTTGAAAGTACAAGTTGCAGGCGGACTGATCACAACCACATCGACTTGGCACGATTCGCTGACTGATGTTCCGGATAAAATTCCATTTGAACATGTGCGCGTTTCTGGTTGGCAAATCTGACCAACAGGAACTGTTGCTGATGCATAAGTTGTGACACTTGTGCCATGAGCAACTGTATTTCCATTCAAGGTACAATTGTTAGGGCTTTGAGTTTCACAAGATGTATTTGTATACGAACCTGATAGTGTGCCGTTTGAACATGACCGGGCTTCAGATACGCAGGTTTGTCCAAATCCAACCGTTGCAGATTCAAAGGCGACAACTGAAGTTCCGTGAGTCACAGTTGATCCATTGAGTGAACACGAAATGGGTGAATCAACAACACATGAATCAAAATCGTATGTTCCAGATAAAGCGCCGTTATCACAAGTTCTGTTTTCTTGGTTACATGATTTACCAAAAAAAGCAGACGATGATTGGAAAGCAACTGCAGTTTCACCATGAGCCAATGTCCGTCCATTCAGTAAACAGCTAGCGGGTTGATCGATCGTACAAGATCCAAAGGCAAATGATCCTGATAATGTTCCATCCGTACAAATTCGGGTTTCGTGAACACAAGCTCCACCGAACTGCGACGATGATGATTGAAAGCCAGGGATTGAATCACCGCTTAATATTGTTTTTCCATCGAACAAACACGATCTGGCCGCGTTCGTATCGCAACTTGCAAATGTTGCGCTGCCAGAAAGGACTCCGTTTGAACACGTTCGTGTTTCAGCAACCGACGAACAGACCTGACCAAAGCCAACAGTGGATGACGTATATCCTGTGATTGAATCACCGTGATTGATTGTCGCACCATTAAATAAACAGCTTGCGGCTACGCCAACAGAACAATTTGCAAATTGGTAACTGCCTGATAAAATTCCAGCGGTGCATGTTCTGTTTTCAGAAATGCAGCTATTACCAAATTCTGCGGTTGAATTTTGAAATGCAGAAACTGATGTTCCATCGACAACAACGCTGCCATTGAAGCTGCAATCGATAGGATCTGTAGGTATATCGGTCGGTATTGTAAAAGTGGGTGCGGTGACAGCCAGGGCTGACATCGTGGTCGCCTTAGAGGCCGTTGCAACTTCGGGTGTTGAGCCTGATTCGAAGCAGGCCGTCATATTTAAACACGCTGTGATCAAGATCAGTGTTTGCAGTTTATTTTTCATAAGCAATCCTCGCTTTGTTAAATATAGAATAAATCAATTTTAAAAAATCGATAAATATATTTTCATTAATTTCAATATCAGACAGTCATATTTGGAATGGTGATTTTATTGGTTAAAACTTTGACAGTTTCGGGCAAATTGCCTATGGTCATTCGTAAAGAATAGGCGAGGTTTTGATGTTACCACAGTGGAATAATACAGACGAATACAAGGGTTTTTTAGCTGACGATTTTCAAAATGACATCAGTTTTGTTGAAAATAATATCAAAAAAATTCAATCGATGACACACGAATTTTCAAAACATATTTCAACGCCAGAAAACAAGGCGAGCGAACAATTTATTTTATGTATCCAGCAGGTTATTGAATTGCAAACAGACGTTTACAAAATTCTTTATAATTTGAAAGTATACACATCGTGTGAACAATCACTGGACGCTGAAAACAAAGAAGCTGTCAAATTTGATTCAATACTCAGTTCATTAAGGTCAAATTTAGAAATGTCACTGAATCCTTGGAATTTGTATATCGCAAAAACAACATCAGAAAATTTTAAACACATTTTAAATTCTGAAAAAACCAAAGAATATTTATTTCACTACTCTCATCAACGTTTGCAAAGTGATACGTTATTATCCGAAGCCGAAGAAAATGTAATTTCGAAATTAAAATCATCAGGACACAGCGCCTGGGGAAATTTATACGAAGCAATTTCAGGCACAGCACGCGTTGAAATATTAAAAAATGGTAAACCAGAAAAAATCAGTGTCGCAGAAGCGGCCAGTTTGACAAAAGTCAATGATTCAGACGTTCGTAAAAATGCTTGGCAGGGTTTACAAAATATGTGGACGGAACACAAGCAATCAGCAGCACAAATTTTAAATTCACTGGCTGGCTGGAGACTTGACGCAAATGAATTGCGTTCAAAAAATCGTAAAGTTGATTTTTTGAACATGCCATTACACGACAACAGAATTAAATCTGAAACATTAACAGCAATGATGGCAGCTATCGCAGAATTTAAACCGCAAATTCAATTGGGCGCAAAAACGATGGCGAAACATTTTGGTAAAACCCAATTAGACCCTTGGGATTTATTGGCACCAGCGCCAATAAAAACATCAACAGAGCTGACATTTGCTGAATCATTTTCACAAGTCAAAAACAGTTTTTCTGCGATGGACCCTAAAATGGGTGAATTTGTTCAGATGATGTTGGATAAAAATTGGATCGATGCCAGCATTAGGCCCAATAAACGAAACGGTGCATTTTGCACTGGATTTTTAAAAAGCAGAACACCACGCGTATTTCAAACATTTATGGGTTCACCCCATGACACATCAACATTAGCCCATGAATTGGGTCATGCATATCATTCGTGGGTCATGCGAGATATGAATTTCATGGCTTCAGATTATCCAATGACACTGGCTGAAACGGCCAGTATATTTTCTGAAAATGTATTATTTGATTATCAAATTACAAATGCAAAATCACCGGCTGATTTACTGGATGTGTATTGGTCGATCACAGAAGGTGCTGTGGGATTGTTATTAAATATTCCAACACGTTTTGAATTTGAAAAAAACTTTTATGAAAAACGTAAAGCTGGTTATGTCGCGGCGGATGAATTATCTGAATTGACAGCTGATGCATATAAAAATTGGTACGGTGATTCAATCAGTCAACCAGACCGTATGTTCTGGGCGACAAAATTACATTTTTCAATTTCAGAGGTTAGTTTTTATAATTTTCCGTATTCATTTGGATATTTATTTGGTTTAAGTTTATTTGCCAGAAAAAATGAATGGGGAAATGATTTCAGCCAGAAATACATTTCGATATTGCGTGATACTGGCAGCATGACCGCCGAAGACTTGATCCAAAAGCATCTGGGTGAAGACATCACAAAAATTGAATTCTGGCGTAAAAGTTTAACTGTTGTTGCCGAAAAAATTGAAAAATTCAGCCAATTGGAAGTTATAAAATAATATTTCGTTGAGTTTACGAAAAACGTTCGATGTATTGGCATCGTTGGCATAAATTTTCGATCAATTTATTTTGTTTAAAACCGTTTAAAATATTTTTTGCTCGGTCGGATTCAAGTATTTCTAAAATTGTATTTTCTTGAATTTTTCCCAGCGGTATGCTGGCTTCTTTGTCCAGGCAGCAAGGAACAACGGTGCCATCAGCATGAATGCCGATATGTGATGACAGGCCGTAACATGTGCCTTTGTGCCCCAGGACCGGTAATTTTAAATCAGGCCAAATAAATTCAGTATCAAAATGCAGATATAATTTATTTTTTATTTTCAGGCTTTTATTTTTTTGAATATTTAATTCATTTGGATTGACTGAAAAACCAAAACGATTTTCGATTCGTTTCAGCATTTCAACATTTTCAGTTAACCCGCCACGAACGTCCTGTAAATTCCAAAGTCTGTAATTGATATACAAATCGGGCCGGTGTTCAAGTGCATGTTCCGTCCAAGAAAATATTTTTTCTAAATAGGTGGTGGGGTCTTTTTGAGGGTGATTATCAAAAAAACTGTGTAAAGAAAAATTCACTTGATACATGGCCGGGCTTAATAAAATTTGATGGTGTTCAGTTTTAACCAAAACGCCATTTGTGACAAAAAATATCTTAGTACCGTATTTTTCACAGATTTGAATCATATCGGTTAATTTAGGATGAACCAGGGGGTCACCCATCAGGTGAAAACAAACTAATTCAGTCAGTGGCGTAATTTGTTGGATGACGTTTTCAAAAAGGTCCAGGGGCATCATTTTTTTTTCACGGATAACTTCAGGGCAAAAGCTGCATTGTAAATTACAGATATTACTGATTTCCACGTTAATTTTATGAAAACGTTTTTTGTTGGACATGATATCAATTTCATATAACGCTGGTTGTATGGATGCAATATCAAATTTATGGAAAAAATGTAGCAGCTGTAAAAAGCCAATCAGCCTGAATTCAAAATATTACGAATGCAGCGTTTCAACATGTACCGGGGAACGCACGGGCTATGTATTTTGTACGATTGCTTGTTTTGAAGTGCATTTGCCAGGAGCTAAACACAGATCAGCAGGTGCTGTCGAAAAGAAATCACCTGCCTCGATGGCGCCAGAAGCTCCGAAACGAATTATGATCAGTTCGCTGTCCACAAGCCCGCAAGTGACACAGAAGTCACCTATGGAAAACGAAGTTTTGGTCGTCGTTTCAAAAATGAAACAATATATCAAAGATACAAGCGACATGAATACATCCGAAGACGTCAATCAAATGATTTCACATATGATTCGAATCCAATTGGACAGAGCCATTGAAAATGCACGCCGCGAAGGTCGAAAAACCGTTATGGCCCGGGATTTTAAAACTTAGTCAGATTATACACTACATTTCTGAAATTGATTTTTCATCAAATGGTAAAAAAGCCTGTGGTTGATAATTATCAACTGTTGATTTACCACCATTTTTTTGTATGAGTGAATTAATAAACTTTTTAATTTCCAAATAATCATTTGTTGTCGCAGAGGTGTGAAAGTACACCAGATCGTCTTTGGTTAAAACAGCTCCTGCCAATGAAACAGAACCCGTGATTGTCCCAGTCTTTGCCAGTAAGGAACCCGTTGTTAAATTGCTTGAATACAATTTCGTTACGGTACTGTCAGAGTCTGCATCGGCATCCATTCCTGCAATAGGTAAAATATGCCTGATGCCAAAATTTTGCGAAGCTGCAACTGTGAATAATTTTTTATTCACAGAAATAACAGTATTACACGTTGCTGAATTATATGTTTTGATTCCATCGACCATGACGGGATAGCCTGATCCATTCACAAAATTGAATTCGTTAGCATCCACACCAATCGCAGTTGTTAAATAATCAGAAAATTTCTGTGTCCGCGATAATCTTTCAAAAATTTTATCAGATGCGAAATTGTTTGAATTTCTGTTCATTTCTTTTAATACGCGGTGCAATTCAGAAGATCTTAACATAAATGAACTGGTTGTTTTGTCTTTGTCAAAATTCTGCATCGATGTGGCATGAATGTCTGTGACTGTTAAATTCACAGCAGCCGGCAGTTTTGTTTTTAATGATTTTTGGGCTTGGTTTAAAAATGTTCTGTAATTTATTTTTAAATTTTTGACGTCATATCGTAATTGTTGCATGATTTCTGTTTCGGATTGTGTTCCATTTTTATGGGCTAAATCCTTGTTATCGCGGACAATCGATGCGTATTCAAAGTTTTCATCATAAGATAAATTATTAATTTTCGTAATGCCGCGTTTATTTAATTCTCCAATTAAAAAATAAAACATCGATCGATCAAAATACGGAAACACCGACCCGCGCAGATGAACATCATAATTGCCAGCATTTAATTTTGTCAGATAAACTTGGGTCGGGTATCTGTATGTGGCTGTTAATTTATCTAATGCCCAAAGCGATGTAAAAGTTTTTGAAACCGAAGCGATCGGAAACTGCGAATGCAAATTGCCCATTCCCGTGACATTGCCGCCGGTGCCTTCTGCAGAACAGCTGGTAATCATTTTTGCAAATGATGTCGTGGTAAAAATTGTACTGGTCAATAACGTGAGGATTATTTTTTTTGTTTTCATAGTTCGGGCAATATAGCCGATTTTAATCAACGATTTCAACTGTAGTGTTTTAGACAAAGTGACATTTTGGGGAAGTTCATTTTGTCGAACTTTTTGACGTTTTACTGTTTGTGGTTCAACTTGTAGTATCAGTTTACAGAATATGAATCGCCAAATTAATCCACATCAACAACAATGAAATAACACCGGCCAGAAAAAATGAAAATCTGAATCGGACATTATTCGTCGTATTGTGAACCAGCGCATGAAAAATACGGGTGATGGCAAATACCCAGGCTAATATTAAAAATACGACTGAATTATTTTGGTAAATACTGGCCGTCAGAATGGCCGCATAAAATAAAATCGGCATTTCCATTTGGTTATGAAATGAATTTGTCGCCTTGGTTAATGATTCGGGCCACGCATTTTGCCCCAGGGCGATGTCTTTGATTTGGACTTTCTTTTGACGAAGCGATTGAAATCGCAAAAAACCCATTCGCTGTAATAATATAAATGTTAATAAAATTTGGATGAACATGGGAATAAATAATTGCGTTGAATTCATTGGGCCTCCCTTGATTTATAGTGACAGATTGGCATGAGATAAAGATTGAGTCATTTATAAAAATTTCATTGGAGTTTTATGTCAAGCATGTTGAGTGCTTGAAGATAGGCTTCGGGGTTCGGCAAATTATTCTCCGTATCTGCACGGGTTACGACCGACATTTAACGTAGATGTGTATAATTCTGACGCACCACTTTGCCCCTTAAATCAAAATTACACAGCTCTGGGCTGTGGCACAGCAATCGCATTGGAATGAGATAAGTTCAAATTAATTCCGCAACATTTGGAGCGGTATACATAAATCGCATTTTTGAAGGAAGGCCAGATGAAGATATTATTTTTTTTAATCTTATCAATTAACTGCCTTGCTGATACAGGATTTGCATACGGCAATCAAAATATAAATGATACTGAATATGCTATTCATGACTTTGGTTTTGATAAAAAAATTAAGAACAGCAAAACTATTGAATTAAAATTTAATCGTCCTGATCAATTTTATACATATTTTAAAAACTGGAAAAAATCAAAATCATCAGATCTATTAATTACTGAGATACTTAACAGCCGTGTTACAATCCTGGTTACTGATTCATTAGATAGAAATATTGAAGGCATGATGATCACTTTAGATCAATTAGACAAAAATCTTGCTGACAAAATTATTAAAAAAACTCAGCTTAAAGAAAACTCATTTTTATTATTAAATAATCCAGTTAAGTATCATGTTCTGACACATGAATTTCAGCATTATAAAGACAGTAAGTATGATTTAGAAAACAAACTTATTGTTCAAATAAAAAATGCTATTAACAGTCAGGTTATAGACATTCAAAACGAAATGGATCTCGATTTCGTAAATTTTTTAAGCTTAACAATTTTTGAACAGCGAGGTTACGCAGTCGCTGCGGATCAAATATTATTTAATACAAAATCACAAGACATGGCTATTGATTCCATTTTAGGATTTTTAACATCTTATAAGTCGAAGATTGATCCAGTTTTAAAAAATATTGAATCCACTCATATTGATATTTACAAAAAAATAATTGATATCATAAAAAAATATCAATTTAATAGTAATTTAAGTTATCTTGATTTAACCAAGCCTCTATAGCTTAAATTAATTCTGTCGTTTTTAGAAATTTCTGGCTTACGTGGATGATGAGTACAGCTACCGACGCCCAGAGTTCCCATCATCACGGGGCCGGGGTGCTGGCCCAACCCAATCGGCAGGCCGACCACCGAAACGCCAGTAATACAAATCTTCGACCGTAAGCCTTGCCCATTCGGTTTTTTTTAAAAAAATCATACTCGATTGCAAGCTGGGGTTTTCGTTAAAACACCGAATATAAATTTTTTGACCCAGTTCGGCCCAGCCGTATTCTTCAACCAATGCACGAACCATCATTTCAAGAGTAATTCCTTTAGAAGGATATTTATTGTTTCGTAGTTTTGGTAATTTGCGGTCTGAATTAGAATCTGACATTTTGTATTATGGTTTCTTAAAGAAAAAATTTGGATGGGGTACATGGACTCGAACCATGGAATGATAGAATCAAAATCTATTGCCTTACCAACTTGGCTATACCCCAACATGAATTAAATGTTTTATTAAATTAAATAAATTCGCAGAATTGCGCAACAAAAATCAGGTCGTGCCCTGAAAAAATCAGATTCAAAATATTAAAGCGCAAAAATCGATGGGTGACTTTGGTCAGAAGTTTGTCCGAGCAGGGTCTTCTTGAAAGTCTTTTGTCGTCATATATTGTGCTTAACTAATCATCGCCTTGGTAGCTTTGCGGAGCTTTCTGGCGTTTTAGATTAACTAATGTTGCACCCATCGAGCGCAGTTCATTTTCATACGCTTCAAAGATCTGATCTTCAAGTTTTTCCCGAGTTTCTTGATTCAGTGGATGCGCTATATCACGAAATTGCCCATCTTTACGTTTTTTGCTGGGCATTGCGACAAACAAACCACCGGGGCCTTGAATTATTTTAAGGTCACGAACGACGAAACAGCCTTCGATTGTGATCGTCACATAGGCTTTGAGCCGTTCTTCGTTCACAGAGAAAATTTTGACTTCGGTGATCTTCATGGTGTTGTCCTTTGGTCGTCGATGTTGTCGTGACACGCTGTTTCTGTTTTTGCCGTCTTGGGGTCAGTATCGGGACGTTTGGCTTAGGACTTGAGTCTGGTTCAAAACGAGACATTTCAGAAAAACTAATTTTTTAAAAAAGGACAATCAGTGTCTCAATGTAAAACATTTGGTCAGGCCATCGAAGTCTACTGAATTTTAAACAGGTTTAAAATTGGTGACGGATTTGCTTTATAAGAATTTGAAACTTTAACAAAAGGAACACTTATGAAATGTATCAAAGCGATTTTAATATCTGGTCTGTGTGTGGCATCTTTCGCTCAAGCGGAATCATCATGTCATCAGGGTATGCAAAGTTTTTTTAATAACAACGCACCAACAACACGAACTGTGACGGTGACAGGAATGTATACCAAAAAAGGCGAACTCAGTGGTGAATATAAGGCCTGCGAAATGTCTGTGGCATTAAAGCCATGGGGTTTAAGCCCGATTTGGGATGCAAAAAAATTTGATTCAACAAATGGTGATGGTGGCAGTATGTGGCCATTTGCAGAATTCCCAACTTCAGAGCCTAATTCCAGCGAAGACAGAAATGTATATTCATTTTCGTGCAACGCAAGTGATAGCGAAATTGAAACATCATTTTCGTATCGCGATATCGGCGGCTGGAGAAAAAAACATTCAACAGCATTATCGATTTCAAAAAATAGCGAAGGTACTTACGATTTAACAATTGCGACTGATGGCTTTCGATCTGAATCGACGTGTCGCGGAAATTTATCTGGTAAATAATTAAATAAGGAGTCAGTCATGACAAAATCAAAATTAGCGATCACATATTTATTAACAGCATCAATTTTATCACCCATGTGCGTGAATGCATTAACACAACAAGAGGTCGCAAATATCGCAGCCGGTTCACAAGCGCAAGCGACATTAACAGCAGAACAAAAACGGGCTGTGATTGTTCAGCTTAATGCTGAAATCGCAAACATCAAATCGCAAATTGCATTAGAAAAATCCAAATTAAGTTCTGACAAAACGATGCGAACAATTACGTTAACATTGACTGCAACAGGAACTGTGTTGATTGGATATTTTTTATATGCAGGAGCAACTCTTCAAGCTCCAGGTATGTTTTCAAAAGGTATTTTTTATTCAGTTTTAACGGCGGCAGGAACAGTTCCATTCGCAGCACAGGCTTACAGCCTGAGCAAACAAGTCAATTTATCTATTGAACAAATTGACGATTTAAAAACAAAATTAGATGCGGCAGAAAAACAATTTAATGCACAATTGGGTGCTTTAAATTAATTTTTAAAACATGAAAAAAATATTTTCAATATTTTTAATCTTAATCAGCAGTCATCATTTGATGGCGGCTGATTCTGTTTATGAGCAGATGACCGAAGAATGTCGTGCGAATTCTGCAAATTTTAAATATAAATTGTGGACGCAAGCCTATCAGCAAGGTTTATTGACTACATTGAAATTATTTAGTCTGTCGACTGATTCTGTTTCAACAAATATTGACACTAAAGGTTTAAGTCCCTTTGTTTTTAACATGTTAAACCAGCCGGAAATCACACAGGTTTTATCAGGATGTATGCCGGAGGCAGAGCATTTTGCATTTATTAGAAATTTATTAATTGCTGAATCTGTCGGGAAAATCGTAGGAATTTCTGCGGGAACGGCTGCATTTGTTGGTCTTGGAAAATTATCTGCACAGGCCTTAAAATATGGCTTAATGCCTGTCGCGCGTTTTTCTCCAGTATTAGCTCAGCGATTGACAGTGGCGACACCAGTGGTTTTAGCTGGCGTCGGTTTTTACGGGATCAAAAAAAATTATGATAACGATGAAGCCGTTGCAAAAAAAAATGGCGAACAGTTGATGGCACAGTTTTCTGAAAAAATTCAAAATATTCGTGATCAATCAGGTCAAATGAATGATTCAAAAGCAGATCTTCAATTTGATATCAGTATCCAAACTGCTGAACAAAAATATTCCAGAAAATTAACAGCCGACGAAATAAAAATGTTTTGCAATGTTATTCCAGCGGCTCTGAACCGCTGTTCGAAATAACTGACTAAGGGATATCAAAAGTCATTGCCGACAGTCCTCGGCCCCGGGCAACACGCATAGTGTTTGTGCCTTTTTTGAATGAATCCGTAGCTTCTTTCGCGGAATTTATTTCTTTGCCATTGATATTTAAAATGACGTCACCGACGCGCATTCCGATTCGGCTGGCTAATGAATCACGATCAACAGCAGTGACGACAGGATTTTTAATTTCTTCGTTCAGACCAAATTGTTTTCTGATATTTTTTGTTGAATCTTCGATGTCGGCGCCTAAATTATGCGGTGTTTTTCGTGTTGCAGGTTTTTCAGCATTTGGTTCGGGTGTTATTTTTTTTGCGAATTGTTTTTCACCGGGGCGTTCGCCAACTGTTAAATCTAATGTCTTTTGTTTTTCATTTCGCAAAACTTTTATTTTTACTTTTGAATTAGGTTCGCTGGCGGAAACTTGGTCGATCAAATCACGACTGTATTTTAATTTTTTACCATTAAATTCTGTGATGATATCATAGGGTTTAAGGCCTGCGCGTCGGCCGGGGCCATCGCCGACTTCAATCACAACAGCGCCGCGGAATTCAGTCATCCCCAATTGATAAGCAATTTGATCATCCAGATCGCCTAAGACCACGCCCAAATAACCTTTGCGAATTGAACCCCGTTGTTCCAATTGTTGAATAATTTTTTTGACTTCATCAATCGGAATGGCAAATCCAATTCCTTGCGCTCGGGCATCAATTGCAGAGTTCACACCAATAACGAATCCTTTGGAATTCACCAACGGACCGCCCGAATTTCCGGGGTTAATCGATGCATCAGTTTGTAATAATGGCAGTCGGTTGATTTCTTCAATTTCACGTCCTTTTGATGAAATAATTCCTTTGGACATTGAATGGCCGTGGCCATATGGATTTCCAAATGCGGCAACCCATTCGCCGACTTCAGTTGATTCTGAGGATCCCAAAGCAGCAGCCGTTAATTTTGAATCAGGTTTAATTTTTAATAACGCAATATCAGTTCGTTCATCACTGCCAACAACAGTCGCTGTGTATTGTTTTTCAGAATTTTCTGATAATTGAATTTCGATCAGATCAGCGCCTTGAACAACGTGTGCATTTGTAACAATCAAACCGTCTTCGCGTATGATGAATCCAGTTCCTAACCCCATCCGGCGGGGTTTTCCATTTTCTGGTTGTTGTGGTTGCAGCCTTCGGCCATAAAACTGTTCCATCATTTCAAGCATAGGATCACGGTACTGGCGTCCTTTGGGAATGACAGATGTTGAAATATTCACAACAGCAGGATTGATTGCTTTACCTAATTCGACAAATAGGTTTGTGGGCAGAGCATCTCCTAATTTTAATGTTGGTGGTGTTTTTGTAAAAAGGGGCATTTGTTGACTGTTTTGTGAATTAATTTTTTCGGAATTAAACACATAAAATAGGCACGAAATTATAAAAGTTGTTAAAAATATTTTTGATTTCATTTTGGACTCCTTTTTTTGAATTACTTTTTTGTTAAATCACCCATTAAATTTTTTAAACGAATATCTAATGAGGGTGATAATTTAAGATTGAATGAGCTGGCTTGAGAGGTTGATAAAATTGAAAAATAATTTTCTCCGCGATGGTATTTCGTCTGATGAAAATTTAAATTATGTATTTTCCTGAGAAATAATGAGAAATCATTTCTTTGTTCAGGTGTCAGTGAATTTGAATTTTTTAATGCTAACAAATCCGCTTTGAAAATATGTTTTTTTAAATTGATAAATCCTGCCATTGTATTAAAAATTGGCGACAGCCATCGGCTGACGGGATGTAGTGATAAATAAATGATTGAAAAAAAACGTCGACGTAATTTTGAATGTTCAGTGCCATGTGAAAGTAATAAATGAACTAAAATAAATTTCTCTTCTGAGTCCAGTAATTCGACCATATTTTTATTCACGACGAAATGAGCTTCATTTTTAAAATCTCGCCAAACCAGCGGATGGGATCGTTCATTTGTATAATGTAAATAATATTTATGAATTGGATATTGCGTGATATTTTGCGAAATCAACTGATTAAATCCTGTGGGATCAGATCCTTTGTGCAGTTCTGATTTAATTTGATCTAAAAATAGCTTTAAGCCTTTGTGTAACAATAAATAGATAAATACCAGACTGATCAAAAAACCAATGAACAGGCCCAGGCGTCCTGCCATTTTAAATGAGCTAACTAAGATGATCGAGCAGATAGCGATGCTAAATACCCAGACTTCGGTCAAGGTGTTCATAATGAAATATTTTGTTGCGGGATGGGGTTGAAATCAACAAATTTTATGACAAACTATTACAATAATTATCTGAATCAATACAACTGGAGAAAATCATGGCAGAAATTGATGTTATGGCACTGAATCAAACGGTCAAAGAACAAAATTATTTCGTCACACAAATGATGAACGAAATGAATAAAATTGTCGTTGGCCAACGCGATATGATCGAAGGCATTGTGATGGGGTTATTAACAGGCGGCCATATTTTATTAGAAGGCGTTCCTGGTTTAGCAAAAACATTAACTATTGCAACATTGGCAAAAACAATTTCTTTACAGTTTCAGAGAATTCAATTTACGCCAGACTTACTGCCCACGGATTTAATTGGCACAATGATTTTTAATCCAAAATCTGGCGAATTTTCGGCTAAAAAAGGTCCCATTTTTTCAAACATAGTTTTAGCCGATGAAATCAATCGTGCGCCAGCAAAAGTCCAATCAGCGTTGCTTGAAGCTATGGCTGAAAAACAGGTTACTATCGGCGATGTGTCTTATAAATTGGACAGTCCATTTTTAGTCTTAGCCACTCAAAACCCGCTGGAACAAGAGGGTACGTATCCTTTGCCAGAAGCACAGATGGACCGTTTTATGTTCAAGGTGAATGTTGAATATCCAACAAAATCCGAAGAGCTCGAAATTATCACTCGGATGGGGATGAACCAAAAGCCTGAAATTCAGACGGTGATTACGCGTGAACAATTAATTAAAATCACAAATACTGTTGACCAGATTTATGTTGATGCAAAAATTAAAAATTACATTGTTGATTTAATTATGGCCACACGGGAACCCAAACAATATGGATTAGGTCGGCTTGATAAAATCATCGCCGTTGGTGGTTCGCCGCGGGCAAGTTTAAGCCTGATCCGCGCAGCCAAAGCGCATGCCTTTTTGCGTTCTCGCGGGTTTGTGACTGTCGAAGACATCAAAGCCATCATTTATAAAGTTTTACGCCATCGATTGATTTTAACCTATGAAGCCGAAGCTGAAAATCTGAAGGCCGATGATGTTATCAAAGAAGTATTGGCTGCAGTTGAAGTTTCAGCGTAATAAGAAATGACCATACCTGCTGAAATTTTAAAAAAAGTTAAGCGCATCGAAATCGACACAAGAAAACTTGTGAACAATGTATTTTCGGGCGAATACCATACAAAATTCAAAGGTCAGGGTATGACTTTTTCTGATTTTCGCGAATATGTTCCGGGCGACGACGTCCGAGCAATTTCTTGGGCGCTGATGGCCAGGGCTGGGAAACCGTATATTAAAACTTTTGAAGAAGAGCGCGAGCTGACTTTAATGTTAGTCATTGACGTTTCAGGCTCGCAAGATTTTGGTTCAAAGAACAACTTCAAAGGCGAAATTGTAGCCTTGGTAGCAGCAACTTTGGCGTTCAGCGCAATTAAAAACAATGACCAGGTTGGATTATTATTATTTTCAAACGATGTTGAACTTTATGTTCCGCCTAAAAAAGGCAAAGCTCACGTGTACAGAATTTTAAGAGAAATTTTATTTTTCAAACCCAAAAATAAAAATACAAATATATCAAAAGCGCTTGAATTTTTGAATGGTGTTTTAAAAAAACGTGCAACAATTTTTGTATTGAGTGATTTTCAAGACACGGATTATGAAAATTCAATGACGTATTTAGAAAAAAAACATGAAATTATCGCGGGTCTTGTTCAGGACGAGGCTGAATTTAATTTTCCAGATGTTGGATTAATTGATTTACAAGACGCTGAAACAGGTGAAACAGTTCTAATAGACACTTCAAATCCAGTATTTCAAGCTGAAATGAAATCTAAATTTAAAAATGAATTTGATCATTTTTCTAAAAAATTAAAAAAATCAGGGATCGATAGCTTTACATTCGAAGCCGATGAAAATTTTCATAAATCGTTATTAGTTTTTTTTAAACGCAGGAAACGACGATAATTTATGCAGTCGGAAATTAAATGCACAACGCAAATTCCTGAAATATTAGGCCTCGAAAAAGACACATTGACCGTCGGCCGACATTTTTATTTAAATTGCGAAGGCCTATGGGATAAGGAATTTGATTTTTCAAAAGCATTCGCAGTTGTTGATGAAAATTCAAAAAATACAATTAAAGTATTTAAAATCGAGGCTAGGAATTCAAATTCATTTGATGTGGATATGATTTTGTACGTTGCCGGCGAATTAAAAACCACAAATTTTAAAATCAGTGACGGTGTCCGAGAAATTGATCTAGGTGCGCAAAGTTTTACAGTTCAATCAGTGATTGATCAAAAAACTGAAAAGCCACCAGAGCCCTTTGGGTACATAGTTTCCGAATTGCAATGGCCATGGCAATATTCAGTGATAGCAGTTCTGATTTTCATTATTGTCATTGGTTCTTTGTTGGCTCAAATTTTAAATAAAATGAAATGGCGTGGCCGAATCGATCGTTTGCGCCAATACGATTCGCCATTACAGGCGGATTCACAGTTTTACAAAGAAATTCGTAAATCTGAAAAAAAAGAATTTCCAATCAGTGATATCGAAAAACACTGTAAACAGTATATTTTACGTACATACCAAGTTCCTATTTTTGAATTAAGTAACAGACAAATCATTTCATATATCAAGAAAAAATACCCCAGGTTAAAAACTGAAAGACGTCAAATTTTTAATTTATTGCAAGATATTCGAATTTTACAAAAAGACAGCAATATCGATAAACGTAAAAAATTTGTGGAACAATGTTATCGTTTTGTAGATGCGACCGAGGACTTGAAATCCAGAGGACAGTTATGAGTCTGCAATTTTTGTTCAGCTTGACCTGGGCTGCGCCCTGGGCATTTTTATTATTAATTCCGCTGGTTATATTTTTTTTCATTTATTTAAAAAAACAAAAAACAAAATCGACATTTCAAATCAGTCGAATAAAATCATTTCAATCATGGCGGGGTCGCGGTCGTACGCAATTTGTATTTTTGAATGAATTATTATTAATGTTAGCTTTGGTTTTGATGATTTTAGCGTTAGCCAGGCCACAAACAGCTGATGCCAAAGTCAAACGAACATTGGACGGACTTGATATCGTCATCGTTTTAGACATTTCAGACAGTATGTTGATCGAAGACATGAAGCCCGATAATCGTTTAGAATCGGCTAAAAAAACGATTGCTGAATTTGTCCAAAAAAGAAATTCTGACCGTATTGGTTTAGTCATTTTTGCTGGTGAAGCTTTTACACTGGTGCCACCTACGCTGGATTATCAATTATTATTAGACCGAGTCGGTCAAATTCAAACGGCTCAGCAAGCGCGTATCAAAGACGGTACAGCAATCGGTGTTGCGATGGCAGCTGGTGCTGCCAGATTAAAAGATTCGCAAGCAAAAACACGAGTCATGATTTTTTTAACTGACGGTGAAAATAATTCGGGAACAATTGATCCTGAAACAGGTCTTGAAATTGCCAAAGGTTACGGGATAAAAATTTATTCCATCGGCATCGGACAAAGCGGGCCTACAAAATTACCAATCTATACTCAGGATGCATTTGGCAACAAAGTTAAACGTTATCAAAATTTTGAAAGCACAGTCAATGACGAGTTACTGACGCAAATGGGACAAGTCACTGGTGGTAAATACTTCAGAGCAACACGGGAAAATTCGTTAAAATCTGTCTTTGAAGAAATCAACCAACTTGAGACAACAAAAATTGAAGAAACCAAGTATACAAAATACAATGAATATTTCCCATATTTTTTATTTTTTGGTCTCCTTGGATTTATTTTAAATCGTATTTTGTCTTATTCAATATTGCGCCGGGGGCCTGCGTGAATTCAATCAATGCAGCAACTGTTTTAAAATGGGGAAATTTTGAAGCATTTAATTTGCTGGGAGTCTTCGTCGTCTTGGTCATCATTTATTTTTATTTCGAAAATAAAAATAAAAATAAACTGAATCATTTTTTTGGCCCCAAAGTCACATCTTGGCTGTCGCAATCTGTATCAATTTCAAATCGGCGTTGGCAGTTTTTTTTGCAAGTTTGTGGTCTTCTGTTTTTAATGATTGCTTTGGCCAGGCCCCAAATGGGTCAATCAGAACAAGAAGTTAAAAGTGAAGGTATTGAACTGATGATTTTGGCTGACGTTTCTGACAGTATGTTGGCCGAAGACATCAAGCCATCAAGGCTTGCACAAATGAAAGTTGAACTTTCAAAATTAATTGATCTTATGCCGGGAAACAAAACAGGATTGATTGCATTTGCTGGAAGCAGTGCCTTGATGTCGCCATTAACAACTGATCCTGGCGCGCTTAAAATGTACATTGAATCTTTAGATACAAATTCAGTCAGTTCGCAAGGAACAAATTTTGAAGTTGCATTAACCTATGCTAAAGAAGCCTTCGAAAAAGGTGGAGTTACCCAAGACCAGTCATTAAAAACTACGCGCGTTATATTAATTGTTTCTGACGGTGAGGATCAAGAGCCCGGGGCACTTGAGGCTGCAGACAAATTATCTAAAGATGGTTTTCACGTTATTACGGTGGCCTACGGAACTGAAAAAGGTGGAACTATTCCAGCCAGAGATCGGTCTGGAAATTTAATAGGTATGCGCAAAGATCAATCGGGACAAACAATTCTGACCCAAGTCCACGGCGATTTCCTAAAATCACTGGCCGAAAAAGGCCAGGGACATTTTTATTTTTCAAATTTTGGCGGAGATCATTTGAGAAAAATATCTGATGACATAAATCAATATGAAAAAGCTCAGTTTGCATCAGCAGTGACCACGCAATACGATGAAAAATATGTGTATCCGCTTTTCGTCGGTTTGGTTCTTATTTTAATCAGTTTATTAATTTCTGATCGATCTAAAAATAACAAACCCTGGAAAGGGCAGTATGAAACATAATTATTGTTTCAAATTTTTAATAATCATTTTATTATTAAGCCAAAGATCCCTGGCTGCTGAATCTGGCTTTGTAAATTTGAAGGCATTTTATTTTGATTGGATGTCCAGAAAAGCCATTGAGCTTAAACAAAATCAGGCGGCACATGAACTTGTTCTAAAAGCATTAGAAAACCAAGAGTTAACGTCATTACAATCAAATTTAGGAATTACTTTTGATTTGATTGAAAAAAAAGAAGACGCTGAAAAAAGTTTTTTATCAGCCATCGACAAATCTGCATCAATTGAAGAAAAGTTTAAATATGAATTTAATTTAGCAGCCCTGTACGGGGCGCAAAAAAAAATTCCAGAAGCATTAACACACTATCAGGCGGCGTTAGACATCATACCTACGTCAACAGAAGTTAAGCACAATATTGAATTGTTGATTCAGCAACAAAAACAAGACCAAAAAAACAAAAAAGACGACAAAGAAAAAAAAGACGGTGACAAAGGCGAATCTGAAAAAGACTCATCAAAAGACGGCGACAATAAAGATAAAAAAGACGAAAATAAAGAAAGCAAAGAAGACGATAAAAAAAATGATCAAGATCAAAAACCCAAAGACCAAGATCGAAAATCAAATGCGAAATACAAGCCACGTCCATTCAAGGGTGACCAATTGTCTGAAGGTGACGTTAAAAAAATATTAGGCGAATTGTCGCAACAAGATCAAAAAATCAGATCTCAATTTAATAAAAAAGACAAACAGCGTAAAGAGGACAAAAATGACAAAGATTGGTAAGTTATTTTTTTTCATTCTTTTTTTATATCACAACGCTTTTGCCGAAGTGAATGTCAGTGTTGAAGTTAATCCTGAAAATGTAGGACTTGGTGATCAGATACAAATTTCATTAATTATTCAATCCAGTGATGATTTGGAAGTTCAAGATCCTGAATTTCCAAAAACTGACGGACTCAAGTTATTACAAGCGCAGAATTCTGGCCAATCTTCTTCGTCCAGAATGAATATCAGTAATGGCAAAACAGAATTTTCGAAAACAGTTTCTCAGCAATATGATTACATTGTTCAGCCTACAAAAATAGGATTTGTAACGATTCCGTCATTTTCTGTCATAGCTAATGGCAAAACAATTTCTACGACCCCTCAAAAAATCAGTGTTTCTAAAAATTCTCAACAAAATAATAACATTCGGCAACGCGGTCGATCCAATCAATTCCCTTCTGGCATCCCTGGAGAAGAAGACGATGATGATATGTTTTCGCAGTTGATGAAACAACGTCAAAAAATGATCGAAGATATTCAAAAACAAATGGGTCAAGGTTCAGGGCGCGGGGGAACTGGGCAAAATCCTTTGGATCAGTTTTTTGGTTCGGGCAATGCACCAGCTGAAGTTTTATCAAAAAAATTAGACGTGAACGAAAAAGAATCTTTTTTTATTTATTTAGATATTGATAAAAAAGAAGTTTACGAGGGCGAACAAATTACCGCGAACTGGTATATTTACACCAGAGGAAACTTAGAAGCGATCGATCGAGCCAAATTTCCAGATTTAAAAGGTTTTTGGAAAGAAATTGTGGAAGAGGTTCCAAATTTGCAATTCACAGAAGAAATTGTGAACGGAGTCAGGTTTAAAAAAGGTTTGCTCGCAAGCCATGCATTATTTCCAATTAAATCTGGCGTTGCAGTTGTTGACGAATTTAAAATCAAAGGAAAAATCAGATTGCCGACGCAGTTTGGCTGGGGACAGCTTCAGGAATATACGCGTTCTTCACGAAGAACACAAATCAAAGTATTGCCGTTGCCAACTGAAGGCAAGCCAAACAGTTTTTCTGGAGCAGTTGGACAGTTTCAAATTCAAACACAGGTGGACGGCTTACAATTTCCGGCAAACCAACCATTCACATTAAAAGTAAGGTTTGAAGGCTCAGGAAATGCAAAATTAATTGAATTACCACCAATTGAATGGCCAGCTGGTCTTGAAATTTATGATACAAAAAGTGAATCTAAATTTTTTAAAAATGGGCAAAGCTACAAAGAATTTGAAATTTTATTGGTGCCAAAAATAACTGGTGAAATAAAGATTCCGCAAATTGTATTTTCGTATTTCGACCCTACAGAAAAAAAATATGTCACAAAAAGCACAGAGTCTTTGGATTTAAAAATTGTTGATGGATTACCTGAAAATCAGAAAAATAACACATTAGGTTTGCTTAAAAATTCTGAAAATAAAAAAATAGTTTCTGAATTTAAGCCTGCTTTGGAATTACCCAAAAATTTTTCATGGCTAGAAAATCGACTTGCTATTATTATTAGTTTTTTGATATTTGTTTTTACTTTGATGACGGGAATATTTTTTAAAAAATATTCTCAAATCAATTCAGGACCTCAACTCAAAAAACGTATTCATCAAAAACTGAATCAAATTCAAAAATCAATCGATCAAAAAAATGACCGCGCTGTTGGTTCAGAATCGGTGAATCTTATTTATATGTTATTGGCACAAATGGCCCAAGAAAAAACTGCAAATACCGAATGGAATCAGATGATTTCAAAGGTTCCGCAAAATTATCGTGATCGATTCGAATCAGGTTTGTCAGAAAAATTTGAATATTTTCAAATGATTGGCTTTGCGCCAGACGAAGTCAAAAGCCAATTGACTGCAAAACAATCAATCAATGAAGCCTTTTTACAGCTTAAAAAAATATCAACTGATATCGCAAACGAACTGCCATCGATTTAGTTCTATGTATTTATGAATATCAGTACTTAGGTCTGGTTGATAACAGGACCTAGGTGACCTATCATTATCGACTGATGAAAAAAATAATTTTATTCCAAATGTTTCTATTTTTGTTTTCATGTGCGCATGGACCGAATCCTTCCGACAATGAAACAGCTGCTTATACCGACGACGGTGATATTGAAAAATTTCGTGTCAGTGATCTTGCTACGGAATCTGCTGGAAAAAATACCGTCGCGAAAACCGAAGAACTTGAAACAATTCCGGTTGAGATTAATGAAAATGTTGAAATGTGGATCAGGTATTTTCAAGGCCGCGGCCGCCCACATATGGAACGATACTTAGCCAGATCAACCCGATACGAAGCGCTGATGAAAAAAGTTTTACGTGATAATAAATTACCCGAAGATCTTTTTTATATCGCATTAATTGAATCAGGATTTAGTTCAAGTGCCAGATCGACAGCGTCGGCTGTGGGCTACTGGCAATTTATTCGCGGCACAGGCAAGCGATACAAATTAGATATCAATACAATGGTTGATGAGCGACGTGACCCAGTGTTAGCGACACAGGCAGCTGCTGAATATTTCAAAGATTTATTTAGACTATTTAATTCGTGGTATTTATCGATGGCAGCATATAACGTCGGTGAAGGTCGCGTTTTAAAAGTCGTTAAAAAATACAAGACTCATGATTTTTGGGAACTTTCCCGGAACAAAAATGCTTTGCCCAAAGAAACTGATAATTATGTTCCTAAATATATCGCAGCAAAATTGATTGCAAAAAATCCTGATAAATATGGATTTGAAGGCATTGATTACATGACGCCCATTGAATTCGATCACATGACATTGGATCAGCCCATGAATTTAAAATTATTGGCTGAAAAAATGAATATCAATTACGAAGATTTCAAAGATTTAAATCCAAAATATAAAGGTGAAGTCGCCCCACTGGACGAAGGCAAATTAAACTTAAGAATTCCTCCGGGGACTTTACAGGCTGGTCTTGAAGCATCAAAAGTCAGTATTGCATCTGTTGTTGATTTTATTCCTGACCAAAATGAATTTGAAACCCACAAAGTTAAACGCGGTGAAACTTTATCAACGATAGCCAGGAAATACAGAACAAATATTGCATACCTCAGGGAAATTAATGAATTATCGCGCAAAAAAAATCTGCGTATTGGTCAGAAGTTATTAGTTCCTGATCGTGCACCTGTTGCAAAAAATAAAAAAAATATTGAAATTGAAAAGGGCGCATTTTATATTGTTCAGCCCGGAGATTCATTGGCTTCAATCGCAGAAAAATACAAAGTGAGCGTGATTGATTTGAAAAAAACAAACAAATTGTCGCGTAAATCTAAAATTCGAAGTGGTCGCAGGCTTGCGTTGCCAAAAAATGCTGTGATTTTAAAATAAAAAAAATCCAAGCTTCTCATCAGTGAAATGCTTGGATCTAAGGGGAATGAAACCAATCCATGAATAAAATTTTTTGAATTTTTTCTTCCATTGCAGTCTTCACCGCAGGTCGTAATACCTTTGGCAGCTGGCTAGCAAATAAAAGCTCAGCGAAAGCTGAGCCACATATTAGCCCCTATAGTTTTGCGTCCTTTCATTTCTGAAAGTTTGCCTTGAGACAAAAGAAGAATACGGATTAATCCGTGTTCTATTCAACCGCTAGTGACCTCCTATTAGGTAAATATTAAGCGATCTGCCTCTTTGATTTTGTGAAATATTTTATTTCCTTAAGACATCACTTGGGTACTTTGTCGTTATGATTAAAAACTCTTCTCATCAAACGTCCTTTGGTTAAGAATCAGACTATTTAGTCATCATCATTTGTTGTGAGATCAGAATAACAGACTCCTTGATTGAATTTCCAATTTATTTATTCTATTCTCAAAATAATATATTTTTCGTTTTAAAAGGATACATATGGTTGCATTAAATGCCGTTACGAAACAACAAGCTTCAAAAATTCTGTTTGCGAACGGATCATTACAGATCAATCCTGGCGAAAAAATCGGCCTGGTTGGCCCCAATGGCGCAGGTAAAACAACAATTTTCAGATTAATTATGGGCGAAGAAACCGTGGATCAGGGTGCAGTCAGTCGTCCTGATAAAATTCGTATCGGATATTTTTCGCAAAATATCGAAGACATGAAAGGCCGGTCAGTTATTTCCGAAGTCATGTCCGCAGGAAATTTAGACTTATTAACTTCTGAAATTAAACGACTTGAAGAAAAATTATCAGATCCAGATTTAAACGAAGACGACATGATGAAGACCGTTGAAAAATACGGTGAACTTCAATCTGAATTTGAAAGCATCGGTGGATATGATCTGGAATCCAGAGCCAAAGAAATTTTAGGTGGTTTAGGTTTTTCAAACGAAGACATGCTGATGGATGTCGGGCAATTTTCCGGCGGTTGGAAAATGCGTGTATCATTATCAAAAATTTTGTTATTAATTCCAGACGTTTTACTGATGGACGAACCAACGAATCATTTAGATGTTGAATCCATCGTTTGGCTTGAAAGCTGGTTGCAGAATTTCAAAGGTTCCGTATTGATGACGTCACATGATCGTGATTTTATGAACAGACTGGTGACTAAGATTGTTGAAATCGCAAATCGTGCGATCACAACATACGGCGGAAATTACGATTTTTATGAAAAAGAACGAGACATCAGAAAAGAACAATTAATTGCACAGGCCAGACGTCAAGATGACATGTTAGCCAAAGAAGAAGAATTCATTGCCAGGTTCGCAGCCAGGGCTTCGCACGCAGCACAAGTCCAATCGCGTGTTAAAAAAATTGATAAAATTGAACGTATTGAAATTCCCATCGAAGAACGCACCATGGATTTTGTTTGGCCAGTTCCACCGCGTGGCGGGGATGAAGTTGTCCGTGTGACAGGCTTAGCAAAAACATATTCGTTATCTGATGGTCGTGAAAAAAATGTTTTCGCAAATGCGACGGCTTTGGTGAAACGGGCCGATCGTGTAGCGATTGTGGGCGTGAACGGGGCGGGTAAATCCACATTTTTAAAAATTGTGACAGGACAAACTGATCCAACATCGGGTGTGTGTCAGGTCGGTGCCAGTATCGTGACCGGATATTTTTCACAAAATTCAATGGATGTTTTAGATCCGAAAAAAACAATTTTACAAGAAGTCGAATCCCGTGTGCCCAATTCAACATTGGGAACGATCCGAAGTTTATTGGGCGCATTTTTATTTTCGGGCGAAGATGTCGAAAAAAAGATTTCAATTTTATCAGGTGGCGAAAAATCACGCGTGCTGTTGGCCTGCATTTTATCGCACCCCGTGAATTTATTGGTGTTGGATGAACCGACGAACCATTTGGATATACGTTCACGCGAAGTTTTATTAAAAGCCATCAAAGAATTCCCGGGAACCGTAATGATGGTATCCCATGATCGTTTTTTCCTGCGCGAAATCACAACCCGTGTTTTTGAAATCGATAAAAACCATTTAAATGCGTATGATATGTCTTATAATGAATATCGGGAACATAAAGCAAAAGGCGCACAGTAGAGAAACTCGCACAAAAATTTCACTTAAAAATCTAGAGGCAACTTATTCGTAGTATGGGTTATTTCCAAATTTTCCACCGTATGATTGCAGCGACTTTGTAAATCCGAGTTTCTCAAAAAAGGTTTCATTCCCAACTTGTGCGCCAAAATAAAACGAGGTGTGTGCGAACTTAGACTTAAGCGTTTCGACAATCAAGCGACCGATACCTTGTCTTTGGAAATCTGGGTGTACAAAAATATCGGGAATGAATGTCATAAGTAGGTCATCGGAAAAGGCTCTTCCACAGCCAATAGCACGGTTATTCTGATCTCGCACAACGACGGTCAGTGTTGTATCTGAAAGTGCTTGAGTAACTTTGCTCATGTCATATTTACGATTTTTTCCCCAGCCTGCGGCTTTAGATAAATCGATAAATTCATCAGATGTTAAAGTATTGGTTTCTACCGTCATATTTTTTTGAGCCATGTGCTGGTCCGTTCGATAAAAAGATCATTTTCTTCTAGAAACGGAAAATGGCCACTTTTGAAATACTCATGATAAGTTGAATTTGGCATCCACGAGTGCATTTCTTGTGGGCGATCAAGGGCAACCAAATCAAAAGATCCACTGGTCATTAAAATTGGGATTGTTAATGCCCGAAGATCATTTGAATAATTCACATCCAATAGCTCTGACTGCATTTTTGTTAAAATAGAAAAAAATGGATTTAATTTTTTTGAAATCTCGAATGCATGCTTTTTTTGATTTACTTGAAGTAGAGTTTCAATTTCCCAAAAAAATGTCATTTCATTCTTAGTCGCTGATTCGGAAAATACTTTTTCTCCAAGATTCATATATGTATTAAGTAAATCGAGCTCAGTTAAGCGATTCACTTTTTTCTGCATCGATTTATCTGCGTGACAAAATGATGGCATTGAATTGATTAACGTGAGGCCTAATACTTCCTCTGGATGATTTGCAGCGTATCTTATTGCAAGAAGACCACCATAAGAGTGTCCCATTAAAATAATGGGTTTTGAAATAGTAGCGATGACCGCAGTAAGATCGTTATAATCATTTGTAACAGAAAATGAACGTCCATCAACTTTGGATTTTCCACACCCCGCATAGCTCCAAAAAACAAGTGTATTTGTTTTTGCAAGCTCAGCAAGTGTTTCTTGGTATAAAGGGCCGCTAATTCCTGGGCCGCCAGCAATAAATACGATCATTGGGCCTTCCCCAACAGAGCATACTGAAATTTTTCCATCAAAAACATTTACTTCTTTTTCTTGAAAATTTAGCATAGTGCTGCCTTGTCAGTTGTATATTTTCCTAAACCAACTCAGACAATTTCCGCGCAATTTCCGCAATCGCTAAAGCTTCATCGCAATCCGAATAACTTTCCATAATCGGAATTCCAGATTCTGAACCCAGCGAAACATTTGTGTTAAACGGAACTTCGGCTAATTTTAAAATACTTTTCGATTTTAAATACGAATCAATTTCACCCTTCGGAAACAGCTGAATTTTTTCACCTGATTCAGATAACATGTACGACATATTTTCAACAACACCGGCAATTTTTACGCCTGTGCGTTCAAACATATCGATCGCTTTTTTTGCATCGATCAGTGAAATATTTTGTGGTGTCGTGACGATGACGGCAGCTGTGACGGGGACTTTTTGAACTAATGATAATTGAATATCACCCGTGCCTGGTGGCAGATCGATAATTAAATAATCCAGTTCACCCCATTGGACATCGCGGAAAAATTGATCCATCGCTTTAAATAACATTGGACCGCGCCAAACAACCGCCGATGCTTCGTCGATTAAAAATCCCATGCTCATGATTTTGATGCCATGTCTGGATAAGGGTTCGATTTGATTATTTGCATTGATTGCAGGTTTTTGGTTTAATGCGCCCATCATTCGGGGAATCGATGGACCGTAAATATCAGCATCCAGCAGGCCGACCGTGCCGTATTTTTTTAAGGCCAGGGCCAAATTTGTTGCGATCGTGCTTTTACCGACGCCGCCTTTTCCAGAGGCTACAGCGATTATTTTTTTAACGCCTGGGATTGCGACTTGCTGATCGAAAGGGTTTGTAGCCATAGGGTGTCTCCTTCTGAGAAAAATCAAATACAAAGATTCAAGTAAAGTTTGATATTTAGTTTACAAAATATACAGTTCATTTCATAATTAATTTATCGTGAACAGCCAACAGCTATTTTATTTTAATTTAATTATGGGTGCAGTCTTCATAGCATACATTTTCTTTGGACGCTCTAAGCAAAAGCTGCCAACAAAGCTTAATTTACGGGCTAATGATAGCGGTGAGCCTGTGATTCTGCAAAAAACGAATGATCAATTGCCAGAACCCAAGCTATCAGTTCTTGAACCAGAACGGCAAAAATCAAGTTCAAAACAGCTCAGTATTTTTTTTATGTACAACGGACACGACTGGGAAGCTCATGAAATTTTAGGTATCCCCCAGGGGTCAGGCGTCGACGCTGCGACGAAAGCGTACCAAGCTCAACTGAAAACGGCAGACCCATCCAGTTATGAATTTTTGGAATCAGCTTATAACGCCGTTTTTAAAAAACGGCGCAATGAGCGATTGTAAAACAGCGATTATAATTATTCAAAATTAATGCTTTTGCGAACCAATCATCAAATCTGCAATCAATTTTGAAAAACGGACTGGATTTGGAATTGAATTTCCTTCGGCCAACAGGGCCTGATTAAATAAAATTTCAGACCAATTTTTTAATTGTTCATCATTGGCATTGATCATCGCTTCAAAAATAAGATGGTTGGGATTGATTTCTAAAATTCGTTTTGAATTGGGCTGGCCAGCGCCTTCGCCCATTTGCGATAATATTTTTTGCATATTGGCTGACATATCATTTTGGCCGCTGACCAAGCACACAGGCGTTTCAGTTAAACGATCTGAAATCACGACGTCTTTGACGTCATTTGAAAGGTTTGCTTTCATTTTTTCCATTAATGGCGTGAAGCGTTCAACTTGTGCTTTTTTAACAGTTTCTTTTTCTTTCTTTTCAGTTTCCGAATCCAGATTTAAACCTTCTTTGGTGACTGAAACCAAGTTTTTGTCTTTGAATTTTGTAAGACCTTGCGTGACCCATTCATCGACAGCATCTGTTAAAAATAAAACTTCAAAGTTTTTTTGTTTGAGCATTTCTAAATACGGCGATTGTTTCACGGTTTCAAGGCGTTCACCTGTGATGAAATAAATTTCTTTTTGTTCGGGTTTCATACGCGTGACGTATTCTTCTAATGTCGTTAACCCATCAGAATTCGTTGATTGAAATAATAATAAATCTTGAATTTTTTCAACCTGAGCAGGGTCCGTAGGGATGCCTTCCTTTAATGTGATGCCGAATTCATCCCAAAATTTTTCATACTCAGCGCGGTCTTTATTTAACCAGTCTTTTAATGTACTGAATATTTTTGAAACAATATTTTTTCGGATCACAGTAACAAGTCTGTCTTGTTGTAATAATTCACGCGAAACGTTTAATGACAGATCGTTTGAATCAACCAGGCCCTTTGTAAATCGTAAGTACGGCGGTAATAAATCTTTGCAGTTTTCCATAATGAAAACGCGCTTGATATATAAATTTAAACCAAATTCATAATCTTTCATTTGATAATTCCACGGTTTTTTCGAAGGGAAATAGAACAAACTTGTGAATTCAGTTGTGCCTTCGGCTTTGAAATGCACGTGTTTTGATGGTGTTTGCCAGTCGTCTGTTAAATGTTGGTAAAATTCATTGTACTCTTCGGGTTTAATTTCTGCAGCGGGGCGCAACCATAAGGCTTTTTGGCTATTTAATGTTTGATCATCAATGACGGTTTCTTTGACTTTGGTTTCTTCGTTTTCTTTTTCTGAAGTGACATTCATCTGAATTGGCCACGCTACGAAATCAGAATATTTTTTAACCAGGGATTTCAATGTCCATGTATCTGAAAAATCTTGGACAGTTTCATTGCCGTCTTCGGTTTTTTCAGTATTTTGTTTTTTTAATTTCAATGTAATCGTTGTACCAAATCCTTCGGAACGAGGCGATGATTCGGTTGTGTATGTGCCATCGCCAGATGATTCCCAAATAGTACCAACATCTGTTCCGGCTTTTTGTGTGTGTAAAGTCACTGTGTCAGCAACCATAAACGCAGAATAAAATCCAACACCAAATTGACCGATCAGTTCAGGTTTTGATTTCATTTCTTTGTTCATTTGTGCGAAGGCTTTAGTTCCAGATTTTGCGATCGTTCCGATAAACTGAGTGACTTCTTCGGGGCTCATGCCAATACCAGTGTCAATAATTTGTAAAGTATTAGTTTCTTTGTTTGGGACTAACCGGATTTCTAATTTTTTATTGTCAGGAATTAATTTTGCGTTTGTTAAACTTTCGAATTTTAATTTATCGATAGCGTCCGAAGAATTTGAAATTAATTCGCGAATAAAAATTTCTTTTTGCGAATACAATGAATGGATCACGATATCTAATAATTGTTTGATTTCAGCATTAAAGCTTTGAGTCGTTTTTTTTGTCGTTTCTGACATAGAGGCCTCCGTTAATTTATTTTACGTATGAGAGGCAAATTAGGGGTTGGGGCCGGGGTTGTCAAGGCTCTCGATAGTGACTTTTGTCGGGCACTGTTAAAACATTATACATTTTCTAAGTGCCAAATAATTCATAGCGTACATCAACAGGAACCATTTTTGCTCAATCGATGTAGAGGTTTTTAAAAAGGAGATTTTATGAAAGTTGCATCATTATCATTCAGCATTTTATCATTATTTGTGGGAACGAGCGTTTTCGCAGCGCAAACTGAAATTTTAAGTTGTTCGACGAAAATCGAATTTCCGGGAGTACCGGCATTAGAAACTCTAATGCAAATCATCGATAAAGACGGTCAATTAGTGTCTCTTGTGACTCAGGCTGGAATTACTCGTGAAGACAAAGCAGATTTCTCTGAACACAAAATCCGTGCGGCCCTCACAGGCGAAGCAGATTTGAGTAATTCGACCCTAAATCAAGGTGAAAAACTAATTGCGCACGCATTAACTCTCCAATCAGATCCAGTTTTGGCGGGCTTAGGAAAATTAAGTTTTGATTTAACAGCGATTCGTTCTGCCAAGGTCTACGTCGTCGGCGATTCTGATAACATGGGTCTATCAGCGATTGTCGTGGCGAGTGATGCTTCAGGTAAAAAACTGGGAACATTTTTAGGTGGCTTTTTAGTTTCAGAATGTAAATAAGTTGGTCAAAGTCCAGTTATTAATCCCATCGAGAATGGATGCCGAACCGTGCTCTATGGAATACCAAAAGCGTCTGAAATTTATCGATTACATTAAAAAAAAATTTATCGATTCGAATCCGAATTGTAAACGTACTAAATGGTTTTATTTTGAAAATTACGATGATTTGGAATCAATAGAAATACGATATTTCGAGATTCAGGAGCAGGCTTTAAAGTACTACGAAAAGCATAGGTATGAAAATTTAGGAGCGTGTATTTTGTCATTCAGTTGTGAGGGTGATCCTATTTTAGCATTTGAGGATTCTTATTTGGCTTATCATATAGATATATATAAAAACGAATGTGAGATATCAGATTTAAATGAGAGTTTGCGATCAAATGGTAGGTCGCTTAAGGCAGAGCTGGATGCATTGGTCAGGCAGCTAACTGGCGAAGATCCGCCGCAGAGAATTTATAATTGCTGAATTAATATCTTCAGAATCCATATCCGTATTTTTTAAAATATATTTGGCCAGTTCTTGATAAGCAAACGCTGGTTCAAGTATCCAACTTTGATTTTTACTTTTGTTAGTTATCCTCAGGTAAAATTCATTGTTAACTGTACAGGCTAAGAATAATTGTTCGTCAAAATCTGTTTTTCTGAAAAACGAGAGATTTGTTCTTAAGTTTGTAGTCCTGTTGGTTTTATTTAAAGCTCTAATCAATTCAAAATATTCTGTTTGCAATTCATCGCGATTATTCATATCCCAGATAGGTGCAATATTTGCTCGCTGCTATCAGCAGAGTCTTTATTCGTAGAGCTTTTTCAATTCTGAAATTCGAATCTACTAAAAAGGTCCAGCGATTTTTGTATTGATGAAATTGGGCCGATCATTATTTTATGGAATACCAAAAGCGTCTGAAATTTATCGGCTATATTAAAAAAAAATTTATTGATACTGACCCAAATTGCAAACGACCAAAAGGTTTTAGTTTTAAAAATTATGATGATTTGGATTCGATTGAAATGTTTTTTTTTAAAAATGTTGATTTGGTATCAGAACATTATGAAAAAAATCGCTATAACGATCTAGGAGCATGTGTATTTACATTTGATTGTGCGGGCGTGCCATTTTTGGCATTCGAAGATGTTTATCTGTGTTGTCATATTGATATTTCTAGCGGTGAATGCGCAATCAGTGATCTGAATGAACCACTCAGGTCAACTGGAAGGTCGCTGAAGGCAGAACTTAATTTACTCGTCAGACAACTCACTGGCGAAGATCCGCCGCAACGAATATTTAATTGCTAAATTAATATCAGCAGTATTTAAATCATTATTTTTTAAGATATATTTTGCAAGTTCTTGAAACGGAAATGCGGCTTCGTTGATCCAATTTTTATTCAAAATTCTATTTGCAATTCTTAGGTAGAATTCTTCATTCACTGTGCATGCTAAAAACCACGTTTTATCAGGATCTTGTTGCTTAAAAAATGAAAGCTCTGTTTTTTGATCTGTCTTTCGATTCGTTTTATTTAAAGTTCTAATCAGGTCAAAATATTCTGTTTGTAATTCATTGCGATTGTTCATGCCTTTGCCAGGTGCAAAAATGAAATAGATGTGACTGGCGATCTATGACGGAACTGCGATGGCTCCAATTCGGATATCGGCATCTTAAATAGCTTAATTTGACAGCAACGCAGTGATTCCACGGCAAACAAATTTGACGATAACCAGCGGGCTATGTAGCCTGAATGGGTCCAACAAAATAAAATATTTTTTCGGCTGCAACCAGCAGCAAGAAAGCGACGACATCATGTCTGAATCAACACCCATCGAAATTCAAAAACAAAAACCAACAATTCGCAGGCTCAAAGATTTACAAACATTAGTCGGTCTTTCAAAACGCCGCGGATTTGTTTTTCAATCGTCTGAAATTTATGGTGGCCTGGGCAGTTGTTGGGATTACGGTCCGTTGGGTTCAGTCATGAAAATGAACGTGAAACGTGCTTGGTGGAATACGATGACCAGGCGTTCTGATATTGTGGGATTAGATGCTGCGATTTTAATGCATCCCACAGTTTGGAAAGCATCGGGCCACATTGATGGGTTTTCAGATCCTTTGGTCGATTGCAAAGATTGTAAAACGCGATTTCGCGCAGATAACACAGATTCATATTTAAATAAAAAACAATGTCCCCAGTGCGGATCAAAAAATTTATCCGAAGAACGCCAATTTAATTTAATGTTTAAAACACACATGGGCCCACTTGAAGACACCAGCGCTGTTGTTTATTTGCGCCCAGAAACTGCTCAAGGACATTTCGTGAATTTTCAAAATTGCCAACAATCCAGCAGGTATAAAATTCCATTCGGGATTGCAGCTATCGGCAAATCATTTCGAAATGAAATCACGCCGGGTAATTTTATTTTCAGAACACGTGAATTTGAACAAATGGAGATGCAATATTTCGTCAAGCCCGGAACGGATGAAAAATATTTCTCTGAATGGAAAGAATTGCGCAAACAATTTTATTTAAAATTCGGAATCCGTGAAGAAAATTTAAAATTCAAAGATCATGAAAAATTAGCACATTATGCCAGAGCAGCAGTCGATGTCGAATATCAATTCCCCATGGGATTTTCAGAACTTGAAGGAATCCACAACCGCGCTGATTTTGATTTAACGCAACATCAAAAATTTTCTGGTAAAAATTTAGAATATTTTGACGAAGCGAACAAAGAAAAATTTATTCCATTTGTCATCGAAACAGCCGTCGGGTGTGATCGATTATTTTTAGCATTTATGTGCGATGCCTACCGGGAAGAAGTCACGCTCATGACCGATGAAGCCGGGAAAGTCACCGAAGACATTCGTGTCGTATTGGGACTGCATCCTGATATTGCTCCGATTAAAGTTTGCGTTTTGCCATTATCAAAAAAGGACGAATTATCAATTCCAGCAATGAAATTGCGAGATCAGCTGGCTGAAGATTTTGATGTGCAATATGATGAAACTGCATCCATCGGAAAACGTTACCGCCGTCAAGACGAAATCGGAACGCCGTTTTGTGTGACCTATGATTTTGAAACAATCAATGACCAATCAGTCACTGTTCGTCATCGTGATAAAATGACCCAAGTGCGTATTAAAATTTCAGAATTGAATCAGTATATTTCAGTTCAATTGAAACAGTTTTAATTTATTTAAAGGAACATCACAATGTCTGAACAAAAATTACAACGTCCTGAAAAATTCATTTATTTTTTTGCAGCCGGAGAATCCGAAGGCGGAGCAAGTCTGAAAAATTTATTAGGCGGCAAGGGTGCGAATCTGGCTGAAATGACTTCGTTAGGGTTGCCGGTCCCCCCCGGGTTTACGATTTCAACTGACATTTGCACGCATTTTTATTCTGAAGGTGGCAAACTGCCTGACTGGGTGAAGGTTGACGCAAAAATTGCATTAGAACGTGTTGAAAAAAAAATTGGTAAAAAATTTGGTGACACAAAAAACCCATTATTAGTCAGCGTCAGATCGGGAGCTCGCGCATCGATGCCTGGAATGATGGATACAATTTTAAATTTAGGCTTAAATGATCAGACAGTCGAAGGATTATCAGCATCATCGAATAATCCACGTTTCGCATGGGATTCGTACCGACGCTTTATTCAAATGTATTCTGATGTCGTGATGGGAATGAATTCATCGTTATTAGAAGTGACGCTTGAGGATTTAAAGGCCGAAAAAGGTATTCATAACGATACGGACCTGACAGCCGAAGATTTAAAAAAATTAGTTTTAAAATTCAAAGACATGGTTAAACAAATGACGGGTCAAAATTTTCCGTCAGATCCCTATGAACAATTATGGGGATCAATCAGTGCAGTTTTTCAAAGCTGGAACACAGCACGTGCTATTACGTATCGTGAGTTGCATGATATACCTGCCAGTTGGGGAACGGCTGTTAACGTTCAGTCAATGGTGTTTGGAAATTTAGGTGATGATTCGGCCACAGGAGTAGCATTCACTCGTGATCCCAGCACAGGTGAAAAAAAGTTTTACGGTGAATTTTTAGTCAATGCACAAGGTGAAGACGTTGTTGCAGGAATCAGAACACCGCAGACGATTTCAATACTCAAAGAAATTATGCCAGGACCTTATCAAGATTTAGAAATTATTTATAAAAAATTAGAAATATATTTCAAAGACATGCAAGACATTGAATTCACAATTGAAAAAAATAAATTATGGATGTTGCAAACCAGAAACGGCAAGCGGACAGCAAAGGCAGCCATTCAAATTGCTTTAGATATGATTGATGAAAAATTAATTACTGCCGAAGAAGCGATTTTGCGAATTGATCCAGCTTCGCTCGATCAATTATTGCATCCGACACTTGACCCCAAGGCTCAAAAAACAACTTTAGCCAGAGGTCTGCCAGCCAGTCCTGGTGGAGTGTGTGGTAAAATTGTATTTACTCCTGAAGATGCCGTTTTAATGAAAGAGCGCGGCGAAAAAGTTATTTTAGTTCGTGTTGAAACTTCACCGGAAGACATCGCTGGGATGATTGCGGCCATTGGAATATTAACATCTCGTGGTGGTATGACTTCGCATGCGGCCGTCGTGGCCCGTGGTATGGGAAAATGTTGTGTTGCTGGATGTTCTGAAATTGATGTTGATTATCACCAAGAGCAATTACGTGTTAAGGGCTATGTCTTAAAAAAAGGTGATATCATTACTTTGGATGGATCAACCGGAGAAGTTTTTTTGGGTGAAGTCAAAACAATCGAACCCAAATTAGACGGAACATTTGACCGATTGATGAAAATCGCTGATGGAATTCGGCGGATGAAAGTTCGTACCAACGCAGATACTCCCAAAGATGCCAAAACAGCACGTGAATTTGGTGCCGAAGGCATCGGGCTGTGTCGAACAGAACATATGTTTTTTGGTGCTGATCGAATCGATGCCGTTCGTGAAATGATTATTTCCGAAACTAAAGCTGAACGTGAACGTGCCTTAGCAAAAATTTTACCGATGCAGAGAGACGATTTTTACCAGTTATTTAAAATCATGGATGGTTTTCCTGTGACAATTCGTTTATTAGATCCACCACTCCATGAATTTTTACCGCACACGGAATCTGAAATTGAATCCTTATCAAAGCGAATAAATTACGACATCAATCGATTAAGAAATAAAGTTCAAGCTTTACATGAGTTTAATCCGATGTTGGGTCATCGTGGTTGCAGATTAGCGGTCACATTCCCTGAAATTTATCAAATGCAATCGCGCGCTATCGCAGAAGCGGTTGCCCAGCTAACGAAGGAAGGTACAAAGCTAGTTCCTGAAATTATGATTCCGTTGATTGCAACCGATAAGGAATTGCAATTATTACGAAAGCAAACTGTTGATATCGTTGAACGTGTACAGAAAGAAACAAATACAAAATTTGATTATCTGGTCGGAACAATGATCGAGCTTCCGCGTGCAGCAATCACAGCTCATGAAATTGCAAAGCATGCGGATTTTTTTAGTTTCGGTACAAATGATTTAACGCAAACGACGTTGGGATTGTCGCGCGATGACGCCGGTCGGTTTTTAGGAAGTTACGTCAGCCAGGGGCTTTTTCATAAGGATCCGTTTGTTAGTATTGATCAAATGGGCGTTGGAATTTTGGTTAAAACCGGTGTTGATCTGGGACGACAAACCAAAGGAAATTTAAAAATCGGAGTTTGCGGTGAACATGGCGGCGATCCGGATTCGATTGAATTTTTTGAAAATGTGAATTTAGATTACGTCAGTTGTTCTCCGTTTCGAGTACCTATTGCAAGGTTAGCTGCGGCCAGGGCCACATTAAAAAGGAAGATGAAGTAATGAAAAAATGGCTCGTATTAATTTTTGCCTTTTCAAGCTGTACAAATTTTTTAATTCGACAACAGTGTGATAAATTAAATTGGTATCAATTGGGCTTTGATGCTGCTTTGCGGGGTGATCGTATCTCAAACGATCCACAAATTAGTCTTTGTCGTAAGGCCGAAGCTGAGATTTCGGAATCCCAATTGGATGTGGGATTCAAAGCTGGTATGTCTCGTTATTGTCAGCCTGAAACGGCTTATCAAACAGGAAAACAGGGCGATACATTAAATTCTGATTTTTGTGACGGAAATACGTTCAGTTTGTTAAAACATAAGCATGCAGAAGGTAATAAAGCTTACTGTATGGACGGTTTTACAGCCGGTCAAAGTGGTAAAAAATATAAAAACGTCTGCGCAGCCAATTTTGAAAAAACATTTACACCTGAATACAAAAAAGGGCGAAAAAAATATTTAATGAATTTAGTCAGTCTTGCTGAATCCAAAAAACTTGAAAGTAGTTCTGAATTAAACCGCGTCAGTCAGCAAAAAATAAATATTGATCGCAGATTGAGTGTTTTACCCCAGGCTGTTGCTGGGCAAGCTGATCCCTATTTGGGCGAACGCAGTCAGTTGAATAATCAATCCATGGATTTTGGAAACCAGCTCAGTCAGCTTCGATACAAAAATGAGCTTCTCAATAAACAGATTACAGAGCATCAAACAGAGCTTGCGACGTTAGATTAAAAAATATTTAGGCCAGCTACTCTGGCCAATAATTCTTAAGTTTCAAGCAGAATAGCGATTCTGAAGCTCTATTCTGAGCATCAGAGTTTTTCTTGAGTGCTCTCTTGCTGTAGAGAGAATCATATTTTTTAAATCATCAAATTCAAATTTTAACGCAGCGGCATCGCGTCAATGTTGACACATCCACTCGACCAAAGGACAGTTATAGAGTGATTCACAAACTCAACATCGAGGTACTTCTTGAGAATTAAAAAACTTGAGCTTATTGGTTTTAAATCTTTTAAAGATCGCACAGTTATTTCTTTTGACGCAGGTATTACCGGCGTTGTTGGACCCAATGGTTGTGGAAAATCAAATATCGTTGATGCGTTAATGTGGGTCATGGGCGATCAATCGGCCAAAGACTTGCGTGCGACAACAATGACAGACGTTATTTTTGGTGGATCAGAAGGTTATGCGCCACTGGGTATGTGTGAAGTTTCACTGACGCTTGAAAATGATGGCGGTCCGTTCCCAGCAAAGTATTTAAAACATTCTGAAATCATGGTGACTCGTAAACTTCATCGTAATGGTGAAGGCGAATATTTCATTAACAAAGAACCATCAAGGCTTAAAGACGTCCAAGAAATTTTCATGGATACAGGGGCTGGTTCAAAAGGCTTTTCAATCATCGCCCAAGGAATGATTGGTAAAATTATCACGTCGAAACCCGAAGACCGTCGAATGCTCATCGAAGAAGCTGCTGGGATTACAAAATTCAAAGCTCGTAAAAAAGAATCACAGCGTAAATTGATTTCAACGGACCAAAACTTAGTTCGTTTACAAGACATCATTGGCGAATTAAAGCGCCAAATTGATTCTTTGCAGCGCCAGGCGCAACGTGCAGAACGATACAAAAATATTAAAACACAAATCGAAGATCTTGAATTGTGGTTATCATCAATTCAATACATCGAATTAAAGCGTGTTGCAGACGATGCTCAGAAAATTTTTGATGAAGCCCAATCTCTCGAGGTCGGATCAGAAGCCGATTTGTCGAAAATGAAAGCGACTCTTGAAACTTTAAAATTAACAATTTTAGAACAAGAAAAAGCCGTTGAAATAAAACAACAAGATTTTTATAATCACCAATCTGCAGTCCAGAAAAAAGAATTAGAAATTCAAGAATTGCGTTTTAATTTAGAGCAAGCCAAGCGCAATGAACAAATGACAGGAAACATTTTAAACGAACAAAAAGCTCGTCATGAATTATTGTCGCGTGATCAAATTTCATTACAGGCACAATCTGATGAACTCAAATCAGAATCAGAATATTTAACAACTGAATCAGCCACTAAATCAGAAGCATTTTCAGCCAGTCAGAAACGATATACAGAAATCGACGAAGACTTAACAACAAAACGCCGCGACCAATTTGCAATGGGGCAATCTGAATCATCATTAGATGCCAAATTAAATTCAATGTCTGCTCAGCGCCAAGAAATTTCTGATCGGTCTGCTGACGAAGAAATTAAATTAAATGAATTACGTGAAACAGCTCATGATTTTGAAAATCGTCGCCGCAAAGTCAGCACAGAATTGGATCAAAATCGCCAATTGCAATTAGACTTATCAAATGACGTTGAATCATTTGATGCGAATAAGAAAATTTTATCGGAACAGCTTCAGAAAAAAAGCGAAGAAGTTCAAACGTTCAAAGACAATTTAAACGAAACAGCTTCAAGACTGTATGGTCTTGAAAATCTGCATTCAAATTTTGAAGGTTTCGAAGAAGGCGTAAAGCAAGTCATGCTTTGGTCGAAGGCAAAATCACAGAAAGAAATGCATGCCGATGGCACTGTGACTGAATCATTTTTTCCAGTTTCCGAAGTCATTTCAGTGCCTGCAGAATTTGAAATCGCAATGGAAGCCGCACTGGGTTCAAAATTACAAATGCTATTGTCAGCAAAACAAAACGATGCAACACAAGCCATTGATTATTTAAAAGAAAACAATTCTGGACGTTCAAGTTTTTATTCAAATGAAATAGCGGCTCAGAACTTGACTCAAAGCAATCCTCAGAATCAAAAAGGTGTTCTGGGTTTATTAAATCAAGTTGTCACATCTGAAGAAAAATTTTCTGAAAGTGTTCAGCACATTTTATCAGGCGTTGCAATTGTGGATTCAATACGCACGGCTCTTGAATTACGCCCCGATTATGTGGGTTGGACATTTGTAACACCAGATGGTGATACATTGACAGCTGACGGAATTTTAACGGGTGGTTCAAAAGAATCTGCAGAATCTGGTGTATTAAAGCGCCGCCGTGAAATCAAAGAATTATCTGATAAAAAATCTGAATGGGCTGGTAAATTGGCTTTAGCTACGGCGGCTTTGAAAAAAACAGAAGAACAATTAAATCATATCGTCACAGATTTTGAAGGTGCGCAAAAACGTCGTCAAGACCAAGAAATCAAAGTGACCGAATTTCGCAAAGATTTAGAACGTGCTGATAACGAACTAGAACAAGCAAAAAATGCTGTTGAACGCCAAGACAAAGAAGTTCGCCGTTTATCAGATCAAATCAATTCAATGGACGAAAAAATTTCTGAGTTGACTGAAAATTTAATTCAAATTCGCACACAAAAAATCGAATTAGAATCGACAGTATCAGACTTAAATACTGAATACGAATCAATGAAAGACGGTTTTGAACAAAAACAATCTGAAGTGATGCAATTACAAATTCAAGCTGCTTCAAAGTCACAAGAATACGCAGGACTGACGCGCCAGCTTGAAATGGTCACAAAGCAAGTTGATGATTTAAATTCGCAATTATCGCGAATGTCCGAAGAAGCCGACGGTTATACATCGCAAATGTCTGATGGCCATTATGCATTAGAACAAGCTAAAATTGATTTCGAACGTATGGTTGCAGACATCGAAGTTAAGCGACTTGAAATGGCTAATTTCAAAAATCAATTTGAAATTGAAACGTCTCATATTCGTGAACTTGAAGACAAAGTAAATCGTAATTCACGTGAACGTAATGAACGATTAGCCAAAATGAATGATGCTCAACTGAAATTAGAACAAGCAAAAATGAAAGAGCAATACCTGGTTGATCAAACGCGTGAAAAATACATGCTGATTTTATCAGATATCATTGAAAAATACCAAGGTCGCGAAGGAAATCCAGCTGAAGCTGATGAACAACTGAAAGATCTTCGTGAAAAATTATCAAAAATTGGCGAAGTCAATTTATCAGCGATTGCTGAATATTCTGAAACCCAAGAACGATATGATTTCTTAACAAAACAACACGCAGATCTGACTGATGCGAAAGAACAATTACGCAAAGTGATTGATCGTATTAACAAAATCTGTTCAAAACGATTCAAAGAAACTTTTGATCTGGTGAATGAGCGATTCCAAAAAGTTTTTCCAGTCTTGTTTGGTGGCGGAGAAGCCATGTTACAAATTGTTGAAGACCCGGACAAAAGCGAAGTTGGTATCGAAATTATTGCAAAGCCTCCGGGTAAAAAAATGCAAAACGTATCATTAATGTCTGGTGGCGAAAAAGCACTGACAGCCGTTGCATTGGTATTTTCTATTTTCTTAGTTAAGCCATCGCCTTATTGTTTATTGGACGAAGTTGATGCGCCATTGGATGATGCCAATGTTTTCCGATTCAATGAATTGGTCAAAGAAATGGCCAAACGGTCTCAGATTATTGTTGTTACGCACAATAAACACACGATGGAAGTCGCGCAAAAATTATATGGTGTTACAATGCAAGAACGCGGAGTTTCAACGATGGTTTCTGTGTCTTTGGCAGATATTCAGTAATTAATGTCAAAAGACAAGCAGCTCAAAGGGATTGATGATGAATCAATCCCTTTATATTTAAAAGCGCATACTCAAGCCTGTGAACAAAAACAAGATTTCTATATTGATCCAGTGACGGGTTACCAAGTCATGACCAGTTATTTCTTAAAAAATCGCGGATACTGTTGTAAGAATAATTGCAGGCACTGCCCTTATGGCATTTTAAAGGATGAAAAATGAACAGTTCAACAGAAAATATGATGATGTATTTAGTCGGTTTCATCGTCGTTTTAATATTAGCTATTGCCATACCGATCACAATTTCGCTTTTGAAAAAAACGAAGGCTGTTGAAGTTGAGAATAAATCTGAGAATAAGTTTGAAGTTCAGCAGGAAATTAAAAAAGAATTTCCGACCCCTATTGATAAAACCGTTGTTCCTGAAAAAGAAGCCACAGTTTCAGACGCTTTAAAAAAAACCGAAGAAAATTTTTTTGGCCGAATTAAAAATGCATTTACTAAAAACAACACCGAAAAGAAAAAAGTTTTAGACGACATCGAAGAAATTCTTTATACCAGTGATTTGGGACCAAAAACTGTCGAAAGATTATTGACGAAAGTTTCCGAGGACCTTTCAAAATCTGAAATGATGGATTTATCAAAAATAAAATCTGCCCTTGAATCAGAAATGAATTTGATTTTATCTACGGTTCACGAAGAACAAAAAAAATCAAAATCAGTGATCGATTTGATTTCAAAAGCTGCTGCAGGTCCAACGGTTCTGATGGTTGTCGGTGTCAACGGTGCAGGTAAGACAACGTCGATTGGTAAAATTACATCACAGCTGGCAATTCTAAACCAAAAAGTTTTAGTTGCGGCCGGTGATACCTTTCGTGCGGCAGCGGGTGGGCAATTAAAAGTTTGGACGGATCGTGCGAACAGTAATTCTGGTGCTGAAGGTCTTGTCGAAATTTTTTGGCCCGAAAATACGAACGATCCAGCAGCAGTGGCCTTTGATGCTGTCACTAAAGCCAAATCTAAAAATTTCGATTATGTGATATTAGACACTGCAGGCAGACTGCACACACAAAATAATTTGATGGATGAATTAAAAAAAGTAAAACGCGTCATGAGCAAAGTCATCGATTTGGCACCACATGAAACATGGATTGTCTTGGACGCAAATTCTGGACAAAATGCATTGAACCAGGCCGTCGAATTTAACAAAGCACTGGAAATTACCGGTGTGGTGTTAACTAAAATGGACGGGACGGCCAAAGGTGGCGTCGCATTAGGGGTTGTTGATGTTCTGCAAAAGCCGATTAAATTAATAGGTGTCGGTGAAAAAATAACTGATTTGCGAATATTTAATCAAAGCGAATATATTAAATCCATATTGGGTAACGGCTGACGTTTTGTCGTCAGCTGTCAATTCATTGGACAGCTATCTCAAATTAAGACGCTCTCAGCTGGCGACCAAATTGTATGTCCAAGTATGTATCAACAAACTTGGAGTCTGTATGAAGTTGAAAAGCTTAGCTGTTCGCGCACTGTCAGTATCAATTTTTTTGTCAAACACACAGGCAATGTCGCAAACGACGATCCCTGTGCTGCAATCGCAATCGGCGATTCAAAATGTATTGGCTTCGCGAAGTCTGCTCAAGGCGGGTTCAAATATATTTGAAACAAATCATTTAATGAAATTGTATAGCGAACGAAATTTTGAACCTATCTGGATACGAAATGGGTTAAAAACTGAATTTGTTGAAGCTTACAAATTAATGGTGAATCAATTGTCGTTAAAACATGGGCTGATTTCGTCAGATTATTATAATTCAGAAATTGATTCATATTTGAATAGTTTAAATTCTGAAAACACAGTCGCAGCAGAATTACTTTTATCGAATTTATATCTTCGACTGGCATCTGATTTATCAGATGGACGAATTGAGCCGACAACAATTGATAATGACGTGCGTTTTAAAAAACGAATATTTACAGATTACCGTATATTGGCCCAAGCTTTATCGGCGCAGCCTTCGATGATGGCCCCGATTGTTGAAACACTGGCTCCAGAACATGTGTATTACAAAAACACTTTAGAAATTTTAGCGACTTTAAATTTGATCAAATCACAGGGTGGGTATAAATCCATTGTGAATCCAAAAGTGAATCTCAAATTGAATTCTAAACATACAGTGGTGCAAACCCTCAGAGAAAGAGTTATTCAGCACGGTTACAATTTGTCTGGATCTGGACAGGTCTATGATCAAGAATTATCAAATGCAATCCAAGAAATTCAAAAAGAAAACGGCTATTTGGTGAATTCAGATTTATTAGCAGATTCTGGTGTATGGACCATTTTTGGCGTTTCTGTTGATGCCCGGATTTTACAAACGCAAGCGACGCTTGAAAAACTGCGATGGTTACCGAAAAAATTAGAACCCAATATGATATTTGTAAATACAAATGCGACTGAAATGAAAGTCTATGAGAATAATCAAGTCATTAAATCAATGTCCACGATTAATGGCAGGGCGCTGCGACGAACGCCAATGATGCAAACATGGTTGACTCATGTTGTTTTGAATACCACATGGACAGCAACTGACAGTGTAATTCTTCAGGATAAATTACCAGAAATACAAAAAGACATTAATTTTTTAAAAAAAATCAGAATGCATATCATTGATAATTCGTCGGGTGTCGAAGTTGATCCCGCGACTTTAGATTGGAAAAACAATTCAAGATCCATTGCCAGAAAGCACAGTTTTGTAATGGATCCAGGACCCAAAAATGCGTTGGGGGTATATAAGTTTCCGATGTCAGCGGATAAAAATACTTACGGAAGTAATTCGGATGATATTTTCATGCATTTTACCGATGATCCATCATTGTTTTCAAAAAACAATCGACATTTAAGTTCGGGCTGTGTCAGGTTGTCTGAAGCTAAATGGTTTGCGGAATATTTGTTAAAAAACAATCTGCAATATACTCCTGAATATATTGATTCAGTCATTTCAAAAGGAACACTTGGTGAAGTTTTTCAATCAAACATTCGAGTTAAATTGCCGCCCGAAGAATTTCGCGCAGTTTACACAGTTCCGTTAACGGTTGAAAAAACGGCCACGGGTCATGTTCGATTTATGAAAGACCATTATTTACATGACCGTCGAATTTCAGCAACAGCTCTTTCATTGCCTGGCCGGTCTGATCAGTTTTCAAAAAAATTGAATTCCACAGCAGTTGGAACGGGTCGGTTGATGGTTTCAGGCACAGCAGGTGCGAATCAGTATTATTCGCAGGTCGTTGCGCAAAAATGTTCTGAGCCTGAATCAATGATTAATCCACGAACCTCGATGCAAAAATTAAATCGAAAATGTTCGGCGCCTGTCAAATTTGAACTAAACACCGCCCAAAATTTAGAAGCTGGTTCATACATTTTAGGTTTCGAAAACACGATTTATCCAGGTTTTGTAAATATTAATTCAGGTGGATCTGTGCAAATTGATCTGCAGAAAATTTCAGTTCCAGCATCAATGAGTAAAGAAAAAAACATTAAAGCTTATCGTGATTTAGGTTCTTTGGTTGAGCAGAAGAAAATTTATTTTCAACAATTTTATTCAGGACAAAATTTATTTCGCGAAACGATCCGATCATATGGTGATTTGTCTTTGGCCGGATTGGGTGACGTTGATATCGCAACATCTTCAACATACAATTTTTGTTCTGAAAACAATTTAAATAATTTAGTCTTAGCTAAAGACATTCGCGAGCATGCTTTATTTGTCTGTGAAACGATGAACGGAGCACAAGCCATGATGGATATGGCTGATTTATATCGATTTCAATCGAACGGCACATATCAAGAAGCAACCGTTGATTATCCAGGTGATATTTTTCCAAAAAGGTATTTGCGAACGTTGGTCAGTGCTCCGATGAGAGCAACTGATTTTATTTCTGTTATGCCTGGGCATTATCGATTTTCGACAGAGACAAAAACATCTGATCGTATCAACGCATTAACGATTGCAGAATCCTATCCTGCTGGACAAAGAAGATTTGTAAAAAGTCGATTAAACACAATTAATACAAATGAATTTTCAGAATCTGATGTTCAAGCATTGACTGAGTCTGGATCAGATCCAAGCCTGAAAACAACACCACAAGCTTTGGTCATGGGCCATTGTCAAACGGCGACAGTCTGGAGAACTGACCAGCGTTCATATTGTATCCAAGATTCACAAGAAGGCTGTGATCGTACAAAATCGGCGATGTGCGAGGAAATAAAGCTCGATTTACGTTTCAGAAAGTAATACGATTTAGCGAATGAAATATGTCGCCTGTCTGTTTTTTATTTTTTCAAATAGTATCGTTTGGTCCAAAGACAAATCGGTTCAGTTGTCTTCGTTTCAAAACCAGATCAATGATTGCAAAATAAATATATCAGATCTTCAGAATGTTAAAAATTTTTCACTATTGTATTCGTCTGTACAAAAAAAATATTTACTGATTTCTGAAAAAATTATTTATCAGGAATTATTTTTTCGTATAAAAAATGAAAACCGCAAAATCAAAGTTACAAATGACAACGTAGAGATTTTTAAGATCGACAAAGACGATGTGCATACGCCAATACTTAGCGAAGCGCGTCAAAAAAATCAGACAACACAAATGTTAATAAGTAAGCTGATTTTAAATACAAATATTGAAAAAAACTGGAAAAAATCGCTCGAAATTCGCGAAAATGGCTTTAAATTCGAAATAGTTCGGATAGACGACAAAATTACGCAATTTAAAATCAATTCAGAAAAAAATCCAAAAATATTAGACTGCCAAATTGTGAATAGCTCTGAAATTTGTCTGTGTAATAAGCCGTAGCATTTATGCTGCGTGTTCTTAATAAATGACTCTAAAAGTCCATAAATATGATTTAAGACTTGCGCCAAATCATAGGACTTCTATAATGATTTCAAGACTTTATCATCACAGAATTCATATCAGAAAGACTTTAAAAAATTATGGCCCAACCTTCAGTCAAAGATAATAATCTTAAAAAAAGAACTTTTGATTTTAAAATTGCAGGCGTTTCATACAAAATAAAAACTTCGCATGACGAAAAAATCGTCGAAGAACTCGTGCTGCTTGTAAATTCAAAAGTTTCTGAAGCAATGAAAGCCACAAAGAATGGTTCTTTTCAAAATGCAGCGGTATTGGCTGCATTAAATATGGCCGAAGAAATGTTGTTACTCAAAAAACGTGCTCAGGCTGAACTTGAAAAATTAGAACTTAAAGCTCAAAAGTTATCCGAAGATATTGAAAATTCGAAAATGAATAAAGTGAACTGGAACTAAGGTATAACTTTATTCATTTTTGGAGCTTGTGTTGTTCGAAAAAAAACATTTTAGAAATAATGCTATTTCAAATATTCATTTGATGTCTGATTCTGAAAAAAATCAAAAATCAAATTTAATTTTTCTCAATTTGCAAAAACTGATGAATTCAGCATCGATGATGGCCGCAGGCTCTTGGGGCTGTTATCAACCCCTGGCCTCTGAACCACAAATAGAATTTCAAAAAATACCAAATATTGATTGGTGTTACCCAAAAACAACACTGAATAAATTGCATTTTTTTTCAGGTTCAAAATTATTTACGCAATCTGTGTTGAATGTCCAAGAGCCCCAGGACGGCACTTTGATTGATTTGGATCATATGACCGGCGTTTGTGTTCCTGGCATTGGTTTTCATTCAGAAGGTTACCGCTTGGGCCGTGGTCGTGGTTTTTATGACCAGACGTTCGCGCAATTTTTGGGACCCAAAGTTGGTCTTTGTTTTGATTTTTGTTTATCAAGTGATGTTCCGTACGAACCTCACGATTTAAAAATGGATTATATAATTACAGACGTTCAAGTATTACATACAGGAGAAAAATAAAATGGAAATGATTATTGCCGCAATTGTCGGATTAATTTTGGGAACATTTGGAATGTTCGCATTTAAACGCATTCAAGAACAAAATACACGTAAAACCGCACAGTCAGAGGCTCAGAAAATTATTCAAAAAGCACAATCTGAATCTGCAAAAATCAAAAAGGATTCAGAATTAAAATCAAAAGATTTTGAAACCAAAGCGCGCCGGACAGCAGAAACTGAAATCAATAAACAAAAATCAACTTTAAAAAACAAAGAAACGCAACTTGAGCGTCGTCTGAAAGAAGTCGAAGACCAACACAAACAACGTAATGATGAAAATGATAAATTAGGTCTTCAATTAAAAGACCGCGCCGAAAAAATTGCAATTTCAGAAAATCGTTTAAAAGACGTTGAAAAAGCAACCGAAGATCAAATTTTATTTTTACAAAAAAAATTAGAAAATGTGGCTGGTATGTCCCAAGACCAAGCCAAGCGTGAATTATTTTTAGTGATGGAAGACGCAGCCAAAAAAGAAGCTTCTCAGCGTATTTCGGAAATTGAAGAAGACGCCAACAAAGAAGCCGCACAAAAATCAAAAGCAGTTATCGCCAGAGCACTGGCGCGTTTCGCATCTGAATATACGTCAGAACGGACTGTTTCTGTGATGAGTTTAACATCAGACGAGATGAAATGTAAAATTATTGGTCGTGAAGGCCGTAATATTCGGACACTGGAAGCAATGTGTGGTGTGGATTTAATTGTTGATGATACTCCTGAAACAATTGTTATTTCTGGTTTTGATCCTGTCAGACGTGAGTTGGCCAGAAGAACAATTGATAAATTAATGGAGGACGGCCGCGTGCATCCTGCACGCATCGAAGAGGTTGTTGAAAAACAAAGATCTGAATTGCAAAAATCGATGAAAGAGGAAGGCGACAAAGTGGTCGTTGAACTTGGAATCACAGGTTTACACAATGAATTGGTTAAATTAATTGGTGGTTTAAAATATCGCAGTACACATGCACAGAATGCTTTGAATCATTCCATGGAAGTCGCTCATATCGCATCGCTTTTGGCGGCTGAGCTTGGGTACAACGTTAAATTAGCAAAGCGTGCTGGAATTTTACATGACATTGGACTTGCGTCTGATCACACGCACGAAGGTAATCATGCGGCAGTTGCAGCAGACCTTGCAAAAAAATTCGGTGAATCCGAAGAAGTTTGCCATGCCATTGGTGCACATCATGACGAAGAAAAACATTCTTCGATTTTAGCGTGGATCATTCATGCAGCAAATATTTTATCGAATTCGCGTCCGGGCGCACGTCGTCCACAAATGGATAATTTCATTAATCGTCTGAAAGACTTGGAAAGTGTTTCGAATTCTTTTGACGGAGTTATTAAATCAGTCGCTGTTCAAGCTGGCCGAGAAGTTCGCGTCTTAGTTGAAAGTGCTAAAGTGACAGACGACCAATCGCAAATGTTAGCCCGTGATATTATTAAAAAAATTGAACGTGAATTGCCAAATGCGGGCAGTGTGAAAGTCACTGTTGTTCGTGAAACTCGCGCGGTGGAGATGGCGAGATAATATGTTTTTAGATCCGCAAGAACAACTTGAAAGAATTAAATTTGGTGCTGTTGATTTTATCACAGATGCTGATTTTTTGAAAAAACTTAAAAAAAGTTCTGAAATTAAAAAACCATTAAAAATTAAATTGGGTGCGGACCCCAATCGCCCGGATATTCATTTGGGACACACGGTTGTTATTAATAAATTAAAAGTATTACAAGATTTGGGCCATCATATCCAATTTTTAATTGGTGATTTCACAGCGCTGATTGGTGATCCGACGGGCAAAAACACGACACGTCCGATATTATCCAGAGATGAAATTAATGAAAATTCAAAAAGTTATGCTGAACAAATTTTTAAAATCTTAGACCCAGAGCGCACAGAAATTGTTTATAATTCAACTTGGCTATTAAAAATGACATCCATTGATTTTATCAAATTGTCTGCGCAGTACACTGTGGCTCAGATGCTTGAACGCGATGATTTTACCAATCGTTACAAATCAGGAACGCCCATCAGCTTGCACGAATTTATGTATCCCTTATGTCAAGGCTATGATTCCGTTGCATTAAACACAGACCTTGAATTGGGCGGCACAGATCAAAAATTTAATTTACTTGTTGGTCGGGATTTACAATCTGCCTATGGACAAGCGCCGCAATGTATTTTAACGATGCCCATTTTAGAAGGCCTTGATGGTATTCAAAAAATGTCAAAATCATTGGATAATTACATTGGCGTCAATGAATCGGCTAAGGATATGTTCGGAAAAACCATGCGAATATCGGATGATTTGATGTTTCGGTGGTACGAACTGTTAACTGATTTAAAGCCAGCTGAAGTCATTAAATTAAAAACTGATGTTCAGTCGAAAAATAAACACCCCCGCGAAGTCAAAGTTGCATTAGCTAAATTTCTGGTTCAGCGTTTTCATTCTGCGACTGCGGCACAAAATGCTGAAGATGAATTTAACCGTATTTTTGTTGATAAGGGTTTGCCCGATACAATTCCTGAATTTAAAATTGATTCCCAAGAAATTGGTTTGGTTCAATTGATGACCAAAGCCGGTTTGTCAGATTCAAACGGCGAGGCGACCCGATTAATTACTGGTGGCGCAGTCAGTATTGACCAGGAAAAAATTTCAGATTCAAAATTAAAATTAAAACTGGTACCAAGCCAAAGCTTTATTATCAAAGCCGGCAAGAAAAAGTTTTCGAAAGTTGTGGTTAATTAAATATGAGCGAACATATCATGGCAGCACCTAAAATTAAATTTTTACCCCAAAATATTGAAATTGATGTGAACCCAGAAAAAAGTTTATTGAAATTGGCCCAGGAAAACGGAATAAAAATAAAATCAATTTGTAACGGAACGCCGTCTTGTGCTGAATGTCGTATAAAAATTGTTGAAGGCGATCAAAACGTTCCTGCTCCTTCAAAAGCGGAATTGAATTTAATTGGTACCAGTTATTTTTTAGATGGGCGAAGACTCAGCTGCCAAGTTCGTTGTTTTGGTTCAATCACTGTTGATTTAACAGAGCAAGTGAACAAAGTTGACACCCAGAAAAAAGTCAAAGGTGTCAAATTCAAAGATCAAAAAGACATCCAAGCCAAACAAGACACTTTGATTTTAGTCGATGACCCCAAGGCCAATCAGCCGCCGGATCAACCGCAACAAAATCAGCAGCAACGACAGCCTCAGCAGCAGCAACAACGCCCGCAACACAAACCGCAGGCACCTAAACAACAGCCTGCAAACGACCCAAATCAAAAGAAAAGTAATCACACATACAATCCAAATTTAAAAAAATAATAACAAAGGATCGAAAATGCAAATCACAGTCTTTGAAACAACAGTTCCACAATTCATGTTAACTTTAAACGCCCTCAAAAATATTTTATCAAAATCTAAAACTTGGGCTGAACCTAAAAAAATTGAAATGGAAACATTTTTTCAAACCAGGCTGGCTCCGGATATGTTGCCTTTGGGAAAACAAATCCAAATTGCATGTGACGTTGCCAAAGGTGCAGCATCACGATTAACGGGTGTTACCGCACCCATCTTCGAAGACACAGAAAAATCATTTGACGATTACATGAACCGCATTCAAAAAACGATGGCGTTTCTTGAAGGTTTTAAACCAGAACAGTTCAATGGTTATGAAACAAAAACTGTTGAATTTCCTTGGATGCCCGGAAAAACTTTAAACGGAAAAGATTTCTTAGTTCAGCACGCAATGCCCAATTTTTATTTTCATACATCAATGGCCTATGCCATTTTCAGAGCTAACGGCGTTGATTTAGGCAAAGCTGATTTTTTGGGGAACCAGAATTGGAAAACCAAGTAAATTAAATCAGGCATGATAAAAGCAAAAGTGAATACTGCTTCTCGCAGTATTCACTTTTGAAGGACTTAAGTTCCGAGAAAGGAATTAGGTCCGGAATGATTCGTTGGTATGAATCTATTCGACAATTTTTAGTGATCACTATAATGATTTTAAGGGTTATTTTACTTATTATCGTCATATGTTCACATTTAAAAGTTTTATAAGGATTTAATGCTCTCCGAGGTTACCAACATGTACAAGCAGACCAAGGACTAGTGACTGAGATACGGCCTGTATGTAGCGGACTAAATCCTTCACGGATGCTGAATTTCTGCGAGAAGCACTTTTTATTGAATTAAATTCGATTGTTTAAAAACAAAAACCATTTTTTCATGTCATCAAATTTGATGAATTGATAATCTGGTCCATCATCTTTTTTATTTTTAATGGCTAAAATAATCTGGTCAAATTCTTTATTTTTACCTAAAAATAATTCTGGAAAATGAATTATCGCAGCTGGTAAAACTTCCCAAATCCGTGGTTCAAATTCGCCAGCCCATATAAAATCAACAACATTAATTGGGGTTGGTTTTTTTGGCTTGTGATAATTAGTTTTTAATAATCGGGCATGGGCTAAAATATCAAGTACTTTTCCGAATCGTTCTGTTCGGCGAATTTCTTTTGCTGTTGTTTTTGTTGTATTTTGATCCATATAGAATATTCATTCAAAAAATTGAATGTCTCCGCCTTCGTCTATAATACGCTGTTTTAACGTCAAAAACAATCCCGACGCGAGGGCGTCTTTAATGAGTTCTTTGTTTTTGTGGGCCGCCTTAACAGCTTTGGAGACGAGAGCAGACTCTGCATCTATTTTTGAGACCTGTAGAAATTCAAAATCATAGACTGGATCAAAAGTATGGTTCTTTGGTAAAAAAATGTAAGGGCTGTCTGTATCTAGAATAAGTCCTTCATTTTTAAGCAATTCAGCAAATTTTTGTTGAACAAAATATTCCGCGGTTACAAGCGCATCCAAATCACTTGTTGCAGCAAGATCTATGGCAACAGCGACTCGTTCATCAATTAGTAGCGAAGTTTGTCCCAGGATTGTGATCAACGCTTTTTTAATTGCTACTGTCGAGTTGTCGCGGCGATCATTGTTTTCCAACTCAATTGCACTATTTAATTTTTCAAATAAATGTTTAAGGTGCATGGTTATTTGTTAATCCTCCGTATAATTTGGATTTTAAATTAAATCCAGAAGATGATGTTCCTTGTGTGCCAAAGTAAGTACAAGAAAAAATGAGTTGTCCTGTTGAAATTTCAAATTTTGGATTTGAGCCTGGGCATATGGGATTATTTGATGATTGTATTTCTGAGATAATATCTTCTTTTGTTAAGCCATCATTTAATTTAGTTGCTCTAATAATTTGTACTTTTAGAGACCTTAAAACATTCGGATCGCCACAGTTATTTGGCTCAGTGATATCAAATTTTAAAACTAAAGAATTGTTATTTGTTTCAGTAATATAAATAGGGCGCTCAGCCGGATTTTTTCCAAGACTTGTATTATAAGACATGAGATCTGAAGTTTTAAAAATGCGTGCAGTTGATACAGTAGCGCCGAATGAATTTGATCCAGTACTGATCATGCAATCGAAAATATCTCGTATACTGAACTGGGTTCAGACCTTGCCATTTCTTCGAGCTAAAGCGACAAGCGATTCAGAGGCCGCATCAATTAAATCACGTCCATGCGTAAAAGGTCCGATCGGATCGTTGTCGGTAATGGCAATGCCATCAAAATTAGATTTGTGTTGAAACTCATGGATCATTAAAAAAAGAACTTGTGTTGGCAATAATGTTTTTACTGAATCACGATGAAATTCGATGGGGCCAAGCGGTCCTAAATTTGTTCTTGCTGCAACGATCATTGGTTTTCCATCTGGTCCAATCACTTTTAAATGATCTTCGCGTAGTACAAAAAAAGTCTTATCTTTGCCTTGGCTCAGCCTTAGGATTTCAGGCGCCAAAGTCACAAAGTATTTTCGGCAAAATTCAATTTGGTCTGTGTTCAATGATTTTTTTTCGCAAAATTGAGTTTGTTCTTCGGCTTTACTTATTAAATACTTAATTGATTCGATCATTGAAAACCGAGCTGTTTCTAGAAATTCAAAGACTGGATCGCCACCATTGCCAACAACTGTGCCTCCAGCAAATACGTATGGTTTTATAAAAATAAATAATAAAAATAAAAAAATAAAAAATTTATTTATCATACGATTTTCCTATCGGTGTCAAATGTGTCGTAATTTGAACGAGTGAATCTTGTCCGTTCGGATGTTTTTCAATAAAATCAAGAAGCTGTTTTTGGAATAAATCAATAATTCCTCGAAGTTCATCCATTTTACAGTCATCAACTGAGAGCAGAACTGTCGATGCTTTGCGCTGATGAACGGGCAGTGTTTTTAACCCAACCAATGCAGTTTCGATGGCTTTGCTGTGAAAGCTCCTTATTTTATCATTAGCAATTCCATTTGTAGTTGTGACTGCGGCATCATCCAAAACTATTTTACCATTTGGCGTGGTTTTCCAAAATCCTTCTTTGAATAAAAAATCCACAGACTTTTTAATTTTTGTTAAAGGTATAAATCCGTGAAGCATGCTAAAAATAGTTTCTGTATCTATGCTAAAGCCCTTTAAATTAACAAGGTCTTTGACATATGGATTGGCCCAGTCAGACAGCAAATGGTTTTTTGGCAATCGAGGCATACCTGTTGTAGTCAAATTTTCATTGGAATCAATTTTGTGAAATCGTGCTGTAATTTTTTTGTCTAAAAATTCAAATTCATGTTTAGTAAGTTTGAAAATTTCTGAAATTTCCGATAAATTATCACGCGTCAGTTTTCGTTTGCCTTGCAGAATATGCGAAACCAGGGCTTGAGAGCAAAGCCCAACTTTTGCTGTTCTTTGCCGAAGACTAAACGAACTATTTTTTTTGTAATACAATAGTAAATCAGAAAAAAATTCATTGGGCGCCCCGTAGTCATAGACAACGGGGCGCTCTGTAAAATTTTTTTTAATTTGCTGCTGTTCAGCTTGCATTAGTTAAATGTGCCTTTGTGCTTGCAATTCAAATTGGCGACTCCAACAATAGCCCCTTGGTCATTTTTAACATCAACAGTGATCGGAGCTAGAAGTTCTTGCTCGTTAAAAACTGGACCGGCAGCCGATATTAATGTTTTTTGCCACCCTAAATTCAGATCAAATGGGTATGGGGGCTCCATGCACATGGCGCTGCTCGCACTGCATGCAACTATGCCGGGACCTGGACCGCGTTCGCAGTAATCAGTTGTTAGTGCAACGCAAGTTAATTGTCTGGCTTCAGTTAATCCGCTGGAATGTGTTTTTATAGCATGTTTAAAATAAAAATTTAGATTGGCACTTAATTCGGCTGTCGGGGTTTTCAGGGACAGTCTTTCGAATACTTGACCAATCGTAAATTGAATCTGTGGATCCGAGCTTTGTGTCGGCAACCTTGCTATAAAAATTTCTTTATCTTGTTTAGATAAATTTTTAGATTTGAAATCTTTTATTTCGAGAGAACATCTAAATTTGTCAGCGATCAAAGCATTTGACGTTGAAGTCATGCAAAGCGCCATAAGAATTAGTATAAGTCCTGTTTTCATTTTAAGAATCTCCTATTTAAGTTTATGTTTAAAATCATGTCTGCGCTGACGAATCAAATCGTTTCAAATATTTATATGAATGACAATAGTGTTCGTTCACAATTTGATTACAAATGTAATCAAATTGCATCAGTTAGGGATCAGTTTTACAAGAAATATAGAAAAAGACACGGTTGGTCAGGTGATATACTTACGACGTTAATTTCTTCCGTAAAACATCCGCAGCCTTATAAATTTTAGCTTTTTTCTCTGAATCCATTTTTTCAACGGTCCGGGCCATCATGGACATGCGCGGATTTTTTAAGAAAAACGATTTATTTTTTTCAATGAATCCCCAATACAGCCCATCGACCCCGTCACACCAGGATTCGGTGGCCTTATAGCCGCCCATTTTTCGATAATAATTTGAACCACAAAAATAAGGTTTTGTCGCAAAAATTCCACCGTCAGAAAACAATGTCATGCCGTAAACGTTTGGTCCCATAACCCAGTCGGATGAATCAATAAACATTTCCATAAACCAGTTGTGTGCAGTGATCGGTTTGATTTCTAATAATAACATCAGGCTTCCGATGACCATCAGGCGTTCGATATGATGGGCATATCCATATTTAATTGTTTTTCGAATGGCGACATCCAGCGGTGCAATTCCTGTCGTTCCGTCGTACCAATGCTTTGTTAATTTTTTTGTATGATTAAAAAAATTTGAAGTTTCCTGTTTTTCAGAAAAATTTTGATAAATACCACGGATGAATTCTCTCCAGCCAATGATTTGTCGAATGAAGCCTTCGGTGGATGCAATATTGATTTTATTTTCTTTGGCATAGATCAAAGTTTTTTTGACAACATCATCTGGGGTTAATAACCCTGAATTTAAAAATGGTGTTAATACTGAATGAAAGACAAAATCTGTGTGTCGAGGAATTGCGTCTTCATAGGGACCAAATCGGGCAAAGCGGTCTTCTAAAAATTTATCCAACCAAATATGTGCAGATTTTCGATCTGTTGGCAGCCAAAAATTTTCGGAGCTGCCGGGGTGATCCTTAAATTTTTTGTCTGTTAAAATTTGAATGTCATTGGTTATCTTTGACGCCTTGATTAAATCAATTTCAGGGGGCTGAATTTTTTCTGGCAATGGCAATCTGTTTTCAGCATCGAAACTCCATTGGCCGCCTTCGGGGTTGTTATTTTTATCAACCAGAATATTCAGACGTTTACGTTGTTGTTCGTAAAAGACTTTCATAAAAGGTTTTTTTGATTTTTTCAGATAATCTTTAAATGTTTCACGTGGTGTTAAAAACATGGGTGATGGCCAGATTTCGAATGTGACCTTATTTTTAGTCAGGGATGAAAGGATTCTTTTTTCGATAAATTTATCTTCGATTTCGTACAATAAAACCTTTTTGATCTTATTGTCTTTGATTGTAGATAGCAGTTGTGTTTCAAAGTTGTTTTTTGTGCTGCCAAGTTCAAAATATTCGACTTTTATTTTTTTTGCTTCGAGCTCTTGTTTGTAAGTTCGCATTGCTGAAAGATAAAAAATAATTCTGTGTTTATGAAATTGATGATAAGTCAAAATTTCTTGATCTTCATTCATAAAAACAATCAAAGGATCTTTAGACTTGTAATTTTCTTTGATCACGCTGACAGGAAATAATTGATTGGGTAAAGTCAGTAGTAAATTAGCCATAAGCCTTCTCGGCATTGAAGCCCTTGATTTTATTGTTTGTACCAGTGAACGTAATTTGAATAGGGTTACAGCAAACTTCACAGTCTTCCACGTAAGACTGTGTTTCGCTGTTTGACGTATCCAGCAGCATAGATATTTTTTCTAAGCAATAGGGGCATTTAAAAAATTTTTCAATTTCTTCCATGAATTATAAATCCTTACTTTAATCTGAGTCTAATGGGGCCCTTAAATTGGGTTGGTTCAACGTGTTTTCCGCCTTGTAGAATTTCAATTTTATTTTCCGAAGCTAAAATCCTGGCACTCCGTCTGACATGTTCCATAAGAACAGAATTTGATTTGTCGTTATTATGTAGAACTTCGCTGGGACAAATTGTTTTCATTTGACCTCTGATGTTGAGTAAATCAATAATTTGGTTTTTGAAATCGAATTTATTTTTGTTTTTTCGACATTCGTCACTGCAATATTTAATTTCATTCCAATTTTTAGCCCATTTTTTTCTGTAGTCAAAGTCTCGGCCACAGCTTTGACAATTTTTAGATAAACTAGGCATCTTTTTTAAAGACCTGAATCATCATATAAATAATTAATCCCGAGCGAAGAGTCCAGAGAACTGTACGAATCCAATTTGTTAAAATTAAAGATTGTATTGTACTTTGATCGTAGCCTAAAGACAATTTACCATGCAATGGGAAACTGAAAAATGCAGTTGCCAACCAAATCAGGATTAATCCAACAAAATTGACAGAACTTAATGTATTTAATTTTTGATCAAATAAAATAGCCATACCTGAGAAAATTTCTAAAGCCATTATCGGACCAACGATAAATGTGATCGTTGTCGTATGAAAGTTTTGATAGCTCGAAAACTGAGTCGGATTTATATATTTATAACTTGGGTAATGAATCAATTGAACCAGCCAAATCAATCCTGTCATAAAAAAACAACTAAAAATATGAGACGTGTAAATTAAATTATTCATTGGGGACTCCGAGTATCCAGCCTTCATTTTTGTATCTTGGATCGATTTTAAAGTTATTCATAAAATCGACTGACTTCATTGCACCATAAGCTAATACAAAGCTATCAGCTTCATCAATCGTATCAACATCTAATTTTTTAATTTCAGTCTTCAATTTAAGCTTAAGTTCGATCACATTTCGTGTCCTTAAATTAAGAAGATGTTTCCAGAAAAAGCTGGGATAACCTTCGGCAACGACAAATTGGTATATTGGTTTTTCAAAAGGCCAAATTGAAAACCACTTTTGACCAACCGACAGATCTTTGATAATTCGGTATGTGCCACATCCGATATTTTTTTGGAAAGGTTTCAGATTAAAAACGCTGTTCGCTTTGACAATATTTTCGACAATTCTTTTTGGAATTATCTTTTTTGATTTTAAAAAATCGTTAAAAAAAGCATGCGCAGTCGCAGATCCAAATTCTTTGTTTTCTGAATTAAAATTTTTAGCAGTAGCAATTATTTTTGAGAATTGAACTGAAAGTTCTTGTGGTAAGCCGAACACACTGTCGACGCAAATAAGTACTTTTTGTCGATCAAATTCAGGAATGCATTTTTTAATTTCTGCGTGTATTTGGTTGTAACATAATTTTTCAATTTTCAATTTTGTGTAATACTTCGTTTTCGTTTTTGTGATTTCAGCAATGCAGATATCGAGCTGTCGAGGTTGTCCATTCGCTTTTACGGCACCTGTTTGATCAATGCCAACAAAAATATCAAACTTCATTAAATGAGATGCAACTCATAAGACAGTTCAGTCTTTACTGAATTTAATATAAATCCTGATTCAAAAGATTTTTTGATCAATAGCTGAGTTTTGTCAGGGTTTGAGCTCCCTATAACAGTGACGTTGAAATGACATTTTTTCATGATCACTTTTCGATCTTCAGCTTGATCTACAGATAAGTTTGTTGAAACTTTTAAATCTGAGAAAGTTAATTTAGAATTTTCAGCATAAACTTTGAAAGTTGCGACCAAGCAATTTGTCAGCGCTTGCGCAAATAAATCTTCGGGACTGAATCCGCCTCCAGGCCCATTGAATTCCGGCGGAATCGCACAAATCGTTTTATGGCCATAAGATTCAACAGACCACGTTGATTGGACACCGTGTTTGGTTTCTGATTTTGCTTTGAAATCGATCGGGTATTTTGTCATTTTTTATTTATCCTTTAATTCGCAGTACGGACTGTCGCTGCAATCTTGTTGTCGTTTCTTTTTTGGTAAATACGGTCTAACTTCAGCGAAAATAAAATAGCCAGCATCCATTATTTTTTTAATTGATTTTTTTTCAGCCAATCGAGCAAGCCAATTGTATTTCGGAAGGATTTTCCAAATTTGTATGAATGCATCAATTTTGGTATGCAAAACGCCATCATTCGTTTTTGAATGCATAATTTTGTGAACCAGAAATGGATCGACATTTTCTTTTGCAGCATCAAAGCTTGAGGCTGTGATATCAACGAAATTGATATTTTCGCTACCAGTTTGTTTCTGATAATGATGGATTTCTTTGGCACACAGCACACACATTTCGTCGTAATAAACAGTCAATTGCATATTGGTCCCCTTGCGCGTCATATTAGTTCAATATATATTAAACTAATTCATTTTTACCGATTTGTAATGTAAAATATTGATATTAAAAAAAATAACTTTAAAGCTGTTATAAAGCAGGATGTAAGGCTAAATTGGGAATATCAACGAAGCTCAAAGACAGAATCAGTCAGTTGACTCAAGCTGATAAGGATCGCCTGGTTCGAATGGGCTGGGAAGACCGTACAACTTTTGATGCGATCGAGGAACAATTTGGATTAACTCAAAATGATTTTATTCGTTTTATGCGAACAGAGTTGCCGCGCAAAGATTACGATCGTTGGCGAAAACGTGCAAACCAACAGGGTCATTTAAAACATTTGGAAAAACGCGGATTTAAAACAACCAGATTTAAATGTTCAAGACAATCTGTTGACGGAATCACAAAAGGCTGGAAATGAAACAAGATATTAAAAAAACAATTTTAAAAAACTTAGCTTATGGGTATTCTTTGGCTAGATTTGGAAATTTTGCAGTGCAAGGTTTAGTTTTGCCGATCATCGATCGTTTATCGACGGGTGAAAAACGCGAAGCTCCGGTGAATTACCCAGAACATTTAAAATCAGCTTTGCCTAAAATTCAAAATTTATTAAAAAAAGATTGCGAAAATATTTCGATGGGTTTGTATCCCATAGATGTTTTGTTTCCAGAGAGCCCAATTAAGCATTCGCTGCGTTTGCCACAGATTATTACGGATGCATTTAAATCTGCAAAGCGACGAAATACAAAATCAGCGCATGAATTCGATATTGAGGCGCAGGATTTTACAAAAAATTTACCTGAATACTATACCAGAAATTTCCATTATCAGACCAGTGGATATTTGGGTGATGCATCGGCTGAATTATATGAACACCAGGTTGAAATTTTATTTTCAGGCGCAGCAAATGCCATGCGCCGATTATTGATTCCGCAACTGAAAGTTCACTTTCAAAGTTCTGACGGGGAAGGCCTCCATTTTTTAGAAATTGCCAGCGGCACAGGGGCCATGACAAAATTCTTAGCCTTAGCTTTCCCTAAGGCTCAAATTACCTGCGTGGATTTAAGTTCATTTTATTTAAATAAAGCCCAGAAAAGATTAAATAATTTCAAACGTATTGATTATGTTCAGGGCGCAGCTGAGAAATTAAACTTTAAGGATCAAACTTTTGATTGTGTTGTGTCATGTTTCTTGTTTCATGAACTGCCATTTCAGATTCGAAACGCAGTCATTCAGGAAGGCCAGCGTTTATTAAAACCTTTGGGTTTTTACGGCATGATTGATTCATTGCAAAAAAATGATGACGCTGAATTTCAATGGGCTTTGGATTTGTTCCCAGTGGATTTTCATGAACCATTTTATAAAAACTATGTCGATCATCCGATGGAAATTTTATTTGAAGAATTAGGTCTTCAGAATATTCAGTCAGAAATCGGATTTTTATCCAAGGCCGTCAGCGGTATAAAATCGGACGTATAAATCGAATTTATACGTTCAATTTAGTCTGCAGGTTCGTCTGCAAAATTTTTAGTTAAAGTTAATTGTCCATTTGATATTTTTCCTGAATATTGAATCACGCCCAGGGCTGTAACTTTGAAACCTTCGACTTTGTTTGTGTGGTCAACAACAGAGAAAAAAACTTCATATGTATTTAAACATTTTAAAACAACGTTTAATCCAGAGCCTTGGAAATAATCAGCTGTCACCTGGTCAAAATCAGTTGGAACACCAGATAACACACAATTTTCATTATTTTTAGACATGGCAGATATTAAAATATTTGCGATGTTTATTTTTTCAATATCAGATTTTGCATATAAATTATTTGATAACAATAACAGAATTAAAATAATTTTTTTCATAATGAATGTCCTTTGTTTTTGAGTAGGCTTGATTATAGTCTATATATTTTGGACAGCAACTGTCAGAAGTTTTGACAGATATTTTATACAAAAAAAGCCCACATCATTTCTGATGAGGGCTTTTGATGAACTTTGTATTCAAATTTATAAAATATTTTAATTATTCAGAACGTTTTTTAAATGGTGATTTTGACCAAGCGCCTTGACGTGCTGGTGCAGATTCGCCGCCACGGTCACTGCGGCCTTCAAAGCGTCCTGCGGGGGCAGGTGCCATTCCACGGTCACTGCGATCAAACGATCTTTCGCCGCCACCTGAAAAACTGCCGCGATCTTCACGAGGTTTTGAAAATGAACGTGCTCCAAAATTATCCATCGCAGGTCGTGATTCATTATTTGAAAAACTGTTTTGGCTGTCACGTCCGCGGAATGAACTGCGATCAGATGATCCGCCACCAGAATTTCCACGGTCAGCAGTCATGTTGCGATCAGGGCGCTGTTCAGCAGCCGCTAATGAAAATGTGTTTCCAGTGTTAGGTGCGAATCCGCCACCGCGATCAGATGTGCGATCACTGCGGAATCCGCCACGATCGCCACCACGGTCAGAACCGCGATCACGAGAATAGCCACCACGATCGCCACCCGATGATCGGCCACCGCCGTAGGATCGGCCGCCGCGATCGCCACCGAATGAACGGCCGCCACCACCACGAGAGTATCCACCGCCGCCGCGATCTTCGTATCCGCCGCCACCGCCGTATTTGTCGTCAGCTTTGCGTAATTCCATTGAACGTGGTTGTTTCATTCTTAATTCTTCAGATTGACCGAAATATTGGAACGCGCGAACCAGCCATTGACGAGCTTCAACGCCTAACTCTTGAACTTTTTCGTTTTCAATTTTTAATAATGCTTTTTCGAATTTAGAAAACTCAGAATCACGGAATGGCATTTCGGCAATTTGTTTCATCCATTTAACTTTTTGAAATACTTGAACGTCTTCAACTGTTGGGATAACAAGGTTTTTAAATTCAATTCCCAAAGTTCTTTCGAAACGACGTAACGTTCCACTTTCTTTGGGTTTAACCATAGTCCAAACAACACCTTTTTTGCCAGCGCGTGCAGTACGACCGATACGGTGTGTGAATGTTTCAATATCCCAAGGAATTTCAAAATTCACAACGTGTGTTAAATCTTGAATATCTAAACCGCGGGCAGCAACGTCCGTTGCAACTAATATTTTAGTTTGACGTGCTTTCATGCGATTAATTGTACGAGTCCGTTCAGCTTGGACCTTGTCACCATGTAATGAATCAACGTCCAGCCCCAAATTACGTAAACGCAATTCAAGTTCGCCAACTTGGCGCTTTGTTGTCGCAAAAATAATTCCATAAAATTCAGGTTCATTTTTAATCAATAATGCCAAAGCGTCTTCTTTGTCTTCTTCGAAAACAACAGTAGCGAATGCTTCGATATTAATTTTTTCTTCTTTGGTATTTAATTTAACTTCGTGTGGTGTTGTTAAATATTTTTTTGTTAATTTGCGAATATTCTCGCTCATAGTTGCAGAAAATAACCACGTATTAAATAAAGGTTCAGAATCAGCAGTTTTTGCTGGAGCCCCTTCTTCAAGTGATTTCCAAATTGATTCTAAAGCATCCTGGAAACCGAATGATAACATTTCATCAGCTTCGTCTAAAATGAAATAACGAACTCCGGCTAATTTAATAATTTTTTGTTCCATCAAATCGATCAAACGTCCTGGTGTACTGACTAAAACTTCAGGATTCGAACGAAGCGCACGCAATTGTTTATCATACGATTCGCCACCCAAAATGGTTGCTACGTTGATGCGTTTGTCTTGGCCCATGTTTTTAATGTTCAATGCAACTTGCTGAGCTAATTCGCGAGTCGGGCAAAGAACTAAACCTTGTAAACCTTGACCTGCGAATATTTTTTCAACCAATGGAATTCCGAACGCTGCTGTTTTGCCAGTTCCGGTTTTTGCTAATGCGATAATATCAGATTGGTTTTGTAATAAAAATGGAATACAGGCTTTTTGAATACCAGTTGCCGATACATATTTCATTTTTTCAATTGATCTTGTTGTCTCTGGTGATAAGCCAAATTCTTCGAAATCATTGACGACAGGAATGTCTGCGATGATGGGCTCGATGGGAGCGTTTTCAGTAATAGACGACAGTACAGATGCTTCTGGCATTGTGTTCATGAGAATCCTTTTTTTAAAGCGCTCTTAAGTTTTTAGGCAGTGAGTTTGAACCTTAAGCCCGGACCTAATAAGCGTATTTTGTTGATACGCTTGCGTTTTAAAAGTTTTCTTATAAACAACTATAAGAAAACAACCCTCTTTGACGACTGCGTATTTTGTGTTTGGGTAAATTGTCAGTGATTTGATCAATTGTAAAGCTTTGATTTATTTTTTAAATTTATTTTATAATTTTTTTGTAATTAAAACAGCCTGAGGGCATTTAACAACAGTAAGACTTTTGTTTAAACGTTAAAACTGGACCCGCAGCCACAATTTTTTGTCGCATTGGGGTTATTAAATACGAAGCCTTTGCCGTTCAAGCCACCAGAATATTCCAAAGTCATGCCGATCAGATAAAGTAGGCTTTCGCCGTCAACAATGATTTTTTCACCGTTAGATTCAAAGACTTGATCACCATCTTTGGCTGTTTGGTCGAAATTCATCTTATAAGACAAACCCGAGCAACCACCTTTTTTGACTTCAACACGCAAAGGAGTATCGATCGGTTGATTTTCTTCAGATTTGAGGTTTTTAAGGCGTGTTACGGCACTTTGTGCAATTTCAATCATAATTAAAGTATAAAACAAAAATACGGTTCTGTGAAGACCGTATTTTGGATTATTTCAGTTTTATAAGCTGTTAAACAGCAGTTCAATTATCTGTAAACGGCTTCGCCCCACAGATCGACGTGGATTGTCTCAGGTGTTGGTGTTGGCCCGTAAAAACGTATATCAAATTGGCCTGAATGCATGCCGACATTATACGGCCAATATCTGATTTGAAATTCACAGCTTTGGCCAGGATACATTCCTGAAAAACAGTTATGATTTGATGAAAAATCAATACCCCAGATATTTGCAGATGAATACTGCAGGTATGTTGTGCCTGTATTTCTGATTGTATACGATGTTGTATGAATTGTGCCAGATTGCACACGGCCAAAATTATAATAGTGGCGGCTGCTTTGGATCTGTAAATTATTTTGAGCAGTAGCATTTTCAATGCGGATTTCAGCTTGTAATAGACCTGCAAAAAACAGAACGGATAATATCGATATCAATTTCATAAGAACTCCTCTGAAGTGTTAATCTTTAGCGTCTGATGTAAATGCTATGAATCAAATACAGTTTTGAAAAGCCTGACCGCATTATAAATATCCTCGGTCGTTGTTAATCGACCCACCGACAATCGAATCGTGCTACTTGCAACATCCTGAGTCAGTCCGATGGCCTTTAACACAGGTGACATAGTAATTTCACCTGTGTGACAGGCTGAGCCCTGACTGAACGCAATACCGCCCAATTTTGATATGTACATGGCTATGGGTTTACCCGGGAACGTCAGGCTCAGGTTGGTAGGTGATCTGTGGTTTGAATCCAAATCAGGACCGTTTAATATTAAATCAGGCATTGCGAGTTTTAATTCAGTCAGAAATAATTTCTGCAGGTTTCTGTTATTTTGATTTTCAGATTCAAATTTGTTTTTTGCGATTTCACAGGCGCATCCAGCACCAACAATTGAGGGAACATTTAATGTTCCCGAGCGTTGGTTATTTTGTTGGCCCCCGCCAGATAAATAATTTTCGATTTGAACATGCGGATTCAGTGACCTGGTGTATAAAAAACCGATGCCTTTGGGGCCGTACATTTTATGTGACGATACAGTCAAAAAATGAATCGGTATTTTTTGCAAATCGATTTCAATTTTACCAATAGCCTGTGTAGCATCAGTGTGAAAATATATTTTGTTGGATTGACAGAAATTGGCAATTTCTGTGATCGGTTGAATTGTACCAATTTCATTGTTGACCCACATAACACTGATCAACTTTGTATGCGGCCGGATATTTTTTTGAATTTGTTCAAGTGTGACGAAGCCCTTCGAATCGACTGGTAAAATTGTGAATTCAATATTTTCATATTTTTTCAGATGCTCAAAAGTTTTAAGAACAGAGGCATGTTCAATTTCACTTGTGATAAAATGAATTTTTTGATTTTCTTTTTTGAGAGTTTTTGTCAGGCCCCAAAAAACTGTATTATTGCCTTCTGTCGCACCAGAATTCCAAACTATTTCGTTGGGTTTTGCATGAATCAATTCTGCAGTTTGTTTTGTTGCCAGATCAATTGCATTTTGAGCAGCCCAGCCGTAAGCATGAAGTTGATTCGCAGGATTTCCAAAAAAAACCGTCAGGTATGGCATCATTGCTTCCAAAACCTGTGGGTCCAGGGGGGTTGTTGAATTATAATCAAAATAAAGCGGTAAATTTGTTTTTGTTGCGATCATGTTTTTTTATAGTCTAAGATAAATCATGAGTCAAAATATACGCAGCAAGTCTGTTTTTAAAGATTCCATAATCCAAAGCCTAGATGGCCAGATTTATTTTCAAATGAAAAAAATCAAATCGCCTCAGTCTTGGTCTCAAAACGCGGTCGATATTGCAGCCAGTAAATATTTTCGAAAATCGATTAAAAAAGAAAACTCAATTTATCAATTAGTAGATCGTGTCTGTTTGGGGCTGACAAGGGCTGTTACACAGTCAAAAATTTTAAATACGCCTGGTGAAGTTAAAAGTTTTATTCAAGATATTAAAAATTCTTTACTGAACCAACAGGCCGCATTTAATTCTCCGGTTTGGTTTAATTGTGGTTTGTCAGAAGCCTATAATTTAAAATCAAAAAGTCAGCATTATATTTGGAATTCAAAGAAAAATAAAATTGTTGAAACTTATGATGCGTACCAAAACCCCCAGTGTTCAGCCTGTTTTATCCAGTCTGTTGATGACAACTTGGAATCAATTTTTAATTTAGTACAAACAGAAGCCAAACTTTTTAAATATGGCTCGGGTTCAGGAACAAATTTTTCAAATCTGCGTAGTAAATTTGAAAAATTAAATTCCGGCGGTACAAGTTCGGGATTAATTTCGTTCTTAGAAGTTCTGGATAAATCAGCCGGCGCCGTTAAATCTGGTGGCACAACCCGCAGAGCTGCAAAAATGGTCTGTGTTGATATCGATCATCCCGAAATTTTAGACTTTATTCATTGGAAAAGAAATGAAGAACGAAAAGCAAAAAAATTAATTTCAGCAGGGTATTCCAGTGATCTGGACGGTGAAGCTTACAGGACAGTATCCGGGCAAAATGCAAACAATTCAGTTCGGATTCCAGATGCTTTTATGAATGCGCTTAATAAAAATAAAACCTGGTCTTTGCGCGAAAGAAATTCAAAAAAAATTATCCAAAAAATTCAGGCGACTGAAATTTGGCAAAAAATTTGTGAATCCGCATGGGAATGTGCAGACCCAGGTGTTCAGTTCAATACAACAATCAACAAAATGCACACGTGCAGTGTCACAGATGAAATTTATGCCAGTAACCCTTGTTCTGAGTATATGTTCTTAAATGATTCAGCATGCAATCTGGCATCGATCAGGCTGACAAAATATTTAAATGCTGAAAATGAATTCGATATCAACGAATTTTTAAATACCGTAAAAATATTTATTTCGGCCCAGGAATCCTTGGTTGATTATGCTAGTTATCCAACAAAAAAAATTGCTCAGAACTCACACGATTTTAGACCATTGGGTTTGGGTTATGCAGATCTAGGAAGCCTTTTAATGCAACTGGGTCTTGCCTATGATTCTGAACAGGGTCGTGCATGGGCTGCTGGTATCACGGCATTAATGACAGGACAGGCTTACTTACAAAGTTCACATCTAGCTCGAAAATTAAATCCATTTGCTGGGTATAGAAAAAATAAATCTACGATGTTGAAAGTGATTTCGTCTCATCAAAAAGCATTGAAAAAAATTGATTGGTCATTGCTACCCAATGAATTCCAAATTATTTGCGAAGATATTTGGCGTGACGTGATTGTATCAGGTTTTAAATATGGTTTTAGAAATGCACAAGTTACCGTGATTGCACCGACGGGAACGATTGGGCTTGTGATGGATTGTGACACGACAGGAATCGAACCTGATTATGCGTTGATTAAATATAAAAAATTATCAGGTGGTGGATCAATAAAAATCGTTAATCAATCAGTTTTAATTGCGCTGAAAAATTTAAATTATAACGAATCAGCGATTAAAGAAATTATGACAGAAATTGAAAAATCAGGATCAGTTAAAAAATCTGTGATTTTAAAAAATGAACATTTTAAAATTTTTGAAACAGCCGTGGGTGATCAATCAATCAGTCCTGAAGGTCACCTATTAATGATGGCGGCCGTTCAGCCGTTTATTTCAGGAGCCATATCAAAAACTGTGAATATGCCTGCAGCATCGACAGTCGAAGATATTTCTAAAATATATAAAATGGCATGGCTCTTAAAAATAAAATCAGTTGCCGTATACCGAGATGGCAGTAAATTTGCCCAACCATTATCGGGAACTGCTCATAATAATTTTCCATCGTGCACTGAATGCGGAGGTATCACTTTGCTAGAATCAGGCTGTTACCGATGTTCGAATTGTGGAACGACCACAGCTTGTGCGGGATAAAATATGATAGAACCTGTATTGTGTGTTGATTTTGGTACCAGTCATACATTAGCAGGCGTGGCTTATCCTGATTCAGAAAAAAAGAATCAAAAAATTAAATTAGAACCGAAACTGGCTGATCCGTATTTAATGCGAACGTTGCTGTATTTTCCGACGATGAACGAATGTTATTATGGTTCCCAGGCGCTTGAAAAATTTATTGAAAATGAAATGGAAGGCCGCATATTCAGATCATTTAAAGCACATTTGCCCAATAAAAATTACTTAGGATCAATTATCGACAATCGCATTTTGAATTTAGAAACGATGATTGGAACTTTTTTATTAGAAATCAAAAAACGATCCGAATTACAAGTCGGGCATCAACTGACAAAAATTATTTTGGGAAAACCTGCCAGGTATTCCATGGATGTGATCGAAGATGAATTTGCACTGTTTCGGATGACCAAAGCTGCACAGTTTGCCGGATTCATTGATATTGAATTTATACCAGAGCCACTGGCCGCTGCCTTGGAATTTCGAAAAACGACTGAATCAGAAAAAACAATATTGATTGGTGATTTCGGCGGAGGCACATCAGATTTTACTATATTAAAAATTTCAAAAAATGAATTTAAAAAATCAGATGTGTTGTCGATTGATGGCTGTCCGGTCGCAGGTGATGCGTTTGACAGTTTATTTATGAGCCACAGGCTCAATACAACGTTTGGTGCAAAGGCTATGTATCAATTGCCAATGTCCAATAATATTTTTAAAATGCCATATTCAATTATGGAACGATTGAATAAACCGGCACATATTGTTCATCTGAAAGAAAAAGAAACATTTCATTTTATCAAAGAAGTTCAAAAATGCGCCTTAAAAGTTTCCGATCAAAAAATAATTGATCGATTATTTATCTTGATCGAAGATCAACAAATATTTCCATTTTTTGAAACGATTGAAAAAACGAAGAAAATGCTTTCAAAAAATGAATCTGTTGATTTTGAATTTAATTATCCCGATATTGAAACTTCAGATGTATTTACCAAAACCGAATTCGTTCAATGGTCTGAATCGATTTTAACAGAAGTTTCAACAGCCTTAGACAGATGTATGCAATCGGCAGGACTTGAGCCGTCAGACATTGATTCTGTTTTTTTGACAGGCGGTTCGGCGCATGTCCCAGCGATTCAAAATATTTTTAATCTTCGATTTGGTCAAAATAAAATTCAAGCAAAGAATTTTTTTGATTCAATTTTATCGGGCTTGCTTGAAAGCGCAAAAACCATAAAATAAATTTTTATTTCAATTTTGAAATGTCATCAATATTAATTCTTAGCATATGGCCTTCGCGAATCAGCATGTCTTTGTATTGGCGATCTAAAACAATTTCATTGGCTGTGTATGAATACCTTGAAAATACAAGTTGGTGAAAACTTTCGTCATGGCCAGATACTAAAACAAAAATTTCAGCATTATTATTTTCTAAATCCAAAATACTTTTTTTGTACAACGGACTTTGGTCATCGATGACATGAATGACTGTCCACGACAAAGCAAAAGCAGGTGTTTTCGATCTGAGGACCGGAAGGTCAATCAGTTTTCTGAGCGTGATACCTTCGGGAGTTGTTGTATCGATAGCGATCATAACAGTCACACTGGCTTCGATCATTTGGTTCATTCGGGCATTCGCCATCCGAAACATGAATACATTTTGATTTTCATGTTTTGTGATCAACGCAACTTCAGAGTGCGCAACCCTGGCTGTTGGCGTTGAAAATCGTGAAAAAAATAATCCTGACATCAGGCCCACGCTCAGTAAACCCAAAAGTGCTTGGAATGAGACAACTGTATTTGTTAATAAATTGGCTGGTGAAACCGAGCCATACCCGATAGTGGAAAAAGTTTGAATGCTAAAGAAAAAACATTCACTTAAAAAATTTAAATTTTGCGAAACTGATCTGACGCCAGTCAGCCCATCAACGCCAATCGAAAAGTACAGCAAAGCAAAAATAAAATTGATAGCAAAATACAGAACAGTTAAAATTAAAAAAAACTGAAACCAAGAAAGCCCCATCGTTCGATGATAAACGTCTTCAAAAAAACCATGTGTTTTAGGTTTTATGATATTGTTTGTTCCATCGCGATTCAAAAAACGATATTGTTTTTTAAAATTTTCAGATTTTTTCATAGTTTAATCAAGCCAATGTATTTGCTAATAATATTTCGCGGTACTTTGGTAATGGCCATAATTCATCGGCGACAATTTTTTCAGCTTCATCACAAGCCGTTCGTAATTTAAAACTTGCAGGCTGAACGACTTCAACGATATCCCACATTCGTTTTTCTTCGTCGTGGATCTTTTGTGATTTTTCGACAAGTGATTCAAATTTTTCGAGCTCTGATAAAACCGAGCCAAAAACTTGGTCCAATGCGAACATTCTGCTTTCATGTAATTTTATTGTTGATTTAGAAATCACAAGTGCGCGTGCTGATCCCGAATTTATAATTTGTTTTTCAACAGCAGGAATAACATAACTGTGTGCCAGCTCGATCAGCGACAAATGTTCGATTTCCAATGTTTTTATATATCGTTCTATTGAAATATGGTAACGACTTGCAATTTCTTCAGAAGTCAGGACGTTCGTATCAACTAAAAATTGAACTGCTTTTTTGTCTTTGAAGACTTCAAGTGCATCTGGAGTCGTATTTAAAATCGGCAGTCCACGTTTTTTAGCTTCGGTTTTCCATTCATCAGAATAACCATTGCCTGAGAATCGAATATTTTTTGTTTCTTTGACGATTTGTTTAATTAATTCCATGACGGCTTCGTCACGTTTTTTCTTTTTTAATAATTCTTTTAATCTGTTTGAACACTCTTTGAATGATGCTGAAACAGCCGCGTTCAAAATTGACATCGGTACAGCGACATTTTGTGTTGATCCGACGGCACGAAATTCAAATTTATTTCCTGTGAACGCAAATGGGCTGGTGCGATTGCGGTCGGTATAATCTTTGGAAACATTTGGAATTTTATTTACTCCCAGATCAATAATTTGCTGATCTGTTCCTTTTAATGTATTTCCTTTTTCAATTGTATTTAAAATATCTTCAAGCAAGCTGCCCAGGAATACTGAAATAATTGCAGGAGGAGCTTCGTTGGCTCCTAAACGGTGATCATTGCCTGGTGATGCAATTGCTGCACGCAAAACTGCAGCGTGATCATAGACAGCTTTCAAGGTTACAGCTAAGCAAGCTAAAAACCGTAAATTTTGGTGAGGAGTATTTCCAGGTTCTAAAAGATTTTCGCCCTTGTCATTGGACATTGACCAGTTGTTATGTTTTCCAGAACCATTGACTCCGGCAAATGGTTTTTCATGAAGTAAACAGACCATTCCGTGTTTTAATGCGATTCGCTTTAAAACATCCATTGTTAATAAATTATGGTCAGAAGCAATATTCATGTCTTCAAAAATGGGAGCCAATTCAAATTGGCTTGGCGCAACTTCGTTGTGTCGTGTTTTTATGGGAACGCCTAATTTGTACAATTCAAATTCAGCTTCTTGCATAAAATGCTTCACACGGCTTGGGATGGCACCAAAATAATGATCTTCAAGCTGTTGGCCGCGCGCCGCAGGTGCACCGATCAAAGTTCGACCGGTCATCATTAAATCGGGTCTGAGTGCTACAAAATTTTTATCAATCAAAAAATACTCTTGTTCGACACCCAGGGTCGTTTGAATTTTTTTAACATCAACATCACCTAATAATTTTAAAAAATCACAAGCACTGTTTGAAACTGATTCTACAGATCGCATCAACGGAATTTTATTATCAAGAGCTTGTCCGTGATAACCGAAAAAAACCGTTGGAATACACAATGTTTTTCCGTTTGTTTCTTCGATAATAAATAATGGCGATGAAGGATCCCATGCCGTGTATCCACGAGCTTCAAATGTTGAACGCATGCCGCCTGACGGAAATGATGAGGCATCGGGTTCGCCTTGAATTAATTGTGAACCGGTAAATCGTTCGATCACTCGCAATTCAGAATGATTTGCGTGCTGAATTGAAATAAATGCATCGTGTTTTTCAGCAGTCGATCCTGTCATAGGTTGAAACCAGTGTGAAAAATGAGTAACGCCTTTTGAAACGGACCATTCTTTGACAGCAGAAGCTATGGCTTCTGCTGTTTCCTTGGGTAATTTTTTTCCTGCATCTAAAGTTTTAAGTAGGCTATTGTATGAATCCTTAGTTAATTTTTCTCGCATTTGCGCAAGGCCAAACGTTTGACATCCAAAATATTCAGAAACAGGAATCTCTTTTCCGAATTGATCTGTCATTTGAACAATATTTGGGGCTTTTGTATCAATGGCTGAATTGAATGCTGAATGACGTGCGTTGACAGTCGGTTTCACGAGGGGCTCCTTGTTGTATGTTCTGTAAATAAAGATTATTAAAATCTAAACTTATAGAAAAATAAAAGTAGGGCTTACTTTTTAGAAATAAAATCTCTGAAAAATAGGCTTAATGAATCGTAACGCTGGAATATTTAAAAAACAAGGTGAACTGACTTAATTTCGCGTATTTAAATAGTTGAGGTCTTATTTTGACCCAGGCAGCAGTATTTTTTGATGGATCCATGACTTTTGTCGAAAATTCAACTAATGAAACACTTAACAAATTCAAGCATGGCCATTTCTGCGAAGTACTGTTTTCGACGTTCTTTCATCAGTTCCGATTTTAATGAAGTCTGGGTAATTTCAATTTTTATTGATTTCCTATGCCCAGAAAATTCAAACATCAAAATACATTCAAATTCACCAACAGGGATCAGGGCTAAAAAATTTTGTTCATCGCTAAAAAAATCTGAATCCATGGATTCAAAATTTTGTTTCCACATCCAATTTGAATGTTTTTTCAGTACATTGGATAATCTGTGATGTAAAAAACCACCTGACACAAAATCATAAAATGCAAAATCAGTTTTTCCAGTCAGGGCAGAAAATAAATTTACGATGTCATCAAAATTTTTTAACACAGTAATGTTTTTCAGTGCTTGGTCAACATTTTGAACAAACAGATCACAGGTATAGCTGACCGATTCAGGATACGATAATTTAACTTCAACATAGGGCAAATGAACGCGGTAACCAATATCCATTGGTAATGATTCAGTTTTGCCTTGAAGCGCATTTTCAACCAGCGTTGCAACATCAGATTCACCAACGCCCAAAGTGTCCCAGGATTTCGTAATTGTTTTATCAAGATTTCGTGTATTTTCTTTGAGCCAATCAGAAATGTGATCGTTCCAAATCGATTCAATTTCGCGCGGCGGACCCGGTAAAACAAAAAGATGAATGATGAAACTGTTTTTGATATATTTCATATAAAAACCGTTTGCTGTGCCGTTTGAATTGGTTAATATCTTTGAATTTTCAGGAAAAAAACATTGCTGACGTTGAATATCTTTGACGGTAAACCCACGCGATGTCAGGCGATTTTGAACATGTTGCCATGATGATTCGTTAAAAATTAATTTTGAATGGGTCCATTCGCTGATGATATCGCGCGTGAAATCATCAGATGTTGGACCAAGGCCGCCAGTGATAAATATGATTTGAGATGTTTTGGCGCAAAATTCAAGACCATCAATGATCAGTTTTTTGTCATCAGGCACGACAATGTGGCTTGATGTGGTGACTCCGTAATCAATTAATTGCTTTGAAATCCAAGATCCATTTTTATTTGTGATTTGACCGGTCGTAAGCTCTGTGCCAATACCTAAAATTGTTGCTTTCATAGGTCTACGTTGTAACATGGCTTTTTGACTTTGACATCCACTATTCATATGAAGGAACGCACATGGACTGGAAATCTTTTGATTTATTTAATCCGACTGAAACACATCAAATGTTACGTGACACTTTGAAATCTTTTGTTAAAGACGAAGTCGAACCGCAAGCTCACGAACATGATCGTCAGGAAAAATTTAATTTAATACTTTTTAAAAAATTGGGCGACCTGGGTTTATTGGGCTTAACTGTACCGGAAGAATTCGGCGGTTCTGGTTTAGACGCGACAGCTGTCTGTTTAGTTCATGAAGAATTATCAACCAGTGATCCCGGATTTTGCTTAGCGTATTTGGCCCACGCATTATTGTGCGTGAACAATTTGGCAGTGAATGGAAATATTGAACAAAAAAATAAATATTTACCCAAATTATCAAGCGGAGAAATGATCGGTTCAATGGCTATGAGCGAACCTGATTTTGGTACTGATGTTCTGGGAATGCAAACAACAGCAGTTTTAAAAGGCGACAAATATATTTTAAATGGACGAAAAATGTGGATCACCAATGGCGCTATTGATGATCAAAAAACACCCTGTGATCTTATTTGGGTCTATGCCAAAACGGGCGAAAAAAATGGTCGTGCACAGATTTCAACATTCATTGTTGAAAAAACGGATCCTGGTTTTTATGTGGGTCAAAAAATTATGGATAAACTGGGAATGCGCGGTTCAAACACGGCAGAATTAGTTTTTGAAAATTGTGAAATTCCCGCAGACCGATTAGTTGGTGGTTTGGGCGATTCAATGCACCATATGATGCGTAATCTTGAAATTGAACGGGTTGGCTTAGCAGCGATGAGTTTAGGTATCGCCAGACGTTCAGTTGAAATCATGAATAAATATGCCACAGACAGGCATGCTTTCGGTAAGCCTTTAAATTTTTACGGACAAATTCAAAAATACATTGCAGATTCTTACGCTGAATACAAAGCGGCCAGTTGCTATGTTTATGATACAGCCAGAAAATTAGATTTAAATAAAGAAGGCAATCGTCTTGATTCCGATGGCGTCAAATTGATTGCGACAACAATGGCAAAAAACGTTGCTGACCGTGCGATTCAAGTTTTGGGCGGATATGGTTATGTTGGCGAATACACTGTCGAGCGTTTGTGGCGCGACGCCAAGCTTTTGGAAATCGGTGGTGGTACGATTGAGGCTCATCAAAAAAATATGACTCGTGATCTGTCAAAGAACGGATTTTAATTGTTTCCGCTTAAAAATCCGATTGAATATAAATCAGGTCATTTTTGCGATGTGAGTCACATCGAAGAATCTGTTTGGCCACTATTGACCGAAGAACGTCAAAAAAAAATTAATCGAGTCGCACAGGGGCGATGTTTTGACATATCTGTTGTTCTTGAAGGAATTTACGATCGTGGCAATATCAGTGCTGTGATGCGAACTGCCGAAGGCTTGGGTTTTTCAAATTTCCATATCATTGAAACTTTTGAAAAGTTTAAAAATGCAAACCGAGTCACTCAAGGTGCCGATAAATGGGTCGAAGCCAAAAAATGGAAATCAACATCTGAAGCAATTAAATATTTCAAAGACAATAAAATTCGAATCTGTGTGACATCATTAGAATCAGCAAAACCGATTCATGAAATTGATTTTACGACTCCATTAGCTCTAGTTTTAGGGAATGAAAAATCAGGAGCATCGGCAGAAATCATGGAGGCTGCCGATGAAAGGGTCATCATCCCAATGCCAGGTTTTGTTCAAAGTTTTAATATATCAGTAGCCGGCGCACTCAGTTTATATCAGATTTATCAAAATCGTTTACAAAAGTTGGGAAAAAACCAAGACGTTACCCCTGAACAAATTCGCATATTAAAAGCACAGTATGCTTTGCGAACTTTGGATTCGGCCGAAGCCATTTTAGACCTTGTGAATAAAAAAGCCCTTGGTTAAATTCTGTTCCGAATCGGTCAATTGAAAATCAAACGACACTGGCATTAATTTATTAATTTTAAATTTATTTGAAGTTAAAGTTTTTCGGAATATTTTTTCAAGATCTGATGCAGTCCATTTTTCATAATTACAAGTGAATAAAATTTTCCCTCCACCGGATAAGCAATCCCACATATTTAAAATGAGTTCGGGTAAATCTTTTTCAATTTTCCAAACTGTATTTTTTGTTCTGCCGAATGATGGTGGATCACAAATAATCAAGTCCCATTTGCGATTTCGCTTAATGCTGCCAGCCAGAAACAACAGGACATCTTGTGTAAAGAATTCGTATTTTTCCGGGTCTAAGGAATTTAATTTAAAATTTTCTTTGCTCCATTTTAAAAAATTTGAACTGGCATCAACAGTTGTGACAGCGGTTGCCTTGCCAATGGCTGCAGCTACTGAAAAACCGGAAGTGTATGAAAACAAATTTAGCACAGATTTTTTTTCTGAATTTTCTATAACCCATTTTCGATTTTGAGACTGGTCTAAAAATAAGCCCGGTGAAAAGCCAGCGGTTGTTCGCAATTGAAACAAAATTTTATTTTCACAAGCCGTCCATTGTTCCGGCTGGCTGGATGATTTGATCAGATCTTGATTTTCAAGTCCACCAACACCAGCACCACGATTCGTCATCTGGCGAATGACGAAATTCAGTTTTTTTGAATCTGCAAAATCAGTTATAATTTGAATTTGATTCGGATTCATTGGCTGATCCGGATACCAATAAATCCAAAGTGTTTGGCCATAAATATCAATTTGAAATTCGTATTTCAGGTCATGTAACAATCGATAACACTGATTTTCAGAAATGATTATTGTTGAATGAATACGCATCCATGATTGTTCAAGCAGTAATTGCAGATCTAATACAGTTTTTTGCACCAGGACATGCTATCACAATGGCTGGCGACTTGACTAATCTAAAATTGAATACATGATGGCCTAATAAGGAGTTACCATGAAATCAATTTTATTACTGTCAGTGGTGTTATTTTTGTCAGGTTGCGGAATTCAAAGTATTCCTCAACAAAAAAACGAAGTCGATGCAGCACTTGCTGAAGTCACGAATCAATACAAGCGTCGTTCAGATTTAATCCCCAGCCTGGTCGAAGTTGTTAAAGGTTATGCAAAACACGAAAAAGAAACATTAACTGGTGTCATCGAAGCGCGTGCAAAAGCGACTCAGATGACAATTGATCCAACAAACTTAACACCTGAAAAATTAAAAAGTTTTCAGGCAGCACAAGGCAATTTATCGCAAGCTTTGGGTAAATTAATGGTTGTCAGTGAAAATTACCCACAATTAAAAGCAGATGCAAATTTTCGTGATTTACAAGCCCAGCTTGAAGGCACAGAAAATCGAATCACTGTTGCAAGAAATCGCTATATCGAAACAATCAAAGGTTTTAACAATTTAGTCGATGTTCCGCCAACAAGCTTTACAAATTCATTATTTTATCGTCATGCAAAAATGCCTCAGTGGGATGTTGATGCTGCTGAAAAAGCAAAAAATGAAAAACCACCTGAAGTTAAATTTTAGTTGTCGTAATTTTTAAGCTAAAGGCCTGACTATAAAAAACTTAAGCATTTTTTTATTTATTCTTGGCTTGTGTTTTCAAACACAGGCCTTTGTTGTGCCCAAATTAACGGGGCCAGTGATCGACCAAGTGGGTATTCTGTCGCCTCAGGCCAAAAATCAGCTGGAACAATCATTATATCAATTTAAACAAACACAAAAAATCCAGATCCAAATTTTTGTAACCAGTTCGCTGAACGATGAAGATATCGCAAGCGTTGCCATTCAAATTTTTGATAAATGGAAATTAGGCGACGAAAAAACCGATCAAGGTCTGTTATTTTTAATAGCTCCGAATGAAAAAAAACTGCGTATCGAAGTCGGCCAGGGCCTTGAGGGAGTCATTCCTGATATTACGGCGAAACGAATTATTTCCGATATAGTTACTCCGTATTTCAAACAGGGTGATTTTGATCAGGGTGTTTTACAGGGCGTTTCCAGTCTGCAGCATTTTGCAACTGAGGGAAATTATGATGAAAATTTAAAATCAGTTCCAGTTAAAAATAAAAAATCACGGGGCGGCAGTGGATTTATAATTTTAATTTTATTGGGTCTATGGCTATTAATTTTTATAATCAGTCCATCGACTGGATTAAGCATTTTGTATATGGCCATGTCAGGCGGACGTGGTGGCGGCGGCGGATCGGGCCACGGTGGTGGTTGGTCTGGCGGTGGCGGATCGTCCAGCGGCGGCGGAGCCAGTGGTGGGTGGTAAATGAATAAATTAAAAAAACACATCAATTCTGAAAAAATATCAAACGCGATTGAACAATTTGAATCAGAAATCGATTTTGAATTCATCCCTGTCATTGCGGAAAAATCAAGCTATGTGGAACATATTCAATGGATAATTTCATTGTTCTTGTTGTTATTGTTTATTGGAACAATCGATTATTTTTTTCAAGATTCATATGCAACAAAAATCCCGTATTTTATTGCAGCGCCATTTTTGGCAATTATTTTAGGAACTTTGTTGGATAAATCCGATTGGGTTGATCGTTTTTTTATTTCAACACGCGAACGTCACAGACAAGTTCATAACAAAGCCGAACGCATTTTTTTCAAAAAAAAATTACACGAATCTAAATCGCAAAATGCATTACTGTTATTTATATCTGTGATGGAACGTCAAATTGTTCTGTTGCCAGATCCCAGGTCAAATATTGAAAACAGACAGCAAATCAATGATCAATTACTGGCCTTATTACAAAAATCATTTAAAAAAGACCAATATGAACAAGGTTTAATCGAAGCATTGGATTTTTTACGATCAGAACTGATTCATAAGCACAAAAAAACATCTGAAACGCCAAATCAATTTTCGAACACGTTGATTTGGTGGCAAGATTAGTTTACCGTAATCTCAAGTTAAATATTTTTTCGGCGTGGAGCCGTAGTTCAATGGATAGAATTCCCGGCTTCGAACCGGTAGGTTACAGGTTCGAGTCCTGTCGGCTCCACCAATTAGTTCTTCGACTCGAACTGAAAATTTTCAAATTTCGTGTCGCGTAAAGACCATTAAACACAGTGGTCTGGCCCGCCCATCCAAATTTTCTTTCTGAAGATTTGGATAAAAACATATCGAAAATTTAATTTGAAATCTTACAACAAATGAGTTTCGTAAATTTATTTTCATTGTAGTGCTAAAGTATTACTCAAAATCCAACTCCAAACTGCTTGAATTTTTTTAAAGCTGTGTTTAACGTAGATTAATGCGCAATCTTCTTTTTTTGTTACTTATTTCTTATTTTTCGATTCAAGCATGGTCATATCCAGATTTTATTGGGTACGGATACAAGACCTGTATCATGTGTCATTATAACAGTCAGGGAAATGGGCCGTTAACTGATTACGGACGTGCTTTATTTTCTCAGGAAATAGCTGCACGAAATTTTTGGACTTCAGATAAAACATCCGATGAAGAAGTTGCAGAAAAATATTCGGGTTTTATTCCGGGTACGGAACTTCCGTGGTGGATTCGTCCATCGGTCAAATACCGTGGCCTTTGGTTTCAAACTAAACCCGGCGGTTCAGAATCAATAAGTCGTTGGATTCAAATGCAACGAGACATCAATGTGGTTGTTAGTTTTGATGAAGCATCTCAGAAAATATTTGTTCTGAACTATGGTTTAACTGGAATTCCCGCAACAGATTACTACGGTGATGGAAATAAAATCGACGCCATTTCCCGAGAACATTATTTTCGATTTTACTTAACGGATAAACTTCTTGTTGAGACAGGTTTAATGGATAAAGTTTACGGCCTTAGAACGTCTAATCATACACAATACAGTCGTGCTGCGATCGGTCTTGGACAGGATGATCAAGTTCACGGAACCCATCTGCAATGGATTGAAGAAAACTGGGACGCCAGTTTACATCTTTTTGCCGGCAATTTATTTCGACCAGCAGCTGTTAGAAAAGCTGGTGGCGCATTTCAGTTTGAATATTCGTTGGGGGAAAAAACCAGAATTGGCGCATCGGCTTTAACTGAAAAAAATGAGCAAATTGAATCAAAACGTTTAGCAATACATAGCCGCTGGGGATTTCCAAGAAACCAAGGTTCAAGTATTTTATTTGAAACGGGTTTAATGCAAGATCAAACCGTTGGTAGCAATTCGACGACAGGGGTTTATAGCTTACTTCAATCTGTGGTTCACTTCGTCCGTGGCTACAATTTTTTGACAGTCATCGAGCGCAGTCAAAGTGAAGCTAAATTTTCTGCTCCGGAACTCGAGCGTTGGACGTTTGGATTTTTAATGTTTCCGCTTCAAAGAACTGAAGTTAGGTTGACAGCAGTTCAATTTAAAAACTTTTCGCCAGAGGCGGTCTCGAAAGATCAATGGCAACTACAAGGGCAGGTCCATGTTTCTTGGTAGCAAAATATTTATTTTAGAAATTTTGATTAGTCTGGGTGTCGGACCCTTTTCGCAAGCACAAGTAAAAGCTCCACCTCCACCTAAAAAACAGATTAAAGTTGCAACAAAAACAGCAGTAAAAAATGTAGCTGCACCGGCAGCAAAGCCACAGCTGGTGGTCGCACCTGTGGCTTCGGTAGTAACTGCAGAAATAAAAAAGCCTGCACCCAGAACGGCTTCAGCTTATGAGCTTGGGGTTAGTTATTACATGTGGAATGAAAAGCTAAAGGTTTCTAAGGGGGAAATTCGGGCTTCACCACGACATCGTCAGCGACGACTTTCGGAACATTCGCATGGATCAATACGAATGTTGTTCAAAGTAAATGTCTTTCTTGTCATTCTGGTTCCGGCGCTGACGGAGGTTACAACATGGCAAATTATACTGGCGTAAAAACGCGTGTCGTTGTTTTTAACGGAGCCGGCAGTCTTTTTTACCAAAAGGTATTAAGCGGTAGCATGCCGAAAGGCTCATCTAGTCTTACAACAATACAGCTGAACGCTATTAAAACTTGGATTGATAGCGGAGCAGCTGATAACTAAACAACAAAGGAAAAACACAATGAAAAACACAATGAAAAACGCAAGGAAAAAAGTTATTGTCAGTTTAATCGTGTCCATCAGTAGCATAGGTGCATGGGCAACACCCGGCGCTGTTGTTGATGTTGAATTATCACCAGCTGGAAGTTTTAAAGCAAAGACTGGCGAAGTTAAAGGTGAAGCGTTAATGACCGGAGACACTATTGCCGCCTCAAATATTATAGTGAGTTTGAAAAATTTAAAAACTGGAATTGAAATGCGTGATAAGCATGCTACAACAAAATATCTTGAAGTCGAAAAATATCCAGATGCCGTATTAGTTTCTGCGACAGGAAAAGGCGGCAAAGGTCGCGGTAAACTTAAAATTCGCGGCATAGAAAAAGATGTTGAAGGTATCTATACAGTTGAAGGTAATGAGCTGATCGCTAGTTTTCCAATCAAATTATCTGATTATGGAATTACCGGAGTTAAATACATGGGCGTTGGCGTTAACAATCAAGTTAACCTTAATGTGACTGTGCCCCTTAAGAAAAAGTAATCTGTATAAAATTATCGAGTTCGTTTAAAATTTATTAATTAAACGTATAAAGCCGATCAACAAAAAATTGATCGGCTTTATACGTTTTTACCGGACCAACTTGTCTCATGTTTTTTCAACCAAATACTCAGTTAAGGTTTTCGGAAACTTTTTTATCGAAATACTACAATAGGGTCTTTTAAGGGGAATCTATTTCCGAATCTGTTTTCGGAGCAAAAACATTTCGATGATCATATATAAAACCATCGAAATGGTCAGGCCCAAGCCTTTTAATGTGGCCCAGGCTTCCGTTGACCAATAAAGCGCCGCGTATGTTGCGATGACGGCATGAACTAAGAAAAAAAATGAAATTCTGAATGTTATACCGCTCATTGCATTTTTTAAAAATTCTGGCACATTGGGATTTTGTTTTTCAATCATTAATTTTAAAAACGGTTTTTTCATAATCCAGCTGCTCAGTAAAAATATAAAAAAACCAAATTCAAAAATGGCAGGTTGTAATTTAAACCAAATTCCTTCTGTCGAAATTAATGAAATGGCACCCAAACCGATCAGCAACCCATTTCCAATCCACGTGATGGTTTGAACTTTTTTATATTTAATGATTTCAAATGTAATTTCACCAAGGCTAAAAATCATGCCGGCAATCAAGCCTGCGATAATACCATATTTTTCTTCGATGACGGTGAATGCAATAACGGGCAGTAATCCGCCAATCAACAAACCAACTGCTTGTGATTTCGATGTTGCTGTCGTAGGGGCATTTTTTTTGTGTTCAAAATTTTCAGAATCAGTATTCAAAATGAATGGCCTGGCCTGAATTAGGTTGAATAATTTGGGAATCACGCATACAAATTTTCCCGTTTAAAATTGTCATCACAGGCCATCCTTGAACACGCATGCCCATAAATGGCGACCATCCGACTTTGCTTTGCAGCCATGTCGATTTGATTTCTTCGATCCGTTTTAAATCAATGACTGTGAAATCAGCATCAAATCCTACGGCAATACGACCTTTGTTTTTGGCGCCGAAAATACGACGTGGGTTTTCAGTGGTCATTTGAACAAATTGTTTCAGTTGTAAATTATTTTTATTTACATGATTCAACATGATAGGAACCAATGTTTGAACGCCGGGCAGCCCGCTGGGTGATTGTGGGTAAGGTTTGTTTTTTTCATCGATCGTATGTGGCGCATGATCTGAACCAATCACATCAACAGTGCCGTCGTGCATGGCGCGCCATAAAAATTCCATATGCCGTTTGTCTCTGATGGGTGGATTTTGCTGAGCAAAGGTGCCCAGCCGTTCGTAACATTCGGGTGCCGACAAAGTTAAATATTGTGGTAAAATTTCAACGGTAGCAATGTCTTTATTTTGTTTTAAGAACTGCATTTCTTCAGAAGATGAAATATGCAAGATATGAACTGGGCGCTGGGCTTCACGCGCAAAGGCAATCGATTTTTTTGTAGAAATCATCGCGCTTTCTTCATCGCGCCAAATAGGATGTGCTCGAGGATGCATAGCATCGATGGCAATTTGTTTACGCGATTTTAAACGGGCTTCGTCTTCGGAATGAATAATCACGCGACGTTTTCCATTCTTTAAAATTTGTTTAAAAATTGTATCATCATCAACCAACAGGTTTCCAAAAGAGCTGCCTAAAAAAACTTTGACGCCCGAGCAGTGTGGTAAATTTTCTAATTTATTTAAATCAAAAAAATTATCCGAAGCTCCACCAATAAAAAATGCATAATGGCAATGAGCACGGTTTTTTGCTAAATTTAATTTTTCTTGAAATTGTTCAGGAGTCGTTGTTGATGGATTAGTATTTGGCATTTCAAATATACTGGTCACGCCACCCATCAACGCAGATCTGGTTCCAGATTCAAGGTCTTCTTTGTGTGTCATCCCGGGTTCTCGGAAATGAACCTGCGAATCAATAATTCCAGGCAGCAGATGCAGTCCTCGTAAATTGATTTCTTCGGTTGCGGTATCGGTGGATAGAGTATTGAGCGAAATAATTTTTTGATGGCTGATTCCGATATTTGTTATTTCGGTTTCAACGCGTAAATTTTTCTGATGATAAGTTGAAACTGTTGCGTTTTTAATGATCAAATCGTAATGCGCCATATTTAGAATAATAACAAAAGAATGGCCAATGGTCCAGTCCAGTTTGCTGATTACATGCAAAGTCTATGCAAAAACCCTGTGTTTATATAGAATTGGATGAATGGAACAATTGCTGTATTGGTATTCAAAAAATAATTCACTGATGATTCAGTCGTTGTCTGTTATTATAGGGCTATTATTGTGTTTCTTTATCTTTAGGTTATTTTTTGTTCAAAGTAAACCATCAGCCAATACAGACAATTTAACAGAAAATAATTCCACAAATTCTGTAAAAAAAACGTATCAAATATCCGAATCAATATCCCAGCAAAAAAACAATTCAGAACAAACATTTAATATAACGGCGTCTTCATCAGAAGCGATTGAACAGATCGAAAAAATTCAAGCAGAAAATTTAAAACTGAAACAACAGATCGCAGACCAGAACACGATTTCAAATAATAATGCAACACTTTCATCAACAGTGGCTGTTGATGAAAGTGAATATAAAAAACAGATCGAAGATTTAAAAAACAGATTAAGTGATTACGAAGTCATTGCCGAAGACATTGCAGATTTATATCAATTGCGCGAAGAAAATCAAAAACTAATGATGCAAATTAAAAATCAAAAATCATCAGTATTGAATGAAAATCAGGATTCAGCACAGGTCGAAAACACAATTGTCACCGATCAAGAAAAAAATCTTATTGAACAATTTGAAAAAATAAAGGGAACATAAAAAATGAAAAAATTTTTAATTGTCTTAATAACTCTATCGTCGCTGGTCGCTACAGCATCATTGCCTGAATCTGAAATAAATAATTTTGAAGCTCAGTACATATTGGCAAAAAACACAGCATTGCCAATGAGTTCAAGATGGAAAGCCTTATTGTTGGCAGCAGAATCAGCTGATGGATCACAAATTCAAAAAATTATTGCATTTGCCAAAGACAAAGACTGGTTTATGCGTAATGCAACTTTAGTTGCATTAGAAAAAATAGGAACTGATTTGGTTTATGACAAAGCCAAAGAATTAATTTCTGACAAATCATTAGTCGTTCGATCTGCATCGGCGGATATTTTAATAAGATTGGATAACACCGATGTTCGCAGAATTTTTTCTGAAGAATTAACAAAAAAATATAACTTCAATGGACAAGCCAGTTTATGGATCAGGCCACAAATGTTAAGTCATTTGGCAGAAAAACCGTTGGCTCAGGAAAAACCCTTTTTTGTTCAATTTTTACACGAAAAAGATTCAAAAATGGCTTTGATCGGCATCGAAGCTTTGCAAAAATTAACTGATGTTCGATTTTCTGGTAAAAACGAAAAAGAAATAATTTCGCAATGGAAATCGTACGCTCAACAAAAAAAATGGTAAAATAGCAGCTCTTTTATGAGAGGCTTTGAATTTACAAGCCAAAAATCGATATGCATATTTCGTTATTATATACAATCAATTTCTTATCTTGCGAAATAATAAGCATATTTAGAATCAAATTTTTAAATCGACACCTGAAATGAACTTCCTCGTTTGACAGTTACATTTTCAGATGTATCATGCCTGATTGAGCAAATTCGAGACATTATTCCAGAAATTTAATGACGTTACTTTTGATTCCATAAGCTTATTTATGGAAGATGCTGCTTTGTTCAAAGACCAAAGTGTAAAGAATTTTCTAAATGTTGATTTTACAAATTATAAATTCACAAATATCGACAAAGACGATGAATTATTTATGCCCCGTGCTTGGGATATGCCGGAAGTTTTTCGTAAAAAATTGATTTCTTTTTCAAGCAATACTTTACACGAAGTGAATTTACTGAATCATTTGACCGAATCGATCAGATATAATTTTAGTAACGGAATGCAGTTCGCAGCCCAAGACATTTTACGACACCCATTGGCTAAAAAAGTGCCGATACATTTATTGCCACATCATAAATTTGATATTTCACCGGCAGATCCCCAATGGCCACTACTCAGTAGATATAAAAATTCATTCAAAAGCCAAACCGTGAATGAAGTTGAAAAAATCATGCAGGCGGTGATGAATCAAATTTCAAAAGCCATTAGTCTAAAAACGACACCAATTTATTTACAGACTTTTTCAAATTTATCAAAAGCGTTCCAAATACAACGTCTTGAAATTGATTTAAAACCAGAACTGGATTGGCGCGTTCTGATTAATGAATATAAAAATTATGTTTGTGAATTTAAATTAATTTCAAAAGGGCCTGCTGAAATATTTTTCTTAAGTTCATTTGCAATTCGTCCTGAGGATCAGACAATTTTATTATACCCATGGCGGAATGAATTTATTTGCTTGGATGAAAAATTGAAATCTTTCGGATCAGAAGTTGAAATTTTTAATCAATCGGGACCTCAGTTCGAAGTCACCAGTCAAATTTTAGCTAAAAAAACAATTCAATATTTAAAATCCAGATCAATCCCAACAACAGTCGGCGGGGATACGATTACAATTCCGATGAACCAACACGAATTGCACATTCATTTGTCTGACCAAAATGAATTAAAAATCGCAGCTCATGCGCGTGTTCCGGATCAAAAAGATTTAATCAAAAAAGACTGGTCTGAAATTTCAGCAACAGTGATTAAATCATTGTCCGAAGGCCTATCATTTTATTTAAAAGCTGAACCCAAAGATCTGGCATCAAATCAAGCCCGCAGACGAGAGTGGGATCTGAAAATATTAAAACACACCGGAATTTTACAATATGTAACCTATGAAGTTTTACATTATTTGTTTTATAAAGAGCTCTCTGATGGACGAATCATCGATACAGACCAAAAAGACGCAGTATTTATCAGTTTGCATGAAAACATCAAAAATATTTTAATTGCGGGCCCAGGGAATACATTTTTTCAAGATCAATCATTAGTCGATTTGTGTTCAAAATCTGTATTAATTTATTTTGAAAAATGGGTCGATGAATTAATTTTTAATTTCAATTCAGACGAATCTTATTATTCAGAAAATGGCGAAATTGTTTTGAAACAATTAGTCGAAAAAGAATTCAGGCTGATATTTACATTAATGCAAAAAATGATTTTTGATTCTTCAGCTGAATTTTTTAAAAAACCCAGATCTTCATTTCAAACTCAAATGGATTTGTTATCCAAACATTTAGTTGATTTATTAAATGCTTTGCAGCCATTGATTCCCCATGGTTTTGTTATTTTTTATAATGACAAACCATTGCAAGAATTAAACGAAGACCAATTCAAAGTCGATTTTGTTTTAGAATCCGAACTGGATCAAAATAAAAACTTTAATTGGTTTGAACTCAACCCGCAGTTTTTTTTAAATGGAAAAGCTGTTGACCCTGATCGATTTTTAACAGGCAGCCAGGGTGGAATCATCGAATACGAAGGTCAAATTTATATTTTGGCAGCGAAACAAATTCCTTCATTACGTCGACTGCAACATTTTTGGCAAAAATTGCAAAAAGGTAAAGTCGAAAGTTCTAAACAGAAAAAAAACGATAAAATTTACCAATTGCCACGCAATCAAACATTAGAACTGTTGGCATTAAGAGCTTCGGGTATACAAATTCGAGGCGATCATGAATGGAAAAAGTTATGTGATTTTTATGATCAATTGGGTGCAACTCGCCCTTTGAATCAGATTCCAAATACAATTAAAGCGGATCTGAAGCCATACCAGGTGTACGGTGTTCAGTGGATTTTAGACCTCTATAATTTAAAATTAGGAGCCCTGTTAGCGGATGATATGGGTTTGGGAAAAACATTACAGGCATTATGTTTTTTAGAAATTCTGCGACAAAAAAATGACCTGGGCCAAGTTTTGATTGTTGTGCCATCGTCTTTGATTTTTAATTGGCAAAATGAAATTGAAAAATTTGCTCCGGAATTACCATTGATGATATTTAACAGCAAAAAATTGGATGAAGTCGGCCAAAAATTTGCGAATCAAATACCGATGTTGGTCATTACGACCTATGGTTTACTGTTGGAGCACGATCAATATTTTGATCAATATAAATGGAAAACAATTATTTTTGATGAGGCGCAAAATTTAAAAAATATTGCAACAAAACGAACAACTGCAGCCAGGTCATTGTCAGCGCAATTCAAAATTTGCCTGACGGGTACTCCGATGGAAAATCATTACGGTGAATTTTATTCTTTGATGGATATTTTGGTGCCAGGTTCATTAGGGCGAATTGAAGATTTTAGACGTCAGTTCGTAAATACAGATATCATCACATCTGAACAAATGAGCGATTTAAAATTAAAAATGAAGCCCTTGTTGTTACGCCGTACTAAAAAGGAAATTTTAGATCAGTTGCCAATGAAGCAAGAAAGTAAATTATCAATTGCATTTGAAGATCAGCAAAAACAAATTTATCGTGATATTGCATTGTCCTATAATCGCCAGATCCAAGAAGCTTTGACGGATATGACTGCTAAAAATAATGCTGATTTAAAAAACACTGACGACATTGATAATGATAACATCGAAGATGTGGGTCAGTTTACTGATGAATTTACGTCTGAATTTCCAGCAAATGACGCAAAAGCCCCCAATGTCCAGTTACAAATGTTAACGGCGCTTTTACGTTTGCGCCAAGCATGCTCGGATCCTGCGGCATTACCAAATGTGAAGTATGAAAAAATACCACCTAAGATTCAGACACTGTTGGAATCAGTGACCGAAATCATTAGTAGCGGTGAAAGTGCATTAGTATTTACACAGTTTATTCAAACTCTGAACAGAACGGCCGAGGTTTTACGTAAAAATAATATTCCTGTATTTGTTTTACACGGTGGTGTTCCAACAAAACAACGTCAGGTTATTCTGTCAGATTTCCATCATTTGAAATCCGGCGCTGTACTTTTGATGACGTTAAAAACGGGTGGCGTAGGTTTAAACTTAACCAAAGCCAGTTATGTATTCCATTTAGAGCCATGGTGGAACCCATCGGTTGAAAATCAAGCGACGGATCGGGCGCACAGGCTGGGTCAGGAAAAGCCTGTCCAAGTCTTCAAATACATTATGCATGAGTCTTTAGAGGAAAAAATTGAAATCCTTAAAGAGCGCAAGGATCGTAAATTTCAGGCCTTATTGTCTGACGTTGAAAATCCGACGAAGCTTGCAAAAAATTCAGGTGGATTGTCAAAAGAAGACTTTGATTTATTGATTTCTAACTAATAAAAAAATTAGTTTTTAGAAACAAGATCTGCAATTTGTGAATAAAAACGAATCTGTCGATCTTGAATGGTGCTGATGTTTCTGGTGCCTAATAAAATAAAATTTTTATAATCCAAGACTTGTTCCCAGTGTTCCAACGGAATCGTAAAATTTAGGTCGACAAACATTTTGGCTGATTTATTTGATTTCGTCAAAAAACCATGAATTCCCAGACTTGATTTAAAGCTGACTATGCCATCTGAGTCACCCGGAATAAAATGATCTGTGACTCTGAGTACGCCTGATAAATTTTTAGCATTCCAAATATCCAAACTGCGCGGTTGCCATCCGCCGTACGTAAATATTTTCAACTCTTCAGGCACGCGAATATTTTTTGCAAAATTTGCAACGTATTCCGGAGTTAACTGTTTAAGCCCTTCGATTGATGCCAGGTTCGTTAAATCAGTAAATAACGATGAATTGTTGCGCCAAGCTTGGATAAAATCTAAGCCCAAATACGGAGTGCTGATAGTCACTAAATTTTTAATGTCGACTTTGCCATTTTGTATGGCGTACAACGAATAAAAACCTCCGGCGCTATGAGCAATAATATTTATTTTTCCAGTTTCATTTTTTCGAATGTGCTGCAGCTGCGGAATTAATCGTGTGCCATTTTCTTCGATCGTGCCGATAGGATTTAATCCTTCGATGACATAAACGCGAAAACCTTTTTTCTGGAATGAATGCACAATATCTTTTGAAAAATAATCAGGCGCAAAGGCATTAAAAAATCCTGGTACAAGGACAACGACATCGTTGGCTTGGCTAGCTATTGAAAATAATGAAAACAACAGGATGCTTAAAATTTTATTCATTATTGAGGACTCATTTTCAAATCCAAAAACGTTGAATGGTAAGGACGAACAATTGTATTGATCAATCGTGATTTAATTCCGGGCAGGTCAATCTTGAATGAAATGGCTGTTCCATTTTCTAAGGCACGGTAATTGTATTTTGAATCCTCGTTTGGAATAAATAATCCAGTTAATACGACCTTCAGCTGATCTTGGTCTTTGTAATCAGTCATTTTTTTTATTAATATCGAAGCGACTTCTTTTTCCCTGGCAATTGCGATTTTGGTTTCAGAATTAAGTGACGATTTTAAATATTTCGTTTCATTTATTTTTTCTGTTTCGAACTGAATATGGTTTAAAATATTTTTTTCATCAAATTTTGAAATATCATAGCCTTTGGGTAATCGTAAATTCAACTCGACTGTAAAACCGTGCATTTCAGAGGCTAATTTATCCTGAGCAGTGCGCACGGTGTCTTTGTTAAAAATTGTATTTAAAGTTTTATCGTTTGAATCACACGTCGAATTTACGCGATCGCAATCGGCTAAGGCATTAAGTACATATTTATAAGACGGGTGCGTAGCACATTTGCTGTTGTCAGTGCAGTTTGAATTATAAACCAGAACAACATCCAAGGCCAACCTGGTCCATGAATCGCCCAATTTATTTAAATTGATGATTGCTTTGTCGTATTGGCCAGCAGAAACAACTGTCGCATGCGATGCTTCAGTAAAATAGACTTTGTGATTTGCGGGTAAGATCACATATTTTGATGAGCTGATGGGGGTGATTTGTCCATCGACATAATTTTCATTTGAATCAACGACAGCAATGAACTGTGCATTGCCTGAAGGTGTAATCACGGCGTTATCTGTTTCACGTCGTTTGTAACCAAATGTATATGGTCTATTGATTGATTCATTGATAAATTTAAAAACTGGATTTTGAAAATCATCACAGCCTTCTGTTTTTGCTCCGGCATTTGATTCAAAACATTGAACTAAGGGTGCAATCGTTGTCCATTTGACTGAATTTTTTTTGTTGCCGACTTGGCTTAATAATCCAATACGTAAATTCGTCTCAGGCACGCCGCCCAGCGAAAGTCCTACGAATTCGTTGAAGCTGATTTTGACTGCAGAAAGCGTCCGGATGTTTTCATCATAAAATTTCTTGATTTGTTCGATGGTTTGAAGCTTATCCAGTGTCGTATTAATTTGTGCGTCAGTTTTTCCCTGTAGCCAAATGATTGTATTTGTGATTGAATCCCACAAATAACGTGATGAGTTTTCGCGAATTAAATTTCTGATTTCGGCAGATATGTGTTTCAGCGTTGCTTTTAAAATATGGATATCCGACGTCGCAAGGCCGGCTTCTTTGGCCCCCCAATAGGCTGCGCCCAATCCTATAAAATGAGTCACTTGATCTGCGTATATTTTTGCTGTGGGATCTTTGAGTGCTTCGAAGTACCAAGCCAGGCCGACTTGGCCACCCATCGAATACGCTACGACAGAAATTTGATCGATCGGATTCAGCACCGGAACGATTTTGGCAAGCTTGGCTTGAATTTCGCGGCCTGCTTTTTCGGGCGTGTAGTTCACGTCTGCAATTGTATACGTTAAGTTCAGCGGAACGACTTCGTACCCGGGATCAATTTTTTCTAAATGAGTTTTTATCAGATTATGGAAATCGCCGAATGAAACATCGTTTCCGCGAATTCCATGCAATGTCATAATATAATGTTTTGGTTTGGGTAGGGTGTTTGCGGATTCTCGTTTTTGTGAACTACTGCAGCTAAAAAACAAACCAGATAAAACTAAAATTGATGTAAAAAATCCAAACACAGTTGATCGTGTATTTTTTTTCATATTCCCCCTCGAGCCTGCCAAATGTTCCACAATAGACAACACTTGATCCGTGGTTTTAAAACCGCAGACTGAAGCTTTGACTCTAGGCTTAGACACATGTGCTGTCACTACCGGTAAAAACAAGTTTCTGCTAAATCGTATAAAATTAACCTTATAACAATTTGACATATTGCGACATCGGTTGATTTAAGGTATAAACATCCAACACCAAAAAATATCGATTACGAATCGTAAACCAAAGACAAGAGCTCGGGGGAGATCACATGTCATCAATTGAAACTGCAATGGAAAATACAACAAATGTTATTCAAACTTTAAATGATCAAGAACACCAAGACATCAAAGTCGTTACGAAATCGTCAGTGATTGCTGATAAAAATAATAATGATGAAGACGATATCATCGAAGATGACGAACGCCCTGTAGATCGTTTTTCTGGCGAAGACGACACTGAATTTGATGTGGCCGCATTGGCGCCAACAGGCGGAATGCAAGACTCAACTGAAGAAGAAGAAGAATTTGATTTCGATGCTGTCGAAAATGTTTTAGAATTGCCTGACACAGGATTTCCTCGTTTTACATTGGCAAAAAACAAAGCGCGTTTTTTACGTATGGTATCTTGGTTCCGTCAAAAAGAAGAATGGATCGAAGTTGCGCCAATCAGTGGAGTCACAAAATTATTCAAACAACAATCCAAAGAACTTGAAGGCATTCGTTCAAGCAAAATGGATTATGAAATGGAATTGGAAACTGGAACGTTGACTCCATCACAGCGTTCATACCGTCGTGATGAATTAAAAATGTGCCGAGTTCAGGAAAAAATGGCTGTGCATTTAATTGCAAAATTACAGTTAAAAATTAAATCTGGTCGCAGATAATCATTTTTTTTATTTAAATTGAATTTAAACGTAAAAAGCGGAACATATATTTATGTTTCGCTTTTTAATTTTTATTTATAGTTTTCCGTATTTTGTTTTTGCTGGAGATTTAACATTTTCACAAAAACATATTTATCCAGTTTTGCATCGCGGTTCGGATCATTCGTCGTTATTGGTTTTATTGTCTGGAGCCGTTGCGGTGGGTGTGTCACAACCCCTCGATGATCAAATGCGCGCTGATTGGAAAAACAATCAGAAAATATCAAAATCAGATTCTCATGTTGGTGATTTGTTGGGGACAGGGGCCGTCGCAGTGTTGTCATCAGGTTTTCAATATTATTTTGATGATCGTACTTCTGTGTATCAATCACATTTGCGCGGTTTGGCTTATGGTGGGATCGCCATATATACATTGAAAACTGTGTTTGCGCGTCCGCGCCCGGGAAACAGTGATAATCACCAGTCGTTTCCATCAGGACATTCATCAATTGCATTTATGTCGGCGACACACCTGACCTATGCCTATGGTTGGAAAGCCGCGCTGGTTGCGTATCCGTTGGCAGCATTTGTTGGCGCATCAAGATTAGCAGATGATGTGCATTGGTTTTCGGACACAGTAGCAGGTGCATTTTTGGGATTTATCGTTGGGCGTGCAACGTACTATGACGAAAATGATTTGAATCAAATTTATATTTCTGATCAAGCTACGAATAAAATTAAAACTCAATTCGTTCCGATTGTTAATTCTGGTCATTTAGGTTTGGCCGCAGTAATATTTTTTTAATCCATCCTGAGCGTTTTAAGATCAAAAACCAGACTTTAAACCATAAAATAATTTATTTTTGAGACACCCCTCAAGGTTTTTCATTTCATTCCGATACAGTCATTGTGAGTCACTTGATTCATTTTAATGTCTCGGTGATAAAAGCAGGGACCAAAATAGAGGGAGGCCGTAGTATGGCTCGATCGTTTGTTTACATTATATCAGAAGATCCTGAGGTAATGGAGAAAGTAAAAAAATCAGCTGAAGGTCAAGATGTCAGTTTTTTTACGTATTCAGGCCCGCAATGGCGTGAAGGTATGGAAAACCCATTTTTCAGATCACAATTGATCAACGGAGTTCCATCATTAAATGGTGGTACGAATGCGAACCCACAGGCGCATGCTGTCGAACACACAAATAATGTTGTGAATTTTCCGACACCACAACCTGAAAAAGTTCAAAAGATGGAAGAAGTCGAATTCAAAACCATCGAAGCTGCCATTTACCAATACAAAGGTAATTTGACAGAGGCAGCCCGTGCCTTAGGCATCGGACGCGCAACATTATATCGTAAAGTAAAGCAATTTCACATCGACCCCTCCCAGGCTCGCCGTCGTAAATTAGTTGCTGCATAAGCAGTCTCATTTTAAGATAGCAGATTGAAATTTAATTTTAAAAAAGACCAAGCAATGTTTGGTCTTTTTTTTATTTTAAAAAATAGAAATTATCTAAAGTTCAGAGTAATCTAACATGATGCTGATCACTGAAAAAAAAATCAATATTACGGATTTTAAAAAAAATTATAAATTCATAATAGGCATTGTGTTTTTCGGTCTGATCATCACAGCATTGGTTTATGGATATTACCAATCCATTCACAAATTGACACTGAGTTCTGAAATTGCAAACCAGAAATCCAGAGCCAAAGTTCTGGTTCAAAAAATTGAAAACTATGCAGCTGTCGCAAGCCAAATTGGCAGAACTTTGCAAAATCATTTTAACCAATCAAATTACGATCAAAAGCAAATTGAAAAATTTTTAACTGAAAGCGTTTTATCGGGACCAGAAAAAATAATTTACGGTGTTGGTGTTTCGTTCGAACCGTACCAATTTAACAAAAATAATAAATTTTTCGGCCCCTATGTTCATCGAATATTACAGGATCCATCAAAAATTATTTTAACATATGAATGGAGCACAGACAGCTATGAATATACCAAGCAGGGCTGGTATAAAAAAGGAATTTCAGCAGCTGAACATGGTGTTTATGTGGAGCCCTATTTTGATATCGATTTGGTGTATGTTACATTGGCGACGCCATTTTATAATTCAAAGAACAAAGCGATGGGCGTAATTTGCGTTGATATGGTTTTGCCACAACTGCAAAAAATAATTGATGATATCAATTCTGAAAATCAAGAGATCATATACATCCAATCTCGAGAAGGCTTTTTGCTGGCGCATCCGCAAAAAGATTTATTTTTTGCAAAAAACAAATCTTCAAAAAATAAATCATTGATTCATTTAAAAACTGATGAATTTAAAAAAATATTGAATGAACAAATGACTGACCATGCCCTGATCGTGTACAAAGAAACAATTGCCGACCTGGGCTGGGATGTGATTGTGGAAACTCAAAAATATTACATTTTCAAAGAATCCACAAGGCTTGCTTGGATTATGTTTTTTAGTTTATGCTTTTTGTGGTTTGTTATATTTTTAACAATTTATTTTTATGTCCGAGCACGTAAAATAAAATTTTCTAATAAGAAAAAAAACAAAGAGCATCAAATTCAGTTATTAAACACGTCGCGATTGGCAACGTTGGGTGAATTTTCAAGCGGTTTGGGTCACGAAGTCAATAATCCGCTTTCGATTGTATTCGGAAAAACTGATTTACTGATTGATAAAATTGAAAATAAAAATATTGAACATTCGCAAATTGTGGATGAATTAAAAAAAATAAAATTAAATGCCGAACGAATTTCTAAAATCATAAAAGGCCTTAGAACATTTTCCAGAGACGGTGAAAAAGACCCGTTTATCCAAGCTTTTGTATCAGAGATTTTCGTCGACACATTTGCATTATCATCAGAGCGAATTAAATCAAAAAAAATTAAATTTAATTTAATCAACAAGGCCGAAGGCATTAAGGTTTTGTGTAGACCCAGTCAGATTTCACAGGTCTTGTTGAATTTATTAAATAATTCTATCGATGCAATCGAAAAACAATCAATGCCGTGGATTTCAGTGGATGTTCAAGTTTCGACAGATATTCAAATAATTGTTACAGATAGTGGATTGGGAATATCGCCGGCGATTGTCGAAAAAATTATGAATCCATTTTTTACAACCAAAGACGTTGGTCGTGGTACAGGTTTAGGGCTAAGCATTTCATACGGCATAATCAAAGACCACCACGGTGAATTAGTTTATAATGAAAACTGTAAAAATACTCAGTTCATTATTCATTTGCCTAAACCAGCCTAAAGTAAGTCTTTGTTTTGTTTTTCAATTATTAAATAAAAATAATGTGGCATAATCAAATAATGAAAAATACACAAAAAATTATTTTATCATTCGCGTTTGTACTTTGTACGGCATTCGTAACACATTTTTTTTTCGTTCAAAGAATAGCTGTTAAAGACAGTGATTCGGGTCGTGATGTCGCCAGCTTTGGCGAACGGAATTCGTCCCCACAAATCAAATGGGAACAATCTATTGCCGATGAACTGTCAAATTCAACAGCGACTCAAGCCGCGGTCACAAGGCCCAACTGGCATGATTTATTGGTCTATGAATATTTATCGGGTCAATATGATGTCGTTGTTGGGCAAGGTCAAATTGAAGCATTTAGACTGCAGCCATCGATGGCAGGTGTGAAATTTCAAACCAAAGATTTCATTGAAAAATATGGCCGAAAAATGAAAACATTTGCAACGTATAAAATTCAACAGACACCTGACAACAACGAACAGGTTCAATTGTTTGATCAATCAGGCGGAAGCGCCGGTATTGTTCAAATTCAGCGTGACGACAAAGGTCTGGTTCAGAATATCAGTATTCAGTAGTCAATATTAAGTAATCCAGACTCTATTACGTAATTAAAATTCCGATACGGAGTCATGGTATATCCTGACATTTCAACAGATGAAAATCCAAATATTAAAGCTGAATATCAATCAGCCACACCAACACAAAGGCTTTTGGCCGTCGTCATTGATTATTTTATTTTTTCTCCAATTGTTAGCTTTCTGTGTGTGATTATATTTTCTCAGGGACTCAAGCTGTACAAACAATTTCCATCATCGCCTGAAGCTACGGTGATATTAATTCAGATCGGTGTTGGTGTTGTTTTTTTATTCACATTGATTCAAGCAATTTTTATTTTTTTCGCAGGCGGAACACCAGGGCAAATTTTTACAAAAACATTCGTCAGTTTTGATTTAGGTCAACAGCCCAGATATTCATTACATATATTTTTTCAATGTTGGTTCCGGCAAATCGGTTTTGCGATATCAGTTCTGTGTTTAGGTATTCCATTTTTGGCCATTTTTTACCATCAAGAACGTCGGACAATTTACGAAAAAGCCACAGAATCCAGTGTTTTGACCACAGTCGTAAAGCCGTTCGAAATTTTAAATTGGGGCGATTCAGAACGTAAGTATGTTTCTGTATTTGCTGCGACTTTTTTATTTTTTTCAGCAGGGTTGTTAATTTTGGGATTTCAAAATTTTTATCAAAAAATACTGACATCAAATTTAAGTTATGAAAAATCAAAGACTGAAAAACAATTTTGTTCAGAAATGGATTCTATTCAGCAACAAAACAGATTAAACGTCGCAACTGCTTTAAATTTGGTTGGTGTACTGTCGGATCGATGTTTGGATTTGGAATCTGATTTTATATTATGGAAAAACTTTAACGTGTCCATAAATTCAGAATCCAGGTCACTTGCATATTTTGCAAAATATTTAACTGCAGACGATGACGATAATGGATCTGAATATTTAAATAAAGCATGTACCGAAAATCAAGATTCACAAGCTTGTCAATATGCCCAAAATTTTAAAACTGGTGATTTTAATCAGTTGTTGTCTGATTTAAACAGGATCAATGATAAAAATGTACTGGCGGAAGTTTTAAAATACGAAACAATGAAAGAGTTGCAGTTAAATACAACAGATTCTTTGGAACAAATCAAAAAATATTCGACATTTAAATTATTCAATAAATATGTGATTAGCGAACAGTTATCAAACTTAACGAACTCATCGAATTCAAGGTCACCGGCTTCGATGTCCGATGTTTCTGAACAAATCAATGAAATACAAAAACGAATTGATGATTTATGATTTTGCCAGGAAATATTTTTTTAGACCAAAAAATAAAACTTAAAAATTTAATTCATATCGGAACTTTGCTGGTTTTTATGAATGTTTTAATTTATTTATGTTTCACCTTGCCTGAATTTGTTAACGACCAAAAAATATATAAATTGTTAAATCAGAATAAAACATTACGAATTAATACGCTTAAAAATATGTATGATCAAACTGTGGACCCATTGATTCAATCCAAAGTGATTGGGCTTTCTTTTTTAAAAGACAAACTTTTTTGGTCGCGATCGAATCATTTTCCTTTCCAAGGGGATGCTGTTGAAATTGAAAAAAATAAAAAAATATTAACTGAAATACAAAATATGTATAAAAATTCAAGCCAATTCCAATTTGGATTAGGCCACGAAGCAACGACCCCAGGGGCCTGGTTAACGTATCAGTTTACACACGCAGGCTTTATGCATTTGATCATGAATATGATTTTTTTAATTTTGATTGTGAATATTTTAATAACTCGTGTTGATGCCGAATTCATTTTTCTGGTTTATATTTTGGGCGGACTGGGCGCGGGGATTTCATATTTATTTTTCAGTGGATCGAATGAAATTTCAATGGTCGGAGCCAGCGGGTCTTTGTGTGCATTGATGGCATTTTTAAGTACAACGGAACACAAAAAAAACATTCAATGGTCGTATTTTTTATCGCCGATTAAAAATGGCTATGGCATTATATATATGCCGGCATTTTTATTATTTCCGATTTATTTGTTATCGGATTTTACAACAATATTATATCATTCAAATGGGATCGATCGGGCCATTGCGCACTCCGCACATATTGGCGGAGCGCTGACTGGATTTTTAATGGGTCTCGTTTATCTCTTCTGGAGCAAAACCTCGGCGCATCGTGTTTTCAGTGATAACGATGGGCTCCATAAACTGCTTTAAATAATCAGGTCCTCCGGTTTTTGAACCAATACCAGACATTTTAAAACCACCAAACGGGTGACGATCGACCATGGCGCCGGTAATGCCGCGATTAATATATAAATTACCGACTTCAATTTCATTTTTGGCGCGTTCGATATTTGCAGGTGACCTGCTGTAGATTCCGCCAGTCAATGCGTACTCAGTTGAATTTAAAATTGCAATCGCATCGGTTAAATGATCGGCTTTCATCAGTGCGACAACGGGGCCGAAAAATTCGTTCTGCGCAATATCGTCAGTTGATTTCACGTCGCCAAAAATAGTGACAGGTACAAAATATCCGCCTGTGGGAACGTCGCCTTTGAAAATTAATTTATGATTTATGCTGGCAGCTGTAATTTGTGAATTCAATCGGTTATAAGCTTCTTCGTCAACGACAGGGCCAAAATAGCCAGTTGGATTTTCCGCTGATGAAATTTGAATTGATTTTGCAGCAGCTAATAACCTGATCGAAAATTTTTCATACACTTCTTTTAAAATAATGACTCGTGAAAGTGCAGAACATTTTTGCCCAGAAAACCCAAATGCTGAATACAATACAGCGTCGACAGCTTCATCAAGATCGGCATCGGAATCAATAATCATTCCATTTTTTCCGCCCATTTCAATAATGCAACGTTTGACATGTTGTTGACCAGGTTGCACAACAGCCGCATTTTTTTGAATTAATAATCCAACAGTTTTTGATCCAGTGAAGGCAATTGTTGTTGTGAATTTATGTTTAACAATGTAATCGCCGACGTCTTCACCAAAACCTGGCAAAAACTGGATCACATTTTCTGGAAGTCCTGCCTCTTTGAATATTTCAAATAATCCAAGCGCCACCAATGTGCTTTGTTCAGCGGGCTTCATGACGACCGTATTGCCTGTTACGATGGCTGATGCGACTTGGCCTGCTAAAATAGCCAACGGAAAATTCCACGGTGCAATGACAACGCAGGCCCCGCGTGGTTTATAAATATAGTGACTTGTTTCGCCCGGGGCATGTCCCACTCGAAGCGGAGAATTTAATTTACGCATGTGTCGTGCGTAATATTTTAAAAAATCAATCGCTTCGCAAACATCACCGTCGGCTTCGGCCCAAGGTTTTCCGACTTCTAATATTTGTGTTGCCATTAAGTTGTAACGTTCGCGAATCATAATTTCTGCTGCGCGGTCTAAAATATCAGCGCGTTGATTTGCAGGTGTTTTTTTCCACGTTGTAAAAGCTTCATGTGATTTAATCATCGCAGTTTCTGCAGTTTCAATTGTGGCCATCGATACTGTTGAAACAATTTCTGAATTCAATGATGGATTTGGTCGTTGATACAAAATCGATGATGGAATTTTTTTGTTGCCGACGACGGGTTCAATTTTAATAGGTAATTTTGATTTTAAATTTTTAATGGCAGATTCTGTTTTTGTGCGCACATCGGCCAACGCAAAATCCAGAAGTGCTTCGTTATCGAATTTATTTTTTGGTGGAACATAATTCGGGTTTGTTGGCGTCAGTCCAATGGCTGGATCTTTAAGTAATTCAGCTGTTGTTTTGCCATCCGCGAATTTTCCACGAAGCCATGATTCGTTTGACGTGTTTTCTAAAAGTCTGCGAACCAAATACGCCATGCCTGGAATTAATTCTCCGACCGGGGCGTATTCGCGGACACGGTAACCCATTTCAGACAAAGATTTTTTGATCGGTTCAGCCATGCCGTAAAGCATTTGAATTTCAAAAGCATTTTTTGCCAGACCCAATTTTTCAGCCTTAACCAGTGCGGCCGATATGGTCCGAACATTGTGCGAAGCTAATGCGACGCGAATCCATTTATAATTTTCTAATAAATAATGTGCACATGTTTCGTAATTAGCATCTGATTCGGCTTTGTTTAAATAAACCGGAGTTGCCCAACCACGTTGTTTGGCATCAATTGTTTCGCTGTCCCAATATGCGCCCTTGACCAAGCGAATCGTGAAAGGCGTACCGCGTGCGCGTGAAAATTCGACCAGATCTTTAACGTCGTCCATCGAATCCCGTAGGTAGGCTTGGACAACACAACCAAAAAATTTATAATTTTTCAAATCAGGTTCGTTAATCAGTTCTTTGTAAACTTCGACTGTTAAATGTTTAACAGCATAATGTTCCATATCCAGATTAATGAAAACATTTTTTTCCATACCCAATTTGAAAATCGGTCGCAGGCGTTCTTTGAGAATATTTTTGGTGTTGGCCCAGTCTTTGTCATTGATCTGAGAATACAGTGCTGTCATTTTAACAGACACATTTATTTTTGGAATTTTCCCGTCAGCATCAAAATCAAGTAAAGCGTGGTCATCCCATTTCGCGGCATCGGCAGCCAGCCCAGTAATTAATTCCATATATCTGCGCTGGTATTCGAAGGCCTCAGTTTCGGACAATGTGGCTTCACCCAGAATATCAACTGTAAATGCTAAATTATTTTTCCGTGCTTTTTTTAAAACAGTTAATGCTTCTGCAGTATTTTCACCAGTGATAAACATTTTTGCCATGCCCATGACATTTTTTTTAATCGCTGAAGCCATTAATCCTGGTGCTAACGATCCCAAGCCCAGTCCCACATTAAATACGGCCGGTAATTCAGATTTACCACCTTCAGAAAAATATTCTTTTAAGTGTGTCGAGACTTCGTCGCCAGAATTGAGTGACGGCAAAACGTCAACAAAACGGAACATGTTTGTTTTAAATTTTTCGTTTTTCATGCTCCAGTCCATGATGGACCCGTACCAAAAATCTTTTGAAAACAAAGACACTTTGCTTTGAGATTCCATTCTTTTTAAAATGTCTTCGCCTTTTTGAACAATTGCAGATTGAATATTTTGATCAGACATAAATCTCCTGGTAAAAGAGCCAGAAATATAACCCAGATTTTGTGATTTACTCAACATCCCATTCAAGACTTAATATTTTTTGATGCGGGCTGGTCGTATCTCGCAACGAAGCTGTGAGTAAATCGCCTGAATTTAAAGCGCCAACGCCAGAAGGTGTTCCTGTCAGGATCATGTCGTAAGGCAAAATAGGAAAATGGTTTTTTACAAATTCAAGTAATTCTGAGGGTTTAAAAATCATATCCTTAAAGCTTCCAATTTGCGCGGTCTGGTTATTGATTAATAAATCAAATTCCAGATTTTCGTAGTTATTAATTTCTGATAACGAAATCCAATTTCCAACAGGGCAAGAATCGATAAATGATTTTGCCAACGTCCAAGGTTGGCCTTTTTGTTTGGCTGTATTTTGGGCATCTCTGGCTGTTAAATCCAAAGCCAATGTGACATGTGATAATTTTAAATTTTCATCAACCATGAATGCCAATTCAATTTCATGATGAATTTCTGAAGACCATACGGGCAGTTTAATTTTTGAAGACGTCGTTAATGTGCTGCCAGCTTTTAAAAAAAACATCGGTGACTGTTTTGTTTTATCAGGAATCGGAGCATTCATTTCTGTTGCATGGTCTGCATAATTTCTGCCGACAGCCCAAATATTTTTAGTTAAATGGTTCACCTTAATACTCCTTTTTTAAGCATTTTCCAGTGGGTATTTCTATCCGAGGATTCGATTTCAAATAATAAATATTGTCCTGGTGACCAATTTGAAAACTCGAATGAATTCAGGTCTTTGTCGGAATTTATCAAAGACAAACCTTCTTCGATCCAGTCATAATGCGTACATATAAAATGCACGTCAGTGGATTTGTTTTCGGCTGTGATCTCAAATAATATTTTTTGTATTCGTGATTTGAATTCGTGGTGAGTTTCAGTATGTGAGCGCAAATTTAAATTTAAGCTTTTTTTTGAAATTGGATTAAAATTTTCAATGGCTTTTGACAATGTTTGCTGCGTTCGTATTTTTTCGGAAAACCAGCAGTGCGTTGGTTTCGGCAATATTCCACCTTCAATCTGTTGGACCAGGTCAGCGGCCTGATCAAAACCTTGGGGTGTTAAATCGGGGTCTGCAAACGGAAGCAAGCTTTTGTGGCCGTGTCGAAACAGAATTAAAATCATTTTGTAGCTTTCATTTTTTGAATTTATACAAATTCAATATACTTAATTTGGATTTTTAATACAATCTGTGGATTCTTCGAAAGCTGTCCTTTAAATCAATATACGTTAAAATTTGACGCATATTGATTTAAAGACACTTTCCTGAGCAAAGATCATTACAAATGATCTTGCAATCGCAACAATCATAAAGAAACTTTTTGATTAAAAAATCTTGTGGGGTATATTCAGAAAATGTCAAAAATTCACAGATTTTGTTCAAATGATTTTACAGTTCGTATGGCAGCCATTGATGCGACAGATTTAGTCGCAGAAGTTCAGATGTTGCAGAAAATGATGCCTGTGGCAACGATGGGTGTCGGTAAAGCCATGGTCGGTGCGTTACTGCTGGCTAGTCAGCTGAAAGATCAACAAAAAATTGGATTATTATTTCGCGGCAACGGTTCGCTCAAAAGTATCTACGTCGAAGCTGATTTTGAAGGTCGCGTTCGTGCCTACACACCTAATCCTGGTTATGAACCACCGGATTATAAAAAACCTTCACTTCTGAAAGAAGCCTTGGGTCATGGAACATTATCTGTTTCCCGACATACGCCATTTCAGAAAAGCCCATTTTTGGGAACAGTTGAATTAGTCAGCGGCGAAATTGGCGATGATATCGCTCATTATTTACATCAATCGCATCAGACAAGATCAGTTGTTTCACTGGGAATTTATTTAGATGAATACGGCAAAGTCACAAAAGCTGGTGGAGTAATTATTGAAGTTATGCCTGGTGTTGACGAAAAAATTGTAGAACTGATTCAAAAAAATGCTGATGATTTTAAACCCAGTGTATCAAAAATTTTGATGGCGGGTGGTGCACCGTATGATTTAGTTTTGCCGTTTATGACGGAAATTGATTTTACGGAATTGGATCACAATGTTCATGCAAAATATTTTTGCCCATGCACCGAAGATCGCGTATCTGCAGCATTGGAAGTTTTAGGAATTGCAGATTTACAAGATATGGTCGACAAAAAAGAAGAGCCTGAAATTACATGCCAAATGTGCGGGAAGCCGTATGTTTTTTCGGCTGATAAAATTGTTGAAATCCACGAACGTGTGTACAAAAATTCTTTGATATGAAACGCAGAGTCAATTTACTATTCGGTTTTATTTTTTTAGGAATCGGCATACTGGGTGCAGTTTTGCCACTGTTGCCATCGACATGTTTTTTTATTACTGCGGCTTATTATTTTGGAACCAGTTCTGAAAAATTAGAAAATTGGATGTTAAAACATCCGCGCATCGGTCCGACAATTACTTCATGGAGAAAATACAAAGCGATACCGCGTTTGGGAAAAATAATGGCTTGTGTCGGAATGAGTGTCAGTGCTGTTATTATCGGAGTTTCAGGAATTCATTATGGTTTTAAAATAGCGTCATTCGTCGTTTTATTGATGAGCGCTGTTTATGTATTGACCAGGCCAACACTTGAAAGTTTATTTGCACAATCTGAAATAAAATAAATTTATATTTTAGCCTTCGCGTGCAACTCGCGCACGAGCCGGAGATCGGGGTTTTTATCCCCTTCCAGCGATGGAAGTTTTTTTGGCGGGTTTGGTTTCGCTCTGGTATGATCTCCACGATTGTGGTTGAGCGAAGGCTTGTCTTGCTTTGATACATTAGCAAGCGCCTTGCCAAGTCACATTATTTAATTATTTCAAATAATTAGATCACTTGGTGCCATTCTGGAATTACGATCAGTTCAAATATTAAATAATAAAGTGTCGCTTTGATACAACAGTCCTACTTATGCCAAGTATAAGATTAAACAGAAATTCAAATTAAAGTGTCGTTTTTTTTGACAGTTATGCACTGAATTTGTCGAATGCAGTGCAGATGTATTGATCTGATACGTTATAAATCAATATGGCCACTATGAACTGGCCAAGTTGTTGAAATAATATCATTCGTGAGAATAACACAGAAATCTATTTTTATATTCGTAATCAGCCTTGGTATTCTGGGGTTGATGTCGGCCTGTTCGCCAAAGCCAGCTAATGATTGTGGTTTTGTTCAAAACGTCTATGGGCAGAGAATTTCCTGGAAGCAAAAACTACCGGTAGCATTTGAAATTTCAAACAGCGTTCCTGAAGACCTCAAATCAGCTATTTACCGCGCAGCGGCCACTTGGGAAAAGAAAATTGGTCAGAAGGCCTTTGATCTGACCGAGGAAAATTTACAGTTCACCGCGGGGCAAAATTCAAAAAAATCAATGCCAGGTCGAGACAAAAAAAATGGTATTTACTTTTTAAATAATTGGGAGTCAGATAAAAAGTCTGAACAGGGTCGAACATCTGTCTATTGGGCGGGTGATGAAATCCAAGAAGCTGATATCAGAATCAATGCAGCAGATTTTTCATATTACAATGAAAATCCAAAGCAATTCATCAATACGGCGAGTAGATCAAGCGAAGTACAAAAAAATCCTACGGGTTACAGCTTTGAAGCTTTAGTGCTTCATGAGATGGGACACTTTTTGGGCTTAAAGCACGGCGAAGAAAAAGGATCTGTGATGGCAATGTATTTATCGGCTTTTGCAAATCGCACTGAGCCTGCAGATGTGGATACGGAAAATGTTCAGTGCGAATATAAATAATCGTAAGTTACTAAATTTTAAAGAAGGTGTTTTGTGAAAAGTATAAATGAAAATCAAAAAATAAATATCAATCAAAATCACGAAACTGATTTATCGCCTTCATTTCAAATTTCTATTTATAACGAAATGTCAGATCAAACATCGCAACAGGTTGATGTGATTCAAATGATTCAAAAACAATTCGCGGAATTAAATCAATTATCTGCCAAAAGAATTTTTTTACTGAAAGATATTTCAAATTATCTTAAATAATTCCTACAGCTATGCTTAAGCTAGGCTTTAGGAATAAAAAACTTCACATAATCACCATCTCGCTCACGGGTTATACCATTGGCAGCGACAGGACTGTTTAATTTAAATTCTTCTCTGTAGGTTTGAAAATTATTTGTGCTGATGGATTTTGTATCGTCAGCGGCAGTGTCTTGAAATTTTCTTTTTCCTGAAATCACAGCCTTGTCAGCTAAAATTGAAACTTTGATTTGGTCTTTTTCGTGTTCAGGCGCATAGGCTTCGATAAAATATCCATTGTTGGCTTCTTGGATACTGCTGCCGCGATCAACTATACTGTAAAAAGGATCATCATCTGGAGTTGAAATTATTTTATCAGAGAGATCAAAATATTCTTCAGAATCTATTTTGGACTTTTTTTTTCAATTGAGGCGGGCAGACGACCTTCACGGTTGTACACTGAGGCCTGTGATACGCCGGATTGTCGTTCGGCTGCACGGTCTTGGGCTTCCATTCGTTTTTCGTCTAACTGGGCTCTTCGTTCTTCAGATTTTGCCTGGCGATCAATTTGATCGTTATCAGTTTGTTCAGATTTAATATGATTGATGGCGGCTGAAGTATCATCGTCAATTTCTTTGTTTTTTTCAGCATAAAAACTTTTAACTTGTTTAATGTCTTCGCGTTGAAGTTCTGCGAGTTCTTTTTTTTTGCTGTTTTTGTCTTGTTGAAGTTCGCGAATATATCCGCGGTCCATATTTTTATTTTGTATTGATTCAGCCATAGACTTTATCTTAGCAGAACAGATTCAGTGTGTCCTATGTGGGGACTTTGATTTTGTTAAATTAGGACTTATTCTGGACGTTTTGCTGGGGTGGTTTTTCTATTTTCGGCGGAGCATTACAAAGGGGCATGAAATCCCGCGCTGATCCCATGCAGCGCCATGTATCCACATAGCTGATCGTTTCAGTCGGTTTTAATAAATAAATTGATTTGTATTGTTCGGGGTCCAATGTGGATTTGATCGTTTTTGCAGTTTGCGTTTGTGAGTTTTCAATTTTTAAAACAAATACTCGGTATTCGGCCCTTGAGAATTGTGTGAAAATAAATATTAAAAAAAATAATTTCATAATGCTATTTCGGCAATTGTATCGGAGCGAAACACGGGATTATTGTCCAGTTTTATTGTCGATTTTTCAGTGGATTTAATGCTGAAGTTTTTGAGACTGCTTGAGGTTATTTTCGATAATATAAAAGTAGGCGCGAACGATGCTGTGTTGGCGTTCGGTTGTAAGGCTTGCAATAAAAGTTTTTTTTTCAGAAAGCTGTTGGAATTGCAGAAGCTGAATCAGATCGTCTTGGATTTTTTTTAAGTGATCCAATTCAAAAAAATCAGTTTCATTTTTATCATTTTTAAAAGCTTCAGCGATCAGCTGGCGATCGAACAGTAAGTGAATTCCGACTTCGGATTGATTTAAAATAGATTTTAAATTCTGAATCTGATTTTGATCTAAAAACACTTCGACTTTGGACACGTAAACCTCTGGTTCAGCGTCAAATAGAAATGGTGTTGTTTCAATAAAACTTTTTTATGACCAAAGCAGTCATGATAATTATGTATTTAAAAAATAATTAATCAGCTAGAATTTCAGCAACAGGAGTTTGTTGTGAGTAAAGTTGCTAGCAAATTAAACAGTAAGATTAACAATAAAAGCACTTCTTTGAAGAAGGCTAAAAAAATTCAGATTAATGTTAAATCGAAACTCAAAGACAAAACAAAACCAATTCCAAAAACAAAAGCCAAAGTCCGCAAAGAAAAACAAAATTTCAAAGACAAAGAACTTTTGGTGATTGACGAAGCACAAGGTCTGATTTTTGAAAATGAAAAAACGTTATTTGGATATTTTTCAAATCAGATCAGTTATCTTGAAAAAAAATATTTTAAAAATTTTAATCCTAAAATTGATTTCACCAACGAAGAGCTTGAATCCAAAGAAATACATTTGGAATCCACGTTGGATGATCCCGATGAAATCTGGATTGATACAGAAACATTCCCAGACATGGTGTTGTATACTTTAGTCAAAGATTTTGAAATCGGTGATGATGTTTTCAGTTATGTCGCCTGTGTGTATTTAAATTCAGAAGAAAAATATCCAACGTTTGTTTTTGTTCAGTTTGCGACATGTGATTCTGAATTGCTTGAAATGTTCCGCGAAAAAGAAATTATTTATCACCGAAAACTTGAAGCCATCCAATTTGCGGCCATCGAAGGTGATTCGCTTCTAGAAGGTGATTATTTGGCCATAGGTTTGTTGGAATCAATGATGAAAGTACGTTCTGATAAGGACGTACCGGCTGATGATTTTAAAAAATACGCTGAATTTCGTGACGAAGTGATTAATGCTCCGGATGAAATTTGGCGCAAAGTCGGAAGTGATGGTCAGGTTTTAGTAACGTTTATTTCAGATGTTTCAGAAAATTCAATTTCAGATTTACATTATATCGTTGTGACTGAAGAAGATCAAAATACGCAGGTTCATTCGTTGTTGTTTTCATTTCCTACGATTGATGATGCGCTGTTGGACCGCTATCGTCAGGGTGAAAACTTGGAAGCCGAAGAAGTTTCAACCGAAAATTCGCATTAAAAGCAATAACTTTGAAAAAAATTTGTATAATCAGTTTGCGTCCACGCCGTTGTCGCAACTGATTTTAATGGGTGCATATCAATTAAAATTTGTGCCCGGGCGCTACCATCTGAATTCGTTGCATACTCTGCGGGGTTTGAATTAAATTGTGGAATTAATGAATTCAATTGTGCGACAATTTGCCCTGATGAATTATAGACAACGGCTTTAATGACTTGAAATGTTCCAGCGACATCATTCAGTTGAATATAAATTCCACGTGATAATGATATTTCGGATGCAACTAATGATGTTCCTGGATTTGAAGTTAATTGATTCGAAGACAAATCATAAAACATAACCGACAAGGGTGTTTGATCCAATACAGATTGTCCGCCAGAGACTTTCCATTTAAAAAATTTGACGGTATTACCGCTGACAGCATTTGTTGCAGATAAAAAATTATATTTGATTTTAATCCAGTCAGGGTTCATTTGCCCGGATGTATTTACGACAGCATTGATATGAAATGACATGTCAGAATTTTCAGATTTGTTACAACTGGTCAATAACTTTTGTGAATTGATTGTGGTTGATGTTGTTGGATTGGCTGAAGCCTGCGTGTTGATTTGGACATCGTTTGATTTTGTATTTGAACATGACGACAGCGCAGCGATAAAAACAATCGAGCATAAAATTTTTGTTGTCATAAAGCCTCCGATAACATTATTCAAAGCAATGCCTGGGCCAATGATCAATCGATCGTGACCGAGGTGGTTGCGTCAATTCAAGACGAATGCATTTTAAAATGTGACGGTTGTTGATGAAATTGACAGTGTCTCGATTTAAGAAAAAATTAACATTAAAAAATTAACTCAGTCCCAATTCAACCCACGTCACACCATCGCCGCCAGAATCCGGAGTGCCTGCTTTCCATTTTTTAACATACACAGACCTTGATAAAAATGTACGGATCGCTTTTTTTAAAGCTTCTGTACCGTGGCCATGAATCAGTTTCATGCGGTCTTCTTTGTTCGTGCTTGCGCGGTCCAGCGCCGCTTCTAAATCACCCAATGCGACGTCGACAGATTTTCCACGCAGATCGACGACACGGTCTTCGTCCATGTGGGCAATGCTGCCACCGCCATATCCAGCGCCACTGCGATTCACCAATTGTGCTGTTGGGTTTGATGATTTTTGTGCGGGTTTTAATTCGGTGTAATGCAATTGTAAACGGATGGATTGTGATAAAACTAAAATTTCACCTTTGGCGTTGGGTTTTGATTGAATGATGCCGTCTTGGTTTAATGATTGTACAAAAACTTTGGTGCCTGGCGGAAATCGTTCAGAAAATTCATCAGCCGTTTTGATTTGCGCAGAATTTTGGTTTGAATCAACTTTTGAACTGCGAACAATTTCAGGCATGTTGTATTTAATTTCTTGTAATTTTCGGTGTTTGTCCAAGGCTGTGGCGGCCATTGTGTTGGCAATTTCATCGTCGACTTTTTTTGAAGCACGTTTGATGGTTTTTTCAAGTTCTGCTTCTTTTTCTTTTTCAAAATCTTTGATTTTTACAGCCAAGGATTGTTTTTCTGATTCAAGATCCTTCAGATCTTTTCTGAATTTATTTTGTAAATCAGACAGATCTTTTTTTAAATTTTCAATTTCATTCAGAGCTGAAATTTTTTGTTTCGCCAGCGGCGACAAATGTTCATGCGCTTTGGCTAAGACATGAGGACTGACGCCAACGCGTTTTGCTGTCAAAATTGCTAATGAATCGCCAGGTATGCCGTGTAAAAATTGATATGTCGGTTTACCACTTTTTGAATCGTATTCCAAACTGCCATTCACAACAGATCCCTCGTTGGACCAACCGGATTTTAATGGACTTAAATGTGAAGTCACAACAGCGAATACATTATTTTCAGCATAGGATTCAATAAAAGCCCTGGCCAGTGCGCTGCCTTCTTCCGGATCAGTGGACCCACAAATTTCATCGACCAGAATTAAATTATGGTGTCCTGATAATTTTTGTGCCAGATCCAAAGTTTTTAAATGTGCCGCAAAGGTACTTAAATCTTCGTCAACACTTTGTGAATCGCCGATACTGGTTGCGATATTTTCAAAAAATGGAATCGTTGAATTTTTTTCTGCACAAATCGGCAATCCACACCGAGCCATTTGCGCGGCTAAGCCAATTGATTTTAACAACACTGTTTTTCCACCAGCGTTGGGGCCGGATAACATCAAAATTGATTTTTCAGTTGTTAAATGAACTGTGTTTGAAACAGGTTTTTTACCATTCATTTTTAACATGGGGTGAAATAAATCTTTCAGGTGTATTTCAATTTTGGGATCGTCAGCACGTTGATTCAAAGGTGTTGAATTTGAAAACCGACAAGGCTCAGCGCCTAATAAAACGGTCAGCTGAGCTTTTGCAATTTGGACGTCGCATTTTAATAATAAAGTTTTAGATTTTTCAAAATTATTTTTCTGAGTCATTAAATAATTTGAAATTTCAATCAGCAAACGTTCAATTTCTTCTTCGATGTCCACATCGATTTGTCGCAGTCGATTATTCATTGGAATAACAATTTCTGGTTCAATAAACACAGTTTGTTTGGTGTGTGAACTGGCGTGAATAACACCAGGAACATAATGTTGCATTCCGCCGCGAACGGGGATCACCCAACGACCTTCACGTGTTGTGACGTATTTTTCCTGCAGCATATGATCCATTTTGTGATCGGCCACAAGTCGGTCCATTTGTGTTTGAATTTGACGGGCTAAAGTTTCTTTTTCTTTCGATAATCTGTAAAGTGTTTCCGATGCATCCATTCGAATATCACAGCTGGCTGTCATCAGATGATCAATGGCCGACAGTGGTTCATTGGCATTCATTAACTGCTCTGAAATATCCACAGCCCATGCCGTTGATTGTTCAGAAAGGGCTTCTTTCAATGCAATTGTTTCCAGACAAAAATGGCGAATGTCCTTCAGTTCCAAAGTTTTCAACACTGCACTTTTTCTGAGTCGACTGACCCAGGGTTCATACAGGTCTAAACTTTCCATGTGTGGTCTGATGCCAGATTGAATCACATAGGTTGCAGATTCAACGTCATAAAAACTTTTCTCGGCCAATGCGGCATTGGACAATGGCATTAATTGATCTAATTCGTTTCTGCCAAATTCACTGGTCGCAAAATTTTTCATGCGCTCAATGATTTCTGACCAATCAAGGTTTTTGATGACGTACATGGTGTGTGCCTTTCGGAATTAAAATTAATAATAAAATAAAAATCCAAATTAAATAATCAAAATGTCCATATTTTGTGTAAAAACTGTTTTTAGCATTTTTTTGATAATGAATTTCAAATGTATGCACCCAAGGTTTGTCCATGGGCGACTGGGCTAATTGGAATCCATTGGCTAAAATTGCTGTGCTGAATCCTGTATTTGTTGCGCGAACTAAAGGCCTGCGGACTTCAACAGCGCGACCCAAAGTCATCATCATATGTTGGTAAGGTTCTGTTCCGGCACCGTACCAAGAGTCGTTTGTGGCGTTGAAAATAATATCAGCGCCTGCTAAGGCAAGGCCTCTGGAGAAGCTTGTGTTTAACGATTCATAACAAATCTGTGGACCCAAATTAAATTTTTTATTTTCTGGAGTCAGGATTGTTTTTAACACAGGTCCAGGACCCTTTTCATAAACTCCGACAAAGGGCAATAATTTGTATAAAAATGGGAACGTTTCGCCCAGGGGCATGTATTCGCCAAACACTAATAAATCAGATTTGAAATAAGGATCCGGTTGTTGATTCGATAATGAATTCGTGGGACCCATAAAAAAAATTGAATTTTGTGTTTTAAAATTGCCTAAATGATCACGTTTTTTTAAATCTTGAGAATATCCACCCGTCAGTAAAACCATATTCCATTGATTGATTTGATTTTGCAACGCCAGTTGATTTGAGTACATCGAAAATGTTTTATCCAGAGCAAAGGGCATGGCTGTTTCTGGCCACAGAATCGCATCTGGTTGACTTGCTTGTGATGTTAAATGCTGACTGACTAAATCCGCATAGACTTTAAAAACATAGGGCTGAAATGCGGCTCCTTTTTCTGCAGATAATTTTTCTTCGTTTGAAATATTACCTTGGGTGACTGTGACTTTGAACTGGTCATTCGTTTTTGACCAGGTCGATTCTTTGATTTTTCCTGCAAAATGAAAAACGAACAATGCTGTGGCCAAAATCAAAATCCCGAAAACAGTTTTTTTTGATTGCTGTTTAAATTGAAAAATAAAAAACAGAATCAACGACTGAATCAATAAAATGATCGATGACAATCCCCAAAAACCAACTGTGTCGGCCCACTGAAAAACCGGCCATTTCATCCATAACAACGTATAACCCAAATTCCATTCAAAAATACTGGGCCAAGCCCGCTCAAACAAAGCCAATGTAATACCCAATAAAAATATAAATTTTGTTTGCGACAAATTTTGACGACGTTTCAGCCAAACTGCAAAAACCAGTGCGAACGGAATATAGACATGCATAAAACTGGCATATA
>JANPOT010000021.1:0-121356 GCA_031428135.1 Pseudobdellovibrionaceae bacterium | reverse complement strand
GTTAACGTTAACGAAGTTTCCTGAGTAATTTCATCAAATTTATTAAATATGTCTTCACCGCACTCTTTGGCGAAAAACACACAGGGCACAATTCCGGTGCCGTCACGAAGCTCTAAAAATTTAACTTTACCTGATGATCTGGTTTGATAAGCCCAGCCTTTTAATTCGATTGTTTCGCCCACAAAATTTTTAAGATCAGAAATATAATGACGCATGAAAAACCTTTCATTTTATCGGCAAAAAATCTTGCGGATAAGAATGATAATTTATCATGTTTGGTGACGCGGCCTCAACCAATTACTCTACAGTTAGAGCGCGCCGCAAGAAGACTATAACCTAAGGTCGAGTGTGTAAAAATTAAGGCAATATTTTTTGCAATTCCAATAATGCGCGCCGCGCATTCACGCGACCTCGACTGCTGACTTGCAAAGTATTTGGTCCAATGTCTGCAGAGTTGACCATTGCAATTTTAATTTGTTGTGACGTTGCAGACGGTCGCGCACTCATAAGTAAAGCGGCCACACCAGAAATCATTGGCGCTGCCATGCTGGTTCCGTCCATCGATTCAGTTCTGTTTCCGGGTATCGTTGAAATAATTCCGACGCCGGGCGCCGCTATGTTGACCGTACGATAACCACGATTTGAAAAATAAATCATAAAATCATCGATCGTCGTTGCTGCAACATTCAGTTGATTTAATAATCCAAATGCTGCGGGGTATGACGGTGAATAATCCGAATTTGTTCCTTCGTTGCCCGCGGCAGTGACTAAAAAAATTCCTTTTCCAGACAACTGTTCCATCGCAGATTTTAAATTCTGCACACAGGGTGCACCACCCCAGCTCATATTGATAATTTTTGCACCGCGATCTGCGACATAATTCATTGCTAAAATAGCATCGCCCAATGATCCGCCGCCATCATTTGCAATAAATTGTCCACCAATAATTTTTGCGCGTGGTGCGACTCCGGTCACAGGGCCCATGTTGGGATCAGCCGCAATAACTCCTGATACATGTGATCCGTGTTTATTTCGTTCTGGATCATTTATTTCTGCATTAAACTGCTGAACTGAAAAAATATTTCCGGATAATTGTGAATGTGACACATCGACCATTCCATCAACGACGCCGACTAAAATATTTTCTCCGCGAAATCCTTGGGACCAAACCGCAGGCGCTTCCACCTTGTCGGGCCCCCAATTTAAACCACCACTGCCTTGGGCAGTTACATCATTTGTATTTTGTATTTTTAATTGTATGCGATGATCGCGATCGACGTGTTTAATCAATGCTAATTTTTTTTCAGTAAAATTTTTCTTAAAATCATCATCTGATTTTCCGTATTCAATCGAATAACTTCCATCTTCCCATTGAACAACATAACGATTTGTTACGGCTGCGGCCAAACACTCATCAGAGCTGTTCTGCGATGTTACACTTTCGGCCGTTTTCCCATTGCTACACGCCGATAAAAAAACCAGACCAATGGTTAAAATTAAAAAATATTGAATTTGAATTTTTTTCACAGAAACTTTCTGGCGGCATCAGAAGGTTCATATCTGATGACTGCTCAGAAAACTTATCGGTTAAAAATGAAAATTTTTAAGTCTGGCGGGGTCTGGAAGTGGTCCAGTTTTAGGTTGTGTTTTAACCTAGGCACGAAAAAAGCTTTAGCGAATAGTGCTGGCCGCAATACTCGCTAAAGATGAATTTCGCCTCCGAGGAAGGACGAAATCCGGAATGAATACAACTAAGCAGGTATCTATTCGACAAATTTTAACGATCACATTAATGATTTTAAGGATTATTATTCTTATTTTAATTATTTGGTCAAAATTAAAAGCATTGTAACGGTTGAATTCTTTTGGTGCCCAACATGTACAAGCAGACCAAGGACCATTGACTGGTGGGTTTGGCCTGTATGATGCGGGGGCAATGACGTCATGGATGTGATTTTGCGGTCGGCACTTTTTTATTTTTTGAATTAACGGTTTGTTCGTACAAGGCGGAAACCTACAGCGTGGTTTGGGGTGTCCTGCTGTGGCCAATGACTACTCAATATGTGTGAATATTTAGATGCGGTGACGTAGTTTGAACCACGGGCAACATGGCAATCAGTAGAATTACGACACAAATCCTTAGTCAACTCAGAAACATTGCCCTCCATATCATAAAACGGTTTCCCGTCAATCATGCGCGGTAATAGCTCGGCTACGGTATGTGTGTCATGCCCCGAATTCGTATCATGCCATGCGTATTTTGAAATTTCTGAATCATCCGATTTATCGAAAAATCTATTCTTTGCATTACCACGATCACGCATTACAAATTCCCATTGCTCTGACGTGGGCAAGTCGTAGACATCATTTTTTTGATGTTCTGGAATTAGGCGCGTCAATAGATTTTGTATTTTAAAATTATCTATTTTTGATAAATCATTTAAATTTTTGATAAATCGCGTAACTTCAATCCAGCTAACCCTTTCAACTGGGTGATCGGGCTTCATTTGAATATCAAAATTTTCGATTTTTATGATTTGCGATTCTGTGCCAGCTTTATTAGACGATGGATTGATTTTATTGATATCCGTTTCACCCATGGCAATTTTTAGTCGCGCCCACATCATTTGGGTGAACTGTGTGCTCATCATTGAAAATGGTTGATCGATGATCGTTTCAACTTGGCTTCCGATTTCACCCATCATGAATTTTCCAGGTTTAATTGTGTGAAAAATTATTTTTTGCTTGGCTTGATTGATTGGATCTAGCGAATCTTCGATGGCTTTTCGCTTGGCCTCATCAAGTTCGCGCTTTTCTTTATCGGCGGATTTTGAATTTTTATTATAGTCCTTCGATTTTTCTGCAAATTTTTGCCTAAATACAGTTAAATATTTTTTATCAATCAGCATAATTTTATTTAATGCTTTCGAAAAAGCATCAACGGCCTGATCAAGCTGATTTTTGTTGTCGTATTTTTTCGATTGAATTCTTAATTGTTCAATCACCAGCGCATCGATATATTTTAAAATTTCAGCGTCTGTGGGATTGGCGATTGAATTTTTCTGCGGGAACAAAACCGCGCATTGTTCAGCATTCGCGGGCGTTCGAATATCACCGCAAACATCATTATTTTTTTGCGTGGATGCGCATGAAAAAAACAGTGATGTTGCAAGCAGTATTAAAAACGTAAATTTCATACTGTTCTTTCGGCAATCCGCTATCGTCAAACCATAGGACCTAAGTATTAAACTAAACAATTTCATTCAATAATAAAACCATAAATTGTTTAAAACAGGATTTAACTAACAAAAATCGCAATAATATTACTTAAATTTTTTTAACTAACACGAATGAACGCTACGTTAATTAAATCTTCCCAACGTATTCGATTAAAAAACTACAAAATTTTTGTTCGACTTTTTTTGCGGTTTCAGTGACTTCGGTGTGGTTTAATTTATTACCTGAAATTCCGGCGGCTAAATTTGTGATGCAGCTAATGGCTGCTACGCGCAGGCCCATGTGGTTTGCGGCGATGACTTCGGGGACGGTGGACATTCCGACGGCTTTACCGCCCATGCCTTTGAACATTTTAATTTCTGACGGAGTTTCGTATGTGGGCCCAGTAACGCCGACGTAAATACCTTTGTGGAAAAAAGTTTTCTGTGCGCGAAATATTTTTTCGGCGATTTGAATTAATTCAGAATCGTAAGCCATGGTCATATCGGGAAATCGGGGGCCCAATTCTTTGATGTTGGGTCCCATTAATGGGTTTGTTCCCATCATATTAATGTGGTCTTCGATAATCATAAAATCACCGGCATTCATGCCGTCGCCGTATCCGCCGGCCGAATTCGTGACAATTAAAATTTCAATCCCAAGTGTCGCCAGAGTTCGCGTCGGGTAGGCGACAACGTCCATTGAATGGCCTTCGTAATAATGCAGGCGGCCCTGTAAAACGACAATTGGCACATCGCCGACTGTGCCTAAAATTAAATTTCCAGAATGACCATCGACCGTTGGTGGAATAAAATGTGGAATTTGTTGAAACGGAATCGTCGCTTCGATATTCATGTGCTGTACAAAATGCCCAAGACCAGATCCTAAAATAATACCTATACGCGGTTTCGTTTTAGAATTTAATTTAATAAATTCTGCGGTTTCAGTTAATTTTTGAATCGTCATTTATTGCTCCAGTATTTTATTTATCAAAACGTGTGGTGCGGGCTTTTGCAAGCTTATTTGATAACAAGTATTCAGCAATTTTTCAGCACCAGAAAACAATTCAGGTTCATCGCCATGAATCGTGAAAATTGTTTCACCCACAGAAACTGGGTCTCCGATTTTTTTATGAAATTCAATTCCTGCTGTCGGATGAATTTGATCAGCAGTGACCTGCCGACCAGCCCGAATTAAAATTCCAGCGATGCCGATTTGCTCAACTTCAAATGATTTTAAATACCCTGACTCTTTGGACACAACGGTGGTTGATTGGTTTGATAAAATGAGTTGATGTATATTTCCACCTTGTAAAACACACATTTCATCAAATATTTTTAGCGCCCGGCCCGAAACCAAACATTCCAAAGCCATCTCATAAGCATCTGATATTGTTTTAGTTTTTCCAGACAGATGAATCATCTGCGCAGACAACTGCAATGACAATTCGCGGGTGTCTGCGTACTGGTCATAACCATCGGCACCCATCGATTTTTTATTTTTCATGATTTCTAAACATTCAAAAATTTCCCATGCGTTGCCCGAATATTTCCCCAAGGGCTGGTCCATTGACGACAAAACGGAGACGACTTTTTTTCCATAACCGTGACCAATTGCCATTAAATTTTTTGCGAGCTCCTGGGCTTTTTCGGGTGTTTTCATGAATGCGCCGGTACCATATTTAACATCTAAAACCAGGCCATCAATGCCTTCGGCAAGCTTTTTTGACATGATACTGGCGCAAATCAGCGGCAAACTTTCAACCGTTGCTGTGACGTCGCGCAGGGCATATATTTTTTTATCTGCCGGACAAATTTCAGAAGTTTGTCCAATAAAACATGTGCCCACTTTTTTTGTTATTTCGATAAATTTTTCTAAACTTTGCTGAGTGTTGAAACCAGTGATAGATTCTAATTTATCGAGTGTGCCGCCAGTATGTCCCAAGCCCCTGCCGGAAATCATGGGCACATGCAAACCACAGCCTGCAACAATCGGCCCCAAAATCAAACTGGTTTTATCGCCAACGCCACCAGTGGAATGTTTATCAACCTTAAACCCAGGTATCGAAGATGTGTTGACGGTGATGCCGGAATTCAACATTGTTTTCGTTAGCGACAATGTTTCAGCAGTAGTCATGCCCTTAAAATAAATAGCCATCAACAGCGCCGACATTTGGTATTCGGGGATTTCATTTTTTGTATAACCATTAATAAAAAATTGAATTTCAGATTCAGTTAATTCAAATGCGTTTCTTTTTTTTTTAATAATCTCCGCCGCTAACATTTAATAACCACCTTTAATTTCAACACCCTTAACTAAAGCGACACCCGAACTGGTTCCCAGTCGCACAGCGCCGGCTAAAATTAAATTTTTTGCTGTTTCAAAATCGCGAATTCCGCCGCTGGCCTTAATTTTTACAGAATTGCCCACAACTGATTTCATTAATTCAATATCTGCGACAGTGGCTTGACCGCCGTTAAACCCTGTACAGGTTTTAACGAAATGTGCACCGGCTTTGACGCAAATTTCTGAAGCTTTCTTTTTTTCTTCATCAGTTAATAAAATAGTTTCTAAAATAACTTTAACGATCTTTCCTTCGGCGGCCCGAACAACATCAAAAATGTCTCGTTCGACAAAATTAAATTCGCCGGCTTTGAGTGCACCGATATTTAAAACCATGTCGATTTCCGTCGCGCCCAAATTGACTGCGCGATTTGTTTCAAATGCTTTAGATGCAGAATCGCAAACGCCTAACGGGAACCCGACAACGCTTGCAATCTGTATTTTTGATGATCTTAAAACTTCGCGTGCTGTTGACACCATACCAGAATTTACACACACGGCAAAAAAATGATGTTCTAAAGCTTCTTCGCACAATTTTCGAATTTGCGTTTTAGTCGTTTCGGGCTTTAACAGCGTGTGATCAATATAGGGAGCTAAATTTTTTGCGGACAAATTTTCTAAATTCATCCGCAAAGATTAGTTTTAAATAGAATTCTTTTCAACAACTATGCGTCAGAGCGCTGTATCAGGCGGCCTTGTAGCCCGGCGATTCGTCTTTGCCTAAAAATGTTTTTGCATCAGCAGCTGTGATCAAACCCTTTTTAACAAGGTCCTCAACATATTTTTCGTACAACACCATACCTTGTGCTGATCCCGTTTGCATCATTGAAGGTATTTGATGATTTTTACCTTCTCGAATTAAATTTGAAACTGCCTTGGTCCCTTTTAAAATTTCAAATGCAGCGATTCGACCTTGCTTGTCTGCTCTGCTAAATAATGTTTGTGCCACAACACCGCGAAGTGATTCAGATAACATGGCGCGAATTTGTGGCTGTTGCCCCGAAGGGAAGACATCAATAATACGGTCCATCGTTTTTACTGCGGAATTTGTATGTAATGTTCCGAAAACTAAATGCCCAGTTTCAGCAGCCGTTAAGGCCAAAGAAATTGTTTCTAAATCGCGTAATTCACCGACTAAAATAATATCTGGATCTTCGCGCAACGCAGCCTTTAGTGCATTGGCAAATGATTTTGTATGCGAACCAATTTCTCGTTGATTAATTAAACATTTTAAATTGGGATGAACAAATTCGATCGGGTCTTCGACTGTAATAATATGCGCATCGCGAGTCGCATTAATGTGATGAATCATCGCCGCCAGTGTCGTTGATTTTCCAGATCCAGTTGGGCCGGTTACTAAAATTAAACCGCGATCGCAATCTGTCAGATCAATAATTGATTGTGGTAAATTTAATTCTTGAGCAGTTTTAATTTTTTCAGGAATTGTTCTGAATACAGCGCCTAATCCTTTGCGTTGCATGTATATATTACAGCGAAATCGCCCAACGCCCTCAAGAACATATGCAAAATCAAGTTCCCATTTTTCAACAAATGCTTTTTTCTGTTTTTCGGATAAAATTTCAAAAATAAGGCCCTGTACGTCCTGGCTGGTTAACTGCCTGTAATTTAAAGGAGACATGGCTCCATGTAATCGCAAATACGGAGGCGCACCGCTTGTGATATGCAGATCCGATGCCTTTTGTTCAACCATTAATCTAAATAAATCGTCGATAGTTGCCATAAATCACCCTCACAGTTTGATTATCATGTCTTTATTCGGTACAACCCCTGAATAAGTTAACAGGAAGAACGTCTAATATGGCTGCAGAAATTTTAATTAACGTCAGACCCCTTGAAACGCGCGTGGCTTACGTCGAGTCCAGCACATTAATGGATCTGAAAATCGAAAAAAAAGCATCACCAACCATGGTCGGAACTGTTCACCGGGGAATTATCACTCGTGTTCTGCCTGGGATGCAGGCCGCATTCGTGGACATTGGTCTGGATAAGGCCGCCTTTTTATATGTTGGCGACATCATGACTGATGAAGCAAAAAATTTTTTTGACGACGACGAAGAAACAAAAAATTCTGATGAAGACACCAGGCCTTCTCGTGAAATTAAAACACCGATCCAAGATTTAATTAAAGAAGGCCAGCATGTGATGGTTCAGGTCGCCAAAGACCCACTGGGCACTAAAGGCGCCAGAATCACGACACATATTTCGTTACCTGGCCGTGGTGTTGTGTTCATGCCGTTTATTAAACACGTTGGAATTTCCCGAAAAATCGAAGACGAAAAAGAAAAAGAACGACTTAAAAAATTAATTCAAAAAATTAATCCATCGGGCGGCGTTATTGTGCGAACTGCTTCCGAAGGCGCCACCGAAGAATCCTTGCGCGCAGATATTGAATATTTGGATCGCCTTGGCAAAGAAATTCAAAAAAGTTACGAAAAGAAAAAAACCGCAGGCATCATTCATTCTGAACTGGATGTTGAACTGCGCGCGCTGCGTGATTTAATGAGCGAAGACGTTACGACCGTTTGGGTCGATGACGCCGAAGTTTATAAAAAAGTTTCAAAATTTGTGACGCAATTAATGCCGAAATACAAACACAACATTATTCTGTATGAAGAAAAAAAACCGCTGTTTGATTTGTACGATATCGACCTTGAAATTTCGCGCGCCGTTGAACGAAAAGTTTGGCTGAAATCCGGCGGATACATTGTGATCGACGAAGCCGAAGCCCTGGTTGTTGTCGACGTCAACACTGGAAAATTTGTTGGCAAAAAAGATCTTGAAGACACGATTTTAAAAACAAATCTCGAGGCTGTCAAAGAAACGGCCCACCAAATCAGAATCAGAAATGTGGGTGGAATCATCATTATTGATTTCATCGACATGGAAAAAGAAGTTCACCGGCAACAGGTTTTATTAGCTCTGCAAGAAGAATTCAAAAAAGACCGCAGCCGTACAAATATCACGTCGATGTCAGAACTGGGTTTGGTCGAAATGACCCGAAAACGCATTCGCCCCAGCATTGTGAAAACATTGTGTGAACCCTGTTCGTACTGCGACGGCAAAGGCTACATCAAACGCAAATCAACAATTGCCAACGAAATTTTTCGCGATCTGGAACGCGAAGTCGGCATGAAAGAAAACAAAAAGAAAACCCTGATCGTTCACTGTAACGCCGCCATCGTCGATTGGATTTACGAAGAAGAAAATGAAACGTTGGAACATCTGGAAAAACGTTTCGGCCATTCACTGGCATTCAAAATCGAAACCAGTTACCACATGGAACAGTACGAAATTTTTGGTTAAGATCGATTATACGAGCCTTAGAATAAATAACCCCCCATTTTTAGTACAATAATATTGAAAAAAACCCCCATTTTTAGTATAATTAAACCATGAAGCGACTGGCAATTGATCATTTTTCGAATTGGTTCAATGAAAAAAAACGAAAACCACTGGTTTTACGTGGTGCTCGCCAAGTCGGAAAATCAACACTTGTTAAGTTGTTTGCAGCCGAACAAAAATTAGATTTTGTTGAAATCAATTTCGAGACAATTCAATTTCGTACGCTGTCCTCTGAGGTTATCGATGTCGATGATTTCATTTCTGAGTGCGAAAGCAAATTTAAAACACAACTCGGACCCCGGACATTATTGTTTTTAGATGAAATTCAAAAATCGCCAAAAGCATTTATGTTGCTCAGGTATTTTTATGAAAAGCATCCTGAAATTCCTGTTATTGCGGCGGGGTCTTTGCTGGAATTTATATTTGATCAACCTGAATTTTCGGCACCTGTGGGTCGCGTTGATTATTATCATTTGGGCCCCATGAATTTCATTGAATTTTTATGGGCCTGCGGCGAAGAAAAACTTGTTCAAAATTGGCAAAAAAATAATGGGAACATTAATTCTGCAAACTTCGACATTTTACAAAAACGACTGCATCAATTTTTATTCGTGGGCGGAATGCCTGAAGCGGTTTTAAAATTTACTGAAACTGAAAACCCAAAATTCGTTCGCAAAGTTCATCAAAGCATTATTCAAACCTACGCAGATGATTTTCCCAAATACACAAAAAAATCAGATTACGATAAAATTAATTTTGTATATTCCAAAATTCACCACATGTTTGGTAAAAAAATGAAATACTCAGAACTTGCTTCTGAATACCAATCAAAGCAGATCAGAATCGCCATTGAACTTCTTGAAAAAGCGAGAGTCCTGATTCGTTGCTTTCACACAAATGCGACGGGTATTTCACTGAGTGGAACAGAAGACGATTCAGTTTATAAATGCTTCGATTTGGACGTGGGTTTGTTGTGCGCAAAATTTAATATCGCATGGGAAGATATCATGCATTTAAATACGATTGATTCGCCCATCAAAGGTTTGATTTATGAACAATTCGCAGCACAGCATTTGGCATATTTGCAAACTGGCGCAGAAGCTCCAAAATTATTTTACTGGTTGCGCGACAAAAAATCACAATCTGCCGAAGTTGATTTTGTGATCCAGTTGGGCCAAATAATTTTACCGATTGAAGTTAAGTCGGCAAAATCGGGAGCTCTTCGTTCATTAAATCAATTTATGGGTGATAAAAAATTCCCCAAAGCAATTCGGATTGATGCCTCTGAGTTGTGCCTGAGCGAGCGAGTAATTAAGAAAAATGTATTTTATTATGCGGGACTTAAAAAAGAAAAAGTTGAGTTTACTTTAATGCAACTTCATTTGTCGCAGATTTTGTTTATAGAAGAATTTTTAAAGTAAATAGACAGATCGTCCAATAGAGGCGTATTTTTAATACCAACTTGAATGCCAAACCTGTTTTTTATTTAACAACTCTTTAAATCCACAGATCTTATATAACGAAATTGCGGGCTCACGAACGTCCTCAACCTTAAGATAAACGTGCAATTTTTTATTACAAAAAGCCTCGGAACAAACGTCTTCGATAAGTTTTTTTGCATAGCCTAATCGTAAAAAATCAGGGTGAGTTGCAATTCTGATAATTTCGATAGCATCGTTAGTATTTGAAATTTGCGCAGCCGCGACAACCCTATTAGAATCAACAATTGTGCGCACAGTATTATTGTTGAGCCAATTCGTGACCTCGTCTGCTGATGTTTCATGAAGATTAGAAAAAACGTAAGCTATTTCCGCAGCGGCCACATCAATTTTTTTACGTTTAAAAATATCAATTGGTTTGCGCAAGTCTCGTTGAAAATACAAAAAAGTCTGCTTCGAATGTGAAAGACCTAGTTGCTCGATGGCATTGTTCAACACGATATCCGAATTCAAAACATCAATGCGCAGGCGATGTTTGACGCCAAAAGAAAATGCACCTTGAAATTTTAATAGCAAATCCATTGCGACTTTTTCACGGCCAGCGATTTCGGCTGCAACAAAAATTTCAGCCAAACTCCAGTCCGCATTTTGTTGAAACGAACGTGCAAAGCCGATATATTTTTTCTGTTCGTCCACGGCTAAAATCCACGACGACGAATATAATGATTCAAAATATTCCAACTCATCTGGTAAACTTACGTTGTAGCCTGCCGATAGAGATAAAATTTCATGCATGCCAGAAAGCAAATTACGATCAATCAATAAATATTTCACCAAAAACTACATCCTCGCTAAAGTATATTAAAAAAGTACTTCTAAATCACGAACCAATAGAAAGTTTATAAACCACACTTCGTCCCGATCCCTGAACCTGAATCAAACCCAATCCAACCAGCCCTGACAAATCCCTTTTCAGAGCTTCGCGATTCGACCCGCACAATTCCACACAAAACCGGTTTGTAATTTCAGATCCTAAATCGACCACCAATAAATAATTTAATATTTTTCTTTGGCGTTCGTTTAAATCATGTTGTGATATGGATTGCCAAAAACCAGCCACCCGCAAATATTTGGAAACCATACCAGCTTGTGATTTGCAACAGTCAGAAAAATTTTTCAAAAACCACACAAGCCAATCGGTAATGTCTGAATTTCCGGTTTGGGTTTTTTCTAATATTTCAAAATAACTATTTTGTTGATTTAAAACCTGCACCTGAAAATCGTGCAACCTGAATTCTGATTTTTCATCCTGGGCAAATGCAAAATCTGTTAATTGAAATAAAATATCATCGGCGCCGTCATCAAATGGTTGAATCGATGTAAACCACAAATGCGCAATGGCGGTTCTGATTAAAGTATCCAGATCCAATGGTGGTTCGTTCCACCAACTCAGAAAGCCTGTGACTTCTTTATCAATGTCGCGCGCGCGATCGGCGCGAAACTGATTTAAATTTATTTTTTTTAAGCCCTCGCGACCATTTAAAAATAAATCCGAATGCCATTTGAATAATATACTTTCAGTCAGTTTGAATGAGTAATTCGGCGTGATTCGCTTTTTATCAGCGACTTGGACGATCGACTGAATTGCCAACAGTTCAGCCTGTGATTTGCGGGCTTCAGAAAGCGGGGCCAGCAGCTGGGCGTTGTTCCAGCTGAAATTAGGCCAGTTTTTATTATTCCATATGTATTTGTGGTTCATAATTAAACCCATTAATAGTAGTTAATTGGTTTAAAAACAAGACTTTTCATTTATTCTTCGTATTATTAAAAAAACGGTTTGACCGTGGTTCGATCCGCGTGGCACAACAACCCTCTAGCACACATCATTCTTACAGGAGGATACATGTACGCAATTATCAAAACGGGCGGCAAACAATACAAAGTTCAAGCCGGTGATGTTTTACAAGTCGAAAAATTAGAAAATGCATTAGGATCTGAATTAACTATCGAAGAAATTCTGATGGTTGGCGGAGACAAAACACACGTTGGTACTCCAACTGTTAAAAATGCAAAGGTCACTGTCGTGATCACAAAGCAAGCGCGCACAATGAAGGTTTTCGTCTTCAAGAAAAAGCGTCGTCAAGGCTACCGCAAATTCGGTACTCACAAGCAAAATTTCACTGAAATTTTTATCCAATCAATCACTTCTCCAGATGGCCAAACTTCAAAAGCTGATACAAAAGCCGAAGTTAAAGACATCGCAGCAATGCGCTTAGCTCGTTTTGAACAAAAAACAGCTGACAGCCGTGCTCGTGCTGAAGCTATGATTGGCCAGGGTTCAGTTAAGAAAACTGAAACAACGTCTGCAAAAATCATTAAAAAAGCAGCGGCCTCTGTTAAAGCCCCAGCAAAAAAAGCAGCAGCGAAAAAAACGGCAGCTAAAAAAGCACCGTCAAAACGTTCAGCTAAAAAAGCAACAAAAACAGTCGCTAAAAAGAAAAAATAAATAATTCTTTTGCGTAAGAATTTGAATAAAAATATTTAATTTATTTTAAAAGAAAATGGAGTTAGTTATGGCAAGTAAAAAAGCTGGTGGTAGTACCAAAAATGGTCGGGATTCGCAGTCGAAAAGCCTGGGAATTAAGCGTTTTGGTAGCGAACTTGTAAAATCAGGAACTATTATTTTACGTCAACGTGGAACAAAGTTTCAAACTGGTAACAATGTTAAAATTGGTCGTGATCATACGATCTTTGCAGTCATTGAAGGCCTGGTTAAATTTGAAAGAATTTCTAAAGACAAATTTAAAGTTAGCGTTTACGCAAAAACAGCGTAATAACTGTCTTTAATAAAATTATATGAATTCTTAAAAGGGGGCTTTAAGGCTCCCTTTGTTTTGGTTATTGATAAAAATGTTCAGCACAAAGCTGATCAAAGTATTTGGCATTTAGGCCGATAAAGGTATTTTTATGAAATTTGTCGACGAAGTTAAAATTACAGTTGCATCAGGCTCCGGTGGCAAAGGTGCTGTGAGTTTTCGTCGAGAAGCGTCTGCTCCGCGCGGTGGCCCTGACGGTGGCGACGGTGGCAAAGGCGGCAATGTCATTTTTAAAACCTCAAGACATATTAATTCGCTGTTCGATTTTAAAACTTACAAAACATATTCAGCAGGCAACGGCCACGCTGGTGCGGCTGTCAACGCTACGGGCCCGCACGGTGATAATATTGTTCTCATTGTTCCAGAGGGCACAATTTTAAGAAATGCTGAAACGAACGAAGTCATTTCGGATTTAACAAATACCACTGAATTCACTTTGCTTAAAGGCGGGCGCGGCGGCAAAGGGAATACTTTTTTCAGATCTAGCGTCAACCAAGCGCCCGAATACGCGCAGCCTGGCGAAGGCAATGAAACGATGGATATCATACTTGAATTAAAACTGATCGCCGATGTTGGCATTATTGGATTTCCCAACGCAGGGAAATCAACCTTGATTTCCAGAATTTCTGCAGCCAAACCAAAAATTGCAGATTACCCATTCACGACATTAACGCCTAATCTGGGTGTTGTTATGGTTGGGGATTACAGCAGCTTCGTGGTGGCAGATATTCCAGGCTTAATCAAAGGCGCACACCAAGGCGTAGGCTTGGGCATTCAGTTCTTAAAACATATTGAACGAACATCGTTGTTTGTTCATCTGGTCGATGTATCTGGAATGAGTGGTCGCGATCCGATCCAAGATTACGAAGACATTAATTTTGAAATCGAACAGTATGACGAAATGAGCAAAGATAAAGACGGCTTTTTCCCACTTTCATCGCGCCAACAAATTTTAGTATTAAATAAAATCGATTTATTGCCAGCAGAGCAACTTGAAAAATTAAAACAAACATTCAAAAAGAAATTCGGCGTCGAGGCTTATGCGATTTCTGGAGTCACTGGTAAAAATACACAAGACGTTTTAAAAATAATTGCAGACAGAGTTTTGAAATCTAAAGGTGTTCTTCACGAAGACATCACATAATGGCTAAAAGGATAATGAAATGAAAATAGGAATTTTTGGCGGAAGCTTTAACCCACCACATAATGGCCACGTAAACAGTTTAACGACTGTGCAAAAGAAAATGGGATTTAATCAAATCCATATTATTCCAAACAGCCAAAACCCATTAAAAATCCAAACAGAGGCCCCCGCTCCTGAACACAGAATCGAAATGGCAAGACTTGCATTTTCGACGTACGGCAAAGCATTTTTAATTGATGATTGCGAACTTAAGCGCGGCGGCAAAAGCTACACCATCGACACAATCAAAGAACTTCGCAAAAAAAATGAATCTAAAGATCTATTTTTAATTATTGGCGCAGATAATTTTGAAACATTTTCTGAATGGAAAGACTATAAAAAAATTCTTGAAGAAGTTAATTTGGTCGTTACAACCAGGTCGGGATACCAAATTCCCGAATCTGAATCCGATTTTCCAGATTATTTAGCTGGATTGGTTGCTGAAAGCGACTTTGGAACTCTTGAATTAACAACAGGTCGCTCGATCGAATTTATTACACTGGATGATCTGGATGTTTCATCATCAGAGCTCAGAAAAAAATTGCGCGTTGGGCGCCCGGTTGAAAAATATTTACCATTATCTGTCGAAAGCTATATTAAATCGAATAATATCTACCGTGCTACAAACGAAAAAATCACTGATTACAAAAAATTCACCCAATTTTGTGCGCAAGTTATTTTTGACAAAAAAGGAATCGCCGTCCGCGCTTACGATCTGACTAAAATGATGACCACAACTGATTTCACATTAGTTGCGTCGGGCACAAGCACGCGACACGCTTCATCAATGGCTGAAAACTTAACAATGGCTGTTAAAGAAGAATTTAACGTTCTTCCCCAGGGCATTGAAGGCATTGATGAAGGTCGTTGGGTTGTTGTCGACTACGGTTCTTTGATTATTCATTTATTTTATGATTTTGTTCGCCAAGAATACCACCTTGAAGACCTTTGGAAAACCGGCGATGAAATTCCAATGAAAGATTCCAAAATTTAATACCGTATGAAGCTGATTTTATTTGATTTCAGAACAGCAAAGCAGCCTTGGTTCGATGCCGTTTCTGAATTGTATATAAAAAAAATATCGGCGTTTTGTGAATTTGAAATAATCAGTTTAAAAACACAAAAGCAAGGTCGCGACGATTCTTTAGTTAAAATTAAATTTGAAGAATCAGAGCTTTTAAGAAAAATAAAATCCGATGATTTTGTTATACTCTTCGATGAAATGGGATCTGATTTAACATCGATACAATTTTCACAACATATTGAAAAAGCTGCAACAAGCGGAAAAAAGAGAATCGTCTTTATTGTTGGCGGAGCCTACGGTGTCACTGAAAACATTAAACAGCGGGCGCAATTAAAAATATGCTTATCTAAAATGGTTTTAAATCATCTGATCGCAGAAGCCGTTGTCCTTGAACAAATTTACCGAGCATTGACGATTCAAAACCGAATTCCGTACCACAATATATGACAGATCGTGGCTGAGTTGGCCTGTGGTTACGCGTTGAATTGCAATATTTGCTTTTATGGATGCGATTTTAAAAAATTTTATAAATTCGATCGTTCGCGAAATTGAATGCCCGCTGTGTTTAAAATGCGGGTCCTATTTCGTCCAAGAAAATTATTTTTGCAGAAATTGTGAAAAATATTTATTTGAAAACCACTTCCAGCCCGTCACCACAGATTTCGAATCCGATTTGTCCGTCGCTTCATTTTTAAAATGGAAACAGTACGAAAGTGACTCGGTTTCAGAGCTGGTTTACTTGCTCAAAACAAAAACCAGCGATTTGGCTTGGAACTGGTTAGCCAGACAGATTGAAACAGAAATTTGCGATTTGATAATGCCCGGATCAATATTGATTCCGGTGCCTGGCTCTGCGACATCTTTTCATACAAATTATTTTTGCCAGGCCGTTCAAAACCTGACGGGATGTGAGTCGATCCATGCTTTAGTCAAAAAGAACGGACAAAAACATCAAAAAAGGTTATCTGCGGCCAGTCGGGTGAATTCACAATTTATCGTGAATGAAGAATTTACATTACAACTGAAGTCTGCAAGTCGTGTTTATTTGATCGACGACATTGTGACAACGGGGGCTACCCTTAAAAACATTTCAAATGCGATCAGGTGTTCGATCAAAAGCGAAAACTCATCTGATTTAAAAATACAAGGCATCACAATGTTTTATCGAACGAAGCAGTTTTAATCAGAATCTAAGGCTTGTTGTAGATACGATAATCTGCTATAAAAATCTTCAAATGAAGACATATTTAATTATTATTTTAATCATCACGAGCAGCCTTTGTTTTAATGAGCTCGTCGCCAAATCAGAAAATAAAAAAATTCCTGTAACGTTGCAAATTTTAAACAAATATTCTGCAGCCAAGGGCGTAAAAGCACAGTTCGTTAAAACAGATTTTAAAAAAACGCTCGGCTCCAAAAAAAATATTCCGGGTGAATTGCAATACGCTGACGGCAAAATTAATATTTCGCTGGCGGGCGAACGCAAATCGGAAATTATTTACAATGGAAATAAACTTTGGATCATTGAATATCCAGATTTAGATTTTGATCCCAAGGGTAAGCGCAAAGTGACAGAAATTGATAACCACAAGCCAGCATTGGCGCAGCAAATTGTTGGCCTATTTCAGCACCCGAATATTTTTTTAAAAAACTTTAAGATGAAATCCGAAAAGATCAACGGCAAAATGAAGCTGGTTAATTTTGAATCCAAAGACAGTACGATTCAAAATTTTGAAGTCGAATTTAACACGCAGAAAATGTTGATCAATTCGATCCGATTCATTGATGATGTTCAAACAGAAACACACATTGAATTTTTGAAAACAGTATTTTTAAAAAAAACACCAACAAGTATTTTTGAATATAAAAGAAAAAAAGACGACGAGGTCATGTAATGAAGCAATCAGTGAATGAATCCAGCCCAACGCCTTTAAAAAAAGTCCACTTTATCAGTCTGGGTTGCCCCAAAAATCTTGTCGACAGTGAAATTATGGCAGGCACACTTATGCGCGATGGTTTTGAAGTTGTTGCAGATCCTGAAGGTGCGGATACGGTCGTTGTGAATACCTGCGGCTTTATTGAAGAGTCTAAAAAAGAATCTATTCAACGGATATTAGACATGTCGGCCTTGAAAGAAAGTGGCCAAATTAAAAAATTGGTGGTCGCTGGCTGCTTAACACAAAGATACAAGGACGATTTAGTTTCTGGCTTGCCAGAGGCCGATTTATTTGTAGGTTCAGGAGAGTTTCAAAACATTTCAAAGATCTTAAAAAACTTCGAAAGCGGAGATAAAAAAAGAACATTTTTTAATTTGCCAACATACCTTCAAGAAGAATCTACACCTCGTGTAAACTCGCAGCCCAGACACAGAGCCTATTTAAAAATATCTGAAGGCTGTATGAAGCGCTGTGCATTTTGTGCTATTCCATTAATCCGAGGAAATTTGCAATCGCGCACAATTCCTAATATTGTCAATGAGGCCAAAGTTCTGGTCGCTGGTGGCGTAAAAGAACTTATTATTATCAGCCATGATTTTACAGACTACGGTTGGGATCTGCGTCGAAAAAACCCAGACGCAAAAGAATCTCCGGTCGAACTGTTAAAGGCTTTAGCTGAGGTCGACGGAGCGGAATGGATACGTTTATTGTATTTATATCCAGACGGTATTACTGACGAAATGGTTGATTTGATGAAGTCGAATAAAAAATTCGTTAAATATTTTGATATGCCACTACAGCACATCAACAACGATGTTTTAAAAAACATGAACCGTAAAATGACTCGTGCCGAAATAACAGAGGCATTAAATAAAATTCGAACAAATATTCCAGATGCCGTCATACGCACACAATTTATAGTTGGTTTTCCTGGCGAAACCGAAACTCAATTTGAAGAATTACTCGAGTTCATTGCTGAGCAAAAATTTGATCGCGTCGGTTGTTTTCAATATTCGCCAGAAGAAAATACTGCTGGTGGAAAAATGGAAATGCAAATCGACGAAAAAACAAAACAGCGTCGCCACGATGCCATTATGGAAGTTCAGCAAAATATTTCCCGAGAAAAGCACAAATCATTCATTGGGCGCACTGTTCAGGTTTTGGTTGAAGGTTATAGTGAAGAAACTGAATTATTACTGCAGGGACGAACTTCGCAGCAAGCGCCAGATATCGACGGTGTTGTTTTAATTAATGACGGCCAAGCTCAAATTGGTGATTTTGTCCAAGTGCGAATCACTGAAAGCATGGAATACGACCTTATCGGAGAAATTGTTGAAGCAGTTCAGTAATATAGTTTGTTTTGAATTTTCAAAATACAGTTCATGCTATCAAGTAGTGAACGATTTAGCAGATTCAAATCAAATTTCTGTTTTTGAATTAAGCCCAACGCCCGGCGGCGGAATTTTAATATTAGGTTCAGAGAACGCCACATCCTTAGAAATTTTTTACTCTGAACAGCGCAAAAAACACAGCACAACAATTTTGCATTCTTGCTTTATTCAAAATTTAAAAAATGAAATTATCCCGGCTTATCTCAGTCAGAATACGCCAACACCAATTTCAAATCTTGGTTTTTTTGAATCGACGTCACTTTGCGACGGTTTGCTTGCTGCCCAGCGGATATTAAATGAAAATTGCCAATTAATTGATTTTCGAGTCATTCGTTCAATACTCAATAAAACTATTTTAGTATTTAATTATACGTCGGAACAATCAGACTTAATAAAAATTCAAAATCCATCGCGACAGACAATCAGTTATTTTGAAATACAAAAATAATGAATTTGATTCAATCACTTTGATTTGCAGCTCTGGATTTCATCAAAATACTTCGAAGCTATTGCGGATTTTTGATCAGATAAAATTTTATACGATTTCAGCATTTCTGAATTATTCCGGTTTCCCAGACGACAAGCTTCTTTAAAATGGATTAAGGCTTGGTCGTATTTTTTATCTTCAAATTGTGAAACAGCCAGTCCCAACTGGGCCCGGTGCGAGAGTTTATTTTTTTGCACAGACCGATTTAAATATTCAAGCGCCATTTTTCGATCTTTTTTTAACTGAAAAAGCTCCCCTAAGCACGTCAAGGCAAATTCCGTCACATCTTTTTTAAGTGAATTTTCAAAATAGATTTGAGCTTCTTTGAATAATTCACGTTCGCGGTAAGAAATGCCCAGATAAATATCGGGTAAAGGATTTTTTGGCTGCTGTTGTCTGGCGCGAAGACAATTATTTTCGGCATCTTTGTGTTGTGAATCCATAACAGATATTTCACAAAGGGCCATCGAGTAATCAGATTTTTTAAATTGCAAATTCAGCCCAGTATATATTTCAGCAGCCTCTGAATAAAATCCAGTTGCTTTTTTAACCTGGGCTAATTTTAAAAGTACCACGGTTGATTTTGGGTTTTCTGATATAAATTTTTCAAGTTTTGCGACTGCGGGAAGCATGAGTTTTTTGTGAACATCAAATTCAGCAGACCATGCCGTCGCCATATCTGTATTCAGATTGTCTTTATTTTTTAAAAAAAATGATTCAGCTTTGGCGATGTCTTTGTTGATGTAGTGTTCATTAATTATCGACGATAATAGCAATGAATCGGTCGGTGACTTTTTAAGCTTATTTTCCAACAGCAGCATTCGTCGTTTTTTTTGTTCTTCTGTGAAGATTTGTGTTTCATCAAAATCATTTTGTCTACAGTAGGATTGGTATTCGGCATATTTAGCTTTGGCTTCGCTTGGCGGTTCATTTGTTGGCAGAGTTGTTACGGGCAAAGCCGGTGTAGCCAGGGTTTGAGTCTGTGCATGTATCGAATTGATACAAAAAAATGGTACACAGGCTAAAATTATATATACAGTTAATTTTTTCATACGGGTCTGGCCATAATCTTCCGATAAAATAGTGAGTGAAACAAGTCTATAAATTGAAATTATTTAAATCAAAATTTACAGCCAGCGATCAGCGTGGTCAGGCAGCCGTTGAATACGTTTTATTGCTTGTTGTTATTATTTCAATGGTTATGGCAGCTAAAGGTTTATTTACCGGAGCAAATACATTTATTAATAGTTATGTGGGGGATTACTTTGTCTGCTTAATGGACCATGGTGAATTGCCAGCACAGGGAATATCAAATTCCGCGCCACCAGGCGTGACAGCCTTGGATTTAAAACAGCACGAAGACCAATCGTCAAAATGCAAAGCAAAATTCAGCATAGCAAATGGCGCAACGCTGACGGGCGGCACTGGCGGAACATCTGGCAGCAGCGCAAATTCAAATGCCAACGGAAACAAGTCTTCGTCAAATAAGGCGGCCGACAAAAAATCTGCGACGAACGCGAACGCAAATTCAAATACCAGCACAATAAAATCTAAAAATAAAAACAAGTCCGCTTATAATGACAGTTCGGGGAACGGTTCATCGCCGTATGACAATGGCACCATCAACAAATCTGATTCTGGCCGTAATACTGCCGACGGAGACGCGGGTTTATCCAGTAAAACAAAAATAATTGGCGAAGGTGACGAAGAAGGTTCCGGCCGGGGGACATTTGGTTCACGAAATTCCGACCGATCACAGCGCCGCCCAGACCGATACAGGGCGATTGCCAGTGGTAAATTGTTTGATGAGATCGAAAAAAATTCAAAATCTGAATCTCGAAAACCAATGTCAAAAAGCATCGCAAAGGCTTCAGTAGACGAAGGGTATCGCCCGGGCCCCAGAAAGAATGCATTCACTCCCCCAGAGCGCAAGCCAACGGCTGCCAGCGACGATATCGAACCAGAAATGGGTTTTGCGGGCATGTTGAAGTGGCTGGTGATTGCCGGCATGGCCGTTGCAATTTTGGTCTTCTTTGGGAGGCAAATTATGAACTATTCGAACTCTGAATAATCGTTCGAATTATTTGCATACCAAATCATTTTTACAATAAAAATACCCCTGTTAACTATAGAATATACAATATGAAATTTCGTGATTGATACTTGCCCGTATTTATCCAATAAAAGGTTTTCAAATCTGGAGATTTTTTTGATTGAAATAGTGGGGCATCAAAAGACAAGAACCTTTACGTTGCAGCAGGCACAAAACCTGTTGCAGTTGATTTATCGCGTGACTGAAGATTCCAGTAAAAAAGTAAAAACACTTGTTGCTTGCGTCGACGCATTGCCAGATAAAAAAAGCCCCAGAGCCTTGGAATTTCAAGACCAAATCAACCAGCTCATTGGCCAATGGCAAAATAAAATTGAACGTCTGGGTGGTAGGCCTAAGGGTTTATGGCTCGCTGATTTTGATAACGGGACGGGTTATTATTGTTGGAAATTCCCAGAAACTGAAATTTCTTTTTTTCATGGCTACCAAGATGGCTTTACTGGGCGTAAGATGATTCCTGAAAAGGATCAGCCACATGAGAATAGCCACAGCACAAATTAATTCAAGCCTTGCAGACTTTGAATATAATAAAAATAAAATTATCGAAAATATCCAGCGACTTTCAGAACAAAAAGCTGAACTGATCATTTTTCCAGAGGCCATACTTTTTGGCTATCATCCATTCGATTTGCTCGAAAGATCAATACTGGTTGATCAACAAATGACGGCCCTCAAAATTATTTTAAAACACATACCCACTGGCGTTTTTGTTTTAATCGGCGGTTTCGAAAAAAATAAAAATCCCAAAGGCCGACCGTACTTTAATTCCGTATTTTTATGTCAAAAAAATAAAATTATTAAAACTTTTCACAAAGAGCTTTTGCCAACCGGAGATGTTTTTGACGAGGCTAGATTTATTGAAAAGGGCGAATTGAAAAACAACTTCTTCAAAATTAAAAATAAAAAATTCTTTTTAACAATTTGTGAAGATATTTGGGCTTGGGAAAATAAAAAAAATAAAAGTCATAAATCTGAATACAAAGAAAACCCGCTCAAGCGAATCAAGCGCCAGAAAGTCGATTTAGTTATTAATATGAGCGCTTCGCCATTTCATGTTAATAAATTAAAATTGCGCGAATTCGTTGTGTCTGAAACAGCTAAATATTTTAAATCACCAATGATTTATGTCAATTTAGTTGGCGCTCAAGACGAACTTGTTTACGACGGACAAACTTTTTTAGTCGATCAAAAAGGCTTGAAAAAATTTCAACTTTTATCGTTCGAAGAAGATTCAAATGTTTTTGACATCGACACACTTGAATCGTGGAATACAAAAAATAAAACCGAATCAGTCACAGAACAACTGCACAAAGCACTTGTTTTGGGTCTGCGTGATTACATTCGCAAAACAGGTCACAAAACTGTCCACTTGGGACTTTCTGGCGGTATTGATTCTGCAGTCGTAGCGGCGTTGGCCGTTGATGCGTTGGGGCCTCAGAATGTTTCACTGTTTGCGTTACCGACTGAATTTAATTTGTCGGAAAGTTTTATATCAGCAAATCAATTGGCAAAAAATATCGGGTGCACATTAAAATCACTTTCAATTCAATCAACATTTGAACATATTAAACATATTTTCGATTCTGAATTTTCGATCAAAGATTTCAGTTTAGTTCATGAAAATATGCAGTCGCGCATACGTGGATTATATTTAATGGCCTATTCGAATTTAACTGGAAGCATGTTAATAACAACAGGTAATAAATCTGAATATGCAACGGGATATTCGACCCTGTATGGTGATATGTGTGGCGGCTTGGCGCCAATCGGTGATCTGACAAAAAAGCAAGTTTATGATTTAGCCAGATTTTACAATCAAGACACTGAAATTATCCCCCTATTTATTATTGAGCGGCCACCAAGCGCCGAACTACGGCCGAATCAAAAAGACCAAGATTCATTACCTGATTACGATGATCTTGATAAATCTGTTGAAAACTTAGTCCAGAAAAAAAATAAAATAAATAATGAAACAGATCAATGGTTGTATGGAAAATTAATGAAAACTGAATTTAAGCGCTGGCAAGCTGCACCGATATTAAAAATCAGTTCCCATTCGTTCGGTCGGGGGCGCCGATATCCGATTGCCCATTCGGCCAAAGAATAATTATAAAGAAAAACCCATTTGTTTTGGGTATCTGATGATTTGTGGAAACTTAAATTCAATTTTTCCTGTTAATGATATTAAATTTTCCAGCTGAGGCGGCTTACCGCCAACCGAAATGCGTTTCACCATTTCTAAAAATAAAAAACCACAATAAGTAGCGTCTTCTTCGGCGCGATGAAAATCTGTCGTCGGAATTTTTAAATGTTGTACTAAAGTACCTAATTTGTAATTAGGCATGCCAGGGAATACTTTTCTTGAAATAGTGAGCGTATCAACGACTGTTCCCTTGGGCGCAGGTGACTCGTACTTTTTAATATCGGAAACTAAAAATTGAGTATCAAACGGGGCGTTGTGCGCGACCATAATATCGTCCCCACAAAACTCTGCAAATGATGGCAACAAAGATTCAATTTTTGGTTTGCCGATAAGCATGTGATCTTTGATTCCATTCACAGCCGAAGCCCCCGGTGGCACTGAGCGTCCCGGGTCAACAAGTGTTGAAAATACAGATTCGACGCGTCCATTGATAAATAAAACTGCCCCAATTTCGACGATTTGATCGACTCCTGGTACAGTTCCTGTTGTTTCTAGGTCAAAAGCTATGAATCTCATGTCTTTTTTGATACATATGAATTGTGAAAGTTTCAACAAAAACACTGACCATTTTAATACAAAATAAAGAAAACCCAATTGATGTTGAATTTACTGACAAAATAAATCTACTTGAATTATTAAATGCCAATAAAATTGACATATCACAGTCTTGTGGTGGCTTTGGAATATGCACAACCTGCAGGGTTTACGTCCTAAATAATTCATCATCGTTCAGTGAAAGAACAGAAATTGAAGTTGAAAGAGCTCAAGAAAGAAATTTTTCGGATCATGAGCGGTTGTGTTGCCAGTCTATTATTTCTGAATCTACAGAAATACGTTTGCCGTCGACTTAGTTCAATGATGGGCGAATATAAAAATTATTTGTGTAAATCCAAGTTAACCACTTGGTCGCATCGGGTAATGGTAACTTAGGGCTCAGGCGAACCTGTATTCGATACACACCAGGAGTTTTGATTTTAAACTCTCCTTCAAAAGTATTTAAATGGTCAACGCGGATTCCGTTTTTAAATAGCACAACTTCAAAAAAAATATGAGGCTGCGAAGGAAGTTTAAAATAAATTTTTTGCTCGGAGTTAAACACGATTTCATCACCCATTAAATAATGTTTTTTATCTTTATGATTAATCAGATAAGTTTCAAAACCAGACGGATCACCCAGCTCATCAAAGGCTATATAAAATTGGCCGTTTTTCAGCGCTTGAACCAATTGAATTTTGTCGACATCAATGCGTCCAGTTAATTCAGATGTTAACAGTAAATGTTGTGAACCAACGCTAAAGACTCTTTCGTAGCTGGGAAATTTCATAATCAGATTCGTGATTGGTATCGCCCGAGCTGTTGCTTCTGCGCCTATAAACATGGAAATATTTCTTTTTTGACTAATTTGATCAAAAATTCGCAATTCATCATTGGGTTCGCTGAATAATCGCATCAATGATAATCGTGGATTAAACGGATAAAGCAACAGGCTCCAAATTGTTGAAATTTTTGATTTTTCCCAAGATTTTTGACTGATCATTTTTAAATTAATAACTTCAATTCCGTCAGCATCAGTATCGACCAAATGTTTTAAATCAAAACCATTTTTAAGCGACGGGGATTCGATTTTTAAATCAGCAACTGAAGAATTTGAATTTTTATCAAATTTATAAGTAATGAGCCTGTATTTATCATGAACCAATTTTTCTCCGAAAAGCAGTCCAATCTGATTTTGGTAACGGTCTGGCGGTATGATTGATTCAGCGCCAGAGTCAGTAAAAATCAAAAAATCCTGTCTGGTTTGTTTTGCCTCTTCGGCGATACTGGCGACTGACCCTGATCCCGACGAAAAATGAGTGTGAATATTTTGTGATATTTTATAATCGTAAAAAAAAGCGCTGCGTGAATTTTTAGAACTGAAAAGCTGAAATTGAAATTGAGAAATATAAAATGCATAAACTAAAAATAGAATAACAAAAAAAGTAATCAGACTAAAAAATTTATTCATATTTCACTCGGTACAAAGTTAATTTTTGATCCGGAAAAAATTCAACAGCTGTTTTTTGAGCCTGATTTGTCCATTGTGGCCAATCCGAAGTATTATATTTTAAAGTGTAAAATAATTTTTCGGTTGGCTTAGGAAACAAGCCAGAATCATAAAAATCAATACGGCTGAGCTCGTTTAATTTTAATATTTGGCGTCCACTCGTTAATTGCAAGAGGGATGACATCTGATAAGTAGGTCCGTAAATTGGGCTGTATTTCGAAATTTTTGGCCAGATATTTTCAGCCGTTAAAGTTGTTGGAATTTTATTTATTTTCTGCTGTCCAAATTCTGTAAAATAAAATCCAAAAAATATAATCCATATTAAAATTGAATAAGTGAGTGCAGGCCTTAAAAACTGACGAGATTTTATTTCTTGCAGCGCTGCTAAGCCGCTAATATGTGCCGTAACTGGCCAATTTGCTTCGACGCTCGCCTTCAAAGAACTCAAACAAAAAAAACTCCAGTTTGCAATGGCGGCCTTTTGAGCGATCGATTTTCTTAAATTTAAAAATAATTGATACATGAGCAAAGGATTAAAAAGTAAGATCTGCCCGGCCAAATACGTTATTGTCCAGATTACAGAATAGGATTTCCCTTGAAAGCCATGATTGAATTGAAACGCAAAAGACACCCAGTCATTTTTGTAATTCCAAATTAAAACCGGTAATGAAAAAAAAATTCCTGCACAAAACGTCAGGGATAATTTTTTTAAATTAATTTCTGTCATTCGCTTTGATAGCGCCAGCGCCAATATGATTGAAATGGGAAACAAGACGATGTGATATTTTGAACATAAGCCCAGGCCGAGCGAGGCGCCCAAAAAAACATAATCAATAGTCCGCTGTTTTTTTAAAATCGACAAAAAAATCCAGTACGATAATGTCCAGAAAAAAACCAACGGTACGTCAGGCGTTGCTAAAATTCCGCCAACACCTAAAAGTGGATTTAACAAATAAAAGGCGACCAACCAAATGCTGAATTTAAAATCGATTTGTTTTGATTCTTGTAAAATCTGCCAATAAAAAAACAAACTGAGGCTGCTTAAAAAAACAAAAGGCCAACGTACTAACAACGGTGCAGGCAAAAACTGAATTTTTGCGCCAAGCCATGTCATCCAGCCCACCATTCCTGGATGGTCAAAATAACTTAACTGAACGTGTTGGCCCCAGAACCAATAATACGATTCGTCGCCAAAAACGGGAATGGCCCAGGCTAAAAATATTTTTGCTATGATTGTGAATAATAATATAATGCCAAATTTTTTAGAATTCATTTTTAAATTAGAAGGCCAATTGCAATGGTTTTGATTTATCGACGGGTTTAATGACTCCATTGACTGTCAAAATCAAATTCGAACCGTCTTCGGTCCGTAAATGCAGCCCGGCTGTTGATCGAATCACCTGGTATGAATTTTCTTTGATAAAAACTTTTTCAAAAACAACAGAATTTCCTTTTGCATATTGAATTGTCAGATCCTTTTTTGCTTCAATGATGATTTCAACAGGCTTACCAGATGATATTGCATTTGCAGCATAAGCAGTGACTGGCTCTTGATTTTGAATCGGCGCAGTTGTCGCATCCGCGCTAATTACATTCCCAGGAGCTGAGCTCTGTGAATTTGGAACGGTTTGGCTCATATCTGCCGGGGGAACTGGTTGCTGTTGAACAGATTGAATTTTGCTGTTTGCCGCAGTCACAATATTTTCAATTCTTTCTTTTGAATATTTATTAATGAAATGATTAATCATGGCCAAGAAAACGACAAACAAACTGACAGAGGCAAAAATAAAAATATGTTTTTTAGTTAAGCCGGTGTTTATTTTTTCGTTAAGTACGGCAACGGGTTCATTTTCTTTTTTTGGTTTCAATTTTGGATCTGACATGACTGACATCGGTGGCGGCGACTTCGGAACTGGACTTGTCGAACCCATTTCTTCTTGGAACTGTTTAAGTACGACAACAGAATCGAGCTTTAAGTATTCAGCATAGCTTTTGACGAAACCGCGAACAAAGGTTTTTGCAGGCAAAGATTCGTCCTCACCCGATTCGATCGCCTGAATGACCTTGGCTGAAAGCTTCAAGGCGAATGCGATATCAGCAATTTTAAAATCCTGTTTAATTCGTGCTGCGCGCAGTAATTCGCCAGTTATTTTCATCGTAGGCCCTTCTGAATAAGATCAACCATTTGCTTAGCGCTTTGAAAATTTTCGCCATCAGGAAATAATTTGATAACTTCCTGGAAGCGCAGCAATGATTTATTCTTGAGCCCCGATCGGTAATGGGCAATTCCAGAAAAATAATGTGCCTCATCGATTTTTGTTGGCAGGCAAATTGGCGTGGCTTTTTCAAGCTGATGAACTGCATCTTGATTTTCGCCCATTTCAAGGTAGCTGCGTCCCAAATAAACTTGAGCGAAACAGTTTTCTCGATTTGTTTCTAGCACCTTGCGAAATAAAACTTTTGCGTCAGCAAATCGTTTTTGTTGAAATCGCATCAGTCCATAGTTCATATACGCCGATGGCGAATTAGTATATGTTAAGTCTTCAAGTACGTTGCTAAGTAGGGCCTCGGCTTTGATGTATTGTTTCACCTCTATGTAAACCCGAGCCAGATTATTTTTTGCTTCAGTGAATTCGGGATACAGCCGCAGGGCATTTGAATAATGTTTGATTGATAAATCCATTTTTTTTCTTAAAAAATAAACTAAACCCAAGTTGCTTTGTGTGATTGGATTTGCAGAATCCAATTCTTCGGCAGCAAGCAATTCCTTTAAGGCCAGCGGCAGGTTATTATTTTCTAAGTGCGAAATTCCAAGTTGTGTCTTTAATGATGCTCGCTCTTTGTCTTTTGATGGCGAAGTTGTGCAGGCAGAAAAAATGAAGATAATAAGAAGGCAATAAAATATTTTTAACATATATCTATATGCTATGAACAGTCTGTCGCTCAGTCAACGAATCGCATTGAAAAATAAAAAATCTAAATACGCTCCAGCAAACAAACCGATTCAAAATGGTCAGTCTGCGGAAACATATCAAAAATTTGTAAATGTTGAATTTTATAAAACGCAGTCAGAGGCTGTAAATCACGAACTAAATTTACAGGATGGCAGCTGATATACAAAATGACCTTCGGCTTTTTTTCAACTAATTTTGATATGACGTCTGCATGGCATCCAGACCTGGGGGGGTCTAATAAAACAAATTCATTTGAAAGTCGATTTGATGTGTTGCAATACGTTTCTGATTTTGTAGTAAAAAAACTGATTTGTTTGTGCTTTTTTTCTGATTTTAATCGCTCGACCGCACTTTGAGTTAACAGAGAACTGAGTTCTATGGCGTCGATCGCCGTCCGGGGTAACACAGCAGCAATTGGAAAAGTAAAATTCCCCGAACCCGCATAAAGCTCAGTGATATTTAAAGGATTTAAATTTTGAACAAGATCCACAACGGTTTCGACCATTTTTTGATTCACAAATCGATTTACTTGTGAAAAAGCCAACCCTGCACCGAATTCACCAACTGGATAATGTTCAACTTGTTTGGATTGATTGATTTTGATTTCGAACTTTTTAAGTTTTTCAGTCGGACGTAATTTGGTTTTTAAAATAGGTATATAATTTTGAATTTCAGCTTCAGCAATCAAGCAATTATTGATTTCGACAATTTCGTGAGTTTCGTGTTTAAAATAACCGATTTGAGATCCCAGTTGTTTCAATTGAATTCTGTTTCTGTAGCCCAGGTTTTCAGGAGTTGTCACAGTCTGGGCCAAAACATATTCGGTTGTCGGTAAAAACTTTTTAAATAAATCTTTAAGAATCAGCTCTTTTTGGAAAACCTGCTCGGCCTCTGAAATGTGTTGCCACAGGCAACCACCGCATTTGCCAAAATATTCACAGGCCGCAATTCTGCGTGAGGGTCCAGAGGATATGATTTCAATAATTTCAGCCGTCAAAAAATTTTTCTCAACAGACTTAATTTTTATCTTTAAGTTGTCGCCAGGAGCACCGTAAGGAATAAATATAACGACAGTCTTTTCGCCGACAGACAGTCTGGCAACAGCGGGCCCACTAACAGCCATTTTTTCAACGATGACTGTTTGTTCAGAATGTAAAAGGGACTCCAGTTCAGAGCCCCTTTTGTTTTTTTTTACATCTTCGACAGGCATCAAAAATTATTTCGAAACTTTTTCGCACTCAAGCAGGGCTCCGCCAAAAACTTCTTTACAAGAATCTTTTTTGACTAAAACCGTTGATGAACACGAAGAAATAAGTGCCGCCACGAATAATAAAATAAGCATTTTCATTTCGTTCCTTAACTAAAAATTAACTAATTCATGACGATCAAAAAATATAGCGAGTTCGCGCTCTGCAGAAGCAACTGAATCAGAACCATGAACAGCATTTTCACCCATTGAATCACCGTGTTTTGCGCGGATTGTGCCAGCGTCAGCTTTTTTAGGATCAGTTGCGCCCATAATTTCACGATTTTTTAAAACTGCATTTTCACCAGTTAAGCACATCATCAAGACCGGACCAGAAGTCATAAATGAAACCAGTTCGCCAAAAAATGGACGCGCGCTGTGCTCAGCATAAAATAATTCGCACTTTTCTTTAGACATCATTGCTAATTTTGCCGCGGCAATTTTTAAGCCTTTTGATTCAAAAGTATGGATGATATCGCCGATCGCATTTTTTTTAACTGCGTTTGGTTTGATGATTGAAAAAGTTCTTTCGTTAGCCATTTTTTTCTCCTTGGTTATTGTTCACTTAGTAGTTCATTTATCTAATTACTTCAACATCGATTTCAATGTTGTTCCCATATCAGCAGGGCTGCGTGAAATTTTACATCCTGCAGCCTCAAGCGCAGCAAATTTAGCTTCAGCTGTGCCCTTGCCACCACTGATAATTGCTCCAGCGTGACCCATGCGTTTCCCCGGAGGAGCTGATGCGCCAGCGATGAAAACAGCAATCGGTTTTTTAAATTCTTTTTTGATGTATTCTGCGGCTTCTTCTTCGGCTGTTCCGCCAATTTCGCCAATCATGATAACTGCGTCAGTGTCTTTGTCTGCGTTAAATAACTTTAAGACATCAATGAAATTTGTTCCATTCACAGGATCGCCACCGATGCCAACGCATGTCGATTGACCCAGTCCTAATGCAGACAATTGACCAACAGCTTCGTATGTTAATGTGCCTGATCTTGATAAAACACCGATACGACCTTGTTTGTGAATGTGGCCCGGCATGATTCCAATTTTACATTCACCTGGAGTAATTACGCCCGGGCAATTAGGCCCGATCAAACGAGTGCGCTTACCTTCCATGTATTTTTTAACTTTGACCATATCTAAAACGGGGATGCCTTCGGTAATACAAATCACTAAATCTAAATCTGCATCGACAGCTTCCATGATTGAATCAGCTGCAAAAGGCGGCGGAACAAATATCATCGATGTGTTACAACCTGTTTTTTCTTTAGCCTCTTTAACGGTATTAAAAACTGGAATTCCTAAATGTGTTGTGCCACCTTTGCCAGGAGTCACGCCACCCACCATTTGTGTCCCATAGGCTTTGCATTGTTCCGAGTGAAATGAGCCTTGAGATCCCGTAAGACCCTGGCAAATAACTTTTGTATTTTTATTGATTAATATAGACATATTTTATTCCTTAATTGCTTGTGAGGTTATTGAATAGCTGCTGTAATTTTTTTTGCAGCGTCTGTTAAATCATTTGCAGCAATAATATTTAAACCACTCTCGGCCAATATTTTTTTACCCAATTCAACATTCGTTCCCTCAAGGCGCACGACCAACGGTACTTTCAAGCCAACTTCTTTCGATGCGGCAATAACGCCTTCTGCGATCACATCGCACTTCATAATTCCGCCAAAAATGTTAACTAATATTCCTTTAACGTTGGGGTCTTTTAAAATAATTTTGAAAGCATTTGTGACTTTTTCCTTATTCGCGCCGCCACCAACATCTAAAAAATTCGCAGGAGTTGCCCCATGCAATTTAATGATATCTAACGTCGCCATCGCAAGTCCTGCGCCGTTCACTAAACAGCCGATGCTGCCATCAAGTTTAATAAAAGCCAGATCAAATTTCGAAGCTTCAATTTCTGTTGGCTCTTCTTCGGATAAATCACGAAGTTCCATAATTTGGGGCTGTCTGTAAAGCGCATTTGAATCGAAATTCATTTTTGCGTCTAAACAAATAACGTCATTTTCTTTTGTAACAACAAGCGGGTTAATTTCTGCAATTGAACAGTCGCACTGAATAAATGCTTCGTACAGACCCATCATAAATTTCGTGGCTTTGTTAACAACTTCTGCTGACATTCCGATGGCAAAACATAATTCACGTGCTTGCCACGCGCCGAGCCCTGTCGTTGGATCGATGTCGACCTTTTTAATGGCGTTTGGATTATGCTCAGCAACTTCTTCGATATCCATGCCGCCTTCAGATGAAGCCATCATAGCGACGCGTCCCGTGGCTCGATCAATCAGACATGCGACATAATATTCTTTGGCAATATTGCAGCCTTGTTCAATAAAAACTTTTTGAACTTTTTTGCCCTCAGGACCTGTTTGATGAGTCACCAAAGTCATTCCAATAATTTTTGAAGCCCAGTCGCGCACTTCGTCCAATGATTTTGCAACTTTAACTCCGCCGCCTTTTCCGCGGCCACCAGCGTGAATTTGAGCTTTAACAACCCAAATCGTTCCACCGATTTGTTTTGCTGCGGCAACCGCTTCTTCGGCGGTTGAAGCAACAATTCCTTTAAGAGTTTGAACTCCGAATTTTTTGAGAACGTCTTTGGCTTGGTATTCATGAATATTCATTTTTAATTGTATCCTCTGGGCGTAATTATTTACTGAACGGTTTTAAGTAAAGCGACAAGGCTGCGAACAGCTTCAACTGATTTATCAAACTCTGCTTTTTCGTCAGCATTCATTTTGAAATCAATAATTTTTTCCATTCCAAGACCACCCAATTGGCACATAACTCCGACCATTAAATTGTCTTTAACTCCAAATTCGCCATTCAATTCAACAGCGCATGGAATAATTCTTTTTTGATCTTTAATGATTGCTTCGCACATTTCTATCGCACCACGAGATGGCGCATAATAAGCCGAACCAGTTTTTAAATGTCCACCGATTTCGGCGCCGGCCTGTTTTGTTCGGGCAACAATTGCATTAATTTTTTCCATCGGCAATAAATCAACCAACGGAACCGATCCAACGGCTGCAGTTCTCACAACAGGCATCATTGCATCACCATGATTTCCAAGAACAACACCAGTCACGTCTTTGACAGAAACATTTAATTCTTCGGCGATAAAAGCACGGAACCGCGCAGAATCCAGCGATCCGCCCATTCCGATCACGCGCTCCCGAGGAAATCCCAATTGCTGTTTTGCATATACGGCCATAACATCCATCGGATTACAAACAACAATAACAACAGAATTCGGTGCATTCGCCTTAACACCTGCGCAAACGTCTTTGACAATTTTTGCATTAATACCAACAAGCTCATCGCGACTCATGCCTGGTTTGCGCGGCATTCCCGCTGTAATAATAACAACATCAGCGTCCTTGATGTCGGCGTAATTTGAAGTCCCTTTGATTTTTGTATCAAACATTTCAATCGGTGCAGATTGAAATAAATCCATCGATTTTCCAATCGCTGTTCCTTCATTAACATCTAACAAAACAACATCGCCTAATTCTTTTTGAGCAGCCCAGTGAGCCGTCGTTGAACCAACAAATCCCGCGCCAATCACTGCGATTTTTTTACGTTTATGAGCCATAACTTCTCCCTTTTAAAATTTCTTTAGAAAATTTGTGTTAATGATTTTTATGAATGTATATGTTTTAATTGATCATCGAAAAAACCTCAAGCCCAGTCTTGGTTGTTGAGCGTGTCATTGAAAGTAATTAACAGAGGTTTTTATGGGCGTGCTCGGCGAGCTTAATTCATACGCATCAGATAGTGGTTGATTCTTTCTTAGAATTTGCTTGAATAAGATTTAAAGCGGGGTTTTATGAAATTAATTTTAATATCTTTGGTGTTTTGTGTTTCAACGACAGTTTTTTCTCAAACTGAAGCGAACACTTCAATTTTTAATAAAAATCAAAAAATTGACCAAGAAGGTATTGAAATTTATTCTTCAAACCTTGAAATGAAGGCACATAAAAAAATCGGCATCGGCTTTGCGACGGGTGGAATGACGGGTGGTTTTGGTATTAATGCTGAATTTAATTTAGAGCCACAGAATGCGCTGTACATTGGTATGGGTCGAGGCGAAGCCTACAACTCTTTTCATTTGGGTTGGAAATATAACTTTGAATCAGAATATTTATCACTCTACACCAAGGTCGGGTATGGTAAATGGTTTAACAACTCTGCAGGTAGCAATTCGGCAACTTCAAATGATATTTTAAAAAGAGTTTTAACTGAATCAGAAGTCCGTGATAATAAGTTCTCAACAGATTTTATCGCAGGCGGAGCCGGCGCAGAGTACAACCAACTTGAAGGCGAATTGGCTGGAGTTAATTTTTTCGGCGAATTACTTTTAATGTCTGAAGTTAAGCGATCAATTTATTTACCAACAGGTTCAATCGGTATTACATATTTTTACTAATTACCACAATTAAGTATGTGCGCGTTATTTTCATAGGTAAAATCACCAATAACAATAAATTTTTGACATAAAAAAAGGGCCGACATCACTGTCGACCCTTTTACAAAGCCTATTGCTTTGAAAAAGAATTACTTCTTCTTTTTCTTTGCAGTAGCTTTTTTTGTAGTTTTCTTAGCAGCTTTCTTAGTTGCTTTTTTTGCTTTTTTCTTAGCCATGGTTGCTCCTCTCGGGTGATTCTATTTCTAAAATCACGTTGTTGTTGTTTCGACTTTTCAGTCTCCCTTAATAAAATGTTAACAAAATGATTTGATCCGTCAACCCTTTTTTTTCTTGCATGATATTTGCGTTCACTAATTTCGAAAAAGGGGTGGTAGCATGATTTTCTTTTTAATTTCGATATTCGGATTAATCATCGTAAACCGGTTTTTTTGTCGCTTACACAAAGCAGATTTCGTTTCTGACAAAAAATCCAAATGTTTATTCTGGATTTCGGCCCTGCCAATACTGCTTTTTCTATTTTTCAAAGATCCAATGATCGTCCTTACTCTTTATATCGGCATATTTTTACTAAGCTTAATACTTTTCTTCATTTTATTTGATAAAATCATGAAAAATGTATTTGAGAATTCCAATATACAACTGCTCGATGGTTTAATTTTGCAAATCAGAGTCGGACATTCACCCCAAAAAGCAGTTTCAGAAGCCTTGTATTCATGTTCAAGCTTAGAAAAAAAAATTTTTGATCCGATGAAATATATCTTCAGTACAAATTTTTCAGCTGATCAAATTCAATTTGCCTTCACTAAACACTATATATTAGAGCTGAGGACAATTTTGATATCTTCTTCGCGTGTTGTAGAACAAATTCAAAGTTTGCGTGATGGTTTGAAAATACAATTTCAATTCCGAAATAAATCAAATCAAATCACACAACAAATCAAAGCACAGGCAATTGTAGCAGCGTTTATTTATCTGATGATGTTTTTAATTTCATATTACAATCTCGGATTGAGTGAATATCCGATGCTGATGATGGTTTCTGGGTCCATGTTCATAGCTGGGTTGATTTTAGTCTTTAAATTAGGGGGAAACATCAAATGGAAAATATAAAGCTGCCAGCAAGCCTTCTGTTGATTTGGGATATCAAAAGAGCGCTTGAAAAAAATCAATCCATGCAAATTGGCATCAAAAATTTCATTTCGCGACAGTTGCCTTGCCATTTTTCGCAGTCTTTCGCATCTATTTATCGCCAGCAACTGCTGAATTCAGATAAAAATGAAAATATTCAGCCAAATTCGAAATTTTTTAATGTTTCACAGCGTGCTTTGATGTTTTTAATCATTAAAGGGCTGTCTGGGTTGCCGATTTATGAAAATATCAAACTTTTAGAAAAAGAATTTCTGTTGCATTGTGAAGATGATATTCAAACACACGTGATGAGGTTGCCTTTGTTGCTGCAAATCCCCATGCTGGGCCTCCTTTTTCCTTCAATAATGTGTTTGTTGATTGTTCCCGCACTTGGACTGCTCAGATTCTAAATTATTTTAAAAGTAAAAATTTGAATAATGCCATATATGTATTGAGAATCTTCAGATTATCTTTAAAATGATCACATATTTTAAAAAACGAGGTTTAAATTGAATACAAAGCAAAATCTTTCGCAGTTGGTTTCAGAGCTTTCGAAACAACAACCAGATTTGTCAGTTGTTAAAACAATGTGCCAAAAGACTGGTTTTACGTATTCGACTGATTTGATTCAGTTGATGTCCGATATTTTGATGAATGCCACGCACGCATCTATAAGTGATCAATTCGATCAAAAAGAAAATAAAAATAAAAATAAAACACAAGATTCAGCAAGGATTTAACGATGTCGCTTCAAATTTCAAACAGCATATTAGACACAATTGGACAAACGCCGCTGGTTCGTTTGAACAAAATTACAAAACAAAATCCAAAAATTTCTCAACATCAGTTTTTTGCAAAAATGGAATATTTTAATCCTGGCGGCTCAACAAAGGATCGCATCGCTGTCGCATTAATTGAAGCAGCAGAAAAACGCGGAGAATTAAAACCTGGCGGCACAATTGTCGAAGCAACAGCGGGCAATACGGGAATGGGGCTGGCATTGGTCGCAGCAGTTAAGGGATACAAATGTATTTTTGTATTACCAGCAAAAATGTCCGAAGAAAAACGTGCAATGCTCAGAGCTTACGGGGCGCGAGTTGTGATTACGCCAATGGGAGTTGAGCCCGAAAATCCAATGAGCCACTATTCAGTCGCTAAAAAAATCGCGATGTCGCTTAAAGAAAAAACGAACAACTGCTTTTATGCAAACCAATATCATAATCTGGATAATATGCAGGCTCATTATGATGTCACGGGCCCTGAATTATGGAACCAAACAAAGGGCGAAATCGATTATTTCGTAGCAGGTGTAGGCACGGGCGGGACGTTGTCCGGTGTTGCAAAATATTTGAAAGAAAAAAATCCCAACGTTAAAATACTTTGCACAGACCCTGTGGGCAGTATTTTATACGATCTGTATTATCACGGTAAAATTGTTGATCCACCAGGATCTTACAAAGTTGAAGGTGTCGGCGAAGATATGTTGCCAGACAATTGCAAAATCAAAACCTATGATGATTTTATTAAGGTGAATGATTTTGAAGCCTTTACAACAACCCGAAAGCTTGTGGTTGACGAAGGTCTGTGTGTTGGCCCATCCAGCGCATTAATTTTGGCAGGCGCTATGAAGCACGCAGAAACAGTGGCTAAACCATCAAAATTTATCGTGATGATGCCGGATTCTGGAAAATCTTATTTAAGTAAAGCATTTAATGATCGTTGGATGTTTGAAAATGGATTTTTATCTGATCATGAAATGAAGTCTGCTTTTAACGTTGAAATTTTAGCCGAACAGGAATTAAAAAATTATGTCTGAAATCAAAGATCAAATGAAATTTTCAACGCGCGCAATTCATGCTGGACAAAATCCAGATCCAACGACGGGTGCGATTATGACGCCGGTGTATTTAACATCGACGTATGTTCAGGAATCCCCGGGCGTTCACAAGGGCTGGGAATATTCACGAACCCACAACCCAACGCGAAAAGCGTATGAAAATTGTATCGCCAACCTTGAATCGGGTAAATTTGGTTTTGCATTCGCTAGCGGTTGCGCGGCCACAACAACAATTTTGCATCTGTTAAAATCGGGCGACCATATTATTGCTATGGATGATATGTACGGCGGTACGTTCAGACTGTTTAATCGAGTTTTAAAAAATAATGGTTTCGAATTCTCATACGCAGATTTAACCAATTCAAAAAATTTAGAATCAGCGATAAAACCAAACACAAAAATGATATGGCTTGAAACGCCAACAAACCCGACATTAAAACTGGCCGATATTCGTACTATTTGTGAAATGGCTAAGAAAAAAAATATTTTAGTTGTCGTGGATAATACATTTATGTCGCCAATGTTTCAGCGCCCCCTTGAATTGGGTGCCGATATAGTTGTTCATTCAGCAACAAAATATATTGGTGGGCACAGTGATATGGTTGGCGGTGTTGCCGTGACATCGAATCCGCAAATCGCAGAAAATTTAGGGTTCCTCAGCAATACGATGGGCGGTATACAGGGCCCGTTTGATTCTTTTTTAGCTTTGCGTAGTTTAAAAACATTGCCGCTTCGTATGAAGGCCCATGCGGAAAATGCTGTAAAAATCGCAAATTACTTAGAATCACATCCTCAGGTTGAAAAAACAGTTTACCCAGGCCTGGCAAGTCACCCACAATTTGAATTAGCAAAAAAACAAATGCACGGTTTTGGTGGAATGATCACATTTTTTATCAAAGGCGGTTTGCCAGCGGCACAGAAATTTTTGGAATCAGTTCAGGTTTTTGCATTAGCAGAATCACTCGGAGGCGTTGAATCACTGGTTGAACATCCTGCGATCATGACACACGCATCGGTTCCAATAGAACAGCGAAAGTCATTGGGAATTGATGATTCTTTAATCAGATTATCAGTTGGAGTCGAAGATTGTGACGATTTATTAGCAGATTTAAAACAAGCCTTTGAAAAAGCAAAACCAGTCTAAAAATTAATTTTTCTGAGTAAATTGCTGTGATTTGTTGACTTAAATTCGCCAAATAGATAATTTGCTTGTTCACGTTTAATTACCATTATTATAACGCTTTTACAAAGTGGCCGGGTAGCTCAGATGGTAGAGAAGAGGACTGAAAATCCTTGTGTCGGCGGTTCAAATCCGTCTTCGGCCACCATTTTTTACTTTAATTTCAGTCACACTCAAAATCACAAATGCAGAATACAAAATATAAATTTTATTATTGTTTTTTAGCGCTGTAGGGCCCATCCAACAGACCCGTCTGGTCTGTGAAAAAAAGATCACTATTGGCTTGCGCAGAAACTGTGTGCGCGTGATCAATTGTTGAATTGACGGCTTGGGTAACGACAGCGCTGATTAACATTCCTGCCAGTCCTCCACCGCTCGACGAAGAAGGTTGATTTGCTGTTGATTGGCCTTCCCAAATAACTTCGCCGCTTTTCGTTGAAACAAGTTTGCCTAACACAGACACAGTCGTTTCACTGCTGAGTAAAACAAATTTTGTACCGTATTCTTTTAACGTTAAATAAAGGACAGCATCAGGACTGATAATTTCTCGAATTTTTTTCAATGATGCCTGATGCATTTCATTTGCAGAGGGTAATCCATTTTCTTTGAGCATGGCATCAATCATTGCGACGGGATAAACGTAATATCCTTTTTCAGCAACGGGCATAGTCACAGTTGATAAATAGCTGTATGTCCCTCGAGTATCAGTGCTTTCATTGACGGGTGGCAATATCAGAATCGAACGCGGTTTTGCAGCGTGGAATTTTTCATAGTTATACGGAGTTACGCAGCCAACCAGTGAAAACATAAAACCTAAAACTAAAAATAATACTGTGAAATTTTTTTGAATCTTCATTTGATGTAATCCTTATTTCAATTTTTTTAAAAACCGGTCCATAAGTACAGCTGATTCGGGAAACAGTTTTTTTTCTGTTTCAAAGCTCTGTCGAGCTTCGCCTGATTTACCCAGCTGTAAATACTGATAACCCAAATGAGCATAAAATCCCGGCGGCAAGGGCTTGTTTTCGCCCCGTGCTTTTTGAACATCAGCTTGCATTTTTTCGATTTGAAATTCAGGCGTAGCCTTGCCAGGTTCTTGATATTGAGTATACAAAAGATTTTGGTATTCGCCCCAATAGTAAATTTTATTTGATACGCAACCTGTAATTAAAAAAGTGACTAATATAAGTAATAAAAAATTCATTATTTACTGATCGTCCATTTTTTTTGTTCAAGACCTTCAACAAGGCGATCTGCAGCTTCGCGCATCGCTAAGTCTAAGACTTTACCATTCAAAGTTGAATCATATGAAGCCGTTCCGCCGAATCCTAAAACTTCGCGGTTATCTAAAGCGTATTCCCCAGAACCAGAAGCTGAAAATACAACTTCAGAAGTTTGAACATCAACAACATTCAAAGTAATTTTAGAATAAGCAGATTGTTTTTTACCGCTACCAACAATTCCGAAAAGTTGACGGTCGCCAGTTTCTTTGCGACCGAATTCAGCGATGTCTCCGGTAATAGCAAAATCAGCGCCCTTAATTTTTTGTTTTTTGCCCGACAGCTTGGCTTCGCCAGAAAGCTCTTTCATGTTATCGCGGTCAAGCACACTGAACCGGCCGGTTTGTTGTAAATGCGCAATCAAAACAGTTTTTGCTTGGCTTGATAAACGATCTGGTCCTTCTGTAAATACGCCTCTCATGAAACCAGATTTATTGTCAAAGTTACTGACCATAATTGGATGTTTTGGACCCTGGTAATTCGACGCCGTTTGAGCAGATACAGATTTTTGAACCTGAACGGCCTGATGAGACTCAGTTGCGCAGCCAACGACGAATGCCGCAGAAGTAATTAAAAACAAGCGATTCAATAAATTCATAAATATCCCTTTCAAATTAAGTTTGAATACAAAAAATAACAGGTCAATCCGGGCAAATCAACCAATTAACCAGCAATTTTATTTTGTTTTCGGTTGTCAATAATTACAGAAACCACAATTGATGATGAAATTAAAAACCCAATGATACCCAACGACCAACTGATTGGAAATTTCCCACCAAAAGCTTCATTCAGGTAAACCATTTTTAATCCTACAAAAATTAAGACAGCGGCCAATCCATATTTAATGTACACGAACCGGTCCATGACGCCTGCAAGCATAAAATACATCGAACGCAATCCTAAAATAGCAAAGATATTCGAAGTAAAGACGATCAACGGTTCTTTGGTTATTGCAAATATGGCCGGAACCGAATCCACAGCGAAAATAATGTCGGTTAATTCAAGAAAAACCAGGGCTAAAAACAATGGCGTTGCGTAAAGCAGGCCATTTTTTTTAATAAAGAAATTCTGGCCATGAATTTTTGGTTCGACTCTTAAAAATTTCTTGAGTTGCTTAATGATCCAGTTGCCTTCCAGGTTTTCAGTCTTGGTTCCGGCAAAAAACATTTTCACGCCAGTTAACAGCAGAAGTGCTCCGAAAAAAATAACGACCCATTTGTATTCCATCAACACAGAGCCTGCAGCAATAAAAAGTCCTCGAAATATCAAAGCCCCAAGTATTCCCCAGAATAAAACTCTGTGTTGATAAATTTTTGGTATTCCAAAATAGGCAAAAACAACTGCGAAAATAAAAATATTATCAACGGCCAACGATTTTTCGACAACAAATCCCACCAGGAATTCAAGAGCCGTGTTTTTCGCCTGTACAGCGGCATCAAATCCCGGAATCGATAAATACATATCATCAGTTGAAAACTTATGAAGTGCGTAGTGGTAAAAAAGATAATTAAAAACCAAGGCTAAGCTGATCCAGACTGCCGTCCAAGCGGATGCTTCTTTGATACTGACTTCGTGGGCTTTTTTATGAAAAACACCCAAGTCTAAGGCCAGAACAACTAAAACAAATGCGACAAACGCAACGTAAAACCACCAATATTCAGCAAACGGAAATAAAATCATTTTCGGACTCCTTTTATCGTTCAAATTATTATCCATTTTTTAACATACTTCAAATCTATAAATAAATTGATTAGCATAGTTATTTGCGATACAAAGTTATACGGAGGAATCGTGAGTCCTTGGATTAATTATCATCATCTTTTTTATTTCAAAACGATCGCCGAAGAAGGCACTGTATCAAAGGCTGCAATCAAATTACGAATTGGCCAACCAACTTTGTCTGCGCAGTTGATGCAATTTGAAGATAATTTGGGGATACGTCTTTTTGATCGACAGCACAAAAAACTGACTTTGACCGAGCAAGGCAAAGTCGCCTTGGACTATTCGAAGAACATATTTCGATTGGGTTCTGAAATGTTTGAAGTTCTGCACGATCGATTAAAACCACTGAAGCCAGCGTTGCACCTGGGCGCTTTAGACAGTGTTCCGAAACAAATTGTTTTGCAACTTGTTCAACAGGCTCTGCAAATTTCGCCCTGTCAAATTACTTTGTCTGAAGGAAAATCGGACGAACTTTTGCGTGAATTAGTTTCGCACAAAATGGATTTAATGGTGACCGATTTTTTACCGACGGGGACCGACGCGCGCGGGCTTTATCCAAAGCTCCTAAGTAAAAAAAATATTGCGTTTTACGGCGCCCCCCAATTTAAAAACTTAAAAAAAGAATTCCCACAATCGATTTCGGGGCAGCCCATGGTTTTCCCGACCTATGACAGCAAGCTCAGGCAAGATTTAGAACATTGGGCGAAATTAAATAAAATTGAACTCAACATAGTCATCGAAAGCCAAGACATCTCTGTCAAAAAATTGATGGCCGTGAACGGCATTGGGCTTATTCCTATGGCGAATCACGCAGTTTCGGGCCAAATCGCCGGGGACGAGCTGGTTGAAATCGGAAAGCTCAAGGGCGTTTACGAAGAAATTTTTTTAGTGACTGCTCAGCGAAAAATTGAAAACTCAATCGCAGCCAAGCTGCGCGACAGTAGTTTCTAAGACGCCATTTGGCCTAATTGAAAAAAATTCACATTGACGTAAACCTGACAACAATTTTTCTATTTTGTGTTATTTTGCGCCCAAGTCAAAACAACAAAAACAAACAAGGAGAATTTTTATGAAAAAATTAATGTATTCGCTATTTGTATCTTCAGTTGTTGCTACATCTGCACAGGCTGCAAATTTCAGCTGCGTTCTGCAAAGTGATCGTTCTGTGACTTTGGCAGGAACAATCGGACCAGATGATTTAAATTTAAAAATTTCTGACAAAAAAAATATTTTAGAATTGAATGAATCACAGGGTTCGATTGAACTGAACGCAAGCCGATTGCAAAGAAAAACTGAAAACAAATATAAATTTTCTGCTTATTACGGCGAAATCAGCGCTTTTGAAGATTTAAGTGTTTCTGTGCCTAAAGAACTTAAATCGAATCGGTTCGTTGCTTACTTAACCGTTTATAAAGACTCTGGCGACAACATGGTTCCCGAAGCTTCAAAAGCGTTATCTTGTTTATTGAAGTAGTTTGAAAGATTCGATCTACGTACCATCACATCAGAATGATACGTAGATAGAATTATTAATTACCTATAAGTGCACATCTGGTGCGCGGCACAAGTAAAACTATTTTGAGCAGCACAGAAACTTTGATGGACTTCTTGTCCAGAGATTTAGAAAACAAAATCGTGCCTTAGTCACCGAAGATCGAAAGGCTTGGAAAAAATTTTGTGTTTAGTTAAACATAAAATCAATCAGGTCGTTAAATTCTCTTTGGCGCCGTGCTTTTGTGATTGCAGCTATATACGCCAGACGATGGTTTTTGGGGTCGGCTTTTAATGCGGCCCCCCAGCTTGGAATTTGTATGCCCTCATATTTACAAATATATTCTGTGAGTATTCGACTAACACGCCCGTTGCCATTGGCAAATGGATGGATTGTCAACAGCGCTTCGTGAAATCGAGCTATCGCTTCTTTGGAATTCATTTTTGCTTCAGATGATAGCCAGTATTTAAGATCGCCTTCAAGTTTTTTAATATTTTGTTGGATATGTCCGGGGTGATTAAAATCATCATTCATTAATTCATGTTGTCTGAATTTCCCAGCCCATTTCCAAACTTGTTTAAAAAGATGTTTGTGTAATTTTTCCCAGAACATCCAGTCTTTGGGATCTTCTTTCTGGTCTTCAAGCCAAATAAGCCCGCTGATCATATTATTTTCTTCGGCTTGGTCGAGTTCGCCACCCAGTTGAATATGAGCATATTTTAATGTCAGATCTTTTTTAAAATGAGGATCAATCGGAGTCCGTCCGTCGCGATCTTTAAATAAAAAACGTTTCACCAGACTTTACCTTCAATGATTAATTTTTTTTGAAGCTTTAATATGCGACCTTCAAAATCGCTTTGAACTTTTTGATTTTCTAAGCTCATGTGGAAATCAGCCCTTGTTAAAATTCTGTGAGCTTTTTGATAAGCTTGTTTGTTAATAAATTCATGCATATCTGATTTCGGTGCAAACATATAAATGAATTCACAATTCATGGCCTCTGCTGTTTTGCGTAAAGTTTCGACGGTGAGTTTGCCTTCGACTTCGCGGCGTTCGGCTTGCGCAATCGTGGGCGTGGCCAAGCCACACAGATCTGCAAGTTTAGCCAGCGTCAGTCCAAGAGCCTCGCGCATTTCATTGATCCAGCCCCGTTCAGAAATCAGGCGAATGCTTCGGATTTGATCCGAACTGTTTTCGATATGCTTTAATAAAGTAGCCTTTGATTTCATAAGCTCCTCTATATAATTATGCAATAATGCATAAAATATTTCAATATAATTATGTAATAATACATAATTATCCGCGGAGTATTTTAACTTGATTTAGCTAGGGCCAGCTTTAAAGGCAAAACTATTTCAGATCGTTTACATTAGATATGATAAAAATCATAATCAAATGATTTCAATAGCTTACAGGTTTAAACTTATAAAAACTAGGAGTTTTTTGAAGTTAGCACTACCGACTTTGGGAAAAATATGGTTTACTTGAAATATCAATATGTTACGAGTTTAAACTCGAAAAAACGGGTGGTTTTTATGAAGTCAGTTGAGCTTTTGTATAGTAAAACAAAAATTGATAAGGCTGGCGAACTCTTAAAAAATAAATCGATAATTAGCAACGAAAAGCTTCAAGCACTAGATGTACTTTCGAATTGGCGCGCTATTCATGCTGTTCCATTAGATACTTTTGCGAAAGTCTTAAAAGCTAGAGCACAAAAAGTTCAAAACAACGCCATAGTTGCTCAGAGACTCAAAAGAACGCCTTCAATTTTACTTAAACTCTCAAATCATAAAACGATGCGATTGTCAGCAATGCAAGATATTGGTGGGCTAAGAGCTATTTTAAAAACCACCGAGGACGTATATAGTTTACTGGATTTATATAAAAAATCGAAATCTAAACACCGCTTATTTTCAATGGACGACTATGTTCAAGATCCTAAAAAGGATGGTTATCGCGGCATTCATCTTGTTTATAAGTTTTCAAGAACTCCAAGTCTATTTTTAGAGATACAATTAAGATCTGAATTACAACACATCTGGGCTACAGGAGTTGAAGTCTTTGGTACACTTAAAAACAGTTCTTTTAAATCAGGCCAAGGCAATCAGAAATGGTTAGATTTTTTTTCGCTTTTAAGTTCTGCTTTTGCTATGAAGGAGCAACGACCTGTTTTAAAACAGCACCGATCACTTTCGCAAAATATCCTGATGGAAAATTTGAAAAATTTCATTACTGAATTGCAAGTAAGTCATATTTTAAATGCTTATACAGCAGTTTACAAAACGGTTACCCAAAACACCACCACCGGAAGAAAAGGGCACTACAGTTTAATTTTACTGAACTCTCGAGATAATACGATTTCTTTACAAACATTTGGCGCTAGCCAATTTGATGTAGCAGCAAAAGCCTACTTGGATTTAGAAAGAACTCACTTTAATGATAAGCAAATTAATATTGTTTTGGTGAATACCGGGGATATCAAAAAGTTAGAAGAAAGTTATCCCAATTATTTTATGGATACAAAAACCCTCGTCCGAGATCTTTCGTTAATTATGCTGGATAAATTTATTTAAATTGGATCAGTAAAAAATTGGCGGAGAGAGCGGGATTTGAACCCGCGTTAGCTCTTTTGGAACTAAGAGCGTTTAGCAAACGCTTGGTTTCAGCCACTCACCCACCTCTCCGCACGAAAAGTTGATTAAATTGAGCTGAACAATGCCTAAATAAATAGGTAATGAATAAAATGCCATAGCGTTTTTACCAAATCAAGGAATGCCGCCACACAATCCTTGATTTTGGACCATATTTTCTGTAAACCTTTACTTCACCTAAATTCATCATGTGCGACCGTAGTTCAGCTGGATAGAATACAACACTACGAATGTTGGGGTCCCAGGTTCGAATCCTGGCGGTCGCACCAATTTTTTTTAAATAACTGAATAATTTCAACATTTTACGATGTTATTTTTTTATTGCCAATAAAACTTGTTTTTCCAAGGTTTATCTTGGATAATAAATATATGCTTAAACAATCGACTTTATCAACAAATATTGATTCTGAACTGAAAGACGCATTGTCTGCTTTTTGCAAAAAACGCGGGTTAAAAATCCAAAGCGTTGTTGAAAATGCAATTCGCGAACAACTGGAAGACGAAATTGATTTACAAAGTTACCAAGAGCGAAAAAACGAAGAAGAAATTTCTTTAGCTCAAGTTCTGAAAAAATTAAAAAGACAATCTGATCAAAAATGAACATTAAAACATACGATATTGTTTTTAAAAAAAGCGCCCTTAAAGAATTGCAATCGTTGCCGCAAAAAATTCAACAAAAAATTATTGATGCAACAACATTGCTGGCCGTAAATCCTTACACAGAGCTTTTGCAAATTAAAAAATTAAAGGGCACAGATTCGCTGTATCGCATTCGCATTCAGGATTATCGGATCATTTATTTGATTGAAAACAATTTAATTAAAATTACGGTCATCAAAATAGGCCACAGAAAAGAAGTGTACGAATAACGTTGTCGCCGTCAAAAACTGCGGTTTCTGTTATTTTTTTCTGTTTTTACGTCTTTGGAATACCAATTTGTTTTTTAAATCCAACGGCATTTTTTCGCTGGCAGCGTACCAGGCGTCCGAATGAATATTTGATAAATTTTTTGTAATGAAATCCGTGGTTTGGACTGGATACGCATTATAACATTCACGCAGAGTCCATCCGACGGCTTTTTGCACATAATATTCTTTGGCTGACAAATGGCGTTGAATTATTTTGATGGCTAAATTGAATGTGGGTTGAATTTTTCGGCTGCGAGAATAATAAAACAAACCCACTAATGAAATTCGACGAAGCCATGGATTTTTGTGTTTGTTCCATTTGATATATGTCGGTAATAATTTTTTTTGATCCGCTTCGAAAGCGCGTGCTAAAATTCCGCAATAGCCATCTGACAGGGCCCAATTGTCAATTTCTGTCGCCCATTTTGAAATTTTTAAGAAATTTTTTAAAACAAAATCTGTCGGTTTTTTTTCAAGCCAAATCAGAGCCAATATTTTGGCTTCGTGGATGTTTGATTCAAACCATAAATTTTCTATGTCGGGCATGCTTTTTGATATTAAATTTTCGGTTAAAAATACATTTCGCACATTGGGGATCGTCAGGCTCAGATAAATTAATTGGCTGTCGTTACCGCCGATATAGCTGTCACCAAAGAATTTTTCGTTGGTGATCGGTTTTAATTTTTTCAACTTTTGTTCAATGTGTTTTGCAAAAACTGATTTCATCGATTGAATCCTGATTGTATAAGTTATTTTTTGATTATAAACTAAATTGATGAATATAAAATTGATATTTAAAATCGGCGTCCTGATTTTTGCATTAATATTGGTATTTATGGGCCGAAATTTTTTTAATTCCCCAGGCTTTCAACAAAACGCCACCGAAGTTTTTGCCGTTACCAGCAGCCCGTTTCAATGGTGTTCGTTCGAACGAAACATATTTGTTTGGAAGCAGCCGTCACTGATCGTAAAATATAAAAATCAATCACCGGCGCAGCTCGTAAAAAAATTCTGTTTGGTTCACGCTGAAACGATACAGGGCGTTGACCCCAAAGCGGTTATCTGGACCACGATTGCCGAATCTGTCGACAGCGAAGGTCAAAAGGTGATCTTAGAGTGGAGTTCTGAAAAAAAACTGTACCGTGCCGACGGATTGCCATTTAAATCGTCAAGCCTTAGTCGAGAAATCAACCCATAATTATTCTCAACGTCTTGACGAAACCGTTTGATTTCGCTAATTTATTTTCTGCCGTTCAGATGTAGCTCAGTTGGTAGAGCAAGCGACTGTTAATCGCTTGGTCTCAGGTTCGATTCCTGCCATCTGAGCCAATTTTTTTTATCTAAACCCGCTTGAAAAAGTGGGTTTTTTTATGTCTGAATGGCTTAACTCAAGTGATAATTCAAAATTAGAACTAAACCGCGCTTGCTATAAAAAAGTTATTTTGGACTGCATCAGTCCAATCACTCGCCGCGGAAGTTTGAAGTCATATTGTCTAAAAGTTGAGACCTGAGTTCATATCGCGAGGTTATTTTTTTGGGTTCTAACTGTTGCTCCGAGAGCCAATCCCGCACCAATCAGCACTAGGTTCTTGATAATGTGGTGACCTTCCATAGTTAAGCCAAATGGGATTTGGGAAAAAATAATTTCCGGGAGAATAAAGACTGGAGTTGATGTTGCAATCATTTGAGCGAAAAGCCCGAGAAGAGTCAGTCTCATAAAAATATTAAATAGCAGACCAAAACCGATTAAACATTCGATCGTTGCAAGGCCGTATACAGCTACCCAAGTAGGAAGAGTTCCAAAGAAAAGTATGTTGGTTGCATTTTCGATTATATCGACTGTCGGACTCATGCCAGGAATAAATTTTAGTATTCCAAACCATATGAATATTAACGCCAAACTATATCTTAGAAAAATCAAAGAATATCTAGACATCCAATTTGTTAAAGCCAGATCAATTTGATCAAATAGAATTAGAAACCTTTGTAGCACACTTTTATCCCTCTCTGCGAAACCTTTATAGCGTTGAAGATTTGCAAACTCAACTAACAAAGATAGTACCATCAGCAATCATACTGTGTTATGAATCCTAGTGCAGGAGCTAAGCAAGAAAATATCGATGTTATCAAAACAGAAAACTTTGCCTCCTTGATGATGAAAAGGGCTACTCGCTTGGACGAGAACAATGAGCATCCATTTGGTGGTGAAAGCGTATTTTTCGCTACTAAACATTCGAAAGAAAAAGTTTTAGCGCCACTTTTTGAAAAGTTAGGCCTGAAATGTATTATTGCCGATGTGGACACCGACATGTTTGGGACTTTTAGCGGCGAAGTCGATCGTGTCGGAGGAGTTCGTGAAACTTTGCGACGAAAGACCTCTGCCGCCGCAAAGGCAAATCCAGCTGCTCGATTTCTGCTTGCTAGCGAAGGCAGCTTTGGAACGCATCCCTTTATTGGATTCGTGCAAAGTGACCACGAAGCACTTTTATTCGTCGATAGAAAACTTAATACAGAAATTTATGTCGAGGAAATCAGCACCGAAACCAATCACTCTGAAATTGAATTGGGACCCGGCGATGATCTTCATGCCTTCCTGAATCAGATTGGATTTCCTGAGCACGGAATTATCGTAAAGCCAAAAGGCTGCGGCGATATGGTGTTTAAAAATCTTACAACGTTTCAGTCAGTAGAACAGGCGATCGCCGACGGTTATCTAGCTTCCGCTGAGTCAAAAGTCATTTTGAGCACGGATATGAGGGCTAATTTCAATCCGACTCGATTGAGGGTTATTGAAAAAGTCGGATTGAAATTGATAGAAACTCTCAATTCATTTTGCCCAGAATGTAAATCGCCCGGATTTGCTATTAGTGAAGGCATTCCTGGTCTGCCTTGTGAAGAATGCGGAGAGCCAAGCCGAATTTCAAAAGACGTCGTATGGAGCTGTGTTAAATGTACCTATACAGAACAAAAAGCAAGACCGGACAGAGTCGTGGCAATTTCTGCATCAGATTGTGAATTTTGTAATCCCTAACTTGGAGATCTTTTTATCGAAAATCTTAAAATAAAAAAGTGCTGTTTGTATGTTCTAAAAAATGCTCAGGTCTGGTCGTCAGACCGATCGCCTATTTTGACCGACCTTTTGATTAAGGACGGACGTCTTTTACAAATGAAACAAAACATTACAGAAGCTGGAACCGTGATCGACCTTCACGGAAAGGCTTTAATTCCCTCCGGAGTTGATGCCCAAGTCCATCTACGAGTACCAGGTCAATCACACAAAGAAACTGCCGAAACTGGTTTGTTAGCAGCACTTAAGGGCGGCTATTCCGCTATTTTGACGATGCCAAACACGAACCCTACAATCGACTCGGTCGAAGTGCTGCGCCAAGGACAACGCGAAGTCCTGCAATACGAGGAAAAATTCGGAGTCAAAGTTTTATGGTCAGCAGCCATTACTAAAAATCTAAACAGCAACCAATCAACTGATCTTGAGTCGCTGGTCAATGCAGGAGCCTCGGCTTTTACGAATGATGGTCTTGGAGTTCAAGATGACGAATCGATGTCCATAGCATTTTCCCGCTTGCAGAAATTGACTGTTCCCCTTCTGCAGCACGCAGAATTCCTTGGGCACGGCGGATCTATGGCGCCCGGCCCAATTCAACGAAAACTCAATGCAAAGCCTTACCCCGATGAGCCCGAGTGGAAAATGGTCGAGCGGGATCTTAAAATTTTAAGAAATTTTCCGAAAGCTCGGTATCATGTCTTGCATGTCTCTAGTGCAAGGACCATAGATTTAGTTCGCGCAGCTAAGCTCGAAGGCTTGCAAGTCACTGCAGAAGTTAGTCCACATCATTTATTTTTTAATACAGATACGATTGATGCCGAAAATCTTTCGTTTAAAATGAATCCACCAATCCGAACAGCTTCAGACCAAGAAGCTTTATGGCAGGCCCTGACCTATGGCACAATCGACTTTGTGGCGACCGATCATGCTCCGCACGAGACTGCAAAAAAAATCGGCTCTGTTGAGGATGCGGCGTTTGGGACTTTGGGACTCGAAACGACGCTCAGAGTACTTCTGGATCGTTGGATGTCCGGAGCCTTAAGCCCGCAAAGACTTGTGGAAGTATTTTCAAAACGCCCCGCTGAGTTCCTCTCTTTGCCAAAGGAATTTGGCGACTTTAAAATTGGTTATGAATTTCATGGGGTGCTAGTTGATACGCAAGCCCCGCCGCGACCTTTCTTGGTGAAAGAAATTTCGAGCCTTTCAAAAAATAGCTGTTTCACCGGTGCGAATTTGCCAGGTCAATTGACGTGCGCCTTTCATGGAGAGCGAATTTTTGAATTTGAATGAAGCTTTCGCGCACATCAAATTCCATCCTGTCGTTCATCTACCGGCGGAATATGAGGTCTTGGATTTCAGCAACGGCTCTAGTCCCAATTCAATTTCGAAATATTCAATTGGGAAATACAATGAACACCGACCTGCCATTTACACATCGGATTTTTTTGGCAAACCCGGTGAAGAACACCGAGATATTCATATGGGCATCGACATTGGGGCCCCTGCCGCGACCCCTGTATTTTCTTTTTTTGCTGGTTCAGTTTTTTGCGCGACAGTGAATTCTAGTTCCGGCGATTATGGTGGCTGGCCGCCGCATTTGCATTTTCAATTGTCTTTAGAAGAACCAAAAAAATGTGATATGCCGGGAGCCGTTTCGAACATTCGTCATCTGAAATCACTAGAGATATTTGTAGGACGGAGCCATTTTTTTATATCTAAACCCGCTTGAAAAAGTGGGTTTTTTATTTTTGGACTTCAGATTTTTGGTAATGCCAAAATTTTGGTAAAATCCATATACACAATACGCAAGCGATAACACAAATAATTCCACCTGAAAAAATTGAAATAAAATTTGAAGTTTTACTGGCTACAAAACCAGCGCGTGCATTACCAAGCATCGGTCCGCTCATGTAACTGAGCATTTCAATCGAAGCCAAGCGGCCACGGCGATCTTGAGGAATTGTTTCGTTCCAAATTGCGCCTCTGAAAATTCCACTGGTCATGTCGGCAACGCCTGCTGCGAATAAACAAGCGAAAGCTAAATACAGGTTGTCGGCGAAAGCCAATGCGATAATTGCAAATCCCCAAACTGTTGCCGATAAAATGACGGCTTTACCTTTGCGTGCTACTGAATGTGTCCATCCGCTGAAAATTGATATAAATAAACTTCCCGCAGGAATCGCTGCATACAACCAACCTGCAGCACTGGCGCCGCCCCAGGCCGCAGCCATCGCCGGATACAGAGCCATGGGCATTGCAAAAATCATTGCTAAAATATCAACGACATATGTGCCAACAAGTTCCGAACGCGACACTGCGTATTTAAAACCGTCTTTGATTGAACTGAATGTTGAAGAATCTTTAATGGTTTGAATGTGTTCAGGAGTTACGACTTGTTTTAATAAAATAATTGAAATCAAAAACGTTAAAAAATCGATCGCATAACTGATTTTCACACCATAAATTGCAATCAACAATCCACTGAGCGCTGGGCCAGCAATGGCGCAAAAACCAAATTTAAATGAATTTAATGTACCCACCTGTAACAAATCATCGCGCGAAACGATTTGTTGAGTCATGGCTTCCATCGCAGGCCTGTGAAAACCATTCACAGCGCTCATGGTGATGCTCAGAAAAAACAACAGGGCCACATTGGGATTTTCAGTATAAGAATTAATAAATAAAGCCAGCGCTGCCAGTGATAAATAAATTTCGGCCGTAATTAATATTTTTTTTCGCTCTAATCTGTCGGCGTATACCCCGCCAATTAATCCAAAAATCAAAAGAGGCAATAATTGCATCGTGCCCAAAATGCCAACCCAAAAAGATGATTTTGTTAATTCATAAATTTGATAGGGCACCGCCATATAAGTCATCATACTGCCCAGATACGAAACCATTTGTGCCGTATATAATTTGCGGTAATTTTTATTTCTTTTGAGCAAGTCAGTTTTTAAAAATAGCGACGACATATTAGATAAGCTTTACGATAAAACTGAGGTTTCGTCCGGAATTTTGTTTATCACGCCGAAATGAATGAAAATTTAAATTTGTGAATGTATCCATATTTAAATCCATGAATGCATTTGAATTGATTTGTGATTTTAAAATACTTTTTAAATCGACGTAATATTTGGCATTTTTGAATTCAAATTGTGAATCATTGGGATTCAGCAAATTTTTAATATCCAGATCACAGGCAAAACTGAATTTTTGAATATGCGGTCCGATATAAATTTTTAAATTTGAGCTTGCTGAAATTTGATTGAAGGCTTTTAAAGTGATTTGATTTTGTACGCCGCGCCAGCCAGCATGGACAGCCAACGCAATATTTTTTATTTCATCGTAAACCAGCACCGGTATGCAATCCGCAGTTTTAACAACCAGGGCGATATATTTTTCAGCAGTCCAATGGGCATCGGCTTCGGCTTGTTCACTACCTGTCGTTGAATGAATTAAAATATCAGAATGTGTTTGCTTGGTGTGTCTGAATATAAATTGTGGATAAATATGTTGTAAAATATTGAGGGTACAATTTATTTTTCCGAAAAATATAAAATGTGTCGTCATTGTATATTCAAATCCAAATTCAGTTTCATTAAACATTTTTGGTGAATCCCCAAGATTTGATCATTTGCAAATCAGCGTCAGGCCATGGGCACAAAAACTTTAAATTTTCATTTGTTTTAGGATGAATAAATCCAAGCTCTGCTGCGTGTAGAAAAAATCGATTAATATTTAATTCCTTCATTTTTTTAACCGAATAGCCATACATTAAATCGCCGACTAAGGTTTGACCGTTTTCAGACATATGGACTCTGATTTGATGGGTGCGACCAGTTTCAAGTTGCAACTGAAATAAATTTTTCCCAGACACGGATTCAATTAATTTAAAATGCGTGACGGCCCATTTCGCATGATCGACATCGCCAATAAATTTATTCAATATTTTATTATTTTCTTTTTTAGATGCATACCGTTTTCGATCGGTGATGTGACGGGCTAAATACGACTGATGTGTACCACTGTGTATTTTAAGTGGGCCATCAGTAACGGCAAAATAAATTCTGTGCGTGGTTTTGTTTTTAAATTGTTGTGACAAATGTTCATGAGCAAAATCATTTTTAGCCACAACCAGTAGCCCACTGGTGTCTTTGTCGATCCGGTGAACAATGCCAGGTCGCTGTTCGTTTTTCATCGACAGATTTTGAGTATGAAATAACAAGGCGTTAACCAAGGTGTCTTGTTCGTGGCCAGCAGCGGGGTGAATAACTAAGCCAGACGGTTTATTAACAACAATCAGATCGTCGTCTTCAAATAAAATATTTAATGGGAAATCATAAGGGACCAGGCCCATTATTTTTTTGGGCGGCATTTGGATTTCAATAAAATCATTTATTCTGAGTTGATAGGATGATTTAATTATTTTTTGATTAACAGTGATGCAATTTTTTTCAATGAGGTTCTGTGCAAAACTGCGCGTAGAAATGAATTCTGTTAGGTCTGATTTTTCAGTGAGCCAGCGGTCAATGCGCTGGCCGATTTCGTTCTCTGTGATAAAAAATTTGTATATATTATTTAGGTTGCTCAAGCTTTTGTTTGTAAAGCTTCATGTATGAATCAGCAACAGTTTTGTCATTAAGACCCAGTGATTTTGCCATTTGTACAATATAGCCGCGAACAAAAACGGGTGCGGGCAAGTTCGCAGGATCCATATTTTCAAGTGCTTTTAAATACCAGGGATTAACCTTGGTTTTTTCATGAAGGTTATCGAGAGAAACCTTTTTGTATTCGCGAACTTTTTGTAAAAACAAACCATTCCATTCAGATTGTGTTTGAATTTCGTTTTCAAAATCAGAGTTCACTAAGTAATCGTATTCAGTGGGTTTTAGCGGGGTTGCCGTGGGAACAGTGATGTGATTTGAATATAAATTTTCACTGGCCTTTTTAATCGAATTAAAACTTAATTCATGGTCAGTGTATGTTTTCGCCTGAACACGTTTTTCATAGATGTTTCTGTAGGTTTGGTTTCCTAAAACAGAAAAAGCTTCGTCGATTAATGATCGTAATGCAGTGGCCTCTTGTTCAGAAAAAACATTATATAATGCAGGATTTTCTGAAGAATAGGTGCGTTTTGCTTTTTCATAGGCAACGACGATGTCATGCTGAGTCGCAGTCGTATTTACTTCAAGAACTTCATAGTAATTATTTTTAATTTCTGTAGTCATCTGTCATAATGATATGGCTCTAAATGTATTTGAATCAATATATTGTTAAAAAAAAATTAATAATCCTAAATATTAGGCAATTATATTATAATGCCTGGTATTTTATTCCAGCCATAACTTCCTCGGCTTCAGAGTCTCTTAAGTAAATAGGAACCAGTTGGTGCCATGAAAAATGTTTTTGTAAGTTTTCATTTGCAGCCGACATTAAGCCCAAGGAACCCGCTGTGGGGTGATCCATACAGTTATCAATTCGAATTAATTTTTGTTTCAAAGATTCTGAGAAATATTTTTCATAGGTCGTATATCCATCGCCCACAACATGCGTGTTTTGCAAAATAAATTGATCCAGTTCCTGAACGCGTACGACCTGTGGCGGTTTAATTTCGATGACGTTGTTATTTTGAAGTTCGTATTCAGCAATATAAACCATATTTTTATACGCATTAATCATCGGAGTTATTCGTTGGCATTCAAGTTTGTACATTTTCATATTTAAAAATGCTAAATTAATTAATGAATCGACACCAAAAACAGGCTTGTTGTGAATATATCCAAACGATTTTATTGCATTTAAACTGATCCGCAGGCCGGTAAAACTACCAGGCCCTAATCCCGTCGCAAAACAATCAATGTCTGTTAATTTTAATTTGGCCGAATCTAAAATTTCTGCGATGAACGGATTTAATATTTCAGTGTGCGACCCTTGTCGCAAAAGCTGCTTTTCAAATAAAATTTGACCGTCTTTGATGACGGCCACGCTGCCCAGCAGAGTACTTGTTTCACAAGCTAATACAATCATGTCTTAAAATAAAAATTTTGAAAAATCGTTAAACAGTGCTAACGCCATCAGACCCATTAATAAAGCAAATCCAAATTGATGGGCAATTTCAATTTTTCTCAGGCTCAACGGTGAACCTTTAATAATTTCAACAATATAAAAAACGAGATGTCCGCCATCCAAAACGGGAACAGGCAGTAAATTTAAAATAAATAAACTGATCGACAAAATTCCCATCGTCATCAAAAATGACTGAATCCCCATTTGATAAGAATCCTTTGCTGCTTTACCAATAGAAATCATGCCACCAATATTTTTCGAAGAAACTTCGCCTTGAAATAATCGAACAAATGACATGACCGTCATCACGGAAATATCCCACGATCTTTCGGTGCCTTTGGCGATCGCAACGAACGGATTTTTTTCTGCAACGGTAATTAATTCTGGCATTGCGATATTGACCATCGACATAATTCCAACAGTGTATCTGCGATCTTCTTTACCCTGCAGGGTCATTTGCGAAGTCATTTTAGGAGTTAATTTTTTTGTGACCTCGGTGCCTTCGCGGAGCACAGTCATCGAAATTGCGTCTGTTCCGGAATATGTTTTAATTTTTTGTAAAACATCGTCCCAACCAGAAATTTTTTGCCCGTCTATGTTGACGATTTTATCGTATTTCAATAAACCAGCAGCTTCAGCAGGCGAGCCTGCAACCACTTGATCCAAATAAACATCCGGGTGTTCGATTCCATAATCGATCAAGCTTTTTATATTTAATGCTGTTTCAATTTGTGAATTTAAAGAAATTTTTTCTTTTTGAGCCGAAGTTTTATCAGCAATGACAACATTTCGTTCGATTTCAATTTGCACAGGCTTGTTTGAAATCAGTTGATCAAGCGCAGACCAACTGATCATTTTTTTACCGTCGATTTTTAAAATTTCATCACCTGTGCGCAGCCCCAGGCGGTAAGCCAGCGAATCAAATTTCACAGCGATAAGCGTGCCCTTGGTATAAGGCAAAATTCCATCAACTGATGCAATCGTTGATGATAATGTAAATAAATTTGGATTTTTAATTGAACCAACAGCGACATTAATTTTTCTGACAGCTTCGTTATCCTGCTGGACAGTGAGTTCGACATTTGAATTTTGAAACTGATCTAAATTTTTTTGAAAATCATCATATGTTACAATATCGCGTCCTGCGACCTGTAAAATTTTATCCTGAGTTTTTAATCCTGAAGTTTCTGCAACTGAACCTGGTTGAATTTCAGCTATACGCGCCGATCTGGCTTCTTCCCCGCGGAATGATATAAATCCAAAAACTAAAACTGCAAAAAAGAAATTCATAAGTGGGCCAGCTAAAACAATTGCGATTCGCTGCCAAACGGTTTTATGCGTGAATGAAACGGCGCGATCAGATTCAGAAATTTCTGTTGTTCCACCCTGTTCACCAAACATTTTAACATAGCCGCCCAGTGGGATAAGCGACAAGCAATACAAAGTATCTCCGTACTGATATTTCAATATTTTTTTGCCAAAGCCCAATGAAAACACTTCGACACGTACTCCGCAAAATCTGGCGACTAAAAAATGCCCCAATTCGTGGACGAAAACTAAAATCCCCAACAGGACAACAAACGGGACGATGTTATAAAAAGCCGACGATAAAATATTTTGTATATTCATAGATTATTATTCTAGGTGAAATATTTAAATTATCACTATTTTGCGCATGAAATTAATTAAAATCAGACTCGACAAAAGGCTGTAAATTTAAAAATTAAATGCTTTAGAACGCATTCAGCTAAAGTGAAAAATAGGTGGCTGCTAAATAAAACAATGGGGCCGCCATCAACACGCCATCCAAGCGGTCTAAAACTCCGCCGTGTCCTGGCATAATCGATCCAGAATCTTTGACGCCGGCATTTCGTTTGATTAAGGATTCAAAAAAATCACCAATTTGCCCCAAAATACTACCGCCCAGGCCGCAAAAAGCAAAAACCCAAATCGGTGTGTTTGGTAATAAAAACGAAAAACCGAGAGCCGTAGTTAATGAAAAACAAATGCCACCCAATGAACCTTGCAAGCTTTTTTTAGGCGATAACAGTGGGGCAATTTTTGTTTTTCCAAAATTGACACCGAAGATATAGGCGCCGATATCACCAGCAAAAACAACTGCCAGTAAACAAAAAAACCATTCCATGCCGTTATTTGTTTGAGTGATCCAGATCATCGTTGCCGGTAAATAACAGCAATAAATTAATCCGGTAATGCATTTTGTTATAAAGGCCATCACGTGATCAGTGTCTGTAAATTTTTTATGAAAAATAATTCCATAGCAAATGGTCATCAAAAACATCAACACAAGAATTATTCCAGACAAGGATTTAAAAACGGGGTGAGTTATAATCAGAAAGCCACTTAAATTAAGCAAGATGAAAAATATTTTTGAAAACTTTGGACAATCGTTTAAAAAAAGCATGCGCGCCATTTCAAAGGATCCGCGCAAGACCACAAAAATTCCTATAACAAAAACACCTGTTGCTTGCCAGAAATAGATTGCTGAAAATAAAATAATTAATGCGGCTCCAGCCGAAAGAAGTCTAGAAATTAAGTTCTGCATCTAGTTTTCCGAATCGGCGTTGTCTGTTGTTAAAAACCTTGAAAGCTTCGTCTAAATCTTGTGTTGTGAAATCTGGCCATAAAACTTTTGAAAAATAAAGTTCGCTGTAGGCGGCTTGCCAAAGCAAAAAATTCGACAAACGTGATTCGCCGCTGGTTCGTAAAATTAAGTCTGGATCAGGAATATGGGCCGTCATCAAATTTTTTTGAATAAAATCTTCGGTGATATCCGTTGTTCGTATTTGACCATTCTGAATTTGTTCGCAAATTTTCTGAACACCCAAAGTAATTTCCTGACGCGATCCGTAGCTGATCGCAAAACAAACCTGCAAGCCCGTACAGTGTTTTGTTTTATCAATTGAATTAATAATTTGTTTTTGGACAGAATTAGGTAACCTGGATTGATCCCCGATAATTGTGAACTTGATATTTTTTTTAATTAAATTTTCTGTTTCTTTGATCAAGTAGCGTTCAAGTAAACGCATCAAAAAACCGACTTCGTCATGCGGTCTTAACCAGTTTTCAGTGCTGAATGCATACAAAGTTAAATATTTCAGTCCCAAATCGGAGGCGTGTGTAATCATTTTTTTAGCAACACGTGCGCCTTTGATGTGGCCAAAGGTTCTGGGCTTATTTTTTTGCTGTGCCCAGCGGCCGTTGCCATCCATAATCAGTGCTAAGTGTTCAAGTCTGTTTGTCATTAATTTTTAAATTATCAAATTGTTAAAATTGATTTTTCTTTTTCATCTGCGATTTGATCAATTTTTTTAATACAATCATCAGTTAATTTTTGAATATCTGTTTCGCCCTTTTTAGCCTCATCTTCGCTGACTAATTTGTCTTTCAGCGCTTTTTTGACTTCTTCGTTCCCATCTCTGCGAACTAAACGAACTGCGATGCGAGCGTCTTCGGTAATTTTTTTAACTTGTTTGGCTAAATCTTTGCGACGTTCTTCGGTTAAATCTGGAACTTTTAATCGGATGACTTTACCATCATTAATGGGTGCCATACCGATATCTGATTTAACAATCGACATTTCAATTTCTTTTAAAATTGAACTTTCCCAAGGAGCAATGAGAAATGTTTTTGCATCTGGCGTTGAAACTGATGCGACTTGTGAAAGCGGTGACAGTTGCCCGTAATAATTAACGCGAATGTTATCCAGCATTGAAACTTGGGCCTTGCCAGTTCGAACTTTCTTCAGTTCTTCGACTAAGCCTAAAACTGCTTTTTCCATATTTAATTTTGTTGTCGACTTTGCCTGTTCAATCATATCGATTCCTTTGTATTCATTAAAAATATAAAATTAATGTACGAGTGTACCAATTTTCTCTCCACAAATAGCTTTTAAAATATTTCCGGGTTTTGCAAGATCAAAAGTCATTATTGGCAGTTTATTATCCATACAAAGACTGATAGCTGTTGAATCCATAACCTGTAGACCTTGTTTTAAAACGTCAATGTAACTGATTTTATCGTATTTTTTGGCGTCAGTATGTTTTGCGGGATCTTTATCGTAGATGCCGTCAACTTTGGTGGCTTTCATTAAAACTTCAGCGTTGATTTCCATAGCGCGAAGTGACGCTGCTGTGTCAGTCGTAAAAAATGGGTTTCCTGTGCCTGCAGCAAAAATAACGATGCGGCCTTTTTCTAAATGACGAATCGCTTTTCGACGAATGTAAGGTTCAGCTATTTCTGCCATTTCGATTGCAGATTGAACACGTGTTGGGACTTTGGCTTTTTCGAGCGCGTCTTGTAATGCAAGTGCGTTGATGCATGTTGCAAGCATTCCCATATAATCTGAACTGGCGCGATCCATTCCCTGAGCCGAAGCCGCAACACCGCGAAAAATATTTCCGCCGCCGATGACTAAACCGATTTCAACACCTGTTTCATGTGCAATTTTTACGTCTTGTGCAATTTGAGTTAAAACGGCCGTATTAATTCCACTGCCCTGTGTCCCAGCAAGCGCTTCACCACTGAGTTTTAAAAGAATTCTTTTGTAGATTGCTTTGCTCATGGTGACCTCTGTGTTTGATATTTTAGATTTAATAAACTGAACATAAAAAAAAGAGAGCCTTTTGGGCTCTCTTTTAAAGAGAATATAATTTTTAGTTCAACCCTTGAGTTTGGGCTGCAACTTCGGCTGCGAAATCGACAACTTTTTTCTCGATGCCAGCGCCTAATTCAAAACGTGTGAAGCGTTTAATAGTTAAATCACCACCAACTTTTGTTGAAATTTCTTTCATCAAAGCCGTGATTGTGATTTCTGGATTCTTAACAAAGCTTTGATCCATTAAGCAGTTTTCAGCTAAAAATTTACGAATTTGGCCTTCAACAATTTTATCAACCATTTCAGGTTTCTTGCCAGATTCTAAATTTTTCAATTTTAAAATTTCTTTTTCTTTAGCGACAACCGCTGGATCCATATCAGCTTGTGACAAAGACAACGGGCTTGTTGCAGCAATATGCATACAAACATCAGCTGCAAAAGTTTTTGTATCCACAGAATTTGCCGCTGCAGAATTTGCTGCGCCAACTTCGATCATAACACCAATTTTACCTTCGCCGTGAATATACGTGTGTACAATGCCTTCGCCAGTTACAACATATTTTTCAGAACGACGAACAACGATGTTTTCACCCAAAGTCGCTATCGCTTCTTTAAGGGTTTCGCTGATTTTTTTAGACGGAGTTTTAACAGAATCTTGGTCCAAAATCGGAGCCGTTGAATTCGAATTTAAAACTTGAGTTAAGATATCGCTCACGAAAGATTTAAATCCATCATTTCTTGAAACGAAATCTGTTTCAGAATTAATTTCCACAACTGCAGCAGTTTTGCCTGTTGTCGCTGCCGAAACTAAGCCTTCGGCCGCAATACGGTCTGATTTTTTAGCCGCTGCAGATAAGCCTTTAACTCGTAACCATTCAATAGCTGCTTCGAAATCGCCTTTAGCTTCTTCTAATGCCTTTTTGCAATCCATCATTCCAGCACTTGTTTTTTCGCGTAATTCTTTAACCATTGTCGCAGAAATAGACATAGGAACTCCTTAAAAATTAATTATATTTATTTAAATAAAAATCAAAAACTAAAAAACAGAACAGCAGATTATTCTGCTGTTTCCGTTGGTTTTGTTTCGTTTAATTCAGCTTCGATTTCAACCAAGTCAGCTGTTCCAGCCGCAACCAGTTTGCGTGTCTTGTTCGCTTTAACAACCGCAGGTCCTGGAGCTAATTTCTTAGCATCAGCCATTGGTGCGCGAGCAGCCGGTTTAGCATCAGACATTTCAGCTTTTTCTTTTGCAAGATCAGAACCTTTGTCAGTGTTCGTACGCATTTTTTGTTCCCAAATTTTTGCGCCTTCTAAATAAGAATCAGCAATCATATTTGTGAATAATTTAATTGAACGAATTGCATCGTCATTTCCTGGGATTGGAAAATCAACGATTTCAGGATCACAGTTTGTGTCAGCAATTGCGACAACTTTGATACCTAATTTAATCGCTTCAAGAACAGCAATGTGTTCCTTTGGCAAATCGACAACGAACATGACTTTAGGTAACGTTTTCATTGAACGGATACCTTGTAAGTATTCAGTTAAACGAATGTATTCATTGTCCAAACCAGCGCGCTCTTTTTTAGTTAATAAATTGAAATCGCCGTTTTCTTTCATTTTATCGATTTTATGTAAACGATCGATCGATGCTTTGATTGTTTGGAAATTTGTTAACATTCCGCCTAACCAACGTTTAGTTACGAAATATTGACCGCAACGATTTGCAGCTTCTTGGATAGGTTCGATAGCTTGTTTTTTTGTACCGACCATAATCATTGTTCCGCCCTCAGCAGCAATTTCTTTAACGAAATCAGCAGCTAAATTTGCACGAACAACAGTTTTTTGCAGATCAATAATGTGAATTCCACCGCGAGCTGTGTAAACATACGGTTTCATTTTTGGGTTCCAACGTGCAGTTTGGTGTCCGAAGTGAACGCCAGCGTCCAACATGTCTTTCATAGTGACTTGTGCCATAGAGATATTTCCTTTTTTCTGGTTAATCCTCCGAGGGGCAGAGCTATGGCAAAAAAGATTTAAGCCAAAGTTTTCCCGCAAAACCAAAATTGCAGGACCAGTTGTTACCCAACGTGTGTTATAGTGGAGGACAGAGTTATCACGAGTGAAGTTCAGAGGCAAGTACAGTAATTGTCGGGGGTTAGTAGTACTCAGAGTATTTTGAGAGATAAGCAGATCATAAATCACTGATATTTGTACACAATATAGGCAAAAACAAGTGGTTGAAGGCTACTCTACAAAAATTCTCCAAGCGTTTGCTCTTGCAATTTTACTCACATTCAAATGAAGTGGGTTATGTTTATTGCAAAAACAGACGAGCTTGAAACTCCTAAACCTTCGAAAAATATTCTTTTGCGCTCGCTAATTGCAGCTTTAATTGGCGGTGTATTGACCTTTATTTTTTTTACAGGCTCTCTAGAAAAAGCACTGAACTTGGGCTCTCAAAGTACGAATTCGGCTGGTGCTGGCTTAGGAATTATTGCCTTCATTGGCACGTTTATTTGGAACATATTTATTTGTACGTTAGGCGCATTATTTTCAGGTTTTTGCACGGCAATCACATTATGGATTTATTATTTCATATCAAATAAAAAAATTTTAGAACCGAACAGAAATAAGTCCCAATCAAGGTTATAATTACACCAACGTCCAGTTATTCATATCCAAATCAGATTCCACCGATCCATAATTATGGATTACCAACAAAGTATAAAAAACCTAAATCATCTAAAAAATTTTGTCAGAGCATGGGCTGAATGCAGTATTTTTTTCTTTTATTATTCTGAATCAGATTACAAAATTGAAATTTATGATTTAGATTTGACAGCAGCGCAAACCGAATTGATCGATGAAAACTTGCGTAGCAAATTTCCGTATGGATTCATTAGTAACGAAAAATCTGGGCACGAAATACTATATTACTGTGATAAAAATATCGCGGTTGAGCACGATCTGTTTTTACAAAAAACGACGGACTTTATCTGTAAAGGTTCAGCTGATAAAAAACAAGTTCAGCAACAGTTTTTGTTACTTATCGAGTTGCTTAAAAATAAATGACTTAATTATTTTTGTAATTTCTCCGTCAGATAATTTTGCTAAATTTTGGTGCCTAAATAATTTTGACAATTCTTCTTCCATTGCATTCAGTCCAGAAAATCCGCAGGGCGTCCAATCATATCTGCCATATTTAGATATCAATTGTACTTTGTAATTTTTGTTGGCTGTTGCACACAATATTAATTTATTCGCATTAGTTTCTATAAAAAATGAAATCGTTGTTTTTTGATTTAGTTTTAAATTCGATTTATTGCAAAGTCGAATGAGTTCGAAAAATTCAGTTTTAAGTTGTGTGTTTTGATCCATGCAGTACTGGATGCAAGATTAAGTGCTCGTCGCCGACAGCCTACTTTTCTTATTTATAGAATGAAATCCGGAATCTGAACCAAAGTCGATAAATTAAATACAAAATGGCATTGCGCCGATCTACAGTCATGGATTACCAACAAAGTATAAAAAATTTAAATCAACTGAAAAATTTTGTCAGGGCATGGACTGATTGCCATATTTTTTTCTTTTTTTATTCGGAAACTGAATATCGTGTTGAAATTTATAATTCAGATTTCACGCATGTTGAACAAGAAAACATCGATCAACATATGTATAGCGGATTTCCGTATGGATACATTTGCAATAAAAATACAGGTGAAGAAATTTTCCATTACCGCGATAAAAACATAGATATTGAATATGATTTATTTGCAGAAGAATTTCGGCTTGTTTTTTGCTATGACCCTATCGACAAAAAAGCGCTTCAACGGCAGTTTTTATTACTCGCTGAAATGTTTAAAAATAAATGATTTGATTGATTTTGTCAGATCAGATTTATTTTTCTTTTTGGCGTCAAAGGTTGAAAAAAATTGCACAATTGGGATTCCAAATTGTGTAATCCAGAAAATTCGCAGGCTCGCCACGGGTCATTTCCCTTTTGAAAAATTATCTGTACTTTGTAAGATTTGTTTGTCGTAGCGCACAGAATCGATTTATCGCCGACAGTTTCAACATAAAACGAAATTTCTGTTTTTTGGTTGACGTGAACATTTGATCTGTTCAGAAGCCTGCAAAGTTCAAAGAATTCAATTTTGATTTGTGTATTTTGGTCCATGACAGACCAGGGTGCAAATTTTCAAACATCCGGATTGGGTGATAAATTATTGCTAATGAGCAACCTAATCCGGAATCTGGAATAAAATCTAAATAGACTGTTCCAATTCTTCTGAGGGCAATTCAGCAGGAATCATCGGTGCAGAACCAAAACCCAGCGCAGCTAAAGTCATTTGTGATTGCAATAATGATCCCAGTAAATTGGGATATTTGCTGACCTGCGGAGAAGCGATCCACAAATTATCGACCTTGTGAAGTGTGCCGTTTGAATTTAATTTGATTTCACCACATGATAGCGGCGAAGAAATAAATAAACGTTCTGCTTTGATATTGTCAGCCATTTCGGGAAACGCGCGTTTAATTTGCCGTTTCATTTTTTTTAAAACTTCGGCGATATTTTCAGTTTCTTCGGCAGTGTCAACATCGACAAACGCCATCCACTGTGAAATTTGTTTTTGGGAATTTGTTTCGTCTGTTATTTGGGGATTAAACCTGCCAACACAAGGTCCGATATCATCATCGGTCGTGCCGTTTAAAATAAATAAATTATGTTTGCTGATCGTTTGCAAATCATCTGGCATGTCATGAAATAAATCTAAACATAAACCCATCCAGGCAGTGTCTTTTTTTAATTTTGCTTTGGACCGGGCGCCTAAAAATTCATCGGGCATCAGCAAAGTTAAATCACGAACATTTCCTGTGAAAACAAAATTATTTGCATAAATTTGTTTTGTTCCGTTCACGGTCAGGTGGGTTAATTTGTCGTCTGTGAAATTAAATTTGGTCACGTAACTGCGCAACTGAATGTCGCCCTGAAATTTTTCTTTGATGAGGTTGATAATTTGATGAACTGGTAATGTTAATTCAGTTTCTTTGGAATTTAAAAAATAAGACAATTGATCATAAAATTCAGGTGAGTGGTCTCCGAAACCGACGAATGATTTAAAACCACTGGCGTCGTAGGTTTCCGGGTGATTGGATTTTACAGATTTAATCAATTTAATATTTAAAAAGTCTTCTAAGGCTAAGATGGCTTTGTCTGCTAATTCCGTACTGGGATAAAAACGTAAACCATTTTCAAGGGTTTGGTTTTGCAAGCTGGCTGATCTGTTTGATCCTCCCAAAATGGTTTCTGATTCTAAAATTAAAACATTTTTAGTTTCTTGGGAAATTTTTGCGGCGATTGTTAGGCCTGTTAAGCCTGATCCAATAATAATATAATCGTAAATATGCATTGCTGAAGCCCTCGTATTCCTTGAGTTCTAACCGTGTTGTAAAGATCTATTTGCTACGATAAAAAATTCTGGGTCAGTTGCAACAAAACAATTTGAAAAAATTAACTAACGCATTTGATCAGAAGCCGTAATGCACGTCTGATGGGGTTTTTAAGATAGGCGTGCTTATCAAGAGCGCACGCTAAGCTTGGGGAAATTTTATAATAGGCATAAATAAATTTTCGTCCAAGAATAGTTTTTTTTAAAGTGTGGTCTCTGTAGTGCCTGAGGGCTTGAACTTCGGCGGCTTGTGGTGATTCAAATGCGCTGGTGGCGACAAAGCACCGGGGTCTGGCTTTAGTAGCCGTGTTGATAAATGTTTTAACAATTTCAGGGTGTCGACATTTTTTTTGAAACAATTGTGCTTTTTTAAGTAAATCCATAAAAACTGGTGTCAGTGGTGCGAATTTTCCCAATTGAAGAGCAACTTTTTTCTGGCGATCGCCATAAGCATCGCTGGTGTCATAGATCCGTAACAAATCCCAGTACACAGATGTGACGACAGATAATTCAGCGGTTCTGGCAGAGTCTTTGAAATGATCAGGCGTCAATTGACCATTCGTGCAATCAAAAACAAGCTCTAAAATTTTTAGATATTTTTCATAAACGACTGCGGCCTCGGAAAATAATTTTTCCTGCATCAGCGTGTGCCCTTTTTTGGTAAAGGCTAAGCGACTATGCCAGAGCTTAAGCTTGCGGTCTTCTTTGGCTTTTTCTAAAGCCATTAAATAGCTGCCTTTGCCGGGTGCTTTTTTTGTTGTTTGTAATGATTCGTCGTTGTTGTCGGTCACATCATTAGTATTTTACAAGAGGTTCACTGGGTCAACATCTACGACGAGCTTGACCTTTGACGGAATCCATTTCTGGTCTGCTAAAATTCGTCTGGCAAATAAATTAAGTAAACTGCTTTTTTCAGATTTGATGATCATATGGTATCTGTAATTATTTTTAAGCTTTGCCAGGGGAGCTGCCGCTGGACCTAAAATCTGAACGTCTTTGAAATGATCTGAAAATTTTTGCTGTAATGTCAGCGCTCGGGTTTTAATCAATTGAACCGTGTTCTGTGCAAGTTCCTGCGACATGGATTGAATTCGAAAAGAAATCATTTTTTGATATGGTGGATAACTGAGTGGTGATCTGGCAGTCAGTTCATTTTGGACAAAGCCTAAAAAATCGTGATTTTTAGAAAAAGTCAGCGATTCGTGGTCTGGATTATACGTTTGGACAATCACTTTGCCAGCAGAAGACAGCTCAGTCACGTGACGACCTGACCGACCGCTCATTTGAGTAATTAATTGAAAACTTTTTTCGGTGGCGCGAAAATCTGGTAAATTAAAGCCGACGTCGGCCAAAACAAGTCCGACCAAATTTAATTTCGGGAAATCCAGGCCTTTGGCAATCATTTGTGTTCCGATTAAAATATTTATTTTTTCTGATTCCATGTCAGAAATTAAATCTTCCATATCTTGTCTGTTTTGAATTTCATCGCGATCTGCTCTGGCGATCACTGAATCGGGAAATAATTTTTTTAAATCTGTTTCAATTAATTCTGTGCCAAGCCCCAGAGCAGACAATTCGCCGCCGGCACAACCAGGACATTTTAAATTGTAATTTTGGTGGTAATCGCAGTAATGACAAACTAAATGACTTTTTGCATGCAATGTTAAACTGATATCACAGTTCGGGCAGTCGGCAGAATAACCACAGTCTTGGCAAAAAATCAGATTCGCCATTCCGCGGCGATTTAAAAGCAAAGCAACTTGTTCTTTGTTTTCAATGGCCACCACCATTTTTTGGTACAAAGAATTAGACAGCCAGAACGGCAAAATATGTGGCCTTTGCGGATTGTCTTTTTCAAGTCGCAAATCGACAATTTCAATGTCAGGCATTGGTCGATCTGCAACACGCATCAGTAAAGAATGGAGAACATATTTTTTGTCGACAGCGTTTTTCCACGATTCAAGACTGGGTGTTGCTGACCCCAATATAACAGGGCAATCAGAAAATTTCCCAAGCATCACTGCGCAGTCGCGACCGTGGTATTTTAATTTTTCATCTTGTTTGAAACTGGATTCATGTTCTTCGTCAACGACAACCAGGCCCAAGTTTTTGACCGGGCAAAATAACGCAGATCTGGCGCCGATCAGAATTTTCTTTTCGCCCTCGATAATTTCCCACCATTGATTTGTACGTTCACGATCTGTTAATTGTGAATGTAAAACAGCAACTTGATCGCCGAATCGTTCAACAAAACGATTTACGAGTTGTGGCGTTAGCGAAATTTCAGGAACTAAAAAAATCCCCTTTTTATTTTCTGAAATGCATTTTTCGAATAAGCGCAAATAAATTTCAGTTTTACCCGATCCCGTGACCCCGTGAATCAAGTGAACAGAAAATTGTTGGTCGACCAGAATTTGATCAACGCATTTTTTTTGTTCGACAGTTAGATTCGGTATTTTTGTTTTTGCTAATTCTGGAACGACGGGTGGTCTGTTGGATTTACGTTTTTGGACAGTTTTATTTAATGGCGGAAAACTGAGCTGAATAACTTGTCCCAGTGGGTGAATATAATATTCTGCAATCCATTCCAGCCATTTTAAAAATGGATCATGCAATTTTGGCCATTCGGGGTCGATTGAAATAATTTCTTTCAGTTTATATTTTGAATCTTCTGCACTTTGAATCTTCGGTTCGGAAATAACAAAACCTTTTATGTTTCGTTTTCCCAATGGGACGTTAACGATGTCTCCGCGTGTAACCAGGCAATCTGAATTCTGTAAATATGTTAAAGGCTCTAAAAACGGAGCATCAACAGCGACTTGAACAGTAGCTTGTTCAGACATTTGTGTTATCGAAACCTTAAATAAAACTGATGAATAGCTTCTGTTAAAACACTTTTATTTGAAAAGCTTAAATCTGACGGATCGTTTAAATTTTGCGGGTAAAAATTCGATAACGTGGCGCTAGTTTTTACCGAAACATTTTTAATTTTAACTTGGACCTGTACCCCGGCCCAATTGATCATCTGAGATTTTGCAACCCAAAGGTCGCCAGATATATTCGTTATGTCCGAAAGATTAATTTCAGTTTCCGAAGGGAGTCGTATTTTTCGAATAACAAATTCATCTTGATCAATCCAAATTTGTGGACTCAGTTTTTCGCCAGATGGCGCACCGATCGCAAAAGAAATTCGTCCATCGGCACGAGAAAGTCGAATTTGATTGTTTATCCCAAGTTCTTTGAGATGCATTTTAAACGCGTCTGTTGACCTGATGAATAATAATTTTTGGTAAAAATCTGTTGTGAGCGGAGAACTGATTTTGGCTTTCCCAATGACTGATGTTTTATTTTTTGAATTGTATAAATAATTTAAATTAATATTTTGACTGAAAAAACCTTGCCCTCGGGCGATTAATTTTAAATTTTTGTCGCCCTCGATGAGCCAGTTTTCTTGAATGATGGCCTCTTCGCTGCCGATTTTAAAAACAACATCCTGGTCGATTGAAATAATTTGTCGACCCGTTGTTGACGTTGCTTTATTTAGAATAAAATCTAAATTGGGTATATACGAAAAAGCAGGTTGGACTTTGGTCAAGAATACGGCTAAATAAATTATATATTTCATCATTTATATATATCATATTGAGACAGGAAGCCCAGTCTATATGAGTTTAGTAACGGAACGTGTTAGTATAAAAAGTATGTTAATGCCATTGCTTATTCAAAAGCGAGCTTTGATTTATTCGTTTTTACTTCTGATCTTATCTGCGCTGTTTTCTTGTGCTCCGCAGGGTCAGGGAATTTTAGGCAACCCCTCGCAATTAAAAGATATCGTCAGCCAGTCTGTCAAAGATGCTCCGTTTGCTTATGATGTTGCTGTGGATACAATTTCGTACAATTCATGTGTAGCTGAAAATATTAATTCCACACGAATTCATGGTCTGAAGGTCGGAGCCTCTGAAGGCTTTGACAAAGACATCACGTCTGTTTCTCGTGGTGGGTTAAAATTGCGCACAGATTTCTTATTGTACGTTGGTAAAAAATTTAATCCAGAATTCCCGAACACAAGCATTCAGCCTTCTCAAATTCAAAAAATTTTATCAGGATCTGATTACAACAAAGACGCATTTATTCAAATGTCAGTTCGCAGAAAATCAGATTATGCTGCGATTCCTGATTTAATTGCACCGGGCAATAACGGTACAAAAAATTACGCAGTGCCAGGGCGTGACGTATCAGTGATGCCACAAATTTTACACTCAGGAATTTTAGGCTATCAAATTACGAAAGGCGTGAAATTTACAACCGATGGCAATGTTCTTGAGCAGGGTGGCCGAGTCTATAATTTATCCAGCGAGCCGGCAGCCGCAGGTATCGAAGCCGCATTTAATTTTAATGCAACAAATGATGTGTCTGCGCCGAAATTAACAGGAACACCGACGGGAACAGAAAATTACGGTACAGCAGATTTATTTTCACAAAAAATTCGAGATGATTTTAATTCGAATGCAAATCTTTTGACGGTGACATTTGGTGGTGCAGACAGCCGACCTGATCCGTTGAATTTTGGTGATACAACAAACTATGTTGATTTGATCAAAAGGCCATTTGTGGCTAATTCGCAATCCGCAGATAACACAAAAGCATTTGGTCGCGGTTTTAAATTGGCCTTTACTTCGCCGAACCCAGGTCTTGCCAGTTGGCCGAGAACAAAATTAACAAACGTCGTTGAAATTAATTTAGATGATGGTAACAATGCTGGCGGAACTTCGTGGACCTGTGAAAATTTTTTAATTATGAAATCTGATCAGTGGAATAATAATAGTCTGTACAGCGCAACATGGACCCAAAAAGACACGACAGTCGAACCAAGTTGCGTACCTATTGTAGGACCCGATTTAACGGGTACGGACGGCATCGTTCGACAAGATAAAATAAAACGGTTACGTCGTCATTATTCAGTTTCAGAATGGAACATTGGACTGTATTCACCGCCGCAGCAGCGTTCAGGATACACAGAACCAAACAGAACGAATATGCAATTGTGTCTGACGCCAAAAACAGGGGAATGTTATTTGCCGACAACTGGAATTTTAGACGATATCTCACGCAGAAGTTTAGACGTTGGTGTTCAATACGATACGACACAAGATTGTTATTTAACGACTGCGGGTGGCGGCGACACAAGGCGTGATTTAGGTCGTTGTGCTCATTTTGCAAGTGTTTGCGTCAGACAGAGTTCAAATTTTTAATCAAAGTTTGTAGTTTTTTAATCAATCCATTGATAAGATTTTGATTATGAATAAAATAATTTTTTTAACGACGTTGTTAATATCAATCCAAAATTTAGCAATCGAAAATACGGGTGCAGTTTCGGCTGCAACGGGCGGAGCTGGAGCCGGCGTGCTTGAAGAAATTGATGGAACACATTTAAATCCAGCATCAATTGCTTTATTTAGCCAAAAAAGTTTTGCAGCTTCGTTTTCAAAATATCACACAAATATTCACATGACTGATAATGGCCGTGATGCATTTTTTCCCGCTGCAATTATATTTACGAAATCAGATGAAAATAATATTCAGACATTAGGATATCACGTCGCCTTGGCATACGCTGTGATTGAAAATTTTTCGATCGGCCTTGATGCAGAACTTCGTGAAATAAAAATCATTGGTATTGATGATAAATTTCGCCAGACAGTTTTGTCGCCAGCGTTGTTTTATCAAATTTCAGATTTATTTTCTGCCGGACTGGTTTTAAAAAACAAGGCGCTGACAAATACAGATTTGCCAGATATTTTAGATCAAAATTCATCGGTGACGCTGGGGTTTGGCTATACTTACGAAAAATTTGCTAAATTTAGAGCAGATCTTGAAACAGCAGAAAATGAAAAAACAGATAAAATGATCTATAAATTCGGGCTTGAAACATACCTAAATGATTGGATTATCACAAGAATTGGCTATCAGAACGACAATGCTCATTCATTGAACTTTTTTACAGCTGGGCTTGGCTTTGCGGGGCCGCAGTTCGGTTTGCACTATGCTTATCAAGCAGAGGCTAGAAACAACAGAGATCCACTTCATACGATTGACTTAAATATACCGTTTTGATATTACAATTCTTCGTTTTAATCGATTTGCTTAAAATTTAATATTTTTTAATAAGTGAGGATACCATGGCATCAAAAACAATCAGAACTGAAACACGTCGCAAACATAAAAAAGCAGCTCAAGGCACAAAAAGAAAAGCAGCTTTAAGAACAAAAGGTTCTACAAAATCTGCTAAAGAATTATTTGGCGATAAATAATTAACATATAAATTATTTGTACAATTATCTTTGAGAAACTTGCCGGCGCAACAACGTCGGCATTTTTTCTATGTCACCCTTCAGATTCCAATCTTGTGGAATTTCGACCCAACCTTGTTGGCCTGGATAAAATTTCCATTTTTTCAGAGCAGCTAAACTTTTGCCGTCCAAATTTCTGTAGCCTGTTGATTTAATAATTTTAAATTTTTGAAGAGTTCCTTCTGATGTCACAAAGGCGTGAAAAATAACTTTACCCTGTTCACGTCTCAATCGCTCGTCCACAGCATATTGTGGTTTAGGATTTCCGGGAACTTGTCGTAAGCTGTCAACGGATCGGACTGCGTTCGGAGAACCAGCGACAGATTTTTCATCTGCATCAATACCGGATTCACCGCGCCCACGCCCTTGATCGCCATTGCCGCGGTCACTTTTACTGGCTGCGGCCAGTTTTTGGCGATCTAATTCATCACGTGCGGCCTTTTCTGCAGCTGCATTTTCACTGGCCCTAATTTGCGCCAGAGCTGCCGCATTTTTTGTGCGCGTAGCGTTTAGCGAATCTGCCATAGCGCGAGCTTGAGCTTTGTTTTCGTTTTCGATCGCAGCTAAGGCTTGGTCTTGTTCGTCAGAAATTATTTTTGCTTCGGCATCCATTGCTGATTTTTGAGCTCGCAATGCAGCTTCTGATTTTTGATCAACATTTTTAAATTCAGTTTCAAGTTCATCTTCACCCAATACGCCTTGCTGTGAAACGACAACGGTGTCCATATCCAATTGTGGTGCCGCGATGTCTTCGATCGTTTCGGGAATTCCTGCGCGTGACGGGGCTGATTTTGCGACGGCAGCTATTCCGCTGCCAGTCTTTGTTTTGATCGTAGCCATTTTTGCAGTTGATGTTTTTGATTTTGCAACTGGAGCAATAATTTCATCAGCGATTTCTGAATCCAATGCCGAAGAGGCGACCGGCGCATGAATTATTTTTGATCCACGCGTTGCTTTAACCTGTTCACCTTTGGACACTTCTGTAATAATTTGTTTGATTTTGATAGGTTGAATTGGAGTGTCTTCTAAAATTTCAATAGTGATGGGTTCGTTGATTTTCTGTAACAACGGAACAGTAACAAAGGCTGCACCGATGGCTAATGTAATATGTAAAAAAACCGAAATTCCAAAATATTTCGAAGAATCAGTTTGGTTTCGCGTGCCATCCGAAAAATACAAATCGTATGTCTGTGACATTGGTTCACCCCTGGAACAATTTTTATAAAATAGTCTCATGAATGACTATTCAAATTCTGCGCCGGCTCAGGATGAATACATTAAAGTAGGGGTGATTTCGTTTGAAAAAAATACTGGATTGTTCAAAATCCAGCTGGTTTGAACAATTCAAATTTAATCGCTGAGGCCTTCGGGCATTTTTTGATTTCGAATACAATCTGCTAAATACATATGTTCTGCACAACCAATCACAGTCATTGCGTCATCGATCGGGCGAGGATCAGGTGACAGAAGTTTTATTTTTTTAACATCTAAAACTTTTCTATGAATTGATTCCAGTTCTGCGCGTGACAATCGACCCAAACCAACAGCGTTTGATACCGATTCGATAGCAATCGGAGGGGAATCAGGTTCATTGCAATACAAAAGCAAATCGGCACCAGCTTCCAGTGCGCGCACTGGAATTTCGGCTTTGTCATAATGTTTTGCCATCGCTTTCATGTCTAAATCGTCAGTAATGATTAACCCTTGATATTTCAATTCATCACGGATCATTTGTTTTAAAAACAACGGTGATAATGTCACAGGCCATTTAGGATCAACATTTTTAAATAAAATATGTGCTGTCATCACCATATCAACTCGGCTTCGCAGAGCTTTTTTAAAAGGAACTAATTCAATTTCATGAAGCCGTTCAATAGTGGCTTCTTCGATCGGAAGTTCTTCGTGTGAATCGATCAAAGTGTGTCCGTGGCCAGGGAAATGTTTCGCACAAGATAAAATTCCGGATTTAATATATCCACGCACTAAAGCCGAAGCCATTTTTTCAACTTGATGGGGATCGCTACTGATGGCTCGGTCACCGATAATAATATTTTGTGGATTCGTGAAAATATCGACACACGGTGCAAAATCCAAATTAATTCCGACGGACATTAATTCAACACCCATGCGGTGAGCAAAATGAAACGCAACAGTGGGCGCATCCAAATCACCAATATTTTTTAAAGCCGGCCATTGCGTGAATGGTTTTTTTAAACGATGAACACGGCCACCTTCCATGTCGATACCAATAAACAGCGGAGCACGGTCGTACATTTTGTGTCGTAGCGATTGAATTTCAGCACACAGGTCACGAATTTGTTTAGGTTCGCTAACATTACGGCCGAATAAGACTACGCCTGAAATATTATTTTCAACAATAAATTTTTTTTCATCATTTGTTAACGTGTGTCCTGATACGCCAATCAATGTCAATTGACCAACAAGCTCATTTATTTTCATATTTAAATCCTTTTTAAATTATCGTCCGTAAATATTTATTTTTCCGGCAGGAACATCGCCGAATATTTTTTCAAGTGTGCCTGCAGATAATTTAATACCCTCGGTGGCTTCGTCTGTATTTTGCACCAACTTTAGCTCGATTCCTGTTGCAGGGGTACTGCCAGAAACGACTTCGCCGCGTTCGTTCAATAAATTTGAATATTCGCTGCCTGCGAATTTATTCTGAGATTGCATCAGTTGCAACGGGCCTTGTGTAATTAATTTTTTTTCGATTTGTGAAGAACCTTTTGAAACATCAAATGATTCTTCAGCAACTGCTGAAAAATCATATTTCGTGTCAACCTTGATTCCCGTTTTGCTTTTCAGCATAAAATAATAAAGTGCGCTTGATAAAAACGTGTCTTTGGTTATTTTTTTATCTTTCTTTTTCTTTTCGCCATTTTCTGTTAACAGAGCTGTCATTTTGGGTTCTTTAGATTTAAAATTAAATGTGGCATCAATCGTTTTTGATTTAGTTCCGTCTGTCGCCAAATATGAATAGCTGATGGGTTTTAAATCGGCATCAGATATGGCCTGCAAAGATTCACTCATATCGAAACCATGTTTTGCTAATTTTAAAAAACTGGTGGTTTTAAAATTTTTGGTCTTAGCATCAATTTCATTTCGTTGAATAACGAAACCAATATGTTTTTTGTTTTGGGTGACCTTGTAATAGCCTTCAAATAAAATTTCAGATTTCACTGAAAATGAAATAAATAACAGAGCCGTAAATAATGTTTTCATTTGGATTCCTTCATTGAAAATAACTTGAAACAGGATACTTTATTTGCGTTTATTTGCCATGAAGAAATTAATTTAGGGATTGACTGGGTTTGACTTAGGTCGTGGTTGCTGGGTAGTGGACTGTGGACTGGACCAAAATAAGACATTGCACACAGAACGTTTGAGCCCCTGAAAAAATCGCTTACACTGAAGATCAAAGTGAAAAACACAAACGATACAACCCAATCAGAAAATCAAATGTGCAGCATCGTGAAAAAAAATAAAAAAACTTTTTTCACGCTGACGCGCAAAAATCAAAATGGCCAAATCGCCATTTTTGTCGCCCTGATTTTTCAAGTTGTTTTTGTTTTTTTTGCGCTTCTGATCAACGTCGGACTGATTGTCCATCACAAAATTAATTTGCAACAATCCACAGACCTGGCTGCTTATTACGGGGCGATGAAACAAGCCGAAATGTTGAATGTGATTTCACATGTTAATTTTCAAGTTCGTCAGGCCTGGAAATTACTGGCCTGGCGGTATCGGATCGCGGGGACGTTTGGAATGTATTCAAAGGATCCGCAGCTTCATTTGCCTGTTCAAAATTTAACGACAGCACCAATACCAGATAGCGGCGATTCAATGGGCTTTAATAATGCTCCGGCACTTTGCATTTCGCACATCGGAATGGGTGATTGGCCAGGCCCCACATCAAGTAATGAAAACTTTTGCAGAACAACTGCCAGCCAAATCAACGGTGCCAGCGGAAATGTTATTTCTGCAATCCAGCGTTTAACGGGTACACAGGTCACTGGCGCTGGTACTGCACCGGCAATTAACAGTGCGATTGGCAGAGTTAATCAAAACTTAGAACAGGTTTGTGACAAAACGACAGAGCTGGGTTCGCAAATGTTGTCGGTATTTCTGGATAGATATGGAGCGGATAAAGACAAAAAATTACAAACTCTTCAGGCGCTTTTTAAAAATTTAAGTAATGAACGTCAAAAATTTATTGATTTAAACGGCGACCTTGTTGAAAAGGGTGTTAAAAATACTTTTGATAATAATTTAACAGAAGCAAATAAAGCTTCGGCAGGAACAACATTTAAAGTCATTAACGGTGTGTCCGATGATTTTACGGCCTGTGCAGGATGTAAAGATCAAAATTATTTATACAGCGAAATCGTATTTAGGTATTTGGCATTTTTTCGACTTGAATGCGAAAGTCGTCAACGTGGTCAAAATAATACCCCGGCTGGGCTAGAGAGCATTCGTTTTAAATATGTTTCGCCCGATAGCTCTAATGCTGGTAGGTATGTGATTGGTGTAGAAAAAAATCCCTGGTACCAAGTTTATTATGGTGTGCGTGCACAAACAGAACCCGTCATACCATTTTTACCAATGAGCAGAATAAAGTTAAGTGCCGTTTCATTTGCAAAACCATTTGGCGGAAGCGTCGGCCCCAGGTTTAACGCAACCTGGTCCTCTGATCAAAATCAATCATCGGGCGGATCGTTGGTTGATGCTGCGTCGCCATTACGAAACGCCGTGGCTGTAGAGGGGCAAACACAAGCTGCACAATATACAATTAATTTTTCAAACTACGTCGGTGATCAAAAGGGATTATCGGATTCTTCGTATATCAGCAAATATCATTTAAACTTACTGAGTAATAATAAAATTGGATTCAATCGAGCATCCGTCAGAATGGGTGGTTGGGGAGTCAGTAGTGGTGATGGTTTGTATGTTGACGGTCTTGTTAGAAATTTGGAACTTTCCGCAATCGCTCCGAATCAATTTGACGTTGCTTATTATTCGATCGAACCAGATTTTAAAAATAATTATTTTAAAAACAAAATGGAGCCAAACAGCAATTTTAAAAGAAAATTAGAAGAAAACACCGGCGTGTCGGGATTAACATTTTCAGAAGATTATGGCGGCGGTATCAAAGAACAATTGATGCAATCTGGATTTAATAATTATGCGGCAAAAAAATTACAAACATTATTAACGGGTTGGACATTTGTGAATTTAACAAATGCACAGGGTTACGTCAAATTTCCGGACGTTAATTCACAGACGACAATGCCATTTGCGAAATGCAACGATAACGTGGATGCATTCGATCAAACAGTATCATCCCCAAAACCACCCACCCCCGGAAACTGCGTGAATGGCGGTCGCACTGGGTATTCGGTTAAAATTGTCAGCCAAGATTTATTAAACGGTCCACAGGGGCCCATCGGCGGCGAAGGCACCCAGGATCAGCTGATACGAAACCCAGTTCCCGATCAATTTTTAAATTTTCAATAGTGGTCATAAGCTACCGAAATCATATAGTTTTTATTAACAGTCATCGATGAGTTCATCGTTGAAATTTTTGCCCAACAGTCCCTGTGACTCAGCAAAAACTTGATTGCGGTCAGGTTTTTGGTTACGTTCACGGCCTTGGGGGATTTGCATGAAATCAACTGTTTTCGGTCTATTATTTTTTTCGATTTTTACACAAGCGCAGGTTTGGACTGAAACTGTCGAGCTGACAACGGCACCCCCAGAATTTCAAGCGCGTGCATTTTCTGAATCTGATTTTACAACATATCCGTGGATGAAAGAATTCACAAACGTGATCGTGATTAATAAATCAAACGTTGGCAGTGACCGACAAACTTTGCGATTGTATGTGAACGGAAAATTGTCGACATTAACAAAAATTTCTTCGGGTCGTGAAACTTTTGAAAAAGGCTGTGCCCCGGGCCAAAATCCCAAACGTGACCATTGTTCGAATCGTCCCTACTGGTCAACTTCGCCTGTTGGGTATTTTGATGTAGATACTTTAGATGAACGTTACTTTTCAAACCTATGGCAAACATGGATGCCGTACGCCGTATTTTTTGAATCAGGCATTGCTACGCACCAAGCGCCGGCAGGCACTGAGCCCAATTTAGGTCAACGCGCATCGGGCGGTTGCATTCGCATGCATCCAAACATGGCGCCAGTCATTTTTATGGCTGTGAAAAATGCGGGAACTGGTTTAATTCCAGTGATTCAGCGTGACGGAACAATGAAAAAAACTTTAAGAGGCGATGCTGTGCGTACACAGGGCTATAAATCTTTGGTAATTTTGCAAAACATCATTAAATAATAAAACTAAAAATAAGATTGCGACAAATACATCATGACGATTTCTGAATTATTAAAAACACCGGAACAAAATCGCGATTTTTCTTGGGATGAGAAATTTTTTAAAATTTTTTCTGAACAGCAAGTCAGATTACTATCCCAAGATCCACAACAGGGGCCCGATGGCTGGCCTTATATTATTTGTGAAACATTAAATCCCAATGACGGCGCTGAAACGGCTGATGACCAAATTGAATCTGCGCAAAAATTATTTCATTGGTTGGCGGGCCGCGGAATCGGTTTGGTCGTTAACCCAAAGCGACAACCCTATCCGGATTATGTTTTTTCATACGGCATGATTTGGAATTTTCGCGAAACAGGTTATTTTATTCAGCCCAATTTGGTCCAAAAAAATGCTGAAAATTCTGAAGTTGATTATCAAAATAAAAAATTATTCACAGGTGCTCCGACGGAAGCCTATTTACCATTACCAGTGCGAAAAATATTAAAAGATTTTTTTCGTGACCAAGCTGTTTTGAACCCCAAAGTTTTAATGATTTCAACTGATGAAAAAAATTATGATTTGTGCGTATCATTAGAATCGGTTGGAAACCCACCTGTGGCTGAACATCCCGGCGTCGCCGAAGCGATTTCATGGTTTTTACCAACGCATTATTCGATCGTATTAGTCAGTGAAGCCGGTTTGCCGGCATTTCACAGTTTGTAATTGAATTCAAAATTAAATTATGTTGGCAACAGGTCCATCAAACATTCACGCCAATATTCAGGGGCATCTGAACTGTAATCAACAGCAACATAGAAGCCTTTTTTGCCTAAAAACTGCGTGCGCGCAACTGTGCCCGTAATTTCCAGATCCATTTCATGGATATTAAAATACACTTTTGATCCTACCAAAGAATCAATACTGAGATTTGATCGCAGATCCTTTTTAAGGAAATCTTCGCGATTAAAGTGAATTAAAATTCCTGATGTTGAAGCTTCAATGACTTCGCCGTATTCGGCTAATCGTTCCAGGTTTTCCATCGAAGAAAATGAATCCAGCGTTAATTGTGCCAGTTCTTTTCTGGGTGAAGATCTGAACTTTCTGTTTGCGTTGGACATCTGTCCCCCTTTTATTTGTTCTGTATTTTCTATTTCGTGCCTTACAGTATTTATTTCGGTCAGACCCAGACTAAAGTAAAGGCCCGGCAGGTTTAAATATTTTTAAAGGGGGTTTTTGTATTTATTTGAAAAAAATTGAAAATATTTGATCATTGTCGTGAAATACAAAGCCAGTGTTTCGATGAAGATCATAACCTTTGCCAGATTCAACCTGAAACGACCACAATCCTGTCTTGAACTGAGACGACCAATTCAATGTGTGAATATCAGAAATAATTAAATTTGAATCATTCAACGCCTTAAAAACGGATTCTTTGGCGCACCAAAGAAACTGAATATTTGGAGCCAATGAAATTTCAATAGGTGAGGATATGCGTTTAACAACTTGGTCGGATATTCTGGATTTTAATTCAATGTCAAAACCGTGGCACAAATCACAAGCTGTGTATCCGCCCAATTCCGGGTGATGAGAAATGCTGAAAAACATTTTTTTTGATTTTGGAAGAGCATTTAAATTTTGAATTTCTTTAATTTCATCTGTTGTTAAGTGAGCTGCGTATTGACTGACAATATGACTGCGTATGAATTGTCGGTTGTCGATTGTTTTTGATGAATACGCAGCGCTTAAATTGAGATCTAAAATTTGAGCGCCGATAATTTGATGTATTTCTGAAATATATTCTGTCACAAAATTGAGGGTGCGATAAATTTTTCTGGCCAAATCACTTTTTGTCCGCTGGTAATTTTCATCATGCGATCCAGCGATGTAAAGGCCTTTAATCGTAAATTTTCATTTAATTGAATTTCAGGTTTAAATGTTAAAATAGCATCATAAATTTTTTCAAGTGAATTCATTTTCATGTAAGGGCAATCGTTACAGGCGCAGCCTTCGTCCAGAACAGGTGCTTGGATGAATTGGGCGTCGGGTCTGTTTTTTTTCATTTGATGAAAAATTCCAGTTTCTGTGGCAACAATGAATTTTTTAACGGATTTATTTTTTGTGACTTCGTCCAACAGTCTTGATGTTGAACCAACAACTTCGGCATATTGTAATACAGAATCTTCGCATTCAGGGTGGGCGATGACCAATGCATCTGGATTTTCTGCAATCATTTTAAATAATTTTTTAGCATTAAATAAAACATGCACTTCGCAGGCGCCTGGCCATAATATAAATTCGCGATTCAGTTGTTTCGACAGCCAACGGCCCAAATGTTGATCTGGTCCGAATAAAATACGGCGATCAGCGGGGATCGCCGAAATAATTTCAGCAGCATTACTGGATGTAATAATCGCATCTGAAATTGATTTAACTTCGGCGCTGGAATTAATATACGTTACACAAACAGCATCGGCATGGTCTAATCGCCATTTTAAATATTTATCATAAGGTGCCCCTTTGACTAATGAACAGCTGGCATTCATGTCGGGGACCAGAACTGTTTTTTCGGGGTTTAATATTTTCACGCTTTCGGCCATGAAAACGACACCGGCCAATAAAATATTCTTGGTTGGTACAGTCTGACCCATTTTTGATAAATAAAAACTGTCACCGACATAATCAGCAATGTCTTGGATCGCGCCGTCTTCGTAATAATGCGCCAAAATCGTCAGGTCTTTTTCTTTTTTTAATTTTTTAATTTCTGAAACAATATCAAACATAAGAACCACCCACGGTGTTATCAGCCAACGGCTGCGCCCTTTAAAACTTGAATAATCGATTTTGAAACGGATTTAAAACTTTCTAAAACGCCTTTGCCTTCAAAAGCGCAGGCTTCAATTTCAGTTGAATTTAAACGATTTAATTGTTTTCGCAATTCTGAAACCGGTAAAATATTTGGCAAATCGCGTTTGTTATATTGGATGACCAACGGGATGTCTTTGATTTGATAGCCTTGCTGGTATAAATTTTTTTCTAAATTTTCTAAGGCTTGTAAATTTTCATCCATACGATCAGCTTGTGAATCGGCCACAAAAACGACGCCATCAATACCCTGTAAAATCAATTTGCGGGTCGCATCGTAAACGATTTGCCCGGGCACGCTGTACAAATGAAAACGAGTTTTAAATCCGCGAATTTCACCGACGTCCAACGGTAAAAAATCAAACAACATTGTACGTTCAATTTCTGTATTTAAAACGCTGAGTTTTGATTTTTGATCGGCGGCCAAACTTTGGTACATCCATTGAATATTTGTTGTTTTACCGCCCAGCGAGGGGCCGTAATAAACGATTTTACAATGAATTTCTTTGGCGTTGTAATTAAATAATGACACTAAAGTTGTACCTTAAATGTTAAGTTCATAACTGAACTCTATTTTCCATTGCGCGGCCCATGGTGCGGTCGTCGATAAAATCAATGTCCGAGCCCATTGGAATTCCGTGAGCAATTCTGGAAATTTTAACGTTTTTACCTTGGAGTGATTTTGTCAGATAAAGAGCCGTTGTGTCGCCTTCAAGGTCAGCATCGAATGCAAAAATAATTTCGCGAATTGGTTTTTCATTGTTTTCATTTTGACTGGCCGCTAAACGCGCCATCAATTCGTTAATTTTCAAATCTTTGGCTGTAATGCCTTCCAGCGGAGAAATGACACCGTGTAAGACATGATACCTGCCACGATAGGCACCCGATGATTCAATACGTGAAATATCAGAGGGTTCTTCGACTAAACAAAGTATTTCAGAATTTCTGTGGGGGTCTTCGCAAAATTTGCAAATTGTACGGTCTGTGTAATTAAAACATTCTGGACATGTGTGGACTTCGGATTGAATTCTTAATAATGATTCTGATAATCGTTCAGGGTATGAGTCTTTGGATTTTAAAATGTAATACGCCAGCCGTTGCGCTGTCTTGGGCCCAATGCCTGGCAGACGATTTAATTCATGAACTAATTTTTCAAGGGCTGGTATGTGCAACATTTTAAATTACATACCTGGCAAATTCATGCCGCCTGTAATTTTTGACATTTCTTGTGATGATGTGTCTTTGGCAGTTTTCAAAGCTTCATTCACGGCAGAAATGACAAGGTCTTGCAACATTTCAACGTCACCAGATTTCATGACTTCAGGGCTAATTGTTAAGCCTAAAATTTTATTGTCGCCGTTGACTTTGGCAGTCACGGCATTGCCGCCAGATGTTCCTGTGAATTCACGAGTTGCCATGTCTTCTTGAGCTTTTTTCATCTTTGCTTGCATTTGATTTGCTTGCTTCATCAAATTGGCCATTCCGCCAGCGCCAAAACCCTTCATAAAATCTCCTTGTCAGTTCGTTATATAATAAAATTATAAAAAATAATTAAACTTTGCTGATGACTTTCATTTTTGCTTTGAAAACGTCCTGAGCTTTTTGAATTCGTGAATCTTTCATCCATTCGTCCGCGAGCTTAGTTTCTGCGACAGCTTCTTTTTGCACGGTGATTTCATGTGCGGTTTGTGCTGCCAATGTGTGCGCAGTTTGACCAGTCGCTATTTTCGTTTTCTGTACTTGAAAAGCGTAACCTGAACCATAAAACGAATCAATATAACCTTGTAACAATTCTGAAGTGTCAGATTGCATAAGTTGATCTGCTAAAAATCCAAATGATTCTTTGACTTCGAAATGTATTTTTTGATCAACCACTTGCTTAATAGCTAAATTATCAAGCTTTGCACCCAAAAAAGGCTCTGTTTTTTTAACCAACTGAACAAATTCTAATAAGGATGCTGTGCTTGGAATCTGTGGGGCAGTTGATTTTTTTTCAACAGAAACAGCAACAATGGGTGGTGCCGCGATTTTTAGAGGAGCTGTGGTTTTTGGGACCGACTCCTCTTTAGGCTTTGGGATCGGTTGTGACCCCGCACTGCTTTTGAGTAATTGATGCAGGTCTTGAATCTGCGGAGCCTGAGCCATTCGCAGCAGCGCAATTTCCATAACTAAAATGGGGTCATGGGCCCGTGAAATATCGGCCATGGATTTTAAACACATATCAAATAACATGTGCAAATCTGCATCTGACAAATCAGCAGTTAAATTTTTTAAAATTTCAATTTCTTCGCTGGGTAAATCAATAGATAATTGGACCTGTGTTGTATTTGATTTCATCAACAGGGCGTGACGAATCAGGCGAATAATTTCTTGTAAAAATAATGACGGGTTCGTTGCGGCCAACGATAATTTTTCAAGATCGTCGACAATATTTGGAGCATTTCTGTGGACTAAATTTTTAAAGACTTCAAAAATCAAGGACCTGTCTGTGAGTCCCAGAATTTCAGTGACGGTTTTTTCGGATAATTCGCCTTTTGAAAAGTTGATGACTTGATCCAATAACGTGATGCTATCGCGGGCAGAGCCATCGCCCTGTTGTGCGATTTGCCACAATGCTTTTTCGTCAGCCTGGATATTTTCTAATTTACAAATATTTTTTAAATGGTCTGTTAATTGTTTCAACGGAATTCGTCTGAAATCAAAACGCTGGCAGCGCGATAAAATTGTTTGCGGAATTTTATGGGCTTCTGTTGTGGCCATCATAAAAATCACATGCGCGGGAGGCTCTTCGAGTGTTTTTAAAAGCGCATTGAAAGCATTATTTGAAAGCATGTGAACTTCGTCGATAATAAAAATTTTATATTTACCACTTGCGGGCATGAACATCGCGCTGTCGCGTAAATCGCGAATCGCATCAACACCATTGTTTGATGCTCCATCGATTTCAATCACATCAATTGAATTTCCAGTCGTTACTGAAATGCAATTTTCGCAAGTATTGCATGGGACAAAATCGACTGCGTTAGTGCAACGGATGCTTTTGGCCAGAATTCTGGCCGATGAAGTTTTTCCGGTACCGCGCAGACCTGTAAAAAGCAAAGCATGTGGCAGTCGATGATTTCTGAGAGCGTTCATCAAAGTTTGTGAAATATGGTTTTGTCCGATCAGCTGATCGAATGATTGTGAACGATATTTTCGTGCTAAAACTTGATAAGACATTATTTCACGAACCCCTTGGCGGCTGATTTTTAAAAAATCAAAAAAAAAGAGCTGAGCACCCCATATCACCTAGCTCGTTAGACACCGTTGCTTCCTTCCGGACCTAGCGGAATTCACTGACAAGTCTAGCGTATGGGACCCAGCCGTCTTATGGTGTATTATAACCGAATGATTGGTGCAGTGATTAACGCCCAGAGTTAGCTGAATTAACCATTTACGGACTTAAATTAGTTAGTCACATGTTAATAAATTAGTCATATCTGAATCGTTTCAGGCATTTCATAAAATTTTGCAAAAAAAATTCAATTTTTAACCAAACATATCGTTTTTGGCCAAAAATTTGTATCAGGTTGGGACTGGAGCTTTTTTTGAAATGAATGAGTCAGATACATAAATCTAAAGGAGACCTTTATGAACACAAAGCCAAATATGAAGCCAAACTTCAGTGCTCCGTCGCGATTATTAATTTCAACATTAATTGCCACGTCATTTTTTATGGTCAACTGTAATAAAGGAACGGACAAAATGGGCGTCAAAGGCAAAGCCGCCCCCGGTCAAGCGGCTCCGGCAAAAGTTGAAAAAACAGGATCGGAAATCGCAGCCTGTTCGGAATCTATTTTAAAATCATATGCTGTTTTAGCAGAGGCAGCAAAACGTGTTCAAAATTTAAAAAAATCCGAAGAGCACAATAAAGTTATATCAATGTGTAAAGATTTGGACTCGGAATTTGACAAAGCCAGTTTGAAATCATGTCAGTATCCTTTGGCAAAAGATAAAACCGAGAAAGTTGTTTTAACCAAAGCTCCAAGTCAGTGCGCAATGTCGGCTAAATTATTAAAAGCAATCGATGGAACAGAATCAGAATATTTAAAATCTGCAGACGATCAAAAAATAATTGCTGATGTTAAATCAAATAACGGTGAACAATTCAAAATGGTTAAACTGTTAATGTCAGAAGAAATGAAAACAATGTTAAAACAAGAAAATTTAAATTTTAAAAAATATATTGTTGATGGCGAAATTAAATCAAGCCCTGAAGATATGCAAAAGGCTTTTGAGGCCCGAAAAGTCGTCTGTTCATTCACAGAAACATCGACTGAGGTTCCAGAGAAAGAAAAAATATATTTAAATGTTCAAGAATACGTGGAAGCAGATGTTCAAAATATGCCAGAAGGCATTCAGGGCATGGGTTTGGCGATGGCTGTTTCAACGGTCAAAGCCACAGATGATTCAGGAATATTTCAAAAATTAGATTGTTCGCAGTTATCAAAAGATAAAATTGACATCAAATTATTAAAACAAGCACTGGGCAAACATTTAATATCAGATGCTGATTTGAAAAAAACAGAGAAGCAGGAAATATTATTGAAGCAAACAGAAGCCGCTGCGGCAGCACAACAAAAAATCCGTGACGATTTCCGCAAAGAAGAGCGCAAATCATATTAATTTTAAATGATTCAATTTCAACAATCAGCCTATCAAATTTGATAGGCTATTTTTGTTAATGCTTCACATTCTTCGGCCCAGTATGTATAGGTGCCAAAATCAGGAAACAATTTTGGAAAACTGGGATCTGACCAACGATTTAAAATCCATCCAGCATAACTGATCATACGGTATCCACGAAGCAGCGGGATTAATTCAATTTGTTCAAATGGAAAATGGCGAAGTTCTTGGTAACCCGTAACTAATTTTTCAAATTCAGGGCTGTCTTTAAAATTTTGATCAGGCATCATCATCCAGACGTCTTGGATTGCGGGGCCATTCACAAAATCATCAAAATCAACCACAACAAAACCATCGGGTGATTCTAAAATATTACCGCGGTGTAAATCACCATGAATCCGCAAAAATTTATGATCATTTAATTTTTCATCTAAAGCATAAAATATTTTTTCGGCGGCTTCGAAATATTTTCCGCGAACTTCGGCAGAAACGGAATCATACATTTTATCCAGCAATGCCCATTTTTCATCAGCACTGGGGCCTAGTGTGGCGCGGTGTTCGGCCCATTTGGATTCGCCGATGTTATGTAATTGCGCCATCCAGCGACCCATTTTTAAAAAATCATTGGGTAAAAATTCCTGAATCAGTCGGCCACGTATTTTTTCAAAAAAAGTATAATAAATGCCGTTCATCGAATCCACAGTCGAATTATTTTTTAATAAATACGGTGCAGCGACCTGCAGGGATTCATTTTGCAATTCGATTTCAAATTGATGTTCGTCCAATAATGTTTCCAGGGGCCATCGCCCAGGACGGTAAAATTTTGCGATGATGTTTTGTTTTAAGTTTTCTTTGTTTTCCAGGCGAATATCAAACACACGGTTTTCATACGAATTTAATTGTTGAATTTCACCTGTCGGAATAAACCCGTGTTTTTCAACACAATCTAAAATCAGGTGGGGTTCAAGGTGGTAAAAATTCGTTGCCATAGGTGCCAAAGCTTACTCGCTAACTTAAAAGCAATCGAGCAATTTTTTCAAAAAATTGACCTAAAACAGCTGCCAAATCAAATATACGACCTTTATAACGTGTTTAATTTGGTCCGGGCATTGCTCTAGAGTTTGTTGAACATAAAAAGTTTTTCTAAGGAGTTCTTATGACAAAGCCTGTATTGATTTCATTAAGTGTATTGAGTGCGTTGACGTTTTCAGCCTGCGGAAAAAGCAGCGACAACAAAACGGCTCCGATCACAGCTGTCGAAACAACAGGTCGCCGTTCGCCAACGCCGCCGAAACAAGCCACGGGCGCTCCAACGCCAGGATCACCGACGGGCTCAGCCAACACACCTGTTGCTGAAATTTCGCCGAACGAACCGGTTGTTCCAACGAATCCAAATTCTGAAAATGGAATTACAGTGCTTGAGCAAACTGATTCCAGCGGCAGACCACTGAATCCTGTTGGCGGAAATCATTTGGGCCCCAATCAAAATCATCCAACAATTTTGCCGATCAAGCCAGGTGGCGCGGCCTCTGATTTAAAATTTGATGAAACGCAAGCTGTTAAAACGGGAGGTCGTGCCGGAGATTTGTTTTACACAAGTGCTTCGGGTGATGGATTGATGACGGAATTTAAATTAAAATCAAAAACTGTCAGCGCTGATCAGCAAAATAAAAATCAAAAATTAGCCAGTGCTATTTCGGCGGCGAAATTGCGACGCTTATCAACCGGCGAAATGAGTATTGATTTGGCGATCGTTGAGCCCGATCAAAAAGTTCATTCGTATACTTTAAGAGCTGTTGTTGATGGTCAGAAAATGAAATTATCGGCGGTCACATCGGGTGGTGATTTGGAATTTCAAGGTGGATTTTTAAAATGTTTAGATTCAGACGGCGGATGCCAAACATCGTATGCAAAGATTAAATTTTCAAATGCGTACACGCGAATTATTTTTAGAACTTCGTATGCAGACAGTCATTTTATGATTTATACGAATCCGGCCAGCTCAAGAAATTCATATTTTGAATTATGGAATTCATATATTTCAAATCAAACGGATGGAATTCAAAATTTGCAAAAATTAAACCGCGTCCAAGTTTCTTCGTTTGAAATTGTGAACGGAAAATCGGCGATGGGTGTTTTGATTTCGGCCGAAGACCAGGAATCGGTGGGTTTAAGTTTAGGTTTATTAGCCTTAGAAAAAGGGGTTCATGTTGTTGCTCCAGTTGCTAAGCACGTGGATATTTCAAAAAGTTATGATTTAAAAGTGCCGGTATCGCGCGGTCAAAAATTGAATCAGGCCTTGGTTGATGCCAAATTGGTTGCCAATAATGGTGCTGGCCAATTGAAATTAATGTTCACATTTTCGGCCGATGTCACAGATTCAAAAATTTGGTTGAATTTATCGCGAATTGAAAAACCAACGATGACATTGCCTGATGTGCAAAAATTTGAAGCAACGGTTCCAAATTTTTAATTGATATTATTTTAAATCAAGTCGAAGTGGCCCTGAATTCGAATTCAATTTTGGGCCCACGTTTTGCTTCTGTACCCTATGAGCTCATAAAATCAGATCTATTTAAAGTAACAAAATTTTTGAATGAGTCTGTTATTTATGTTGAGAATAAGTTCGCCCTATGAGATGAAAAACATGGGGCGTTTTTTTTGAAGGGTATATATGGAAAATTCAGACACATTGTTAAATCAAAAATCAGCAAATTCAATAACTTCAGTCGTAACGCCGTTGCTGGCAGATTACATGGATTACCGGCTATTTTTAGCTGATTTTTATCGTTTTAAAAAAGACCAAACCAGGTCATCGCTGCGACCCTATAATTACACAATTTTTTCTGCTGCTGCTGATATTAAGTCGCCCAATTATTTAAAAATGATCATTGAAGGCAAACGAAATTTATCGATGGATATGGTCCAAAAATTTGCCAGAGCCTGTGGTTTTAATAAAGCCCAAAGTGACGAATTCAAATTGCTGGCGATTTTTAATCAGTCCGAAGACCCTGCTGACAGAAACTATGCTTTAAAAAAATTATCAGAATATCGCGTCGATCAAAAATTAAAACACGGCGAATTGGATCGTAAGGTTTTTGAAAAAGTTCCGAATTGGATCGGTTGGATTATTTACGCCTTGGTAGATCAGTCGGGTGTGAATTTTGATGTCCCCCAGTTGAAACATTTATTGCGAGGTAAGGCTTCGGAAACTGAAATTCAACATGCCTTGGAATCATTATTATCCAGCGGTGAATTGGTTAAGAACGCTGAAACAAATCAAATTCAAAAGGGCAAACCCACCGAAGCCCCTGATGAAATCCCCGCGGCATTGATCCGTAAATTGCAAATGCAGTTGATGTATCTGGGGTTGGAATCGTTGTACCAAGACCAGGCCACAGAGCGCGAATTTGGATCGTTGACGATGTCGTTAACTGAAAAGGAATTCGAAGAAATTAAATTCAAATTGCGCCAAATGCGTAAATCTTTGCACAAAGAAAATTCGATAGCTCGGATGGGCCAAAAAGGCGACCGTGTTTATCAATTAAATCTGCAGTTATTCCCCGTGAGCAATGCATCAAAAAAATTTGATGCATAACAGATTTTTCAATAAAAAATAAATAATGCTGAAAATATAAATACTAAATGCAGTTTATATTATTTTTCTGAAATTTAATTTCAGAGCCATTTCGCCACTGGAAAACCATATTAATTGTGGAAAAGTCTGTGGAATCAGTTGATAACTCACTATGAAAACACGAAAAAAGGTCTAGGTTCTGTTATTTAGCAGCATAGATTCTGTGCATCAAAATTTAAACAAGCATGTCTGACACCAGTACAGTTGTTGTTAATTTATAAATAAAAAGTGAAATTTACTGAAAGATTTAGAGCTTTGAATCTATTGTTAAAACAGCGTTCAATTTTTGTTGATCGAACTGAATGTTGCCAAAGATATGTGTTTGGTAATTCATCAAATTCGTTTACACTAATAGCAGTTCTGAATATTCAGACGGGGGTGTACTGGCTTCGACGTGGGCAGTGAAGTAAGAGGAGCATACCGGGGCGCATGAGGACCTCGTTAAAAATGTGCAAATTTATATTATCTAACGATAATTACTCTTTAGCAGCTTAGGCCGCTTTCGGATTTTGGGTGAATCGCCGGTGTTGATTCAACGTCTGTCAAATAATGCCGGATCGACTTTGCAGGATTTCTTCAGCAGCAAAGTCTAAGAGTTACTGAGGGAGTGTTGGCGAATATTTTGTTCGTAGAAGCTTTGCCAACATATAAAATACGAACTAAGTATGTAGCGCCTTTCTATGGAACACTTGCGGACGGGGGTTCAATTCCCCCCACCTCCACCATTTTTGACACCACGGATGCAGCTTAAGCTATTGGTATGATTAGCTTTCGCATTCGTGATGGTCATGTTCGCGGTGCATTGGTTCAACGAGGAATCAAGCGCTTAGGATGATGAAGTGGTTTTTTTGAAGCGCGGTTTTTGTATTTCGCATGAGAAACTTGGAATTATCTAAGATGAAATTTAAGAATTAGGTTACAAGCTTAATTCAAATAACAATCGAATGGACTTGTATTTGAAGATTACCAAACCCAGTGATTTTAAACATGAGCAGCTTAAAAATCAAAAAACGGGTGAGCTGTATTCGTTGTCGGATTTGATTTCTCAAAATATAGGTTCGAATCAACTCTTTTTCCATCATGATATTATTCCCCCAAGTTTGAAGTCTTCAGGACCACATAGACACACGATCATTGAAGAAGTTGTTTATATTATAAAGGGTTCAGTTACGGTTGTGACAGGTGATAATCAAACTGTTCTTAATGCTGGTTCAGTTGTTTATTTTGATCCAAATGAAAAAGAAAATCATCACATCATTAATCATACAGATCACAATGCAGAAACTATAACATTTTCAATTTCATCAGAATTTGATCGTGTTATTTATGAAAATTCGAGCGTAGCAATCCAAAGACCCGAATCCATATTTAATAATGATTTAAAAGAGATTCCAGTTGATGCAAATAAATGGGAATTATTTTTAGAAGATTTAAAAAATCAACTTAAAACAGAAACACATCCAGAAAAACTATTGAGCCTTCATGAGCATATCGGAATGGCTTCTCAAATATTATTTAAACTTTCCGAAGCTGAATATTATTTAATGAAAGCGGTCAGCGCGACTTATTCATATCCAAAACAATCTAGGCTTATACAAAACTTGATTCGATTGGCTCATGTTTATCAATGGAAAAAAGAATTTCATAAGGCTCACCTTTTATTTGATCAAGCGAAAGCTTTGTTAAATAAGGCTGATCTTTCTGAATCATTAAAAGCAAGTTTTCATCAGCATTTAGGTAAGCTATATTTCGATCAAAGTTTTTATGGGTTGTCGTTAACTGAATTTGAAGTGGCTTTGAAAATACGCCAAAGAATTCAAGCTCCGGACGATCAAGTTTCATCAACTGTACTGGCAATTAAAGAAACTAAAAAAAGATTAAAAGATAATGGTTCAATTATTATTCGCAGAGCAGAAGTTAAAGATGCTGAGGCAGTCCATCATGCCCATATGAAATCAATTAACGAAATTTGCTCAAAAGATCATTCGCCCGATGAAATTCGAGTTTGGGGTGGTAGACAATATAATCCAGATTTTAGAATACCTGCTATTCAGGAACAGTTTTATTTAGTTGTTGAATCTGAAAATAAAATTGAGGGTTTTTGTCAGCTAAAATTAAATACAAATGATCAAGGAATTAAAACAGCTCATTTATACGGTCTATATATAACACCCAAAATGTTAAACAAAGGAATTGGATTTAAACTTTTAAACTTAGCTTTAGAGTTTTTAAAATCAGAAAATGTAAAAGAAGTTACATTAAAATCGTCTATTACTGCTTTAGAGTTTTATAAAAAACATGGCTTCGTCCGCCACGGTGAAATGTCAGGCATGGTACGTGATGGAGTTAAGATCACGGGTTACCCGATGAGATTATTGTTTGAAAAATCTCAAATGAACTATGCTCCTGAGATAATAGAAACTGAACGCCTTATTTTAAGAAAAATAAATGAATCTGATGCCCAGTCTATTTTTGCATATTGTAGTGATCCTGCTGTGGCAATTCACACGACATGGGAGCCGCATAAAAACTTAGATGACTCGGTAAAGCTTGTTGAATATGCGAAAAAAAATTATCAGCGTGGACTTTGCGAACCGTTAGCAATTACATTAAAATCAAACCCTGAAATATTAATTGGCACAGTTGGTTGGTTTTGGAATTCCGAAAAACACAAGTCGATTGAAATTGCCTACGCACTATCACCTAAACATTGGGGCAAAGGCATTGTTGTTGAGGCTTGTCGCAGTTTAGTAGATTATGCCGTTAATAATTTTGAAATTCATAGAATTACCTCTAGATGTAGGCCTGAAAATACAGCTAGCAGCCGAGTGATGGAAAAATTGGGAATGAAGCACGAAGGGATACAGAAAAAGCTAATGTTTGTAAAAGGTCAGTATATTGATCTAAGCAATTATTGTATTTTAAAAGATGAGTGGAAAAATAATGAATTCAGAAGCTAAGCCTTACCGCAGCACATATTTATCTCACGTAGAAATTTACGTTTCAGATTATGCTAAAACAATTCGTTTTTATGACAAAATCTTAATTCCACTTGGATGGAAAAGATTGGTTTGTCAAAAAAGTCATACAACGTATTCAGATGGCGCTATGAAAATTGTTTTTGGCCCAACCGAAGAAAAATATTTGCAGCATGGATACCACCGTAAACGAATCGGAATGAATCATTTGGCGTTTTATGCTCCGACTAAAGAAACAGTTGATCAAATTTATGAAACTGTTTTAAAGGCCGACGGTATTGAATGTTTATACGAAAAAAAGCCAGTTGGTGAATCTGATTACTATGCCATATTTTTTGAAGATCCAGATCGAGTTAAAATTGAAATAGTTTATTCGCCAGGATATTGCTCGCCGGATCATTGGACTAATAAGCTTGAAGATGATTTTGATCCTTATGCTGGTGGTTTTTTTGAGTGACGTATTTTTTTGAGTTTCGCATGAGAAACTTGGAATTATCTAAGATGAGTTTAAGAGGTATTGTTTGAATCTTGAAAGAATAAAAAAGCTTATAATTGCGAACTCTATTTTTGTATTTATGGATGACACCACAGGAACTTTAGAAATTCCTAATGGTGAATTTCATGACATTGAATACGGCTCATCAGCTTTATTTGATGGAGATGATTTGCCAACGACTCCAACGAACCAAATCAGAACTGAGCGTTGGGACGATGTTCGACTTAGATTGAGAGGTCAAACTGAGGAGCATATCGCCAAAGCATACTTGGAAGGCCTATATAAAGCGTTGCTTGCGTTGTCTCCTAATCAAGGCAGTTTAACTCCTCGTTCAATTGTATCTGAAAATGATTTCAGCAATTTATTTGCAGATTTTCCAGGACAATTCACGGAAAGTCCCTGTTTAGTTACTTCAATGTCTGATTTCAACAAAGTGCTGGGAGTTGCATACAGCTTTTCCAGTTTAAGAATTCAATTTGGCTTGGGTCAAAAATATCATAATCGTGATCTGCTAGGTCACGGTGAGCCACTAATTCAATTTGCAGGAAAGCCAGTTCAACGACTTATAACTGCTGAAAGATACGCAATCGCTTTCAATTTGCCTCAAATTATTACACCAGTTCCCGGTCGACTTGGTGACTACTCAACGACACTGCAGTTTAAGATAACTCATCCAGATCTGGTAAAAATCTATGATGTCCCAGCTAAATGAATCGGATACAGGGGTCGAATTTAGAATGATATTTAAAAATGATGAGTTAGCCCTAGCTAAAAAACTTATTTATGAACCTTGCGGTTTTAAGTTGTTTTCAATCAAAGCAGAAGCTGAAGGTTCTGCTTACAAAGCTTGTGATTTTAAACTGAACAAAACCTTTACGAAATATCGTGAAGCTAAAATTACACCGACTAAGATTGGACAGTTTGTAACTTTCTGGAAACGAATTGGAAGTGGCCCTATTCAACCATTTGATATTTTAGATCCTATTAATTTGTTTATTGTTTGCGTTATCGACAAAAACAATCGTGGACAATTTATTTTTCCAAAAACTGCTTTTGAAAAAAACGGAATTTTATCAAAAAATAACAAAGGCGGTAAAAGGGCGATTCGCGTTTACCCACCATGGGTCAATGTGACCAGTAGCCAGGCAAAGAAAACACAAGCCTGGCAGATTCAATATTTTTTAGAATATACAAGTCTACAATCTATTGATTTAGTCCTTGCTCGGAAATTATTGAAGCTCTAAACCTCCGCGTGCCTTCATGATTAGTGGTTGGTACGGTTTGAAGACAGCTGTTGGCGAATAGGTGTCGTAGGGGCTAATTAAAATGGACTGTATTGATACATAGTAGAAGTTTCTCATGCGAAACTTGGAACTTACCAAGTTGGTTTCGTTTGAAACCCTATCTACAATCAAACAGTTCTTACTGATTCAGCTTTTGTACATCCCGATACAGTGATCTTAAATGCTCGTCAGACATGTCTAAAATAGGCTCATACATGAACGAGTTTAAATGGATAGTTTCTGGAGTAATAAGCAAAACTCGCCCAATTATAATTTGATTATCAAGCTCTGCCGCAAATTTTTTCTTATAAAGGTCGAATAATTCTTTGGTTTGATTTTCAATGATTGCATTTGTTTGATTTGTATCATTGATTTTTTTCAACATAAATTTTTCGGCTTCAAGTCTAATTGCAATAGAGAGAACAATTTTATTTTCGAAATTTAGTCCTTCATGAGCTGTTAAACAGCTTTGGACTTCTTCATTTAGAATATCAAAAACTTTTTTGTCAGGATCATTTATTTGAACAGATTCACCAAATAAAGAGTTATAGATGGCGGCTAGATCCGCTTGTGTTATGGCATCAGAATCTATTTTTAAATGTAAAAGAGAGGTGAGTTTTAGATAATTAGGGTCATCAGACCCCTTTGTGTATTCTATTAAATTTCTTATAAACGGAATTGATGCAATTCTCTTTTTAGTATCTTTAAAAAAGTTTGGCTTCCAGTCATTAACAAAAATGTTTTTAATTCCACGTGCGGGCTCTAATTTAAGACCTGTGTTTGTTTTAAATGACATAAAACAATTAGAATAAGGAACAAATCGACTACTTATAGTTCTAAAAAAATCAAAATTATGAGTTAATATTAGTTGAAAAAACTGATCTGACTCGTAAATTTCTTTTAAATACTCAATAATTGCATATTTGTTTTTGTAATCAAAAGAGTCCGCAATATCATCAATAATAAATAGAGTTTTTTGACCAGACTTTTTTCTTGCCTCAACTTCGAATATTATATTCAAAACATATAGAGCCTTGCGCTCCCCAGTGCTTAATGAACGAAGCAGCTCATCTTTTCCTATTTGGGCAACTTCGTCTCCGTCACAATATATAAATCCTAAATTTAATAGAGGTTCTGCTCCTAATATTACTGCGACCCTATTTTGAGCTTGGAGTTTAAAGGGAACATGAAATCGATTATTAAATATATCAATAACTGACTCCCACTGCGTGCGCTCGAGCTTAGCCTGCTCTTCAATTTCAGTCTTTCGCTTTTCCATGGCCTCATAAGTTTCAATAAAATCTTTAAATAAAGTAATGTTCGCCACAATATAAGATTTAATTATTTCTTCCTTAAATGCCTGTAAATTTTCCAGATGGGGTAATATAGTCGGATGAGAAGATAAGTAATCACTAAAATCTCGAACGCTTATATTTTTTGTAATTTGTTTTTCAATTTCTGCAAATTTTTTCTTAAGAACATCATCACTTAATATAGAGCTTTTTTCTGAATCGACTAATAATTCAAGCTCTTCTTGGGTTGTAATTTCTTTTTTCGCTAAAGCATTAAGACTTATTGTATGTTTTGCACTAAAGAACCCGTTGTCAGCAAGGCTTTTGGCGATTGTTCCGGCATTATAGTAATCAAAAATACCTTTCTTGAAGTATGTTGAACCCTCTAAAAGAGTATTATATTTTTCAACATAATCTTTTATTGCCGTCTTAAAATCTTTTGTACTTAAAAATGATACAACTTTTTCATCAAAAATAATGTCATATGGAATATCAACAAATGGTGTAGTTTTTTGATTAAGTAGTTCTGTTTTAATGCGCGAAAGTGCCTTGTGTAATTCATTATCTTTAGGTGTGAATGCTAAAGATATTTCAGTTTCAAAATTGCGCTTTGATTTTGCTTGTTCTTTGACAGCCTTTAAGAAAATATCCTTAGTTTTATCAACATCCAAATGTAACTGCTCATATTCTTTGCGTAGGGTGTTGTTAACCAACAAGGTTGACGTTTTTTCGGAATGACTGAGCTTTTCATTATAAGGAGTGACAACGAATATAGATTTTCCATCTAAATTTTCGGATACAGTGCATGTTATATTTCTAACTGTTTTTCTTTTGGGAAAAATACGATCTTGCGAAGGGTTGTTATTGCTTAAATCTAAAAATGTTTGAGCCAGAGAACTTTTCATTACTCCATTTGCAGCATAGATTGAAATAGCTTGGTATTTTGAAAAATCGAGTTCAATTTTGAGTTTTTTGATCCCATAACAGTTTTCTAATTCAAGATTAATTTTTTTCATTTTTCACCCAATTAAGATTAATTTATCATCGATATTATGACCTGATGCCAACCCAATTACAAACGTATTAAAGAATATTTTTATTCTAACAATTCAATGGTCTGTTTCTTCTTCTTCGCAGTTCGAGATGATTGTTGATAAATATGGGTATACCGCAAGGTGGTTTCTTGTCTTGAATGGCCCAACCAGTATCTAGCTAAAACAAAGTCACGAGTACTACCGACCAATTCTGTACAGCGTGTATGGCGACAGCAGTGATAGCTTTTATGTATGAATTTAGTTTTTTCGTAGGCTTGTCTTAACGTTAGAGCCGCAGTCGTTGAAGTTAAGTGTTCAAACAACATGTAATCTTTAGGATTTGATCCGTATATTTTTTGTTTGAACTTGGTCTGCTGTATTTTGTAGAGTTTAACTAAGTTATTAAATAACGCTTTATCAATGATGGGCACAAGCCGGTTGAACTTTTCGTTAATGGCTGGCTTACCCTTTAATGGCTTCCGCGTGATGGTTCCATTTGGCAGTCTATTTCTGATTTTATTCGCCGGTTGGCTTTCTAAAACTATATAACCAAAATAATCAATCTTATGATCCGTCAAAGCCTTGTTTAAAACTGTGTCATCAATTTCACCTGTAAAAATATCATCAATGCTTAATCCATAGATTTCATTAAAACGCATACCTGTGTAATAAGCAGTTTCAAAAAAGGTCGCAACGAGTGGATTTTCATCTTGGAGAATTCCAAGTATGGTTTTAAACTCGTCTTTTGAAATAAGTGCATCGGCGCTTCTCATGTTAATTTTGCTGGCTGAAAAACCAGACATTTTATATACGTTACTTTTATCAAGTAAGTTCTTTCGCAATAAGAACTGTAGGAATGTATTTAATGTTTTTATACAGTGATTTTTAGTTGAATAAGCGATTAATCTTTTAGGTGCCGTTACTGTTTCGGCCTTTTCTTCTAACCAATCACGATATTCTTCAAAGTACATTGACCAGTTGTTAGGGTTATTTATTTTTTTAACATCTAAGAAAAACGGTATCACATAATGCTCAAGATAAAACTCAGTGTTTTTCCAGGAATTAGGCTGAGTCTTTTTACAGTATTCAATGTATTCGTCAGATAGCTTAGCAAATTCATAAAACTGAGTTTTCCACTTAAGACGCTGAATAATTCTTGATCTAGCGCTGTCATACTCCGCTTCTTTGGCCTTGGCCCAAGCTTCGGCATCATTCCAATTTGTAAACAACGGGTGTTCTTCTTTTTTAAGTCGGATACGTTTCTCACCATTATAATAGACAAATGAAAAATAACTTTCACCATTAGCCCGTTTTCTTAATTCTGCTCTCATAAACACCTCACTTGTAATTATATTTTATCGAGATATTGAGATTTCGTACGCGCTAAAACTGACACCAGATATTTATTTTAAGTAAATCGCATCAATTCGATGTGTTGGAAGTAATCCAATCAAGATGTACTCAGTCTAATAACGTAGTTGAAAAAATCACATCACCAGACCAATAGACAGCTTAATATTAATTATGTCGGAAACTTGGTTACGTTTATCGGAAATACGCAGATCAAAGTTGTTTTCAAGGACAAACTTGTGGAGATGAAGAAAGAAACTAAAAAGGAAATAAAACTATCACAAGTTTTACATCGTGAATTGAATGGTAAGGTCATATCTCGCGTTGCCAAAGACATTGGCGTTAGTGTTTCACTTCTTCATGACTGGTATAGTTCGTCTCGGAAGCCATCCGCAAAGAATATGTGGCATTTAAAAAAGCTGGCTGATTATTTAGGAATGAGTTTGGAACAAATATTGTTTGATGAAAAAAGTGAAAAGCAAGTTATCAGTTCAACATCTTTTACTGACCGTGGTGTTCAGTACAGAATTAATATTGAAAAAATAAAGGGCTGATTTTGAAAATACTTGGACTACGTAAATTTTATTTATACGGACTTTTATTTTTCGTGCTGCCACTCGGGGGGTTAATATTGTATGGAGAGTATTCCGAAACAAGACCTCATAAAATAATGCGAACTTTTGGAAAAGACGGATCAATTGTATTGGATTACACATGCAGGCCTGTTGGCGAATTTGAGGATTATCTAAAAGTTTTAAATGCTGATGCTAAGCTCATTAATACTGTTTGTAAATTTTCAGGCGACGTTACAACAATGATTAAAATGATAGAGTGTGAAGTATTACATGGACCACCACAAGCAGTTATTTATTGGGCTGAAAACTTAAATGAATGTCAAAAAATTGAAGCAAATTTCAAAAAAAATAAAGAAGAATATGGGAGAATAAATAAATGAAGAAAATAGTTTTAATGGCAATAGTAGTAACTGAACTAGTTGGCTGTGGTACATCTGTTAAAAATCCTACGACAGCGGAAATTGATCCGGATAAGGTGATTTCGAGAATTGATGGGTTATCAACAAGACCTGATTGGCTGAAAGAATCCGAACCATTTAGATTTGAGGGTGGTAACGTATATTCACTAGGTAGCACAACTATACCAGGTGAAGATCGTGTTGATGCTGCTTATAGAATTGCTGAAAATAATGCAAAAGCTGGAATAGCTTCGGCTATTGAACAAAAACTAGAATTTATATTTCAGAATGCAGAAGAAGGAACTCAAATTGGTGCAGATCAAGCCAGGTTCATTGGAGCAGAGGCATCTAGCTTAATTACATCATCAATCAGACCATCAAAACGTTATTGGGAAAAGGTTGCTAGTTCTGAATCAGGTGTCCGAAAAGTAAATCAACGTGTTTTTTCTATGGTATCAATGCCCGAAGCTGATTTTAAAAATGCTGTAATGAATGCAATTAAAAAAGCTGAAGGTAAAAAAGGCTTAAGTAAAAATTTCTCTGAAAAAGTGGATAAGCATTGGGACAAGTTTACATCTGACTTACCAAGCTCGAACAATCCAACAAATTAATATTTTGATGAAGGCTGATAATGAAAATTACAATTGTATTTTGTATTCAAATATTAGCCTTATTTTGCTTTGCTAAAAGTAAACCTAATTGGACAACGGATTCTATTAAAGCAGACAGTCATTATAAATACTACATTGGAAGAGCATCAAATGTGGCGAATGAATCAAGCGCTATTGGTCAGGCCACCAAAGATGCTTATGAACAAGCACACCGAGAAAACTTTGGTAGTGAGGTTCAAATTAATTCAGAAACGTACCAAACAAATAATTCCACAACTTCGGTTGCTCGCATATCTGAAAAAAGTAAAGCTGCAAAATTTGAGGATTTTGAACAAGTTGATTTTTATTTAGAAAAAAATAATGAAGGAAGATTTGATTCATGGGTGCTGTATAAATTTTCAAATGAAGCAATCGCCAATGAGAAGCGCCGACTTAAAAGTATAGTTGATGTTCCTATCGAAAAAATAGCTTTTTCAACTCAAGGATTAATTCAAGATCAAGCAAAAGGTATTTTACAAGTTACAACCGATCCGCAAAGTGCAGTAGTTTTTATTGATGGCGAAAGATTTGGCAAAACTCCAATTCAATTGATTGGGCAGATTGAAGAAGGTAGTCATAAAATTAGAATTGACCACAATCAGTATGAAACAATTGAAGAAGATTTCATCATCGGTAGAAATCAAACAATAACTATCAATAAAACTTTAGTTAAGTCGAGCGGAACAATTTCAATTAATACCGACGTTCCTAATGCTAATGTCATTATTAACGGGCACCCTGTGGGCCTAACTCCTGTCAAAGAATTTAAAGTAGAGTCTGGCGTTAAAAATAAAATTGAAATTAGCCACGCGGAAACAGAAAAATATAGTCAAGAAATTGAAGTAAAAAAAGGTGATATTCGACTACTAAATTTGATACTACCTAAAAAACCAGCCTATTTGTCTATTTCATCAAGTCCTGTTGATGCAGAAATCGAATTAGACGGTGGCAAATTCAACTTGCCTCTTGAAAAAAGACAGTTGAAGCCGGGGGAATATGAAATTGTAATTAAAAAAGACGGTTTCTTAATTTATAAAGACAAAATTAATTTACTTGGTGGAGAAAACAAAGTTATTCCAGTCATTAAGCTTGAGTCTTTATCTGAAGCTCAGATTAGAATTAATGAATCGCCATGGATATTAAGTCCAAGTATTGGCTTGTCAACTTCGCCCGTGATAGGAATTGATAAATCATTTTTAATTTTTGAAATTGCTTTTGAGAAAAAGTTGTTTACGCATTTCGGCGCTGGGTTCAAGATTCAGTCTGGTAGTTTTGATGCAACAAAAAAATATGAGGAAACAGGGCCTTCTAATTCAACTGAAATTTATACTTCAAAAGGAAGCTTCAAAAATTTGAGCTTATATTTGCCAATTTATTTATTTGATAATTATTCAATTAATCCAGAAGCAGGAACCACTAATATTTCTTTAACCAACACCACTAGAAAATACACCACCATTGGTTATGGGAATGATGGCGCATCAACTGACCAGTCTTCGAAGCTAAAATTTTACGGTCTAAGTTTTAAATATTTTAGAAACTCTAAAGAAAGTAGTTTTAATTGGTTTACTGAGATTGGAATCAAAAACTACCAAACTGATGAGGGCTTAAGTAAAACTGCTGAAGATTTAAAATTTGGGTTCTACATAAAATTTTAATATTGAGGTTGTATGAGCAAATACTTCTTGGTTTATAAAAGTCACAAAATACTTCTATTTGAAAGTGATATTCAGTTTAAAACTGAAGCACAGTGTCTTAAACAGTATGAAAAAGGTCTGCATACGGGCCATGACTCGTGCAGTATCGCCAGAATCAACCAGGTGTGGTCGAAATTGGCGCTTTGTGGATTACTTGGTCGTGCGCATTCGGTTGAGCTCATCAGGGTTTTATGCGCAAATGGAGCTGAAATCCAACGAGTTGGTAAATCTCGCGCCTTAGTTCTTAAGAAATCATATATACCCGTTGTCTATTTTGCCGAAGTTTCGAAAAGAGAAACCGCTGGTTTAAATAAGCTGATAATCGGGCATTATTATACAACTGCTAGATTGAGCGCAGATCAACAGTTTCCAAAGTTTTGCAAGTTACTTGAGCGAGAACTTAATTTAAATGTCGGTCGTCTGCGAGTTGAGCTATCTAAATTATTTTACTCTGGTTATAAAATAGTTTCGTTTGTCCCTGAAGGCATGCTTGTATTGGCGCAAAATGATTTACTTGCAAATACACTTCGAGGGACTGGAAACGAAGAAGCTTTGTTTTATGTCGGACTTGCCGATGCCGCCTAAATACTTGGAATATTCCAAGATGATTTTATTTGCCTTCGCTATAATAATAACGAAGATAGGCCATTACATTTGAAGTGTCATTTTTACAAGGACGATCATGGTTTTCTTGGTTAGAACTGCGCTGAATTTTGTTGATCAAAAATTCATAAGCTTCAGCTTTGGTTTTATTCAAAATGTTTTTTAATACGTAAATGTCCTTTGGAATGTTATCATTTCTCTCGCCAGCCACATACAGCTTGTTATAAATCCAATTAAAAATTCCAACAACATCAGCTTGCTTTAGTTTTCCGCAGGCCTCTAAAAACATTTTAGAAATTTGATAACTTTTCTTTTTCCCAGTTCGGCTAGATGTTGCTCTTTGATGATTGTCCGCAACTTTAATCAGCTTATGATTTGAAGAGCCGATTCTTTTTGGCAATGAGCTAATTTTTTCAATTGATAAATTTAAATCACCATATTTGTTTCCGGAACCACTTAATGACTTTCTGAAAGCATTTGAAAAAGTTATTTTATCGACTGACCTAAACGTCCATATATATTTTAGAACCATAAGATCATTTTCTGTGAAATAGTTTTCAGGCAAATTAAAATACTGTTTAAACGAAATAAAGGCATCTTCCCAGCCAGCTTTAAAATCAAAAGTTTTGGTGGGATCTTTAATGCTGTGATTTAGTTCAATGCTGGCGCTGTCATCCAGTTTTGTATTATGAGTTTTTGAATCCAACTCAGATTTAGCCTGTTCATATATTTTCTCATTTAAGTTGCAAAATATATGATTAATTATTTGGTCAAAAGTGTACTTAGGTGATTTAAGTGCATCCTCTAGCGTGCGAGAGTTATTCCAGTACTTAGTTTTGAATTTATTATGCCTATCAGACTTGATATTCCACGTGTTTGGTGCTCGCATTTGAGATGTAGCGTTGGATCTTTTGGGGTCTGCTTTAAATTTTTCAATCAATGCTTTTAGGCCTAGCTGATATAAAATAATATTTTGGTCAATCTGTCGACCTTTTTTATCTTCCGCCTGTGTATCCAAATCTAGGTGCTCTATACTCCAATAGCAATGAAACTTTTTTTTTGAAGTTTGAATAACGACGTCTGGCCTAAGATCAAAGCTTTGTATTATTAACTCTACTTGTTCCCAGGATTCAGTTTTATCGATATCAACGAAGAAGAATCTTAATTTATTTAATATTAAATTTCCACTTGAAGACTTAACTTTTTTAAATTGACCATATCTATTTAACTCACAATGAATCTCATTTGGAAATAAAAATATCCATGGTTGTTTAATAAGGCCTTTCTCTTTTTTAAGATGCTTGAGTCCTTGCGTACTGCGAAGAAAGTTTTCGCTTTTTTCTTCCAAATAAGTGTATGAAATAAAGTCCATATACTGCCGAGCCATTTCTCTAATATAGGGTTTATTCTTTTCTAAAAAGGCAAGTTGTAGCTTTAACGATTTAATTCTACCCCTGGATCTTGTTGTGTTCTTTTTGGCCAGTGACGCTATCTCATTATTTAATTGTTCAATTATTTTTTTATATGACTCGTAATCACTAACCCCGTATTTAATGAGTTTGTCTTGAAATGAACAGCCCTTGTCTGCGTGAACAACCTGAGACATTATTTGAAACGGGAAAAGCTGACCTTGTTTGTCATTATCTATTTTGGAATCCATCAATTCATTTGAATCATTTTTTGTATTTATCATATTATAATTATAACAAGATAATATGTAATATCTTATGTAAGTTAAATAGGAACTAAAATGATAAGTAGAATCATGCGCTTATTCCTCTTAGATTGAAAATTAGGATTCATTAACGCTAAAACAGATCCTTTATCTTGTCGCGGTTCTCTTTGGTTAAATGTAAATACTGTGAAGTAATACTAATGTTGGAATGACGTAGGTTATCTCTGACAAAAGTTAAGCTAAGGCCTTTATCAATGCAAAGTGTTCCGTATGTATGCCGTAATGAATGTATAGAAAACGATGCCGGTAGTCCTGCTAAGTTCAACCAGTATTTAAAACGAGTGTGGCTGTGGCATCTGCTGGGCACAATTCCAGTTAAACTAAAAAGATAGTCGGTGTTATCTTTTTTTAAAACTGTCTTTTTAATTAAAAATAGATCATCAATTAAAATTCTAGTTTTATTGCCAAAATAAACAGTTCCTTTTTTCTTGTTCTTAGATATTTCCGGTCGAATAATAATAAAGTCTTCATGAATGTCTTCTTTTTTTAGATTGAGCGCCTCTGAAATACGTAAGCCGGTGTACGCAATCAACGAAAATAGAAAGTGATCCATAATAGTGCGAACCTCAGTAGGTTTGCGCTTATTTGATCCCTGGATCGCCTGTATTGACTTTTCTTTCTCAGTTTTAAGATGTTTAAGTAGCTTCGTTAATTGTTGTTCAGATAAAACCCGGTCAGCTGAAATCATAAAATCCTCCAGTTAGAACTCTTCTTAATTAAATAATACGAAGTGTTCTATGAATTGTACGCCACAAAACTGGAATAATTTTGAATGATAAGAGTTTCAAGCACTTAGGAAGTTATAGAACAATTGTATAGTTTCGTTCTGAAACTGAGTTTAGCATGCGAAACTTTTGCGATTAATATTCAGTCAGAAATGCGATTTCATTTTCAGTATCAAAAAGGCGCAATGGCATAGCTGTAAGGTCATTTACAATGTAAGATCTAATTTTCTTGAAGAAATCAGTCCTATTTAATTGAATAAAAAATTTAGCACGGAAAATCCAGTTTTGCGAATTGTCTTTAATTTCATAATAAATAAAAGTATCATCAATTTTTATATTTAAAAAATAGCGAGTCAAATCATGAGTTGAAATTGCATTTATTAAAAAACTCGTATTTTCACAAAGAGCAACTGGAATTTTAGAATCGTTATTTTTCTTAAGATTAAAGCAGAGTTCTTCGTTTAAGCTCCCGTACTTCAATCTTCTAGTTTGATTTCGGCAGTTTCGGCAACATGGGTTAAAACTATCTTTTGAGGTTCGCGAATGACCAAAGAATTCATAGTTTAGAATTCGTTTGCAAGATATACACTTCTTTGAATTTGTGTTTTGTGTTTGTATAAGCATATCGATAATTTTATCAACATCACTGTGTTAGCCCCCTAAATTATAGAAAATTCGGGGCATTTTTAGTGCCCCGACGCCAATACTAAGCTGCAGACGATTTATTATCAGCGATTGCTTGGCAGATGATGTAAACTTTTGTTCTTATTTCTACCAAACCTTTTTCGTCTAAGTCTTTTAATTTCGCGATAATTTCTGATCTTAGCATTTTACAATGATATTCAACTATTGCCTGAGCATTGTCTTCGTCGCTCACGACTGATAAATTGGGTTTTTGGTATTTGTCGACTGTCTTTTGTGTATCATTTCTCGACATGCTCGCTAGTTTATTTTCATTTGCTATTTGCGTTCTAGTTTCGGGATCGACTTTTGACATAATGTATAGTTTTTCTATGTCTTTAATTCCGGAAAATTCTGGATTGTTTGAAAGCACTTCGCCAGCTTGCAAAAGTTTACTGAAATACGACTTACTGTACTCTTTGCCAAACGCACTTTCTAGTTTTAATTTTAAGTCTGCGTGTGGTTTTCCAGTTATTTTAAGCAAGTTATAAACTGATACAGCTATTTTGTGGCTTAGTGATTCCAAGCTAATATGATTTTCATAAATCGACTTAACTTCTGACTGGAAATCCGCGGGGAACAAACTAAATTTTTGTTCGTCAGTTAAGTTTGAAAACTTTAATTTGCTTTCAACATCAGCGTCGATTGTGAACTGCTCCCATTTTGGGTGAAGTGTTAAAATTGGACCTAAAAAATCATTAAAGGTTTTGTTTGAATTGCTCATATTATTTCTCCTCGTTTAAGATTGTTAAAAGTTGTTTTGCTAAGACTTCTGAAAATACAGGTGGTACAGCGTTGGCGATTTGAAGATATTTATCTTCTAGTTTTTTGCCTTTGAATTCAAAATCAAATGGAAATGATTGAATGGTTGCTGCTTCTCGCACGGTAAGTGATCTATTTATCCAGGGGTGCCAATGTACAGTTGTTCCCTTGTTAAAGCACATTGTTGGTGCAACTTTATATGGGTCAAGTCGCTGTATATCTTGCCCTCGTTTTGGAATTCTAGGCTTACCATTTTCAAGTGGCAATTTGGGATCGTCTAATAGTCCTTTCCTTAAAAGACGGTTTTTTATTTCATCTTCGCCCAATCTTAGAATCGAATTTAAATTTTCTCCAGGAGCTATTATCTGACCGAAAATTCTTTGAACATTGTTTGGTTTGCTAAATTCATCTCCCTCTAATCCGGCCGGTATTGCTTTTAATAGATGATCTACATTCAACGCTGATGTTGAACTGATTCTTGGAACAAGGCCTGCTAGGTTAATTGGGTCGCCAATTTTTTTACCAAAGAATATGACTCTTTTGCGGCGCTGATTGACTCCATATTCTGATAAATCAAAAAGTTTATAGATGCATTCGTAACCAGCTTTTGTAATTTCAGATAAAATTATTTGTAGCGGATTGTTGTCGCCGTCTGGAAATGTAAGCAATCCCTGAACATTTTCTAAAATAAATAGTCTTGGATTTATTAATGGAAGATGCTGCACGGTGCTTATAAATAAATTTCCATTACTATGATCTAAGCCTTTGCGGTTTCCGGCCATAGAAAAACTTTGGCAAGGAGGTCCTCCGATTAATAGAGTTTGATTTTTAGGGATGTCGTTCCAGTAGTTTTCAAGATCCCCACATTTTAAATATGAAGTGTCGTGATATTTGCTAAAATTGTATTTATAAGTTTCGCATGCGAAATCTTCCAGTTCGTTTGCAAAGACAATTTCAAAACCGGTCTTAACAAAACCTAAATCTAAGCCGCCGGCGCCGGTGAAAAGTGATACAACAGTTTTTGTACTCATAAAAAATCTCCTTTTGGTTAATTGATTAAAAGTTTAAAAAATAGATAGACTGAGCCCTTTGTTGCCTCTGCGATCACGCCCGAGTGTCTGCTATCCTTAAGTCCGTCCTGTTGCACCAGAGCTGATGGGCCCTTGTTATTCAGTTGTTTGTTTTTTGATTACTAGTTATTGCTAACTGATGACAGAATAACACTATGCAATAATTACTAATAGTAAATTAATTGTTGATAATAATTAAATTGATAACCAATTGATATTAGTAGTAATATTAAGTCTCATAAGGAGATTTTTAATTATGAGTAGCAAAGCAAAGAAGTTTGAAGGCAAAAATGATGATGAACAAAAGAAGAACATTATTGAATTTCTTGAATCAGTTAGCTCCAAATTGGGAATTAAGCGCGATGATCTTGCTGTTAAGCTTGGCGTAAGTAATTCAGCTTTTTACGGTTGGATTTATCGACGTGAAATACCTAGCAGAACCTATGACAAATTATTATCAATGTTAAATGGTACCTATATGGAAGCATTTGATGACAAATCTGATGGTGGCATAATTAATTTAAAATCTGTTAATTTAGCTCAGATATCATTGGATGATTTAATTGCAGAAATTGAGAAAAGAAACTGGACCGTTAAAATTGAAAGAAAAAACAGTTAAATTTTTGTTAACCTAGTTTATAACGCAAAACATTAGTCCGCTGAATTTACATGTATAAATTTGAACAGCTGTGTTTTTGAAATTAATTTTTAATAAATAACTTTTGTTTATAAAAAATTATTCCGATAGAGGTCTTATCGAAATGAGGTCGCTATCATGAATGAATTTAAACCAGAGCTAAATAAAATATATGCACTTAAATCAATCCAAGAGAGTTTCGGGTTATTGAGATCGTTTGCATTTTGGAATAAAAATAAAGAAGTTAGCGCATTTGTGCTCAATCCTGATATGAATCCATCAGTAAAAAATTATGACAAAGAAGAGACTTTAAAAATTCTTGTGGCAAAGGGGCCATTGCGCGAGTCAAATCTAAAGCGAGTTTTACTAAATAGGTCGTACCCTGTCTTTATAAAAGAAGGCCCTAATCAATGGAAGTATATTGGCGCTTATAATTATTGTGGCTTTACAAAAAACAGATTAGAAATTGCACCCCATTTAAAGAATCTTGAAACAGAATTAGACGAGATTACTTGTGTTATTACGCTGGAAAAAGTAGCTGTCTCTCTAAAAAATGCCGCCTAGTTTTTGTACTTATTAAAGTTTAAGCTATTCATAATAAAGTGAGATTGGCGCAGAATTTTCAGGGGTTCTATATTTGCCTGCAATTGTTGCCTGATCAGTTTTGTATGACAGTTTTTTTATAAAACCTAATATGCGAAGCTGATCACGTACTCGCATGACATCAATTTTATCTCTTGAATCATAAGTGTAGACACAAATAACTTTGATCCACTTATTGTGTGCTAAACTGTTTGGCTTTGCTGTAGCTGCTTTGGACTCGATACCGAGCAGGCCAGCGGTAGTAGCATTTGCGATTAATGACCAGTTTTCATCAATTTGCTTAAGCGGAACAAAGATTAACCATTTGCCTGAATAGTCAGTCCATTCATTGGGTGGGTTTGGATGAGCTGTATGAACCCAGTATTCGTTTTTTATTTTTGATGGAAGTTGTGTCATAGTTTCATTAATAACGGTTTAGACCGGCTGTATGAAGCAAGCGGACCCATAAGTCGTTCATCTTCATTAATTTTATAGCCCATTTTTCTGTAAGTATTTATGCGGCCACGATACATTTTTAAAAACATAGCGCTATAAGAATCTACAAAATCAATGATCTGCGCCGAAGCTTTATTCGGTGATTCTCTATGAATGCGGCCTGCATATTGAATAAGTCGTCCTTCAAATGAAAGCGGAGTCGCAAATATTAAAGTATCAAGTGCTGGCAAATCAAATCCTTCGCCAATAAGTGATGAGGTCGCCATGATCATTATTTTTTTATTGGCTAATTTAAATTCAGTTATTCTTTCAAATGCAGTTTTGCGCTGTTTATTTGTTAGCGTTCCTTCTAAAACGACCAGTTCAACATCAGGATTCATTGATTTGATGAGCTGTTGCAGTAATTCAAGATGATCTTTACGATCTGACACTAAAAGCGGGAATCTGTTTTGCTCTAGCACTTCAGTCACTTTTGTAGCGATTAAATTATTTCGAGCTTCATTTTGTACCAGATGATGAATCAACACATGATAAGGCGGCTGACGGCCTAGCCCTTCTGGAAATACCAATGATGTTTCATAAATTGAAACTTCTTTTGGTAACGCTGAAACTTCAGATGGTAAAATTTCATGACGAATTGGACCACATTGTAAAAACATGATTTTTTCTAGGCCATCTTTTCTGTAAGGTGTCGCAGACAGTCCTAAAATATATCGGGCTGGAATTTGCTTTAAAATAGCCTCAAATGTTTGAGCCGGAATATGATGACATTCATCAATTATAATTTGCGAATACTTTTCAATGATTTCACTTAAGTCTTCAAGGTTCGCGATTGTCTGAAGCATTCCAACGTCAATTTTACCAGTCATCTTCTTTTTAGATCCACTCAGTGTGCCGATTTCTTTGACTGGAATTTTTAAAAAGCTAGAAATACGTTCTTTCCATTGTTCAAGTAGCGGCTGCCGATGAACTAAAATTAATGTTGATACTTTGCGGTCAGCGATGAGCTTACAAGCCATGACGGTTTTACCAGCGCCAGGTGGAGCCATTAAAATGCCAAGATCAGATTCTTTAATTTTCTTAACAGCTTTTTCTTGAATGGGTGTCAATTGACCTTCAAATTCAACTTTTATTTTTTTCTTAGCAATACGCTCGTCACGAATCACAACGTTTGCACCGGCTTCTTGAAGTATTTTAATAACTTTATCTAAAACACCTCGGGGCAACAATATATGATCTGGTCGAAGTTCTCCTGAGAAAATAAATCTCGGATGCGGGTAAGTTTGTAGTCGCATGCGTTGTTTTTTATAAAATTCAGGATTAGCAAAGCTTGATGTTTTTTTTAAACGAGCCACAACTTTTGTTGGTAGCCCTTCAACTGGAATTGATAGCATTGAGCCAAAAACGACTTCAATGTCTTTACCTTCAAGTGTTGTATCGTGCTCTAGCGCAACCGTAGTCTTTTCTAAAATTTGATTATCTGTAGCCCAGGCCACATCTTCAAATGCGTCAACACGTTTAAAATTATCTTTGGGTAAAAATTCTTTTAAAAGCAAGTCGACTTCATATTTAAGAATTCTTCTGACTTGGGATAAATAAGCCCATTGATCTGGTATGACTTTAAAGTTATCATCTATAAAGCAACTATTGCCATTATCACGCGGAGTTTTTTGCAGAGGTAGTGCAATTAAATTACCAAAGCCGCCCCTAGGTAAGAAATCTTGAGTTGGAAAAAACCGATCATATGATTCAAGGCTTAATCTGATATTACGTTCAGAACATTTTGCAATAATTAAAGTTCCGAGTGACCTCGCAAGCCTTGCAGGAATTTTTTCAGCAAAAAATATCCATGCGTGGCCGCCTTTGCCTGATCGTGATCGCTCCATTGCTACTTCAATGCCAAATGATTTAGCGGTATCACAAAAAGCCAAAAGGTCAGCTTGCCAAGATGATTCATCAAAATCACAAGCTAAAAATGTACAAGTATCATCTTCACGTATGGCATAGGTTCCAATCGTAGCAGTTCCGCGAAGATGTGAGGCAACCGCTGATGAGTTTAGCGCAGAAAATTTTTGATGATTGCAATCGGCACATTTTATTTTTGGTTTATCACAAATAGGTTTTACCCATTCATTTTCACAAACTGGTGAATAGCCTTGTTTTCCAGTTTTAGTATTTTCCCAGCGCTTTGGATAAATATTTTCTCGGCCACGAAATAAAGTTAAAAATAAATCAGCTTTTTCTTCATTTGATTCTGGGGTCTTCATTAAAGTTGGCTGACCCAATAAAATAACAGGCTTTTGCGAGTCTCTTTGGCTACGAAGGTTTTTTAAATCATTTAATAAGGCTGACCGCTCTTGATCTAAAGCGCTGAGCTTATTTTCGATGGATCGGATTTCATCATCTGTCGCCATAACTATACTTATCCTGCCGTGTAATTCCAGTCAACAAAGTTGGGGTGCTGGTTAAAACGGGTAGCGGCGTATTATTCAGGGACGAATTATGAGTTTCGCATGAGAAACTGTAGTTAAAAACTAATGATTCGGAAAATGATAGTTTTTAAATTCTTTATAAAGACGATCAGGAACAACAACGTTTTTCATATTTGGATCACTGAGTGCTGCATAACCGATGTCAAAATCAAGTGTAACAATAAATAGTAACTTTGAAGATTTTAGTGTGTTTAAAATCATGGAATCACTAAATGCAGTGCCGGAGAATTCACAAATATTTACAGCATCACTCCAGTTTATCGAATTATTAAATAATTGTGATTGGGCAGGATCATTTGGACTGATATATTCGACGCGACGATCAGTTAAATCTTGATCTGCTAAAGCAATCTGAGTTTTAAGATATACATCACAAAGCTGCAACCAGCTTTGTTGGCCAGAATGTGGTCCTGCTGAAAACTCTTTTTTAATTTTTTTCAGCTGCGATTCGTTGAAAACTTCAAACTTGTCTTTATCAGACATGACGCTGGTTTTCAGACTTCCTTTAAGAGTTTGAATTTTTGCTTTTGCACGACTAGATATTTTAACTTTTGAATACTCATCGACAGTGTCAAATAAACTTTCTGTTAAAACAAGACGGCGTTGAAATTCTAAATATTCTGAACGAGTATTAACAGTCGCAAACAAACGATAATTTTTATAATTTAAAATATCTAAGATTTCAGAAACTGATTCTTGGGTATCGCTGAGTTCATAGCTTGAAGAAATTAAAATATTTGTATCAAGTATTGTGCCTTTTGGAGCGCCTTGTTTTTCAAGGCCATCCAGATAAGATTCAATTTTAGAAAATGGAATAACCTGCCCCAATTAAACCTCAGGCTGTCTTGCGATTTTGCGTTCAGGAATTTCTTTTTGCTGTTCTTTTTCAATTTCTTCAAACATTTTATTTAGTCGATTAACTTCTTCATCTGTTAGCTTGCGTTTGCGGCGAGCCTTAAGATCACTGGCTAATGTTCGGAAACTTTTTACTGGTTTATCTTTCATTTGAGTCCTCCAATTAGCATTCAATATATCACAACTTTATAGTCCGTAACGGCTTGAAAGTACAGGGTTTTTAGGCGTTGTATTTTACTCAAACAAGATATGGCGGCTATCGCAATCTATGGCCTATCTAAAGTAAAAAACATAATCAAAAACAGTCGGTAAAATTAATTATCAAGCGCGTGCCTGCGCAATTCACTTTCCATTTACTAAGTATGTAGTTAATATGAACGGATTCGTTGGTGTCAGCGACGGCCGCCTCCACCATTTTTGACACCACGGATGCAGCTTAAGCTATTGGTATGATTAGCTTTCGCATTCGTGATGGTCATGTTCGCGGTGCATTGGTTCAACGAGGAATCAAGCGCTTAGGGAGACGATGGTGGTTTTTTTGAGAGCCAGTTTTTGATGAATTAGGAAAGTTGAGCACGGAGAAACTTGGTCTTGTTTTGAGACGGTCATCTTGGAATTTTCCTAGATGAGTAATGAATGAGGGCATGTGAAGGAGGTTGGGTGACAAGATTAGCATTAGTTTTAATTCTTCTATGTTCACACCAGGCCTCAGCTTTCAATCCATTTGAGCCAAGCATTGAATGTACAGTTATTAAGGTCCTTGCGACCAAAAGTGTTTTTGGAATTAGTAAATTCCCCAAGTTATATCAAAGCATCAATAACGACCCTCTTTCTTCGAAGCTATTTATTGCTGGAAAAGAGTTTTCAAAGCTCAACCCTGTTTCAGATTTAAAAACTGAAATTTATGAAAAAATATCCATTGATTCAGGACGCGACCATCTTGTCCTTGAGCTAAAGGGAAAACCCATTTCGAGAAACGGAACTATGGCCGTTAACGGTGTGATTATAGCCGATGTGACTTGCCATTGAAAATATGCAATTAAATTAAAGAGGTTTATATGAGTGAAAAAATAGAATTCTTAAGCGCAATATTGTTGGTTTCAAAAGATCCAAAACGACTTGCTGACTTCTACAAAGATGTGGTTGGGATTCCGCTTGAAGATGAGCAGCATGGTGAAACCGATAAGCATTATGGATGTGAGTTGGGTGACCTTCATTTTGCGATCCATCCATTAAGCAATTTTGAGGGAAGCGGAACCGGCGTAGGCGCAGTGAAATTAGCCTTTACAGTATTCAACATGGAAGCCTTTGTTCAAAAAGTTAAGTCGAAGGGACTTGAAGTACTCTATCCTCCAAAAGATACCGGCTTTTCTATCATGACGGCCCTTAAAGACCCGGATGGAAATTACATTGAGTTCACTCAACTGTCAGATCGATGGTTTCAACATCTTCAAAAGCGAAAACAAAAAGGAATAGACGTTGTTGCTCGATGGGAGGCTACAAAATGACAAATTTCACCGACACGATGATTTCTGCAAAAAATTATGAACAGCTAATTGCTTTTTATACTGGTTTTGCAAATTTTGCTATTGCCGAGAAAAATGATAACTTTGTGCTGCTCAAAAATAATATTACAAATCAAGTTTTATGTATAACCAATGGAATATCAGTAGGGCAACCATCAGCCGGATTCAAAACCGATGATATTATAAAATCCAAAGAAACAATAATTCATCTTGGTGGTAAAGTTTTAAAAGAATGGGAACGTGGTGACATGAAAGGCATGAACTGCGTCGACTCAGAGGGAAATGAATTGCTAGTTTGGCAAGGTAATCACTAATTCACTTTTATTCATAAGGAGTTGATATGACAGAACTACAAAAAGCAGAAAAAGAATTATTTGAACTGACTAACAAGGTTGCCAAATTGCGACGAGAATCAAAACCTATCGAAGTCAAAAACTATACTTTTCAAGATACTGATGGCGAGGTCAGCTTACTGAGACTGTTTGGTGATAAAGATGTATTATTTTTAATACACAACATGGGACAAGGTTGCAGATACTGCACTTTATGGGCTGACGGCTTCAATGGGTTTGTTCAACATGTTGAAAGTCAATATTCGTTTGCGATGGTTTCTAAAGATTCCCCACAGATACAAAGACAAATTTCAAATTCGCGGGGTTGGAGATTTAAAATGGCCTCCCATGGCGGTGCTGAATATATTAAAGAACAAACGGTTTCAGTTGGTGAAAACAATACACCTGGAATAGTTTGCTACATAAAAAAAGATGACCAGATTTTTCGTAAAAATTCAGCCTCATTTGGTCCTGGCGATGAATTTTGTTCGCAGTGGAATATTTTAAGTTTAGCCGGCGTTTCAACTGAAGAATGGACTCCACAGTTTAACTATTGGAAGCGTCCTGAGAAAATGGACGATGGCGGAAAGAATTTAAATTAGTTCAAATGTTCCTGGTGCCGTGGTTCAACGAGGACTCAGGCGTTTAGGGAGACGATGATGGTTTTTTGAGGCCTAAGTTTCGCATGAGAAACTTTGTTTTGGACGACAGTCATCTTGGAATTTTCCTAGATGAGTACGAATGAAAGGTTAAGTTTTTAGGGGTTTAAAATGGCTATTGTTGGAAGAAATGATCGGTGCCCGTGTGGGAGTGGTCAGAAGTATAAAAAGTGTTGTTTACTCAATGGTTCAAAAGGAATTATTGAAGCATCAGTTCAAAAACTAAAAGAGCGCTCCGTTAGAGATGAATTACTTGTGTCTTAGCCATAAATGTAAATATTTAAATTTGAATTGAATGTTTAGTCGGGTGACTGCTCGGGTAACTGACTGGTGGACTGACTTGACGTGTTTGCTTCTAGTTGAGTGGTTCAATCATTCTACTGCAATAAGGCATTTGGTATTCAAGTTTTAAACTAGAACTAAAAATTCTTTATATCTTCTATTCTTGCATTGCCAGATTTCCTCAAATGTTCTAAGGCCTCTTTCAAAATCTGCGAGTTCTTCTTCGTGGCATTAATTATACAGCAACCATCTGAGCAACTAGCGTGTTGTATTTATCAGCAAGGTAGAATCGAAGCTTCTCTTGTTGGGTTTAGATCTTTGCTTAGTTTGAGTTCAATTTACGTTTTTCAAGTTGTTTTTGAATTTGATTTCGCAAATCGTGAAACTCAACATGCAAAATTTCTAATTCCTCGTCACTGGCTTCTTCCAAATTAACCATTTCATTTCGAGCACCCTTTACGCCTTTTATCAATTCATTTAATTTTAAATGAACGGCCTTTGAGTCTCGATTTTGCGCACTTTGAATTAAAAAAACCATTAAAAAAGTAATAATCGTAGTTCCTGTGTTAATCACAAGTTGCCAATTTTCAGAGTAATTAAAATGTGGTCCAAGCATGGCCCAGACAATTACTGTAACTACTGCTAAAATAAATGCTTGTGGCGAACCGGTCATTTCAGCGATGCGATGCGAGAATTTACTGAAATTATTTTTCATAATTTATCCTAACACATAAATGGTCATTTTACTCAAACTGCTATTTACAGCTAAGTATTATGAGTCTTGCTTATTCGGCATAAATTGGCGATAGGCTATCAACGTATTAAGACCTTCGATGCATTCAGCTATGTACAGTGGCTTTCTAACAAAACATGTAGAATCGACACAATCTTCGCCAATCATTTGTATGAACTTTTTTTCTGTTATACCACTCGCAAATAGAAAAAGCATTCCAGTCTTACCGTACTGTTTCCATAGGTCTACGCCATTTTTTTCTCCTGCTAACATAATATCTGCAACGATGACATCAAACTCATCTTCAATTTTAAGTCGATCATTTATTAGCCTTTCCGCGCCCTCCTCTGTCCGAGCCCATCTAATCAGTGCGTGCGGATCAACAGCTCTAATAATATGTTCCCATATTGGTTGAAGTGTAAAATCGTCTTCAACAACTAGATATTTGCGTTTATTCGGAAAAGCCAGTAAAGCCTCTCTTTGTCTAAGAACTTTTGAATCGCTTTCAATTTGTTGTTCCATAAGTGCTCCTTTGTATTTCACATATCTTCGGATTGCCAAATTTTGGCGAGTTGAACGTGAAATGGAGATTCTTCCATTTCTGAATTTCTGGACTATTTAGCAAACGAGGTATTCTGCCGTAGAAACTAGACTTTCCATCCCATGTGGAGAAATCTCCAAAAACCAATCAATTGGTCATCACCTTCGAATACGAAAATATTTGAAGCTATGTGGAGAAATACAGTGTCATTTTTTAATAACTTGGAGTTAAAATATGTTAATGAAAATCAGAACAATTTTAAGAACAAGAAATCTGGTGGCATTGGGATTATTTTTTACAATAATACCAGTAGCGCTGACGTTTAAGCTTGCCGGTGATTTAGAGAGATCAAAGAAAATATTTCGGCATTCAATTAGTATTCAATCAAAGCTTGATGATTTTAATGAACATGGCCGAGATTGGGTCATCTTATCTCAATCTTCAAGCAACGATGCTTCTGAAGATGAAAAGAAAAAAATATTGAATTTAGTTACAAAAGACCTATCTGACCTATCTGACCTATCTGACCTATCTTTAAACTATGATGATCAAATTATAAGAATTAAAAAGTTAAATCAACATTGGATTGATTTAACTCAAGCCTCGGATGAGAACTATCAAACTATTTTAAAAGACGTAAGCCAGCAGGTTAGATTAATAGATGAGGTTGAAGATAAGTTAGCTAAAGACAAAGAAACTGATATTGCCAATTCAACAATGTATGTAAAAATATTTTCAGTTATTTCATTTTTTTTAAGTCTAGGAATGATATTAGTATCACTTTATGTTACTCGCAGGGAGCTATTAAAAGAAAAGTCAATGATTGCTAAACTACAGGCTTCTGAGGCTAAAGCTCTTGAGTCCTCTGCGCTAAAAACTAGTTTTTTGGCAACCGTAAGTCATGAGATACGCACTCCCTTAAATGGCATAATTGGACTTTCTGATGTTTTAAAAAAATCAAATCTTCCAGCAGAGGAATCTCGCTTTATTGAAATGATTCATAACTCTGGAAAAACTTTATTAAAAATAATAAACGATATACTGGATTATTCAAAAATAGAGTCTGGAAAAATTGATCTTGAAGTAAATGAATTCTCTATTCGAGACATAGTCAATCAAGTAGTAATTAGCTTATCACCAAAGGCTTTGGAAAAAGGACTTAATCTTGATTACATTATTGATGAAAACATACCCAAAACTGTATTTGGTGACGCGTCCCGAATTTCGCAAATTTTATACAACTTGATAGGTAATGCCATCAAATTTACTTCAAATGGTAGTGTAATTTTAAAAGTAAAGCTAAATTCTGAAACTGATAGTAGCAAAGTCAGGATCTCCTTTTCTGTTACCGATACAGGTCTCGGAATAACAGAGGAGCAACAACAAAAACTATTTCATCCATTTATTCAACTCCAAAAAACTGGGACCATGGGAGAAGCTGGTACTGGATTAGGGTTATCAATCTGTCGTCAATTATTAAAGGTTATGGGTTCAGATATTTTTGTAGAAAGCAAAAAAGACGAAGGTACTCGATTTTTCTTCACTCTAGAGTTTAACGAATTTTCAGAGGCGAAAATTGGTAAGCACATTATAGAAAAAAACACCGCTGTTAATAATAAAAAAATCGAAATTAAACCACTATTTGATGAAACAGACAGTTCGACAGTTTTAGTGGTTGAGGATAACCCAACAAATCAAGCAACAGTGCAAGCCATGTTAGAGCGCCTTGGCGTTCAAGTGATAATAGCATCAAATGGTAGGGAAGCCTTAGATTTAGTGGATCAGACTCATGTGGATCTGATCTTAATGGATTGCCAAATGCCAGTTATGGATGGCTTCGAAGCCACATCTGAATTGCGAAAGAATAAGATTAAAACTCCAATTCTTGCCATGACAGCAAACGTCTCTAAGGAAGACCAAATAGCTTGCTTAAACGCAGGTATGAATGGGTTTGTGAGCAAACCATTGACCATTGATGCTTTAGTAGCTGAGATAAAACCAATTTTAAAACCCGAACCAACAGATATTTCTAAAGAAATTCTCAATACGCTTGGCGATTCAATCGGATTAGTTGGTATGAAAAAAGTTGTTCAGGCTTTTTTAGCAGGCATAAGTGAGATGAGGGACTTACTCGATCAGTCGATTGTAAGTAGTAATTTAGAAACAATGCAAAAACTAGGGCACCGGTACAAAGCATCCGCTCAAACAGTGGGTGCTAATGGCTTAGCTAATCTTTTTAAGAATTTAGAGAAAGCAAGTCAAATTGAAATAGCAGAGAAAATTGCTTTTAAAATAAAACCAGCCTCTAAAGAAATTGAACTCAAACTAAGTCAATATTTAAACCAAATTGGAGAAATCTCCTAGTTCAATTAAAACGAGCCAAACAGTTTTACTGCTATTCTTTGATTAGAAAACACAATCTAAAATTCTGTTTTCAAAGAAGGCTAAATGAACACTCAAAATAAACCTGTTGTGTTAATTACTGGTTGCAGCCAAGGGCTTGGTTTTGCTTTAGCTAAATTATTTGGTTCGACAAATTCTTTTCGTGTAATGGCCACTGCTAGGGAAAACTCAATTCAAAATTTACGCGAACGCTTAAATGAAACCGAAAATTTCAGAATACACTTACTTGATGTCACATCCGAACAAAGTAGGCATGAGTTGGTAAGTGAATGCTACCGCCATTGGAAAGGCATTGATATTCTCATCAATAACGCCGCTGTTTCCTATCGTTCTGTTGTTGAGCACATGGATGAAGAATCTGAAATGCATCAGCTAAATACAAATTACTTAGGTCCAATGGCTTTAATTAGGCTGGTTTTACCGACTATGCGCGAACGAGGTCATGGAAAAATCATAAATATATCCTCAGTTAGCGGAATGATGGCAATGCCAACAATGGCCTCATATAGCGCCTCTAAACATGCTCTTGAGGGTGCCAGTGAGGCATTGTGGTATGAAATGAAACCCTTTGGAATAAACGTAAGTCTTGTGCAGGCTGGTTTTATTAAGTCCGAATCCTATCAAAAAATTTACTATTCAAAAAAAGCCAAGCTGAGTGAAGCTCTTGATGGGCCTTATGCAGATTATTATACAAATATCACGCCATTCATTGAAAAAATTATGAAAAATTGTATCAGTACGCCCAATCATATTGCTCAAAAGATCTTAAAAATAGCAAATACACAAAATCCACCATTGTGGGTGCCCGTCACCCTTGATGCTATTGTATTTTTCTATATGCGAAAGCTTATTCCTAGAACAATTTTTCATGGTCTAATGAATCTACTCTTGCCGAATTCAAGACACTGGGGCATTCGTTTTTCAAAAATAAATACTTCTGTTGAGAAAAAAATAGGCGTTTAAATTAAACGCCCCCTCCCTTTCTTTAATTTTGTAAATACTAGATATCAGATCTATTTTTTATATGATCAAAAATTCGTGGCGCATGATGCACGAAATGATGCGAAGTTTTAGTATGACTTGTTACATCTGACGGTTGCGTCGGAGCAGAGGAGCAAGATAAAGTTCCAATAAAAATTATAAAAAGTAGCACTATTCGCGTTCTCATAATAATCCTTTCAATATATTTGTTGCTAAGTATTTTCATGCAATGCTGAATAAACCGCACCTATGCACTCATGAGGAACCAGTGGTTTTTGTAAATACATTGGCCTAATCAGTTCTTTATTAAAAAATTGAGCATATTTTTCGAACTCAATACTTGAGGTAATAATTATTTTTCCATGAAGCATTTGGAAGAACTTTGAACATAGATCAATTCCAGTTCTTGATCCTGACAAAAAAATATCAGTTATAATCAAATCAAAATTGCTGCCGTGTTTAACAGCTTCTTGAATAATTCGTTCAGCTTCTGGTTCGGATGTCGCCCAAGTAACTTTAGCCGCTCGATCAGCCCTTTCTACAATGGCTGTCCAGAATGGCTCATAAGTAGTGTCATCCTCGACAATCAGGATTTTCGGTATTCGCAACTCCCTTCCTTCAACTATTTTTGAGTTAACTATTTTAATTTCATTTAATGCTATGGCTTCTTTCATAAATCCTCCTTGGTATCTATAATCCAATATTTGTATTTTAGTTGCATAGATTGCATTTGGAGATTTCTCCATGTTTGACAATCTGGACTAAGTAGATCTTGAATCCTATCTAGCTTAAGCATAGACTTGCGCTATGCGATCAAAAATATTGTGCGTAGAAGACGATTTAACAATTCAAGCTCTTATCGAGCAAAGTTTGAAGAATTTTAATCTTGTTACGGTTTCAAACTTAAAAGATGCCGAGCGTGAAATTTCTCAAAATATATTTGATGCGATTCTGTTAGATATTGAACTTCCAGATGGTGACGGACTTAAGTTTTATACACGATTAACCCATGATCAGAATTTTAGAAAAACACCTACTTTGTTTTTGTCTGGGCATGGAGATATTTCAAATAAGTTACTTGCCTTCTCAGTTGGAGCAGACGACTTTATTACAAAGCCTTTTGATCCTTTAGAGCTTAATGCTCGCATTTCTTCTAAAATTAAAAAAAAGCAGGGTGAAATAGACGAAAAGAAAACACATAGGATCGGAGATCTTGAAATTGATTTTGACAGACAGAGGGTTTTTCAAATAATTAACGGAAAAGAAAAAGATCTGATCTTAACCTCAATTGAGATAAAAATTTTAACGTTACTTTCAAGACGAACTGAACAAGTTTTTTCAAGAGAACAAATTTTGAACTCTGTTTGGGGTGATACAATAATTACAGATCGAACAGTAGATAGTCATATTGCACATTTGCGAACTAAAATTTCGCCCTCTTCAGTAGTTATTGATACAGTTAAAAACTTCGGATATAGATTGATATTAAAATAAAATATTTTGTTTAAAGAATTACTGGCAGTTTTTTAAGATTTTTTGAAGATACGCTGGGGATTTTGAGCACCCCAGCTGGGCGGGACGATGTTTTTACTGATACAAAAATACAACTAAATTTTAGGCTTGTTTTCTGTATCGGCTTTATTCATTTCAGAATTATGTTTTGCTGTGCCTTTTCTAAAATGTTTAGCTTTACAAATTTTGTTTGCGGCAGGGTCTGTAGATTTGCACTCAGTTGCTGCCTTTGCTGTGTTTAGATTTTTAGTGCCTTCAGCAAAAGTAGTTGCGCTTATCAATAGCATTGTAGCTAATAATAGGGTTTTCATTTTCATTCTCCTTGTTTGAAAAGCTTAATTGCTTTTATCACTCAAATATAATCTTAAATTGTAGGCGCCGGGATTAAAAGGGTCCAATTTCGTCGGCGTACCGGTCCCATGGGGACCACCTAAAACCAAGTTTTATTGTCAGAAAAATGCATTTTTCAAATTTTCAAAGATCCACTGGTTTGACTTAGGTTGAGTCAAAA
>JANPOT010000020.1:0-104073 GCA_031428135.1 Pseudobdellovibrionaceae bacterium | reverse complement strand
GCTTCCAATGGTGATCCATTGGGATTAATAATACGCGATTGAAATGTCATGGTGTTGGGTGCAGAAAATGAAACCATCGCAAAAAATTGCGATAAAATAAATATGCAAAAATAAAATAAAAATTTATGGTTCACTGTTATACATATCGACAGTTTTGGGAATAAACTTGATACCAAAATGAGACATTTAAACAAAAATTTTGATTAATTTGATTTAAAAACAAAAAAACCAAGATCCTTTACGGATCTTGGTCGAGATTTTATTTTCTGAACAGAGTTCTCACTTAATTTAAAAGTCAGCGGAGGTCAATACGCCGTCCGCACAGAAAAATGAAGGAAACTCGAAACCTTGACTAACTCTTTAAAAAATTAACCAATTAATTTCAATGCCATTTGAGGCAATTGGTTTGCTTGCGCCAATGTCGCTGTTGTACCTTGCAACATCACATTGTTACGAGCCAATTCCGAAGAAGACATTGCAACGTCTGTGTCACGGATACGTGAATTTGCTGCGCTCATATTTTCATTCATTGTACCGATCACGTCGATTGTTGAAGTTAAACGATTTTGCATAGCACCCAATGTTGCGCGCGAACCGCTGACAGTTGTTTGCGCCGTATCTAATGCTGCTAAACCTGCACGAGAACCTTCTTTTGAAGAAAAATCCAGATCAGCAATACCTAAGTTATCAGTTTGTACATTTGAAACTGCTGCATCATAAGAAATCCAATCAGTTTTTTCATTTGAACCCGTACCGACGTGAATATCATAAATACCACCAGTACCGTCTAATAATTTGCGCGAACCAAATGATGTTGATTCAGCAACACGTTGAACTTCTGATTTCATTGCATCTACTTCTTTTTGAATAAATCCACGCTCAGTTTCACCAATTGTATCTGATGATGCCTGGATTCCTAATTCTCTTAATCGTGTAATAATATTTGAAACTTCGCCCATACCTTGTTCCGCAGTTTGGATCATTGATATACCGTCGTTTGCATTTCTTGATGCTTGTCCGAATGAACGGATTTGCGATTTTAAATTTTCACTGATCGCCAAACCTGCAGCATCGTCGCCTGCGTTTGTGATACGTGAACCAGTTGATAACTGGGCCATACTTTTTTGCATTGAACGCGAATTCGTAGTCATACTACGTTGAGCATTTAATGACGGCACGTTTGTTGTTATTCTCATTCCCATTGAAGACCTCTTTCGTAAGAAAAACTTGCTTTGAAGTTTTTCTTTGTACATGTTGGTGACCTGCTCTCGTTTTAACTTTTACTTGCAAGCGATCCCAAATCAGCAGTCACACTAATTTGGTCTCTCAGCGAAAGTCTCGTCGAGTCTGAGTCGTTATTGTTGATATACCTTTCGGCGAGTCTGTGTTGTGCTTTAGTCACGTCGAGCAAAACTAGACCAAAGTCTTTGATGAACTGGACCAACGTATTGAAAAATAGACCAAGAAATTGAAATTTCCTGGACCAACGTATTGAAAAAACTGGATCAACCCACTGTCGAGTCTGTCTATACACAGACTTATTGATGACAGACATCAGTCTCCGCAGACGAAAGCCGTCGTCCTGTTCACAAAATGAAAAAGGCTCTAAAACAGAGCCTTTTTCATTCGAGAAAAATAATTTTTTGAATTTTATATTTAGATGTATTTAATCTAATTTTTTATTATTTTTTTGCTTCAACAAGTTTTAAACTGAACATCGTTGCATCTGAACCCAAAGCATCAATCACGACAGGAACTAATGCACCCGTTGCCGAACGAATAGATTGTGAATTTACATTCGTAATATCAATTTGAACACTGACTTCAGGCAAAATTGCAATCGGGCACGTCAACTGTGAAGTAAAAGATTCTCCAGAAACTGCATACGTTCCTTCGCAACCCGGCTCTGGCATTTCAAAATCAGAAGTTGCGACTTTAAAATTCAATGTGCCGTCTGCACGAATAATTAATTGCGCATTCACAGTTCCACTTTCAGCATCAACTGCCGTGTATAAACCTGGCTCGATTGTTTTATTTTGCTGCAGCGGTGTAGAAAATGCAGATAAAGATACAAATGACAAAGACAGACACAGTATTAATACTTTTTTCATAGTTACCTCTTTGGACAGATAACTAACAGAACTGTAAAAAAATCCAAGTGATTTCTTAAATGCCACCATTTAATGAAAAAAAGACCCTTGCAAAATTTGCAGGGGTCCCATTTGTTTTTACTACTCAACCTGCAGGCTCAACGACTTAAGCCGCTAAATTAACCCAACAATTTCATAGCTGCATAGGGCTGTTGATTCGCTTGCGCTAAAACTGAAATCGAAGCGCTCTGCAACATCGTTGCGGATGCCATTTCAGACGACTCCTTTGCTATGTCAGCATCAGTAATCCTGGATTTTGCTGCTGATAAATTTTCAGCGCGCACGTCTAGACCTGTCACTGTTGATTCAAGTCTTGATTGCATGGCCCCGAAACCCGCACGCATTTTATTTACTTTCTCTAATGCACCATCAACATTATTCAGTAAATCCCTGGCACCACTTTTCGTGGTGATATCGATTGACGACAAATTTAATTCATCTGGCGTCGCTGTCGATTCTGCTTTGTATGTAATGATATTTTCTTTTTTACCACTCGATCCGACATGAAAATCGAACACTGGATTTGATCCATCCAGTAATTTTTTATCACCGAATGATGTGGTTTTAGAAATACGATCAATCTCTTCGGTAATACTTGCGGCCTCCTGCTGCAAATAAACTCGCTCTTTATCACCGATCGTGTCAGATGCCGATTGCACGCCTAATTCGCGCAAACGAGTAATTAAGTTCGACATTTCTGATAAGCCACCTTCACCCACTTGCATCGCAGAAATGGCATTAAACGCATTACTTTTGGCTGCTGCTGTACCTCGCAAATCTGATTTCATATTTTCTGAAATCGCCAAACCTGCGGCATCATCTGCTGCACGAACAATCCTGGAACCTGACGCCAACGCCTGCGAGGCATGCTCTTGTCGTTTTGATTGCATTGATAAAGATCGTTGCGCTGATATAGATGCCATGTTCGTTGTTACCCTTAAGCCCATAAAACGTCCTCCCTATTTCCCAATAGATTTTTGTTACGTACCAGTTAGTTACTACTTACTAAATACTTAAAAATTTAAATTTGGGTTGGTGACAACTTATGAAACTTTCAAGGTGACTGCCTCGTAGGTCCCATAAGTTGACTTGACGGAGTGATTTTGTTTTCTTAAATCCAGGTGCGATTTAAGTTGCAATTTCGTCTCTGCAAGACACCAACATGTACAGGAACTGTTTCGGACTTAGGTCTAGTGAACTTTAGCCTTTGGTCTAGTTTTTTTTGATAATAATTTGATAAGCGGCCTAAGTGTCTGATTTTATTGATATATATTTTTTAATTATTTTTGACCAAGGTCTAGTAAATCAATAAATTTACAAAACAGAGATAAAAAATAACCGTGATTAACGATTTAATAATGGGAAATTTCTGGTTTTTCGGACCAACTCTGCCTGATTGTCGTCAGTCAAAAAATATTCTGGAAATGTTTGTGAGTCATTAAATTTGATTTTAACGAAAGGGTTATTTAAATTCCTGAATGTTAAAAATCCTGTGAAAAAATCGAATCGACCATGGCCTTTGATTGAACCACCCGTATCGCGTACAATAAAATAACCGTCGTGAATTTCGCCCGATGGCAATAACAGACCGACGACTGCTGGAAAATAAATAACATCGCCCAATGAATAAATTTTTAGATCGGCAGCAACAGAATAAAAAGGATCTACGCACATATTTTTATATGATTTTTTATGATCAGTACCGGCACCGTGTCCGTATTTACATTCACTGTTTGTGATTATTTTAAATCTTAGAATGCCGTTCAGTTTTCCGTCGAAATTCAGCATCTGCATTTGATGACCTATTGAAACGACACATGTTCCTTCCATTGAACAACTGTCGTAAACTTTTTGACAGACTCTGACTAAAAGCCGCCCTTGGCGATCCAACATATTTACTTTCAATACGTCAGCACATCGATTGATGTCTGATTCAGAAAAATTTTCGATATAATATATTGTCGTTGTTGCCAGAACTTTTTTTTCATTTTCAGTTAAAATACGAAAAGGTCGAGACCTTAAACCACCAGATCGGCCGCCTGAACCGGAATCACTTCCACAAGAAAATATTAAAAAAAGAAGGGTGCTTAATACAGTTTTTTTCATTTTTTATGAATATAACTGATAATTATTTTTTGTATTTATGTTTTAATAAATGATGTAAAATCTATATTTCGTCCGCGTCTAGTTCTGCCAGAATGCGCCCCTGGTTCATTCGTCGAATGCTTGCCCCCAAAGCATTGGCATCTTCGATATCATGAGTAATTAACAAAGTTGGAATGCCAGCCTCGCGAACTAAATCAGATGTCATTTTTCGCGCCTCAACTTTTAAATCCGCATCCAGCGACGAAAATGGCTCATCCAACAACAACAACACAGGTCGGCTCATAACAGCACGCAACAACGACACACGTTGTGCTTCACCACCCGACAATTTATCCGCTCGAGTCAGCCAACAGTTATTCAGCTTTAAAACAGATTTGTATTTTTCAAGTCGAACAAAATCAGTTTCAAGCTGAACATTGCGCGACTTCATTACAATTTTTACGTTTTCTTCGGCAGTCAGATGAGGAAACAATTCATTTTTTTGAAAAACGATTCCAAGTTGTCGCTGATCCATATTCAAACCAGCGAATTGCCGGCCATTAAAAATCCAAGACCAGTTGATTGGCTTGTACAAACCAATCAGGATATTAAAAAATGTTGATTTTCCCGAGCCTGAAGGCCCCATCAAAGCTACGATTTTGTGGTTGGTTAAATCAAAATGATCAATTTTTAAATGAAAATTATCAATTTTAAAATCTAAATTTTTGATCACGAACATAAAAATACCTCGCCGTGTAATAAATAATAACCCAACTGATTAAACTAAAAAAACTTAAAACATAAGCTTGGTCCATGCGGTAACTTTTTAAATAGGATTCGGTCAAAGTGCCCACCGTTAAAATTTGCGATCCCGCTGCTTTCATTAATGCAAATTCACTGACAGCAATCAAATACAACATTGAAATAACAAAAATAATCTGCGAACTGATCTGCGGCCAGACTATTCGAATTAAAAAATCATAAAAACGTACATTATAAATACGGCACTGAATGACTTGTGACCTGATTTGATCAACGCTCGGAAGCAAATAAATTTTGTACAAACCTACAAAAAATAAAATTGAAATTCCGATATTTATTTTTAAAAAATCAAAACTGAATTGATTTGCTGGCAGCAATAAATATAAGCCAAAGCCGATTAAAACTGTCGAAGGACTTAAAAACAAACTCAGCGCATTGATTTTTTTATTTTGATATAAGGAATAAAAAATATATAATGAAAATCCAAAAAACAGACATGCCAAACTCAAAAAAATAAAAATTGAATTTCTGAAAGCAATCCAAAAATCTGCCGCAAAGATTTCTGCTAAATTTGAACTCATTAAAACTTCCGCTGTTTTAAATAAATATCCTAAAATATACGTCATTAAATAAATAATTAAGCCCATAGCTGCTGTTCTTGAAATTAAATACCGCGAACTCACAAAGCTGTTATTTTTCAAATCGAGCTTCTGATGATTAAAAATAAATTTTGAAATCAAAAATAAAAACAGACCCTGAATGATTGATAAAATAATGGCCTGTGTCCATTTTTGATCGATAAATATTTTCTCAAAAATATACATTTCCAGATTCGCACCTTTGCCACCTCCTGCTATTAATGGGATCGATAAACTTGAAAGACAACTCAGAAAAATAATCAGACCCAAAACAGCCAATTCTTTATAAACTAAAGGCACCATGATTCGAAAATAAAAATCTATTTTTTTAATATTATATATTTCCGAAACAATTGCTAAATTTTTTATTTTACTCAGCAGAATATTCGAAATGTACACTGTTGAAAATCCCAAATGCACAATTGTAAAAATAAAAATGACTCCTGGGTGACCGTAGGGAAATGGCTTTAACATATTCAAGCATATTAAAATTGTGAATACAGATGGTAATACAAACGACAATTGGCAAATTAGTTTTAAAATGTTCTGGATTTTATTCGAAAAAAATAAATACCCGAATGCAAAATAAGTCCCTAAGAAGATGCAAATGAAGACTGTGCCCAATCCCTGAATTAAAGAATTTTTGATCGCCCAATAAAAATTATGCCAATCAAAATCTGAAATAATTTAACCTTCACCCTTGCGGATTTCTGACCAAATATTTAACCAACGCTGAATTTCGTCTTTTGTTGGTAATGGTTTCGATAGCAATTTGTAAATTTTTATCGTATCAAACGCCGTAGCTTCTTGTGCAGGTTTATAAATTGGCAACATGTAGTTTTTTGACATAATTATTTTTTGAGCCTCAGGTGTCTGCATAAATTGAATAAATTTTAATCCCGCTTCGCAATTCTGGCAAGTATCTGGCACACCCGCAAACTCGATTTGTACAGGATGACCTTCGTTGAATTCAATTGATTTATAACCACTGTTTTGTTCTTCCAACAAATGATAAATGGGTGATGTGACATATGACAACACCAAGTCTGTTTGCTGATTTGTAAACAGACCGTATGCAGCCGACCAACCTGCTGAATAGCTGTGGGCCTGCTGGTTCATTTTTTTTAAAAATTGTACTGCCTCTGATTCCGACCTGGTTTGCATAACCCAAATTAAAAACTGCAAACCTGGCGAACTTGTCCTGGGGTCTTCGAGAGAAATTTTATTTTTTAATTCTGGCTTGAATAGATCATCCAAAGATTTAAGTTCTGAATTTAAATTATTACGTGCAACGAAAGCGATTGGTGCCCAGTTGTAAGCAATCAAATTTTCAAAATCATTCCTGTGCGGCAGTATCGCAGAAAATTGAGGATCAATATCTGAATTTATTTTTTTCCATTTAATTTTGTCTTTCGACCTAATCAGATCGTACTGATCTAAACTTGTGATGACATCACCTATCGCTGAAATACCATCGAAATTCATTTTTTGAAAAGTCAGCTGTGGATCTGACATTTCAATAAATATTATTTTCTGACCAGTTTGTTTTTCATAAATATCTTTCAATACGGGGCCAGGCCCCCATTTAGCTATGAACGAATCTGCTGCATAGATTTTTAAAACAGAGCCGTCTTTGGTGACGGCAGTATCATCATGATATAAAAAAACTATAATTAAACCAGAAAAAACTGTGGCGATCAGAAATAAAAAATGTTTCATAAATGTAAATTACCACCAAATTCCGCGGTAGCGTTTATAAAAATAATAATCAATACCCAAACAGCGTCCCGCACCAACCCATGCCATGAATAAATGGCACGCGATCATTAACTTAAAAAAGAACTCGTGGCTTGACGAAGAAATTGCTAAATAATTCAGGCAAAATATAAATGCTAAAACAGAGGTTGGCCTGACAACGTATCCAATGACATAGGAAAAACCAATCACCAGCTGAACGCCGACCAAAATAAATGCGTATATATTCCAATGTGGTAACAAATGTTCACTTAGAAACAATCTGTACCAGTATGGCATATTGGCTTTACCAACGACCTCCAATAACAAATCACTGACCTGTGAACTTCCAATAACATGCGAATTCCAATCTTTGATGGCTTGTTCAATATAAAAATATCCTAAGAAAATTCTTAAAAATGAAACCGGAAGCAGATGACCGACGTATTTTAGACTTTCGAAATAAGCTTGAAACATGATTTATATTAACTATATTCCATGCTTAGGACAATCATTGATTAAAAAACAGTCCTGACAATGAGGATTTCGCGCCTTACAAACAGCTCGACCATGTGAAATTAAATAATGAGACAACATAATCCACTCTTTGGGTGGGCAAATTTGATTTAACTGCGTTTCAATTTTTACAGCGTCTGTTAATTTGGTGACCCAACCGAATCGATTCGACAATCGCATAACGTGGGTATCGACGACGACGCCAGATGCAATCCCATACGCGTTACCCAGTACAACATTTGCAGTTTTACGACCTACGCCCGGCAACTCAATCAATTCCAATAAATTGGCGGGCACTTTGTCGTTGTATTTTTCGGCTAAAATTTGACAGCACTGTTTAATATTTCGAGCTTTGTTTTTATAAAATCCGGCCGAATGTATAATTGTTTCTATGGTCAACAGATTTGCAGCCGCAAGCTCGGATGGTTTTTTGAATTGATTGAATAATACGGCGGTAACAATATTAACTCGTTCATCCGTACATTGTGCCGATAAAATGGTCGCTATCAGTAATTGAAATGGATTTTTAAAGTTTAATGCGCAGTGGGTGTCAGGATACTTTTTTTTAAGATTTTTTAAGGTCCGACTAAAGTCTAAGTCTGATTTTTTCAAAAAATAAATTCACTAGGATTAAGAATTTGTTTCACCGAAATCACCGATCGCCTCGACAGGACAGCCTTCCATTGCTTCTTTGCAGGCTGAAATTTCTTCGGCGGATTCAGGCTGCTTAACGACATAAGCATGACCATCGTCTTCGTGCATTGCAAAATTTTTCGGGGCAGATAACACACACGCATCACAAGCAATACATGATTGATCGACAAACATTTTTCCAGCTTTGTTTTCTTTCCATTTTTGTGTCAAATCAGCCATATATTCCTCCAGAATTTGAAAATGATGCAGAACCGACAATCTAGAAAAATTCTGGCCCTAAGTCAATTTCAACTAAACTGGCCATCAAAAAACATTAAAAACCAGCTACAATAAACCTGTATTGGAGGCCACATGCAAGGACCGCGTTCGCCAGAGGCACATGAGCTTGAAAAAATAGTTCAGTTTTTAGATAAAAATTTACGTTCAGATATCAATTGGAAAATCAGCCAAGAGTATCCAACGGCTTTAACTCAACATAATTTACACAATATGAGCATAATCGAAGAAAACGATCAAATTGTAGCACATGCATTATTAAAACCAATCATCACCAAAACACCCTATGCAATATTTCGAATTGGAGCCATTGGGTCTGTCGTGACTGACCCGAATCACAGAAATAAAGGTCTGAGTACTCAAAATTTACAAAATTGTTTGGCCAAAGCTTCTGCGCAAAATTGCGATCTAGTCATTTTATGGACAGACCAAGTTGATTTTTATACAAAATTTGGATTCGAGCTTGCGGGTTTTGAATATACGTATCAGTTATCACAACCACTTCCGATCGAAAACAAAGATTATAAATATATCAAAGGATCGCAAATCGATCCGAATGCTTTATTGAAAGTTTACAATCAACACACGGTCAATAGCGTCAGAACTGTTGACGATATCCAAAAATGTTTGAAAATTCCAAATTCAAATGTTTTCACCGTTTGGAATCAGCAAAATCAATTAATGGCTTACGCTGTCGAAGGTAAAGGGTCAGACTTGACAAATTATATTCATGAATGGGGCGGTAGCGTTCAGTGCTTAATGGATTTGTTCAGCTTCATGATTCAATCCGAAAATAAAACATACACAATAATGACCCCGAAACATTCTATAGGATTAAGAAATAAATTGCGAATGCTTTCAACGACAGAACATCAAGGCTTCTTAGGAATGATTCGTATTCATGATTTTGATTCTGTCGCACTTAAAATTAAAAAAGCCTTCAGATCAGAGGGGCTTGATCAAATTGTTCTTGAAAAAAAACATGGTGAAATTGTCTTTGGATATGGGAACGATTTGTACACCCTCGCTTCAGAAGCAGAACTCGTTAAATTATTTTTCGGCCCTACTGAATTGATTGATCTGGACTTTATGAAACCGGAAACACAAAAAACATTGGGGCAATTGTTACCATTGCCAATTTGGGTTTGGGGCTGGGATTCGATATGAAAAATAATTTTATTTTATTTTGTTCTGCATTTGTTGTGATTTTGAACATTTCTTGTTTGAAAAAACAAAATTTGGAAGACCAAAACTTGGGCCCCGCAGTGACTGCTAATGATGTTCAACAAAAAATGGGTGAAGCGATCGGCACGTTAAATTTTGGTGACATTAAAGTTGGAGAATTCAATTCTGTAACATCAACGATTACACTCGAAGACAGTCAAAACATAAAACGATTTAAACAAGATTTGCGCGTGAAAGCCATCACAAATACCGAGGCCGAATTTTCAATTGATTTCACTCATACGATGGAAAACTTTTTACAAACGGATCTGTCATTTACGGACATTGAACGAAAATATAATCCGGCAAGTCCATCAAAAAATGATCCGCTATTGTTACCAATTCTGTATTATTTTACGGGTAAAGATTATTGCCGCGCCGACAAAGTAACTTGTTACAATTTAAGCGTGACACCTGTATCGGTCAATTTAAACCCTGCATTGGTTGACACAAAAATTTGTCCCGATTCAAAGTCTTGTCAAATAAGTGCTCGAAAAATTGAATTTGATTTATTAGACGGCGCTGAATTAAATGACCAGGGCAAAGCATCACGCAGTCATTACACGTTTACTGTCGCAGGCCAGCTGCCTTTTTTATCAAAAGTATTACAATACTGCGTTCGTGGGCTGATGCCCTATGGTAGTCGCAAAGTTGTTGCCGAAAACTGTGTATTTGTAAATAGTATCAATTCTGGCAATTAATATTTATGAAAAAAATTGCCATTCGAATTTCTGATGAATTCCAAAATCACGAGGCCTTGGGTTTCATTCAAAATTATTTAACAAAACAGAACTTACGGCATCAAATACTCAATACCAACGTTCCTCTAGATTTTGAAGATTTTCAAGGCTATATTGCTATGCTCAATTCAACTGATTCTGAAAATTTACAGGCCGATATTATTCACTTTTATTCAACCAGTAAACCCATTGCTGCTTTTAACGAATCCGCAAAGCAGGTTGCAAAACATCTTAAAAAAATGAACCCAGCCATTGCTGTTGCCGCAGACGATCCTGAAATAACGTATTTAAATAAAATCGGAATTGAAACAGAAATTTGTCCCGTTGATGATTTTATCACAGACCGATACACAAAAATATTGTCGAGTTCATTAAAATTGACCGATCAGCAATTTGATTTAAAAATGCAAAAAGGAATCTTAAATTTGTGTAAAGAGCTTGTCGAAATGTGCTAATTCATTCAATATATAACCATGAAAAAGAAAATATCAATCGTATTTGGTGGCCGATCATCTGAACATGAAGTTTCAATCCGCTCTGCGTGGAATATTTATAAAGCGCTTGATAAAAATTTATTTGAAGCCTATTTGATTGGGATTTCAAAACAGGGCACTTGGTATTTATTATCTGAAAAATATATGACTGAATTTACAGCTTTAAATGATAATGAATTAACTAAGCATACACCCATATCGATGATTTCATTATTCGGAAAACCATATATTTACAATTTACAAACTAACGAAAAAAACTCGTTTGATTGCGCATTTCCAATTGTTCACGGAACAAATGGCGAAGACGGAACATTGCAAGGTCTGTTTAAAACTATTAATGTCCCATTTGTTGGATGTGGAGTACTCGGTTCGGCCCTGTGTATGGACAAAGAATACATGAAAACAACAATGAATTTTTTTAATATACCGAATTCAAAATTTCAAATTTTATATAAAAATATAAAACCAAATTTTTCAGAAATTTCAAAAAATTTAGGTTTACCATTTTTTATAAAACCTGCAAACGCCGGATCATCTGTTGGTGTCCATAAAATTAAATCAGAATCTGATTTTGATTTAAAATTAAAGGATGCATTCCAGTACGACCATAAAATATTGGCCGAAGAATTTATCCAGGGCCGCGAACTTGAATGCTCAGTCATGGGCTTGAATTCTGCGCCTGAAGCAGCAACGCCAGGCGAACTGGTCGTTAAACATGAATTTTATTCTTACGAAGCAAAATATTTAGATGACAATGGTGCTGAAATCATAATCCCTGCAAAACTATCTGATTCCGAAACAGAAAAAATCCGTACACTTGCCGCGCAGGCTTATACTGCTTTGAACTGCGATGGAATGGCTCGTGTTGATTTTTTCATGCGTACTGATGGCAGTTTAATCGTTAATGAATTGAACACATTGCCGGGTTTTACAAAAATTTCTATGTATCCAATGATGTGGCAATCGCGAGGCCTCAGTTACACTGATTTAATCAGCAAACTGATCGACCTGGCGTTTAAAAAATATAACCTGGATCAAGAAATTAAATTAACGTTTTAATTGAATTCGTTAAAATTTTTCGCATACAAAATTTTCAGCTGTATTCATTTTCATACAAATTTGCCCCGGCTTACCAGGCTTACCAAGTGTTGGTATTTTCTGACAATCAGGGTACCTGAATAGTTTGACTTTATTTCTATCAACGATAGTTCCGACGAAAATATCTGAGTCCATATAGTTCCCAATTTGTCCACCAGCGGAAACTTTCATATCTGTCGTAAACGACATTTTTGAACCCTGCTCGGATATGAATATAAATGTTCCTGAATTACCCGAATCAAATCCACTGTTTGGCAAGCAACCCGGGCCGTCGCTTTGACCAGTACCACCAATCAGCGGTGGAATACTTTTCCAGCCCCACAAACCTTCACCGCCCTGTTGCGCGTTCATCAGAATTTGCAGATTTCCCTCTGCGACAGTTGTTGAAATTTCAATTTTTCCGCCAGATAAGCCCACTGTTTGCATGGCGGCGACTAAGTTTTCAGGGAAATTTGTAATCAGTGCGCCAAATTCAGAATAAATAAATTTGGATTTTATTTTTAAATTAAATTGATTTGTAAAAACTTTAGCGGTGGCTGTTAAAAATAATCTTTCCACTGTTTTATCAACATTTTCTGTTAATGAAATAGGGCCATCTAAAACCATGTCCACGGGCGCTGACATAATTACGTCAAAAACTGTTAATCGTTTTTGATCACCGGTTGTGAATTGCTCGAATATAATTTTGTATTCTTTACCTCCAATTAAATTGTGAACTGTGTATGAGTTTTCTGTTGTTTCAAAAATTTCATTGTTTGCACTGATCATTCGAAATGTTGAACTGGGAATTTGCGGCCATGATAAAACAGCTGAATACTGATTTGGCTTTGATTGGCCCTGGTATTTAATAACCAGATCAGAATTCTGCAACTGTGATACCTCGGTTAATTGTTCGACCCTGGCTTTAGCAACGACGGAACTGTCGTCTTTTTTTTTAACCTTCATGCATGCTGAAAAAGCCAGGACCAAGATCGATAACCCTATTTGATATTTCATTGTGTCTCCTTTATAAGAATGAACAGTCATTCGATATGAACTGATTGCAAAATAAAATCTTCGCTGTGAGCATTAGGAGCTAAATCAAGTTCGCAGCCCGGATTCACCCGGATTTAGGTCTGTGTATGTGTTTTGCAGAGTTTATGAAATACGATGATTTGCACGCAAAGGATTTGCGGCAAATAACAAAAATGCTCAGGAGGAGCTTATATGAAATCTGAAAATACAGCAAAAAACATTATAGCAACAAACGCATATACCAACTTGAAAATAAATGATATCCACTACTATGAAAATGCTGAAAACGCGTTTCAGAAAGCCTTTGTGTCGCTTCAATGCAACTGTGCTCTGTGCAATACTAACTTAGAAATCAGTGTGTTTTCACAAGACAATGGTGAAATCAAAGAAGAAGCCTTTTGCCCTCAGTGCGAATTGAGATTGCGTTCAAAAAATTATACTGTTCAGTAATTACGACAATTTTTTGGCGTTACTGTAAAAATCGCCAAAAATACGATAATCTTGAATGCCGAACGCTGATTGTTTGACGGCCTTCAATTGGGGGTTGGAATACACAAACCATTTATTCAAACTGATTTGTCCGACATCGAGACTTTGAATAATTTTATCAGACTTTTCAACATCAGACCAAAGACTAGCTCCGAATCCATAATATGAAACGTTTGAAAATTTTGGAATATCAAAAGGATATTTGACCTCGGACAAAATATACAGCGGCGCTAAAACTTGATCCTGTTGTAACGTTGAACAATTAGACATGTCTTTTGTAAATGTCGGTCTTAAGTAATTTTCTGGTAATTTTAAAATTCGATTTGAAAAAATAAGCTTTGCCTGATCAATTTTTGCTAAGCTTTCAATTTCATTGAATGTATCTATTGAATTTTTTTTTAAAATTGGAGTCCATGGTGACAAACTTTGAAAGTCTTCAGATAAATTCAACTGATCTAAATAATTAATCAGAAAATCGTTCCATAAATTTGCATGTTTTTCTAAAATAAATAATCTGGCTGAATTCCAAGCCAGTTGGCCCTGGCCGATAACAAAGGAATCAAAAATTTCCGAAGCTAGCTGTAACGTAGGTTCTGAAATGGCAATCGCTGGATTTTTTGCTCCTGTTGACAGTTGAATTTTTTTAAATTGATTGTGCGACAACAACGACGTTTTTTTCAGAATATCTGATCCATTTTTTAAAGTGCCGGTAAATACGATTCCTTTAATTCCTGGGTGCGTAACTAACAATTCTTTAAAAGGCGCGTCTGAACCGTGAATAAATTGTACAACTGATTTTGGTAAATTAATTTTTTGAAATATTTTTTGCCAAACGACGGCCGTTGACGGTGCCATCGATGAACATTTCACAATAACTGTATTCCCCGACATAATAGCTGCAATTGCACGTTCAATAAAAAGACGATTCGATAAATTCCAGGATAAAATGACTGCGATAACACCAACTGGGCTATATAAAATGTTATTATCTAGGTTGCTGATTTGCGATTGCATTTCAGTTATTTGTTGATTGATTATGTTCAGGCCAATATTGTAATTGGCCGCTTCAGAAAATAATTCTGGCAATCCTTGGTCTAATGATTCTGATTCAATAATTTCTTTTTTATGATTTATGTACTGAAATTGAATTTGAATTAAATATGCAAGTCGGTCGGTCAAACTTATTTGCTTCCATTCAATATAAGATTTCTGACCAAATTGAATGGCTTTGACTAAATCAATGGTCGTCGCACTCGATACTGTATGCAAAATTTCTGAATTATATGGATTATGCTTAAAGAAATTGTTTGGTGATGATGTATTTTCACCGTTGATGAAATGATCGATTTTCATATTTTTCAATTTAACTGGTAAAACAAATAATGAAAATATAAAAGAAAGGTCTTGGTTTTAAAACCAAGACCTTTCAGCTGGTTGACGACTTATGAGGTCGCCACCTCCGCTTGAGTTACGTCAAATGAATGAACCATAACACCACCTCCTTTCGCGCCGTATGAACGACAAGTACAGATTAACCGATCTGAAAACGACCTGCAAAAATATTTTTTTAATTTGATATATAACAAAAATATATATGTCGACCTTGGCCCAGTTAACGTCTTGAACTACAGGAAATCATTCGAATCAACCGCCACTTCGTGTTTGATTAAAGAAATGCGGCACACTAAGTATCACTTATTTCTAATAGCCCTGTTTTTTTCTCAGTTTGGAATGGGATACAATTTAAAAAATATTGAACTTTCTGCGCAAAAAAATTTGATACCTAAACCAACCGTTGATTACTTACTGAATTACTTTAAAAAAAACGAACTACTTATAAAAAATAAAAATTATGTTACTTTTGTTGATTTCAGGAAACCATCATCCGAAGACAGAATGATCCTCATAAATACTGAAACCGGGCAATCCGAAAAATATTTAGTCGCTCATGGCAGAAATTCGGGTGACGTGTACGCCGAAAAATTTTCAAACAAAATAGATTCAAAAATGAGTTCACTCGGATTGTTTATTGTCGGCGAAAAATACCAGGGCGAAAACGGAACTTCACTACATTTAATTGGGCTGAACGAAACAAATTCAAATGCTGCAGATCGTGGTATTGTGATCCACTACGCAGATTATGTTTCAAAAAATTGGGCCAACGAGCAAGGCCGCATTGGACGCAGCTGGGGCTGTTTCGCATTAAATAAAAATGATTTTTTAAATCAAATTTTACAAAAAATTAAAGGCGGAAGCCTGATGATTGCATTTAAATAATATTATAAATAGGACTTAATAGCATCAGCAATTTTTTGCATTTCATCAGCAGGTAATTTTTTCGCACGCTTGAAATCAATATCGGGAATACTCCACGCCGGAATTAAATGCAGATGATAATGAGGAACTTCGAATCCAGCAACTATTGTTCCGACACGTGGACAATTTGAAAATTTTTGAATCGCTTTTGCAATTTTTTGAGCATTTAAACCGACACGAGTGTATGCATCAGTTGGAACATCAAACCAATGATTCACTTCTTGTTTCGGAATAACAATAACATGGCCCGGGCTGACCTGATCCAGTGCTAAAATAGATATTGTTAATTCGTCTTCGTGTATTTTATAAGATGGTATTTCGTTATTGATAATTTTTGTAAATATGGATGCCATTGTGCACTTTCTATTTCTTAAGTTTAATTTCGCCTTTTTTATTAAATGGTATTGAAAAAAATCCAACTTTTGCTGATCCATAAAATTCATAGTCCTTGGCCATTGTCTTTTTTAAAAAACTATTCACGATGCTTTCGACAGCATTATATTTAAATGTCAGTGGAATCACGACATCATTCGCCCCGTTGGCAGGAATATCGATGCCCTGATCAAAAACACCTTCTGTGACTTGCATGCCAGATAATTTTAAATTGTAGCCGACTTGACCTAATTTTAAAGGTATTGGATTCGGGTTGTTCACATTCATTTTTAAATTAATCGAAATTGATTCTGCAGAAATGTTTGCAACAGCGAGGTCTGAAATTTTAACTTCAGGATCTTTTAAAATATCTTTGGATAATTGCGCACAACTTGTAAAAAATAAAACTGCAGTTAAAACTGCAGTTTTTAATAAATTATTTTTTTTAATCATGACCTTGCCTGTACTGATTTCCAAGTTAAACCTTCTTGACCCTGCCATTTTCCACGCGGGCGGTAAATACGATTTTTTTCGTACTGTTCCATACAATGTGCGATCCAGCCAGCAACACGTGATACGGCAAAAATAGGAGTAAAAATATCAGTTGGTATGCCCATCGCATGATAAACTGTCGCAGAATAAAAATCGACATTCGGCATAAGGCCTTTTTCTTTTTGCATTGTATCATCAATTAAAGCAGACATTTCATAAAGTTCAGGTTTACCAATTTTTGCTGTCAATTGTTTTGAAAACTTTCTTAAAATAGCCGCGCGCGGGTCTCCGTCTTTGTAGACTCGGTGACCGATACCCATAACTTTTTCTTTTGCTGCCAATGCGTCGATGACAAATTGCTGTGCTTTTTCCATAGTACCAATTTTTGCAAGCATAACCATGACTTGCTCATTGGCACCGCCGTGCAAAGGCCCTTTCAAAGCACCAATCGCAGAAACAATTGCAGAGTGCATATCCGACAGTGATGACGTTGTTACTCTTGTGGCAAAGGCAGAACAATTTAATTCATGATCAGCATGAAGTATTAAACACGTATCAAATAATTTGACTGTTTCTGCATCTGGTTCTGAACCTTTAAGCATGTACATAAAATTCCAAGCCAATGATTGGCCTGATTTTGGAGATAAAATTTCCCGCTTATTTCTGATTGATTCAAATGCCGTAACTAAAGAACCCATTTGAGCAGTTAAACGAACTGCTTTTTTTTGATTTGCTGCAGGCGAATTATCATTGGCATCAGTATCCCAATGTGACATCAAAGAAACAGCAGTACGTAACCAAGCCATCGGATGCACATTCGTAGGCAATGTTTTTAAAACCAAAATAAATCCCGGGTCTAATGTCATATTTTTATTTATATCAGATTTGAAATTTTCTAATTCAATTTTATTTGGCAGTTTATTATTCCAAAGTAAAAAAGTAACTTCTTCGAACGTTGAATTCTGCGACAGATCTTCAATCGTATATCCACGATAAATCAATGTGTTACCTACGATAAACGAAACTGCTGTCGTGCAAGCAACTACGCCTTCTAAACCTTTATCCAAAGCACCTTGATAAATATTAATTTCAGCCATATCAAATTTCCTTTTTTGAATTTAAACGAATCTTATTTTTAGCAAATGTCTTAAGATTTGGCTAGCTTGATTATTTTATCTTTGACTGTCAGCACGACAACAGTCTGATCACGAATCGGCGTTTCTAGACCAGACTTTATTTGCGCAGCGACAAGTAAATCATTTCTTAGGTCGTGAACAGATTTAACTTTGGGCGATTGAATAATTCCCGCAATTTCATCTTGTGTTAACACATCCATCAGACCTTCTGTGACTAAAATTATTTTTGAATTGGGCTCTAAATTTAATTTTATTTCAGAATAATTTGGATTCGATACAGGCCCCAAGCCCGCGCTATCCGAAGAAATGATCCGCATGGGCTGCCCTGGACTTACAAAGAAACCACAAATACGACCGACAGCGCAAAATGTAAACGTCCAATCTCTGCGATCAACAACGGCATACAAAGATTGAATCTGATCTGCTTCAGCAGCCAGTTGCTTTAATTCGGAACCGATATGTTCCATCACTTTTGCTGGAACCATGCCCTTTTTAGCTTCCATCAAATGAGAAACTTTTAAAATCAATGACAAAAATAACGCAGAAATCGCATATCCCGTCGCCGATGAAATTATGACCCCGAATTTCATTTTGTCTTCGTGTTCAAAAATATCAAAGTAATCACCACCGAATTTTGAACCATAAACAAATTTTCGACTGAATTCAAAGCCGGGAAACTGCGGCATTTCTGTCGGAGACAAATATTTATAAATGTGATTTAAAATTTTAATGTCGGCGTTTGATTGAGTCATCAACTGATCAAGTTTTTGAGAAAATTGAATCAATTCATTTTTGTATGCCAGAACTTCAATCTGGGATCTGCGCAGTTCAGATCGTAGTAAAATATTTTCTGATTTTAATTTGCTAACTTCATCTTCAGACATCATATCATTTTAAAAGGTCACAGACGCAGTTGACAACCATAAATTTAAACTAGCCAAAAGGCGAGTGAAATATCATTTTAAATTCTGGACAGCTTTCTTTAAATATTCAGTTTCAGAGTTGGATAGTTTTTGTAAACGATCTGGAATTCCCGCCAAAATTGGCATCGTGGATTTTATTTCTAATTTTTCGTTACAAAATAATAATAATTCAGATCTAAAACTTCGACTTAAATTTAATTTTCTGATTATTTCTGCAGTTGTGTAGGAAATTTTCCAATCTGCTGGCTCAATTTTTCGACGCGAATAAAAATGACCCCAAATACCTAATAATCCAAACTGCGTTAGATACTGAATAAACACCGTGAGTACGAAAAATTCATACCGATTTATTGTCATTGAAGACGAGAAGAAATTAAAATTTTTAAGATTTAAATATAAAAAATAGCTGATCGCAGAAGCTGCGCAAACCGAAATCATTTGTACCAATGAAAAAAACATCCACGTGTTTTTCATTTTGGTCTCGATCAAAGAAATTAATTTCAGGTTTTTTCGGGCTGCAGAAAAAATGATGCCTGCTGCCGCACCCACCGAAATTAAAACGTGGATTTCTCCGTTTGAAATTAACCATGCAATCAATGTTAACCACAGTATTTCAATACTGATTAAGCTGCCGATCAACGCAAAAATCACGAATGCCATCATAAAATTTTCGCTGTAAGCCCAAGCCATTATTCGGCTATCAGCTAAAAAAAACGACTGAATTGAAAATTGATATCTGAACGGATTAAAGTACATGATTACAAATATGAGCGCCAACGGCCAGTTCGCTAACAACGAAAAGCACATTTGCATTAAACCCGATTTTTCATCGCACATTTTAAAATCAAGAGCTACTAACGATTCGTGCTGTACTTGTGTTGCAGAAAACTTCTTAATTACTTTTTTGATCATATCCTGAATCATTCAATACCTCCGTAAATATCATACCTAATTATTTTTCCTTGAACAGTGCCCGATGCGGGCAACAATTCTGGAGCCGCCAAGGGTCTTTTGACAACGCATCTTTTAAATTTTTTCGATTCCATTGCAGCACTTAAAACTTGCGACGCATCTACATCGCCACCAACAAGGTTCTTAAAAAAAACCATTTCTTGCTTTGGTAACGCTGTTTTTTTCTTTTGTGGAAACATGGGGTCAAAATAACAAACATCATAAGAATCTGTTGTCTGTTTCAAAAAAAAATGACTGTCGGCAAATTGAAAATTTAATTTTAAATTATCAGTGCTATTTTTAAGAGCTTGTGCCAAAGCTAAATAAAGCAGCGGGTTTCTTTCGATAGCTGTGACCTGATAACCCATCTGAGCTAAAAAAACAGCATCGATGCCCATGCCAGCCGACAGATCTAAAACGCGAAGGCCTTTTTTACCTGCACCCAGAGCACGGCTGATGGGTTCGGTTTGCAGGCCCGCTTTCTTTTTTTTGTAATTCAAATGATCATTTTGAAAATCAATTCTTAATTTACGATTTTCAGAATCAATGATTGTCGGAATTTCGCTGTCAAAAATAATATTTATCTCTGATTGTGTTTGAAAATTTTGGTCTAAAAACGATTTCCATTCCTGAGACAGTTTTATAAACTGATCACTCTGTACAGAATATTTAATTAAATTGTCCAATTAATTTTGCTTCCCAAATACCAAATTTGTTCTAAAAAAAGTAAAGTAATCATGAGCAAGATATTTTTTTTACCGGTTTTTTTTGCATCTAATAAATCAGAACCGAGCGGTGAAACAATCCCAGAAAACTGAATGGCTGTCGGAATAGACCAAAAAACAAATGTTAAACCACCAAACCAGGTCCAAAATGTACTTGCGTAAAAATAGTGAAATAAAATCCAAAGTATATTTAATCCCAAGAGCCACAAAATAAGAAATTTTTTGGAAGCATCAAAACCCATTTTATTCATCGTATTCTGAATACCAGCCTGCGATGATGATAGTAAATTTGAAAAATTATTAAGATGAACTAAAAATAAAATAGCGATTCCCCAAACCAGTCCGAATGCCAGAATTTCCGTGTCAATACCTGCACCCAGTGCTACCTGATACGAAGAACATAATCCAGGACCCATCAATAAAAATAAAATCAGCTCTCCGAAGCGTTGCTTTTTATATGAATTGTTTTTAAAAAACTGACCCAGCAAAAATAAAATAAAAATAACTGCAAATACTCGAATTTCTTCAGGTTGTAAAATAAACACAGGTATTGATACGATGGCAGCGACAAAAATGAAAACCCAACTGAGCCAAGCCGTGTGTTGTGCCGAAATCCAGCCCTTTAAAATTGGCTTTGCTGATTTCGATTCAATAACTCGGTCAAACCCTGAAATATGATCATTCAAATCTGATCTTAAATTCAATCCTGCATACAAGAACATCATAGAAAAAATTGAAAACATAAAGCTGACAGGATCAAAAAAACGATCATCCAAATAATTTTTTAATGTCACAAAAAACAACGGCACGATAATCAGAAGGTACGAATTTAATTTCAATAAATGCGCTATGTAAATTAAAAATTGAGGTCGTTTAATTTCTGATTTCTGAACAATTTCAAAAGTGACTGTTTCATCAATCTTGCCGACATTCAGCGTTTGCACTGGTAAAGCAATTTCAGTTTTTGAAAAAGTTCCCATTAAATATTTTTTGAATTCCGAATCAGATTTTTTAAATGTTTTATAAACCATAACTATCCAACCTGAATCGGTACTGGTTTTCTACGCCAATACAAAATTTCAGTCAGTGGCTTCAACGAATTAATAAGAGCCTCAGAATGAACGAATGTTTGTAAATTCAATAAATGATGATCGTAAAGGTCAATTAATTTTAAATTCATTTGGTCGAACTCTGTCACTTTTTGATCAAATATTTTTTGACCGTCTACATCTGAAAAACATTTCTTAAAATCATCTAAGTTTTTTGATTTAATTATTTGATCTACTTGTTTACGGTTCATATTTTGGCAAACAAACGAACCAAATGAATTTAAATAACCCGACTTAAGGTCGCCAAGAATCGCTTTGCCTTCATCATTACGGATATTATAATCCAACAAATCATCACTACGCTGAAACAGCTGTCCAAGAATTGTTCCCATTTCTTCCAGGCATTCGTGCAAATCCTTGTCGTAATTATTGGATGCAATAAAAGGAGCGCGCAAACACCATTTAAATAGTGATGCTGTCTTTAAATTATGAATCCTGTCCAACTGAACAGGTGTTACAAAAAAATCACCAACGATTGAATCCTGAAGCCATTCGCCTTCAAGCAAATCTGATATAATTTGGCTGGTGTATTGAACTAATTTAATATTCCCATGAGCAGACAAATTAACCATCACGCGCGCTAATAAATAATCCCCAGCCAAAACTGCATACTCTGGATTATATTTATTCCACGCAGCAGGCTTTCCTCGACGTAAAATCGAACGATCAATTAAATCATCATGCAGTAGTGATGCATTGTGGATAAATTCAATTGTTTGACATAATAAATTCTGCAATTCGCTGGAAAGGCCAACAGGTTCTGCGACCATTTGAACAAGTTTTGAGCGAAATCCCTTTCCGCCAGAAAACAAATCATCATACAACGAATTTAATTTCGGCAAATAGGCTGGAAAATCTGTAGGACTAAATATTTTTACATTCATAGAATGCTCTATTTTCCTTGAACTTTCACTTGAGTCAAGTCGCAGGTCTCGAGTAGTGTAATTTTATGTCAAAAATTACTCCATTTTATGAAAACGGACTGCGCTTTGAATGCCAGGGCTCAGGCAAATGCTGTACTTCACACGGCGAATTCGGATTTGTTTTTTTAACAATTGATGATCGAAGGCGTTTTGCTAAGCATTTTAAAATTTCAACAGCTCAGTTTACTAAAAAATACTGCGAATTCCGTGAATCTGAACAAGCTTGGCATTTGATCGAAGATCCCAAAAATACAGATTGTATGTTTTTAAAATCAAAAAAATGTTCAGTTTACGAAGCACGGCCTACGCAATGCCGAACATGGCCATTTTGGCCAGAAGTGATGAACCCCAAAAGCTGGAAAACTGAAGTCGCAAGTTTTTGTCCGGGCGTTGGTAAAGGTCCCTTGTGGTCAAAATCAGAAATTGAAAAAGTGATGGCCGAGGATTCTGAAAATTCAAAAAAGATAGGAACTTAAACATGAAAAAATTTGAGCCCAAATTTACAACTGGCAGTGTATTTATTTGTTCAAAATGTGGCGCAGGTTTTGATTCGCCCGAAATGGCCGAAAAATTAAAATCCGAATTACGTTCAGATTTAAAAAAAATTGATGCACACACCAAAGTCCGCGTGATGGTCAGCGGATGCCTTGGAATTTGCGAAGCCGACCAGCAAACATTTGCCTACTATCCGAATTCAGGAAATATCGAAATTTATACAACCGGCAGTGATTTCTTAGACGCAAAAAACGATATTTTAGGTCTTATTCAAAAGAAACTATAAGCTCTGCTAATTCACCATATTTAATTTTACCCAGATCAGTTCTGGGTATTTTTTTTACTAAATATTGATCCATAATTTTTTCATAGGGCCTGACAATAGAGTTGAATTTTTGAATCACGATTGGCGAATCAACAAGACAAACCAAAACGATTTGTTTTTCCGAACGCTGATCAGGAATTGCAACTAAAGCAAAGTCATCAGCCTGCAAACTGTATTCGATCAACACTGATTCTAATTTTGAACGTAATTCCAACATCGAAACAGTTTCTGAACTAATTTGAATGAGATCATCCGTACGTCCTAAAACTTGAATTTGATTTCCGGAAACTTGAATTTGATCGGATAATTGAATTGAATCCGAATATTCAGTTATCTGAATATCGTTATTCGATTTTTGAATTGAATAACTGGCTATGGAATTACACATTAAATTTGAATCCTGAATTTGAACGCCATTCATTAATTCAAAAAAATTATTTTTATGGTCCTCTTTAAATGCAACCATCGAAGCTGATTCAGTCATTCCGTATGTTTGAACGACCGGCCAACGCAGTTGATTTGCTTGCTTTGCTAAATCCAAAGAGAGTTCCGAGCCACCAACAAAAACGGTTTTGAGCACCTGAGGACATTCGATGTTTTTTTGAACCAAATCATAAATTTGAGCCGGTACCAATGAGAGGATTTGAATTTTATTGTGAATAATCCATTCCGTAATACCCGCAGCCATTAATTTTTTCCAGTCATGAAAACAGACTTTTGCGCCCGACAAATGTGAACGTGCCAATATGCCAAGACCGCCCACATGATGCGTAGGCAGCACACAGCCCCAGTTCATTTGTTCTGTGAATTCGAATTGCTGATTTACGCGAAGTGCAGAATTTAAAACAGCTGATTTTTTCAGTGCAATTAATTTAACACTTTGATGAATTGATTGTGAACTGCCCGAACTAGGAATTAAAAAATAATTATTAGCAGATATTTCTTGGTTAAATTTTTCAAACATTTCTGATAAAATATTTTTTTCTTCCGTTGATGATTTTTGGCTGAGCATCAAGTGATTTGGGGAATTTTCGGACCAATCGATCAGTGGCTCCCAAATTAATTCGGATAACTGTTTTTCATAACCAATTCCAAAACCAATTGAGTCATTAAATCCAGTCTCCGCATATAAATCATTCGTCAAAAATCCGTGTGTCATTTCAGGATGATTTTGCGCTATTGCTATTCCGTGCGCAACACCCACCGGATGATCCATCGCTGATGTCATATATAAAAAAGAATCTGACATTTTACGTACAGGTTTACAAATCAGGTTTTTCCATTGGTAATTCTGTGGATTCCAATCCAATGCGAGTGTGATTTTTTGATTTAATTCAGACCAAGATTTCAGATTAAAAGGGAATGGATCTTCAATGACATTAATGTTTTTTATAGCTTGATCAGATAATAAATCTAAAAAAATTTTAAATTCTGATTCGGTTAAACAAAAATTAAAGTCTAAGCGTATTGTGACATTTGAAATTAGATTTAAAATCTTGGCCAGTTCAGAAATATTTTGATCACCTTTAATTTTAACAACTGAACCAACAACTGAACTAAAATTAAAATTTTTATAATCTGTGATTAAAGTATGGTTTTTTATTTTTGTGTTTGATATTAAACTAATTCTGTTTTTTCTGGCCTGTAAATCTTTATCCGCCAACTGCAAGGCGCGTTGAAACAACGGTCCTTTTTGTAAAAGTTCTTGATCCAATGTTAAATCACCAAAAATTGGCCATGGGCAAATATCCGCCACACCCATTTGATTATCTTGATCCATTATTTTAATTAAACAGCCTTTTTGGGTTTGATTTGATTTGCTTTTTCGAATCAATTCATAGCGATGGATGAACATCATTGAATGAGTGATCCTACATAAAACAAGAGACTGAATAATAACCCATAAGCCGCAGACATGGCTAAAAATTGATTATATGCAGCCGATGGTTCGGTCCTTAGAATTTTTTTCATTATTAAAATTCCTAGCGGCAGCGACAAAATTGGCGCCACATACAACGCGAATTGTTTTTGGAATAACCAATAATATCCTGTTAAAAACGGCGCTACGATCAAAAAACAAATCCAAATACGTCCGCCGGCCAGCCCCAGCCTGACGGCCAATGTTTTTTTATTAACCAAGACATCCCCGTGAATATCTCGCAAATTATTAATCGCAATTAATATCGTGCTTAAGAATCCAATTTGAAATCCCAGCACGAATGCCGACATATCGTATGTCCCCGTCAGCAGATAATACATCCCACCCACTGCAACCAAACCGAAAAATAAAATAACAAATAAATCACCCAAACCTTTATAGGCCAATGGGTATGGACCTGACGTGTATGCATAGCCCATCAACACAGACACGATGCCAATCAAAAAAATTGGAACACCACCATGAATCACCAATGGAATTCCAAGTATGATTGCCATGATAAAAAACGCAGCTGCAATTGACATGACTTGTTTAAAAGTTAAAAGTCCCTGCTGAGTCGCACGCTTTGGACCTAAACGCATATCGGTATCAGCGCCTTTTTTGAAATCCATAGCATCATTCACAAAATTTGTACCAATTTGAATACAAAAACATGAAAATAGCGCAAATACCACAATCCACCACTGAATCTGGAAGCCCTTCGCTTGCACAAGCCCAATGGTCGCAATGATGGGCACAATTGCAGCAGATAATGTTTTTGGCCTGGCTGCCATAATAATCGATTTGAAATTGAGCTTCATATTTAGCTTTATATTTATTTTTGCATTTTCAACAGAATTCATAACGACAAATTAACACTTTTCGCTTAAATTAGTAAATGTATTTACGAGGTTTATATGGATTTTATCATAGGTATTTTAGCATTTATATCTGGTGGCCTGATTACAGGTTTTTTGATTTACAACAAAATAAAGCTTGAATCCGAAACTTGGCGTGCCAAATTTGAAGCCCAAGCTACGAACTCTGAAAAAGCAAAAAATGATACTGAAAACTTAAAACAACAGGTCACTTTGCAATTTGAAAATTTAGCACAAAAAATTTTCGAAGAAAAATCAGTGCGCTTTTCTGATCAAAACCACAAACAACTTGCAACTCTGTTAGATCCACTCAAAGAACGTATCAAAGATTTTGAAAAAAAAGTTGAAGACACTTATTCCCAAGAACGTTTCGAACGTGGCCACTTAAAAGGTGAAATTTCAAAATTGATTGAATTGAACCAAACAATGTCCAAAGAAGCCCACAATTTAGTTTTAGCCTTAAAAGGCGAAAATAAAACTCAAGGCAACTGGGGTGAATTTATTTTAGAAAATATTTTAGAACGATCGGGGCTTCGCAAAGGCGAAGAATATTTCACCCAAGAGACCGTACGTGGGTCTGATGGCGAGATGCTCAGACCGGATGTGATCGTTCAATTACCGGATAATAAGCATTTGATCGTCGATTCAAAAATGACACTGATCGCTTATGAAGGTTATTGTTCAGCCACCGATGAAATCATCAAAGACAAATTCGCATTACAACACATTGAATCCTTGAAACGTCACGTCAGTGATTTATCTGATAAAAAATATCATCTGGCTGAAAAAATTATTTCACCCGATTTTGTGATGTTATTTATGCCGATCGAACCTGCGTTTGCGTTGGCATTTCAATTAAAGCCTGAAATTTTTGAACAAGCCTGGTCAAAAAATATTGCCATCGTAAGCCCAACAACATTATTGGCCACATTGCGAACGGTGGCATCACTTTGGAAACAAGAACGCCAACAAAAAAATGCGCTTGAAATCGCAAAACGCGGTGGTGAACTTTATGACAAATTTGCTGGTATCGTCAAAGACCTGGAAACATTGGGCGAACGTGTCGGATCAGTGCAAAAAACACATTCAGAAATTATGGGAAAAATTTCCACAGGACGTGGGAATTTAATTTCCCAAGTTGAAAAATTAAAAGAGCTGGGCGCAAAGGCCGAAAAATCTTTGCCCGCACAGATTGAATAGTTATGAAAAAAATCAAATCCCTGCGCAAAGACATCGACCTTATTCACACCCAAATTTTCAAATTGGTTTTAAAGCGCATTGAAAAAACGCAAGAAATTAAAAAAATTAAAAACAGTCATAATTTGAAATTCATCGACACAAAACGTGAATTCGAATTAATTCACATGTTCGATCAAGATAAAAAAATAAAATCAAATCCTGAATTAAAAAAAATGATCCAAAAAATTCAAAAAAATATACTGACTGAAAACAAAAAATATCTGAAGAAGACCGCAAATGCAAAAATCTGATTTCGAATTATTATTACCCGTCGGACAACTTGAAATGGCGTTGGCCGCGATCCATAACGGAGCTGATGCGATTTTTGTTGGATTCCCTGGATTTAATGCTCGTGGCCGCAGTTATGATTTTGAAATCGCAGAGCTTAAAGAAATTATCGAAACGTGTCACCTTTTTGGTGTCAAAGTGAATTTGGCTTTTAATATAGTTATTTTTCAAAATGAAATTTCTAAAGTTGTCGCTGCTTTAAAAGAAGTTTTGCCATTAAAGCCTGATGCCTTAATTATCCAAGATCTGGGCCTGGTGCAGATCGTTCGTGCGATGTCACCGCATCAACCAATCCATGCGTCGACACAAATGACAATTTCAAATGATTTAGCGATCGAACTGCTGAATGATTTAAATATTAAACGTTTTGTATTGGCGCGTGAAAATTCGTTGTCTGAAATAAAATTAATCACCGAGCGCACAACCAAAGAATTAGAAGTTTTTGTCCACGGAGCGCTTTGTGTTTCGTATTCGGGCCAATGTTTTACATCAGAAACATTGGGTGGACGGTCAGCTAACCGCGGTCAATGTGCACAAAGTTGCAGATTCAGTTATGAACTGATCGTCGATGGTGAAAAGAAAAATTTAGTTGATCAAAATTATTTGGTTTCGCCCCAAGATTTATGCGGAATTGCCGAAATCCCAGAACTCATGCGCTTGGGTGTTAAAAGTTTTAAAATCGAAGGACGCCTTAAAACCCCTGAATTTGTCGCCAGTGTTGCGAAATCGTTTCGACTTGCGATCGATTCAGTTCTGAACAAAAATCAACTTTCAGAAACTGAACTTAATAAAGAAAAAACGAATATGGCCGTACAGTTTTCACGTGGATTCTTTCCTGGCTGGCTGAATGGCGTCAATCATCAAGAATTAGTGAATGGCACATACAGTGCACACCGCGGGGCTCTGATAGGCAAAATCACAGCCGTTGATGCTTACAGTTGTACAATCGAATTAAACCAAACCCAAGACCTAAAAAATGGTGATGGTATTCTGTGGGTAGAAAAAAATGAAAACAAAGGTAGTTTCATTTTTTCAGTGCAAAAAATAAATGATTTGAAATATAAATTGGGACTATCAAATAATTCGGAATTGACATCAAATGCTATTGGTTCAGATTTATATTTAAACCATGACAAAGAACTTAAAAAAGAAATTCAACGCTCATTTTCAGATAAAAATTATTCGAAAAAAATAAATTTAAAGTTTAAAATTGAATTGTCTTTGGGTAAAAAAATGATGGCCACTGTGACTGACGGGCACTTTTTATTCACGGATCAATCAGAATCAGTGCTCGTCCTGGCAGAAAAAAAACCATTAACGGCGGAATCATTTTTTGACGAATTTTCCTCGTTGGCCGGAACAATTTTTACCACAGAAGCAGATCAGATCGAAATCAATTTTGTTGATGAAAAAAATCTGTTTTTAAACCACAAAGAAATAAAAAATATTCGACAACGCTTAGTTCAACAAATTGCTGATGCCAGAATAAATAGTACAGTTGATCAACTCAAAATTGGCGACATCGATCAATTTAATCCCGTGTCTGTCACAAAATCCAATCCATCGAAACCCAAATTCAATATTTTATTGCGCAATAAAAATCAAGTCATGGATTTGACAGCAGCTATTGAGAAAAATGAAATCAAAGCCCGCGACATAAATACGATTTGCCTGGATTTCGAGTTCGGACGCGACTACACAAATTCCATTTCTGAAATTAAAAAATTTAATATTGCCGTCGGTATTGCGACGACTCGTATATTGAAGCCCCAGGAATTACAGAATTTAAAAATAATACATGCCTTAAATCCTGATTTCATTTTGATTCGGAATTTAGGGGCACTTCAATATTTTACAAAAATAAATGTGTTCAAAGGGAAATTAAAAGGCGATTTCAGCCTGAATGTGACCAACAGTCTGACCGCTGAATACTTGCTAAATAAAGGTCTTGATTCTGTTTGCATTTCTTATGATTTGAATTTTGAACAGACAAATTCATTACTTGAAAATACGAATGCCGACAAATTAGAAGTCACTATTCATCAATCGATGCCCAGCTTTCATATGGAACATTGCGTATTCGCAGCCTTTTTAAGTAAAGGAAAAAGCTTCAAAGATTGTGGAAAACCCTGTGAAAAACATCTTGTCCAATTAAAAGATCAATTCGGAAATCACCACTGGATTAAGCCAGATCACGAATGTCGAAATACAATGTATAATGCCAGCGCGCAAACAGCATTACCCTATTTACCGACTTGGCAAAAATCTGGTTTGGGCGAAATTCGCTTCGAAGGGCTGCATGAATCAGGGGCTGATTTAATTTCGAAAATCAAAAATTACATTGCGGTATTAAACAATGAACAAACAGTTGATACTGCATTAATTAATTTAAAAACAACAGAAGCCTATGGTTTATCAACTCGACAGTTGGGAAAATCTGTCGAATACGAATCGCGCAAAAAAGACCACGGTTTTATTAAAAAATAATGGTCTGATTTGAATTCTGAGAGTCAACAACTTCGCCGTTCTGTAATTCAATAATCTGATCATAACCAGTCAATGTTGATAACCTGTGTGCGATTGTGACCAACGTAATTCCATCCAAAGATTCACGAATGACTTTTTGAACAATACGGTCCGTTTCCAGATCGACACTGGCCGTAGCTTCATCCAAGAAAATAATTTTAACCTTCATCAGCAGTGCTCTGGCTAAACAAATCAGCTGGCGCTGTCCTTGTGATAAATTCGAACCGTTTTCAGTGACTTTAGAATTCAACTGATCTGGTAATGTGCGAATAAAATTGGCCAGGTCGACTTTTTCTAAAACATTCCAAATATCTGCATCAGTTTTTTCGATATATCGATCTAAATTTGAACGAATCGTCCCCATAAAAAGCGAAGGATCTTGGGGAATCACAGATAAATTTTTTCTGAGTATTTCCAATGAAAAATTTCTGATTGAATGACCATCGATCAAAATATCGCCTGAATCATAATGAACAAACCTGTAAACGGCCTGAAATAATGTTGATTTTCCAGATCCTGTACGACCAATAATCCCAGCACGTGCGCCTGAAGGAATATGAAAAGAAACATTTTTTAAAACATAGGGCAAATGTTCTGCGTAACGAAGTTTTACATTTTGAAATGTGAGAGAACCCGAACTGATGATATCTGTTGTAGCAGGGAATTCTTTTTCAATCGGCAGATCCGCATAAAACGACAATCGCTCAACAGACGTCATGCGAGATTCTAAATCTGAAAAAATTCGGACGCCCCAATTTAAATGTTTCCAAAAATCCAAAGCGTACAGCGTAATTAATCCCGCAAGCCCTGCATTAATCCAAGACTGTTTGGTTGCAAAAATAATCGCACATGTTGTTAACATAGATATCAATGCGCCGACCAGCGGTAATCTGGTTGAAAACCAACGATTCACAAAATAATGCGTGTAAAAAGCCTGTGTTGAATTTTCAAGTTTTCTCAAAAATTCAGATTCAAACCATTGCTGTTGTCCGAAGGCTCTGATGACCGACAAGCCCTGCAGGGTTTCTTTGAAATGCGAATATCTGGGCGATCTGGCCAATGAATCCAAACGCTTCACTTCTCTGGCAACTCTGCGATAATCATTTTGTATTTTATAATAAAATAATAAAATGGGACCTAAAAATAAAACTGAAATCGGCAAAACAAAAATAATTAAACACAATGACATCATGACATTTAATAACGTGTGAATAGCCGCATCGAAACTCCATTGCAAATGAATATCAACTGATTCAACATCTCTTGAAAATCGCTGTAAAATTCTGCCAACGGGCGTGCTGTCGAAAAAACGAATTTCACTTTTTAAAATTGCTGATAAAACTTTATCATGGAACAGTTGACCTGCGCGAATTCCTCGGAGCGACCAAAACATATTGTTCATGTAAACAATCAACAGCGTTAATAGCCCCAATGCACCGTAAATCAAAACGAATGCTTGACCCGATACAATATTTTTACCCGCTTGAGTCAGCCACGACCGCTGAATCAGTGGCATTGCAACAAACAGTATGGCGCTGAAAAATAATCCAAACAAAATCCATGAACTATTTTTTGAATAACCACCCAGCGCTTTCAAATAATCAAAATAAATAGAACTTTTGACAGATCCTACCGCACGATCTTCGTCAACTGTGACTCGTGATTCTGATATTTCGCCGACAGCCATGCTTAAGCTGGGTAATGATTTCTGGATTTGAATTTCGTCAGTTTTATTTTTTAATTCGAGGTCTATAAATTTTTTAAATTCATTCGATATAACTAATAATTGATCAAAAGTTCCAAATTCAAATTGATTATTTTCTGTTAAAAATAAAATACGATCAAATTTTTCTAAATGTGATATCCGATGGGTCGCACAGATGACAGTTTTATTTTTCCAATAATCAAAAATCAAATGCTGACACAATAAATCTTCGGTTCTGGGGTCAACAGCAGAAAGTGGATCGTCCAATATTATTAAATCAGAATTTGATAATATTGCGCGAGCCAAACTGACTCGTTGTTTTTGCCCCCCCGACAGGTTGACACCTTTTTCACCAATTTCAGTATTTAAACCAGCAGGCAAAATTGAAATATCAGCCTGCAAACACGACAACTGTAATGCCAATTTCAAATCATTATCAGTGATATTATTTTGGCCAAAAATTAAATTTTCTCTTAACGTCGAATTAATAATATAGGCTTCCTGTGAAACAAATGATTTTTGCCATGACCCGGGAAACTGAATTTGCCCCGAGGACAGTTGATATTCTGATAAGATTAAATTCAACAATGTCGTTTTTCCACTGCCGACAGCACCAACAATTGCGACTGATTCGCCTTTGTTTATTTCAAAATTTAAGTTTTTAAAAATGTGGTTATTTTCAAAATTGAAATTTATATCTTTGACTGTTAATTTTTCGCCCAACGAATTCATTGGGGCTGATTTCAAATGTTCAGATTTGAGCTGTTCAGACGTTAAGAATGCAGCAATTCGATCACCACTGACAAAAATATTGATAAATCGACTGATGAATCTGGATAATCCACCAAACTGTGATTCCATCAGCGAAAAAATAGATACACAGGTTAAAACAACTGATAGTGAAATTTCATAACCACGCAAATAATGTGTATACAATGCCGTAAACAATACAACAGTTGAAATAGACGCATAAATTAATCCCCAGGAAATTTCCGATCCCGCAAGTTGAGTTCTGGATTTAATTTCATTATTTCGAACTTCGGAGACTTCATTTTGAATGCTTTTTTCCCAACTGAAATATTTGATAACTCGAATCGCATTCAAAATTTGAGTCATCAACGTCATACGCCGGTCACGATGCCCCATCATGTCTTCTTCCAGGTACATAAATTTTTTGGCTAATTTTTGCGTTAATGGAACCAATATCGCCATAACTATAAGTGCGGGCATTGCTGATAGTCCGATGTAATAAAATAACAATCCAGAACATCCAACCAATAATAAAACTGCATTGGATAAATCTATCGTCGTGATTGCTGCATCACCAATCGCATCAGCATCAGAACTCATGAAATTGACGATATCACCCGTCTGATATTTTTGTTTTGCAACATTTGACATTTTCAGTGAATGAGAAAATATTTTTTTATTTACGCTGTTTGTAGCCAATTGAAAAAAATTTAAAGTTTTAAAAAAATAATGTTGAATGATAATGCCGTGCCCAGCTCCGCACAGGCCAAATCCGAAGGCCAGCGCTGCCATAACCCATAAATTTGCAGTTTCAATGTGCTGCAATTGATTCATGAATTGATTCATTAAAACAGGCGTCGCAAATGAAAATAGACTGGCAAAAATTTGCAAAACAACACTGGCCCACATGATGCCACTGGCAGCTTTGAAATGTGTTAAATAAATTGAACGGCCATTTGACCAGTCAACTTTAGAATCATCGAATAATAAATTTTTGTTTTTTTTAGAGTAAACACTGAGTGAATCAGGTAACGGCATCTGATCCGTTGATTCAATTGTTCTTTGACGCCCAATTTGAATTAAACTGTTCGCCTCTGAAAATAAAATACGTTTGAAAAATGACATCCCGAAAGGATGTCAGAGACTACAAACTTTGGTCAATATCTGGTTTAGCTGTACTATTCGCTGTACCATCTGTTGCGCCGGCTGGCTTAACGAATGGAATGACATTATCTTTGTCTTCATTGATGCGAACAGCAAATCCCAAGCCTGTCGACATTGATTTAATCGAAGTATTTGGATTCTGAACAACACGACTTTGTAATTTTAAAAATATAGGTTCGCGAATTGCCAAATGATTGTCTTGCAACACACATTGACGCGCAATTTTTAACTGCATGTTAATTGCTATGGGTGCTTTAACGTTTGCCGTCATCTGTGTTGGATCGTCTGGAATCGTAATAATGCTCATGAATGTTGGTTTTTCAGTTGCAGATAATTTTAACAGTTCATTTTCGTTTTTACTTAATGAAACGTTGTAATACTGTCCGAAAATTTCTGGCTCTAAAACTGGAAATGCGATAGATGGTAATTCACAACTTTGTAACCACGCAAAAATATCATCATTTGGATCATCCAATAAAATAAATTGGCGTAGATCTTGAAAACCAAGCAGGCCTTCTGGAAACATAAAAATGTCTTCAGAATTAAACTCAATTTGTCCGAAACGAGTTGTGTTTATGATCACGCTTTACCCCTCAGTAAGTGTTTCAATAACATTTTAAAACTTATCCACGTCTTTTCAACAGAGCTATCCACAGAAAAAACACGGATATGCTCTTATTTAAGACAATGAAAGATCTTAAACGGTTAATAGAATACTGGACCTAAATCGAGCTTCCTTCAATTTTTTTATTTATATAACGCAGCTTGTGCAAAATTTGATGACCGATGATCCCGAGCTGGAGTTACTCGGGTTTAAATAATTTAGATATATTTTTGACTTTTTCTTGGCTGACTTGAACAGATTGCTGGTTCTGATCTTGGATGGCCATATAAACTTCTTCACGGTGGATTTTTGTGTCTTTGGGAGCCTCAATTCCGATGCGGACTTGCTTCCCTTTGATTTGCACAACCCTGATCTTGATATGATCATCGATGGCAATGCTTTCCCCTAACTTCCTTGTAAGTACGAGCATAACGTTGAACTCCTTGTTCTTCATTCTGTATCGGTTTGCTGTGTTCGAAAGTTTAATTATTTGTTGCACCGACCAAAGTCAAGAACGCATTAAGATCCAAAATGGGTCGAATCAACCATCCTGTAAAGTTTTGATCAAATTTAAATTTTGAAATCTGTTATTGTCTGTTATTCGACGGATTATCTTAAAAAATCCATCAAGCTTAGTTGCGACATTTTGCCAGAGGTTTCTAAAATACCTTTTAATGAAGCGTCCGATTTTGACAGGTTCGAAAATGTTTCAAACGCATCAGCGTCCTCGATAATTGAATTTTGTGATTTGTTTTCAATGATTTGTTTTTGAATGCCCTCTTGTGTCGCGTTCATTTGGCTGACACGTCCGCCGACCTCTGCTCGAGCCATATTGATTTGATTCATGGCTTGATCCAGAGGCTCCAGGGCTTCCTGGATTCCAATTTTATCATTCGTTCGAAGCGCGGCCTCAAGTCCGGTGATCATTGAAAAAATATTTACACCACGACTGCCAGTGACAGGATCAGCATTTGATGTCACAGAGCCATCGGTTTGAATTCTCTCAGCGCGACCAACACTGGCTGGGCCACGGGTTTCAATTTGATTTTGCTGAAGCTCGTCAGCCTCGAATTGCTTTTCGATATTATTTAATTTAAATGCCTGCAACTCTTCAAGGGTTTTGGGAACTTCCCAAGCGCGCTTAATAGTTTCTTGGAATCCCAAATTTTGACCCATAAAAATTTGGGAACCTGTCAAGTTCATTGGCATAAACTGTTCGCGATGATTTTGAATTTGCACCTGAGCCGCATCGCCACGATACGTTCCGTCTTGAGCAAATGGAGGCGCTTCGGTTTTATACCCGCCAAATAGATAGCGTTCACCAGACGTACGATTTGACATTTCTAAGATTGAATTTGAAATTTGTGAAATTTCTTCTGCAATCATTTCACGCGGAAGTCCGCCATTTGTGTCCGTCGCACCCTGCAACGCTAATTCTTTAGCTCTGACAATGGTGTCGTTCAATTGTGCCAATGTCGATTCCGTTGTTTCCAAAAAAGTTCGAGCATGTTCAATGTCTTTTTCGTATTGATTTAAATTTTTTAGATCTGTTCTGTTTTCTAAAATTTTTGCTGCACCAATCGGATCATCTGATGGTTTTGAAACTTTTTTCATCGTCGCAGCTTGAGTTTGAAGCGTTTGAATATTTGATCTGGTTTTTTGAATATTATTTAAAACTTGATTTTGATTCATTTTATCAGATACGCGCATAAATCAAACTCCTACATTCTTTTCAGATTTAAAACAGTATCAAACATTTCATCAGCCACGCGGATCATGCGCGCAGAGGCTTCAAAAGATTTTTGAAACTCAATCATTTTCGCAGCTTCTTCATCAAGATTAACGCCACTGATACTTTCGCGTGTGTTTTTTAATTGGTCTAATGTACTTTTTTGTGATTCCAAGGCCGTCACAGCACCTCTGGTCGCTAAACCAATTTCGCCAACTTTTGAATTATAAAAATTATCGAATGTATACTGGCCATCACCCATGACTTTTTGAAATTGCAAATTTTGAATCACTTGCGCAACGTTATTATCGCCAGGAGAATTCGGTTGCGATGCAGCCGCGATAAGACCTACATCTTTTAAAATTTCTTTATTCAACGTCATTGTTTCTACTGAAAAACCCGCTGGATTTGTCATGTCAAAAAATTGAACGCCCTGCCCGTTGTAACGATCATAACCTTCTTGATGAACTTTATTCACTTCGCTGGCAATATTGTAAGCCATGTCTTCAAGGTGCTGGCCCAATCGCCCGATTTCACCGTTTGATCCACCCACCGACAAAGACGCACCAACAGATCCTCCTGTGAATTGATCTGTCACATCGAATGCCGTTCCACCTTTGCTTAAATCGTACATCACACGCGGACCTTCAGATTCGCTGGATGTCGTATAAATTCGCGTCGAGCTAGTTCCCGCCACAAGCACTGCCGTTTTACCAGCAGTCACATTAATCATTCCGGTTGATGGGTCTTCGGCATAACTGATATTCATTTTTTCTGATAATTTTTTAATTAATAAATCACGACGATCACGTTCGTCATTTGCAGGTGAACCACCGACTTCGACGTTTAAAATTTTTTCATTCAAGCTGGCAATTTCTTTGCCGTAGGCATTCACTTCTTCAAGGCCGGCTTCGATAGATTTACCCACGCCTGCTGCTGCGGAATCAATTTGTTTTTTTGCCGATTGCAAAACGCCAATTAAACCAGTTGCTGCTTCGCGAACTTGGGTTCTTGGCACTGCACTTTCTGGATTATTCGCTAAATCACGAAATGAATTAAAAAATTTTGAAATCGAAGCATTAATGCCTTCGACATTTTGTTCGTTAATCACATTTTCAAGGCCTGACAGCGCAGTCGCTTTGGAATCTAAATATGAAAATTGTGATCCTTCTTGTTCGATTTGTTTTTCAAGCCATGGATTATTAATACGATTAATTCCACCCAAACGAGCACCAGTTCCAGCTCTGAATCGACCTTCGTCAATTGCTGGGTTAGTCACGATATCTGTGCGTTGGCGCGAATAACCTTCTGTCGATTTATTGGCAATATTATGCGACGTCGTGTTCAAAGCCGTTTGGCTTAACATCATTCCTCGTCGTCCCATGTCCATTAAACCGTGAATTTTTGCCATTTAAATTAAGCTTTCTTACTGACCAAATGGCCCGACTTATCATAACCCTGTTGGTATTTACCTTTATTTTGATATGATTTTTGCCCCATCAAAGTATCTTTGAAACTGTTCATTGCTGAATTTACAGTTTTCAATGCAGATTCGGCATATTTTGCATTTGATTGGTTGAGTTCCGTCAGACGCTTAATAATCATTTCAAGTGCCGAATGAAATACGCGTAATTGATCAGCCGATGGGCCACCAATTTTTTGTGCTATTTCAAGTAACCTGATTTTTTGTGTGTCTAAGCCCAATGCTGCTGACAGTTCAGTCGCATAATTCACGCGAAGTCCGTCCATTGATTTAATTTTAAATAATAACTGTTCTTTGAGTAAATTATTTTCGTTCAGTTTTTCTACGTCAGTTAAAATCAGCAGGTCTTTTTCTTTACGCACACAGTCCAATAATTGACGATAATTTTTAGTCAACTCGTCCAAATGAATGACTAATTTTTCAAAAGATTTTTCAATGATGAGATTTTTTTTATCTGTGTTAATCATAGTCTCTTCCTTAAGATCTTTTTTGAATCTTCAGAATCATTCTAAAGATTTTATATAACTGTTATCGAATTAATTATTCATTGTTCATTGAGCCTAATGATAGCAAACTATCTTCGACCATACGATCAGCAACTGATTTTGCATCGACTTTATATTTACCTTCATCAATTAATTTTCTGAATTTTTCGACTTTAGAAAAGTCGACGTCAGGCGCTCCCATCGCAAGCTCTTTGGCTTGGCGAATGTCTTGAGCACGTGAAGAAAAATCCATTTTAACAGCATCAGTTTCACTTTTGCTAGAGAGGTCTTTGATCTTTTCTGCTTGAGAAGTTTTTGCATCATTTTGCAAACCATTCAATGGGCTATTTTGTTTTGATTTTTCTAATTTAGAAGACGAATCTGTTAAGTTTAAATTTTGTCCAATTTTATTATGAGTAATTTTCATAAAACCCTCTTTGCTTTCATTTTTCGATTCTTCAATTCATTCACACTAACCGACTGATTTGCTGACTTAAAGTGTATCATAACTTAACGTTTTACAGAATCATTATGAGACAGATTTTTTAATTGTCCAAAACAAAGGGCTAGTTCCATTGGCTTTACCCAATATGCCGCCGGCCTGAATTTGGTCACCCTGTGACAAATGTCGTGTTTCCGCCGTTGGCCCGCCGTGTATCAAAATAAGACTTTCAAGGCCATTGTCGTGTTTTATTCGATATGAAGTTTTATCTGCATCCATTACATTTTTATTTTGCAAAACTCCGGCCCAAGGCGATTGAACATCAATATTTTTATTTTCAGAACTGTCGCTATTTTCAAGTGGCTGAATTTGGTATGTATGTTCGTTACTGTTGGGTATTTTAATCATTTTTGAAGGCTTCTGAAATTCAATCGGCCCGGCCGGCTTTTCCAACGGATTTTCTTTGCTGCCGAAACGCTGAGTTAACTGCTCGTACATCATATCAGAAATTCCAAATCCACCGCGCTTGTTCCATTCAGAGCTATATTGATCATCCAGTTGATCTTGAAAAATATCTTCGGCATTATTTTTTTTAATCAGGCCGTTTTCAGGTAATGTGGCCTTCATTTGTTTCATCATTTCTTTGATGAAATGCTTTTCGTACATATCTGCGACTTCGCGCATTTTTTCGTTCGAAATTGATGTCTCTTTTTTAAAATCGATCGACTTTGTTAATTGAATCCCACCTGTTTTTGGTAAATTCGAAATGTCGGCCATATTAATGGATCTCGAGTTCGCCGTGAAGCGCACCAGCTGTTTTTATTGAATGTAAAATTGAAATTAAATCCTTCGGGGAAACGCCTAATTTATTTAAAGCTTGCACCAAGTCGCCAACATTTGCACCACCGTCAAGAACCGCAACTTTATCTTCAACAGATATTGTTTTTTTTGTTTTTTCATCAATAATTTTTAAATTCATATTCCCATGACTTAAACCGACTTTAGAAATTTTAACTTTTTCTCCAATGACAATTGTTCCCGTTTTTTCATTAATGACAACGCGAGCCCGCTGATCAGGATTAATTTCGATAGCTTCAATTGTGGCCATCAGTTCGACGCCTCTATTTTCGTAAGCCGGCGGAGTAACGATATCCACAGTTCCAGCATCTTTGGCTGATGCAAATTGGCCACCTAATTCTTTGTTGATCGTTAAAATTGTACGCGCTGCTGTTGTAAAATCGGGATTGTGCAAAGTCATGCGGTACATTTTTCGCGAAGAGAAATCGGCCTGAATATCTTTTTCAATAATTGCACCGCCCGAAACCGTGCCAACAGTTGTATGCAAATCTTTGCCGTCGCCCAGAACCGATAAGGTCCCTTGTGCGACAGCATAAATTTGATCGTTACCCGCGCGCAGCGGCGACTGCAAAAGTATTCCACCAACCAAAGACGTTGCATCGCCCACAGAACTGACTGTCACATCCAACGGATTACCTGCTTTAGCAAAGGCTGGCAAGCTGGCCGTAATAATAACCGCTGCAACATTTTTACTGGAAATTTGCTTCTGGTCTAATTTAACACCCATTTTTTCAATCAACCGAGCGAAAGATTTACTTGTGAATTCGGCCTGAGAATCACCTGTACCCTTAAGCCCCACGACTAAACCATAACCAATCAATTGATTTTCACGCACGCCGCGTATACTGGCGACATCTTTTAATCTGGCGGCATTTGAAATCGAAGAAATCAGAAAAAAAATTGGTAAAATCATTTTTTGAATCATATCTGTTGGCTTCCTATTTTGTTTCAGTTTTTTTGATATGTATAATGTCGTACTGAGCTTCGAAAATTTTATTTGAACTCAGCGCTTGTTCGTCGAAATCTTCCGGGCGAACCAGGCCTGTTGCGATGACCTTGTAAGGACGTTTTTTAATATTTAAATACTGCTGTCCTGTCACACGAAACATCCCGTCTGATGTTTTCTCAACAATTTTCGATGGAATCAATTCGATGTCCTTAAGGTCAACTTTGTCTTCTTTTGCTGGCTTTTTTGCTGCACCAACCGCTTGCTGATCATCAGCTATTGCTGCTGGAACACGTGTTTTAAATTTTTCTTCGGCCATCGCCTGTGCCGAATCCGCAGAACGTGCTTCACCGTTATCAAGAATTCGTTTTTTTTCAGTTTCAATATCAGCTAAACGTTGTTTTTCTGTGCTTTCTTTTTTTTCCGATTCTTCGGATATTTTCTTTTGTTCTTCAAGTTCCTTTAATAAATCCTGAATTGTACCGACTTTCATTTCAATTTGCTTTAATGCAGATCCTTCGACCTTAATTTGCGTTGGATCGCCGGGCCGGTGTTGTTTGTTCTGTGCAAATAAATAGCTGGTTTGACCTTCCATAACCCACAAAGATCCTGCGCCTGATTGCAAATCAGATTCATCTTCCATACGTTGTTTAGTCATTCGTTTATATTCACGATCAGTTGACGGCGCCATGTTCGCATTATCTGAATATTTAGAAAGCGGTTCGGATTCCGAATCATCAACTTTTTTAACTTCTGCTGTTGCAACATTAGGTACAACAGGACTTGTTACAGCGACAGGTGTGTCTTCATCATTAGATTTAAAAAAACCACTGATGGTTGCACAACTTGAAAAAAACAAAATCAGGACTAAAAAATACATCAACTTCATTATCATTCCTTCGTTTTAAAACTAATCAATTTTGACTAAACCACGATCGACGATTTGCGCAGCAAACATTTTTTGTGAATCAATATTTTTAACTTTGATCACATCGCCCACGGATCCCGATTCTTCGACAATTGCGGATATTGAAATATCAAACTGTCCTTTGCCAAATATAGCTTTGACAATTTGGCCTTTTTTCATAATTGTTTCTTTTTTTAAATCACGAAATGATAAAATTTGACCTGCATTCAAAAATCGATTGGCCTGCATACCAACAATATTTTTTGAATCCAAAACTGCGTCCACTTGGTTTTGGATCAGTCGTTTTTCAACTGTGATCATTTCAGAAGTAATAACGTCACCAATTTTTACGGATCGATTTAAAACAGCAGCGTGTGCATGTTTTTTAATTTCAGCAGTGACCCAGCCTTTGCGTTCAGATTGTGATTCTGAATAAACTGGAATCATCACTGAATTTTTATTCAAATCTATATTTAAATCCATATCCCAGTCTGATGGTAAATTTTGTGGAACTGAATTAATTTGAATTTGGTAATCAGGCATAATTCGTGAATTTAAATTTTTTGCCAATAATTGGTTTTTAATTTTTCGTTCTAATTCCATTCTGGAAACGTTCTGGCGCGATCTCAGAATTTTAACTTCGTTCGGAAACAAAAAATATGCTTCGATACCGCGTAATTTTCTAATCAGGTCTTTTTTATAGATAATTTTTGTATCTTGATCGGCAATTTCAATTGTTTTCAGATTCGATAAAATATCTTCAGAAATATTTTTTGTTTCGACAATATCGTACAGACTGATCGATTCGCGAGGCGATACTTCTACGGCTGATGAAAATGTCATTTCGCCTTTTTTAGCTAATACAGAAATCGAAAAAAATAAAACAATGACTAATAATTTCATGGCTTACCTTAAGTTAACTGCTGTTTGCAGCATTTGATCTGATGTTTGAATCACTTTTGAATTTGTTTCATAGGCTCGTTGTGCCGTAATCATGTTGACCATTTCATCTGCGATATTGACGTTACTGGTTTCCAATTCACCCTGTGAAATAAATCCCGAACCTAAAGTTCCAGGACGATTAGAATTTGCCTGGCCGCTGGCAACAGTTGGCATATATAAATTATTTCCAGTATTTTTTAAACCTGCCGGATTTACAAACGTGGCCAAATCAATTTGACCTAAAATTTGTGGAGTTGCATTGGCTTCTAAAATACATGCCACTTCACCTGCAGGTTTTATTTCAACTGATATTGCATTTTCCGGGACAGTAATATCGGGGACCAATGCGTTACCATTTTTATCAACAATTTTTCCAGAAGCGTCTTTTTTAAAAGATCCATCACGAGTATAGGCAATTTCACCGTCTGGGGTTCGGACTTGAAAAAATCCGCCTCCCTCAATATGTAAATCCAACGGATTTTTAGTAATAAGAACAGATCCCAATGAGAAGTCTTTTTGTACACCAGCAGTACGAACACCCAAGCCTGTTTGAACACCTGTCGGAGTGACCGACTGTAAACCGCTGGCTTGACCAGGGTCTTTTAAATTATGATAAATTAAATCTTCAAATTCAGCGCGGCCTTTTTTAAAACCTGTCGTGTTGACGTTGGCAATATTATTGGCGATCACATCCATATTACTTTGTTGTGCGATCATACCTGTTGCTGCTGTGTTTAAGCTTTTAATCATATTTTAAAACCTATCCCTTTGTATTTCCGACTTGATTAATTAATTTATCTGCCATTTCATCGTAAGTTTTCATAGCTTTTTGAGTTCCTTCAAAAACCCGCTGAGCCATAATCATATCCGTCATTTCATTAATAATATTAACGTTGCTGGTTTCGATAAACCCTTGCTTCATCCTGGGATTTGCAACACTGACGACTTGCGGCGCCATGTTCGGTTTAAAATCGTAATTATTATTTCCTGTTTTTTGTAACGATTCAGGATTTGTGACATTCAGCACGCTCAGTTTTCCCATTTTTGTTTCGCCGTCAAAAACTTCGCCCGCATCAGAAATATAAACCTGCTGAGTACCTGAAAATTGAACCATGCGTTGTTCAGAGTTTGAACCATCCGCAGAAATATTTGCACCTTCTGAATTTTCAAGTAAAATGGGGTGGCCGTCTTTGTTGACCAACTGTCCGTTACCATCAACTGTAAAATTACCTGCTCTGGTTAAACGAATTCCCTGCGGAGTTGATACTTCAAAAAAACCTGGACCATCCAGGGCCACATCTAATTTGCCGCCAGTTGCTTTCAGACTGCCTTGTTCAAAATTTGTGTATGTTCCGGCAGAATCGACAAAGCCTTTGTCCCCACCATTGATATCATAAAAACTTTCAATCGAAGCGGTGACGCGCGGAATATTTATGACTTGTTGTTCTTTTTCAACAGCCGTTAAATATTCACCAAAAGTTTGCTGGTCGCGTTTGAAACCAGTTGTGTTCACGTTCGCAATATTATTTGCAATCGTATCCATTTTTAATGTCTGGGCCATGGCACCGCTTAGGGCGGTATAAATACCTTTTGTGCTCATCGGTTTTTCTCCTAATATCAAGATAAAGCAACCATGATGCCATTTCAGATTTGAACCGACGTTGGTCTGGTTTTTATTTTCAGGACTATTGAAATCAAATGTATTTGCCGACACGACATTTTTTGCCGATCACAAAATACAACCAGACCTGGACCTGTCAGAGTTTTGTCGAATTTCAAAACCCAGACTGTCAAAAATGTCCTCTCGACGATATGACCTATTTTCTGAAATAATAAACTGATGTTTTTGAATATAATAAAATATTTTTTACTGATCATTTTAACGAGCGAATTTGCAGTCGCCAGTTTACCCGTCATAGAAAATAAAAATTTGAATTTGTCATTGCGACAAAAATTGATGCTGTTGGAACAAAAGCAAACTGGAAAAACAGATCATTTTATTTTTGATTTACCAGTGACATACAATAAAAAAGTCAGTTACTGGATTTCCTATTTTCAGGGGCGTGGGAAAAATTTTTTTCGCAACTGGCTTGAAAAAGCATCCAAGTTTATGCCACAAATTCAAAGTGATTTGAAAGATGCCGGATTACCTATGGATTTAGCCTATATGGTTATGATTGAAAGCGGTTTTTCAGCAACTGCAACCAGCACAGCCAGCGCTGTAGGCCCATGGCAATTTATTTCATCAACAGGACGCAATTATGGTTTGCGCCAAACATATTGGGTTGATGAACGACGTGATTTATCAAAAAGCACACAGGCTGCAATTAAATATTTAAAAACCCTGCATCAGGAATTCGGTTCGTGGTATCTGGTCGCTGCCAGTTATAATATGGGCGAAAACGGACTTCGAAAACAGATTAAAAAAAATCAAACCAAAGATTACTGGGAACTGGTTCGCAGAAATGCGTTACCCCAAGAAACACAGGATTATGTTCCAAAAATTTTAGCAGCAATGATGATTTCAAAAGCTCCAAATTTATATGGCTTCCGTAACTTAGATCCCCATTATCCGCTGGCTAAAGAAAATATATTTGCACCCGCGGGAACAGATCTGGATCTGTTGGCAGATCACCTTAGCGTCACAAGAAAATCATTAAAAGAAATGAACGCAGAGATTGTCTTGGGGTATATTCCAAAAACAGCCCCTGGGCATGAAATTCGAATCCCCAAAGGTTCACAGGCCTCAGCACAGCAGTTTTTTCGTGAACAAAATAAAAAATTTGATTATACTCAGTAAATGACAAACAACGTTTGTAGGATGTAAAATTCGACTATGCTGATCGTTCAAAAATATGGCGGCGCCACATTGGCAACACCTCAAAAAATTAAAAATATTGCTCGCCGAATTTCGGATTCAAAAAAGTCCGGCACAAACATCGTCGCCGTCGTCAGCGCTATGGGACAAACAACAAACCAATTGATCGAATTAGCGCACCAAGTTTCAGAAAATCCATCACTGCGCGAATTGGACATGTTATTATCCGTTGGCGAAAGAACCAGTATGGCGTTATTAACAATGGCACTGAATGATTTAAATTGCCCGGCCATCAGTTTCACCGGTAGCCAGGCTGGAATTTTAACTGACGAATCCCACATCGCTGCTAACATTATTGACGTCAAAGCATTCCGCGTTTCAGAAGCACTTCAAATAAATAAAGTCGTTATTCTGGCGGGCTTTCAAGGCGTCAGTCCCATCACCAAAGAAATCACAACACTGGGTCGCGGCGGATCTGATACAACTGCTGTTGCGATGGCTGCGTATTTAAATGCTGATCATTGTGAAATTTTAAAAGACGTCGATAGCATTTTTACAGCCGACCCCAAATCAATCCCAAATGCAAAACCGATTCGTCATTTGCATTTCAGTCAACTGCTGGAAATGACAACCTGGGGCGCCAAAGTTTTACATTATAAATCCGTGCAAATGGCCAAAGATAAAAATGTCAAATTATACGTAGGTCCCGCAACAGATAAGGCTTCGGCGGGCACATGGATTTCGGCAGATCACAAATCTGAAAAAAATATTCCTTTGGCCGTGAACACACATTCAAAAATTTTAGAAATAGAAAATACGAGTGTTGATTTATTTTTTGCTGATTTAATTAAAAATCAAATTGGATTCCCGCAAATTATAAAACAAACTGATCAAAGCCTGTTCATCACAGGATCCACAGAAAATTTATCAGCCATTGAAAAAAAATATCCACTTAAAAATACAAAATTATGCAGCGTCAGCCTGACAATGACACAATCCATGACTACTGAAATTAAACATCAAATTGAACAAAAAATAAAATCAGAAAATATTGAAATTATTGACCAGATTCAAACTGAGCTTAGCTTGAATCTGATTTTATCATCCAAAAATAAAGATCACGCGATTCAGTTACTGCATGCGATGATTTAATATTTATTTTGGTTTTTGCGTATCCGTTGTTGTAAAAAATGATGGATATTGATTATCGTATTGGCCATTAATCATTTTAAATATATCCATATTTCTGGATCCAATACCTTGACCACCAGCGATTCCACGCAATCCTGGCGGACGCCAAGCTTCGGGATTTAACCCCTGGCCAGTGACTTTGTCTCTGTAATTTTTTCCGTCAGTGGGCTTTCCGCTGCCGCCTAATACATTCGCAAGTCCACCTTTTAAACTATTAAAAAATCCTGCGATTCCCGATTTCTCTTCAGGTTCTCCGCCGGCACGTGGCCCGCCATCAGATCCATTCGGAAATCCACCGCCTCCGCCACCACCGCCACCAGCTGCTACGCCAAATGGTGAATCCGCATTACCTGCTGATTTGTCACCCGAAATCGGACCTGATAACTCGCTGCCCATATCAATTTTTCCAATCGATCCGCCCCCGCCTTTCAGGCTGGGCCCACCCACATCAATCGGACTAAATGCGCTGGCCACAGAAGATGGCCCATTTGGATTTGTTATTTTACCCGGCGGCGCAAGTTCACCGCCCGGTGGCACATATGGAATTGTTGAATCCACAACAGCCGGGCAATTCACATCGCCGGGGTGTTCTGCGCAGTATTCTGGGCCCTGAATGTCTTCACATTTTCCTTCAGCTGTCATTTGTTGACCCGCAGTTAATTGACAATGACATTGCGCTGCTTGTTGAGCTGCATTGTCAGCACCACTCATTGCATTTTTTAATATCTCTGCATTACTTTTCGCTGTGACTGTACAAGCTTTCAGGCCTTTATTTAATTCTTCTTTTAATGTTTCTACTTCTGCTTTCATTGTAGCAATCGCTTTTTCAGATCCATTTGTTTCAGATGCACAACTTGAACTGATATTTGCTATTGCTGTTTTTGCTTCTTCGCATTCATCGGCGCAAGTTTTTGCCTCGGCATCACAACCTTGTTTTAATAAATCCATACCGGAATAAGCACCCGTCGCTAAGAAGCCGGTTTGCAAACAACATTCTGCCGGCGATTCACCCGCCATACATTTCTTTTTCAAGGCCATTTCTCCCAACTTCAAAAGTTGTGAAGCATTTCCCCAAATTTCATTTGTACTCGTATTGTCTTTTTGACATTTTTGAACAGCACTAATTCCTTTTTCTTTGCACTGATTAATTTTTTTCTTAAGATCTGCGATACAAGATGTTGCTGGAGCTGGGCCAACAATAGGCTCATCCTCGTGATCACCCTTAATTTTTTCTAAACATTCATTGGCATTAGGAATAAAAACCCAGTTAGCACCCTTTGCTTTACAACTTGATTCAGTATCACTTTGTAATACAGATTTCGCCTTTGCAACCGATGCACAATCTACTCCGAAGCCTGCGTACGCTGCTAAATGACTGTTCGTTTCAGGACAGCTACAAGGCTCTGATGACTTATGAAATTTTCTATCACTTGGCTCTATGGGGCTTGCTCCAGGACCACATTGACCAGCCTGCGCAGCTTGAGCGGTCGATTGCGAAATTGAATTACAAGTATTATTATACCAGTAAGTAAATTGTGCATTACCTTTTGGCACCATATTTCTGTCGCAAACTGCTGGATTTCCACAGTGCTCAGGCCCCCATGAAATACGACCATTATTCTCTGTATAACAACATCCAGTTTCGTTCTTGGGACGGCCATTTTTTTCGCAGGCCGCAGCGTTCGCGTTCGACGAAAATGAAAACACAGATATCATCATTAAAAATAAAAAGAGTAGTGAATATCTCACGTGACACCTCATTCCCTATAACTTTGTATCGTCAGATTTACGACTAGACTTTAGACTTTCCAGGCTGAAATCAGAAAGTGTTTCAAAATAATACGTTTTGATGATTTTTTTGAAAACCTGAATTCGCGTTGATCACAAACCCAATTCAAGCAGTCCTTTTTGCAGCGGCAAACACCAAATTGCACCCATTTTTGTTTCTTTGGTTCCCATATGAAAAATGTAAAAATTTTTGACTTTGGTTGATTTCTTTTTTAAAAAAAGCAGGCCGTCTAAATCGTCTGTTTGTATACGATCAGAATTTTTAACTTCTATCGCTGATAAGATATTTTTATGTTTAACAATAAAATCAATTTCAACGCCTTTACTTTGTCGAAAAGTACTGATTTCAATGTCTTCGTCATTGGCCCACGCTGAATGTAACAATTGATTAAATACCAATTGTTCTGATAACACCCCGACGCGATCTAAACTGGGTTCGAAATTTCCTAGCAATCCATTATATACACCGCAGTCGAAAAAATAAAACCGGGGATGTTTAATCAAAGAAAATTCTTCTGCGAATTCCGAACAAGCATACAAACGATAGCCAATCATTGTGTCTTCTAAAATTTCAAAATATCTGGGAACGGCATGCCTGGAAATTTTAGCTTTTTTAGCAAATTTTGTAAAATCAACGAACTGACTTGTTGAATGAACTGATTCAATTAAAAACCTGGCAAAACTTTCAAGGTTTCGAGTGAGTGCTTCGGCTTTAATTTCTTCTTTTAAATACGTCGCAGAATATGACTTAAGCAGTTTTACGGCTTCGCTGCGGTTTGAATTTAAATATATTTCTGGCAACAAACCAACTGATAATGCTTTTTGAATATCAAAATCAACACCTAATTCCGTTGCCGTCAACGGCCCCATTTTATAATCGAACAATCTGCCTGGTAACAAATTAGCTTTGCCGCGTTTAAGTTTTCTGGCGCTGGAGCCTGTCAGGTAAAATTTTAATTTTTTATTTTTATCAATCAAATACTGAACTGTATTCAAAAGCGATGGCAACCTTTGAACTTCATCAATGAAAATCGTAGACGCAGATGTCAGTTCAATCATTTTTTCAAGTTTTCCGGAATCTGTTGAATAATCGATATACTGAAGCTCATCAGCTAAATTGATGCAAAGCTTAGGCTTCAGCTCATTAACTAGTGTCGATTTACCAACCTGCCTGGGGCCCAAAATCAGGCAGCTTTTTTCAGATTTATGAATTTTTTGTCTAATTTTACGTGTTACCATAGTGCTCATATTTTACCAAAAATGAGCACTATGGCAACTAATTTGTATTTTTGAAACTGCTTAATTTTACAGCTTTGTTGTTTTTACAAAGTGGATAGCGGCTCTGGACCAAAGCCCTGCACTGTTAGCTATATGGGGTCGATTGAGCCTGTTTTTGGAAATTCCAAGATGGCCCGCATGTTGCTTTTAATACCTTCGTACAGGAAAAAGTAAACATAATGACACCACTTAGGAGGTTCCAATGTTCAAATCAGTATCGCACAAATTAATAATGACAGCTTTAGTTGTCGCCAGTTTTCATGCTGTAACCGCTGAAGCTCAGCGTGGACCGCGTCGTGGACCACCGGGGCAAACTGCACCAGTTTATCCACCACCGTACCAGGGCGGCCCCGGCTATGCTAATACTGAAGTCGTTCAAATATATGTTGGACGACCTGTTGGTAATGAAACTTTTGCATTACGCCGATTAGCACGCATCGATCAAAATTATGCTGGTTATGAAGTTGTTTCAGTTTCTGCGGGAACACAATCAAACAATCCATATCGCACAGATGTTCAATTAATTGCTGATGGTTATGTTGTCGCAACACAAACAAATCCAGGACGACAAATTAATTTGTATCCGCAACGGCCTTTGATTTTAGATCAAACTGTTCGCAGACTTGAATTAAGCATTATAGGATCAACTTATATGGATGTGATTTATATCACTTTACGCAGACCGCATACTCCGGGACGTCCGCCACATCAGCAACCTCCATATCAACAACCACAGCCGCCATATCAACAACCACAGCCGCCATATCAGCAGCCTCAGCCTCCATACCAACCACAACCACCGGTGCGACCACAACCTCCAGCGCAGCCACCACAACAACCAATTCCAGGTGGTACATGGATCGAAGGCGGACAAACAATTTCTATGGGACAAACACTGTCGTCGTCAAATGGCCAAGTCACATTATCAATGCAGTCTGATTGCAATCTGGTTATGTACAGCAACGGCAGATCAACTTGGTCAACGAACACAGCTGGTCATCAAAACTGTATGGCTGCGTTCCAAACTGACGGAAATTTTGTTGTCTACAGTAACGGCGCACCAATCTGGAGCTCAAGAACCAACGCATACGGCGGCGCAAGAATGTTGTTACAAAACGATGGCAACCTGGTGATTTATTCAGGCAGCACTCCCGTTTGGCAAACGAATACACGTCGCTAAATTTTTCTTTAGCGATTTATTATCAGAATGAATAAAAAAAAGCCTTATCTGTGATGGATAAGGCTTTTTTGTTTTTGATTAAATCATTTTTTTTATTTTACAAAAATCTTCAAACGGCAAAACATGAATATTTCCGCTGGAATATTTTTTTGTTCCGAAGTGAACTTGGTAAAATTCAGGTATTGATGTTCTTTCAGCGAAATATTTTAAATGTGGTGATATTTTATCTTCGCTCGTCTTGCATTCAACAGCAAATAATGGCTTTTTATCCTGTAGAACTACAAAATCGATTTCACGCAAATCAATATCTCGAATAAAACGAAGCTCCATTTTGTACCCTTCAGTGTCTTCTAAAAAATGACAGTATTTTAAAAGATGGCTGGCGACCATATTTTCAAAACGCGCACCTTTTGATTCAACTTCGGCCCAGTCCCATAAATAAAGTTTATTTGATTTTTTGATCGCGCGTATTTTGGGCGCGCCATATGGTAAAATGCGATAACAATAATACACTGATTCTAAAATTTCTACCCAACGAGAAACTGTATTGGGTGAAACTTCCAGATCTTCTTGCAAACTTTTAATCGACAGAATCGATCCCACTCGCGCAGGCAAGGAATCAACCAGTAATTCGATTTTAGAAAGATCTTTGACCGTGTCCAGGTCCCGCAAATCTTGATATACGACTCTGCTGATTCTTTCTTTTTTCCAACGCCGATAAAATGAATCTGATTCTTCAAGGTAAGGCTCGGGGAATCCACCAAATCTGAAGAGACGTTCTGAGCTGGATCTTTCGAATTTAGGGCTGACTTCGGGCAAACTGAATGGATGCAACCTGTAGTAATGGTAACGCCCAACCAAAGAATCGCCACCTTTGCGGAAGTGATCCAGCCGCGCTGATCCTGTCACCAGAACTGATAATGCATTTAAATACTGATCATAAATACCTTTGACCAACATTCTCCACCGAGTATATTTGTGAATTTCATCAAGCACGATAAGTTTGAGCTCTGGATTGAACTGGTGTTTTTTAATAAATTCACGATGCGACAAAATATCCCAGTTGAAATATTGTTCGTTTTTTGTGATGAATTCTTTGGATAATGTGGTTTTTCCGACTTGGCGTGGACCACCTAAAAAAACCATCTTTTTTTTCAAATCGGCTTTTATCTGTTTAATTAGATAACGAGTAGAATTCATATAACTGAATTTTACTCGCGATTATTATTCAGTCAACTGAATTTTACTCGCAAAAAAATTAATTTCTGCGACCCGAAATAATTCCCCGCTTGTACATCGGAGCATTGCCGGCGCCGGGTTCTGCGACCCAGCCTGTGACTTTACCAGATTGTGCATCAAATTTTAAATACCCCTGAGCACCCGGAATAATAAACTGCAGATCATTTTTACCTGCTGGCAATGCGCCGACTTCGAATGGGCAATCATGCCCCCATATTTTTAAACCACCACTTAATTTTCCGTCTTCACCGATCGTCAAACTGAACTCTCCACCCAGCGCATAACCGAAACCTTTGATCGATGGTTCTTTTTTCATTAAGACTTTGTCGCCATATGCCCAAGTTCCATCACCAAAACGGCCGTTGCTTTTGGGAGCAATTTTACCAGTGTAAGTTCCGGCATATTTCGCAATACCCGTTTTACCATTCGCCCCGCCAGATTTCGCCGTAGCATTTTTGTCAGAACTGGGACTGCGATCATCGTCTTTGTTTTTGTCTTTTTTTAAAAATTTTTCGACAGCTATTATGCCCACACCAACAATACCCGCCATTTTTAAATACGGCGAAGAAATAAATTTTTCGACAAATGATTTTGGCTTGGTTTCACCAGTATCAAATTTCTCAAAATCTTTTTTAAAATTATCTGCTATTTTTTTAGAATCTGGCTCGGTGGGCACTGTTGTTGCCTTTGCCCGTGATATGTCCTCTTTTTTTTCTGATTCTTGTTTGAAGGGTTTTGGATTTTCCCTAACACTATCAATAGAAGTAACTGTATTATTTTGATCTGTTGGCTGACTTGGTGTCGTCGTAGGTATTTCTGGATTTAAAGTGTTTGTATTGCTTTTTGATTTCAGCGTCGCAATTTCTCTGACAGTCATTGATTTGTTGTTATCATCTATTTTTTTGTCGCTGGAATTTGTTTGTGTCACCGTTTTATTTTTATTTACTGGTTCAGCTTTATCATCTGGTCCATTGATCTTAGCATCGCCAATGATAGTTGTGTCGGTTGTAGTTAATACTGGAGCTATTGATGCTGGAGTTGTTCCCGATCCAGCGTCGCCTGATGTTGGCGTTTCAATGTTTGCAGTTCCATACATTCTTAAATTATAACAAGCCACCGGATCCGTTTCATTAGAGCATAACTCAGTCGTACGAAAAGACCTTTTACCATTTTCTTCAGCTTCTTTCAGCTCCACAGCGTTATTTTGATTTGCCAATTGATCGTCAGACGCAGAAACTTCGCCTGTTGTATCAGGCAACTCATACATAGCAAATACAGAATTTGAAAAAAATAATATTAAAAATGAAAATACAATGAACGTATTTTTCAAACAGTACCTCATTCCCTGATATTAATATCGACAGAACATCACCTGGACTTTAGCCGACAAGACAATTATGTGATTAAAATCGAAAAAGCGTACCAATCTGATACGCTTTGTTTAAATAATTATTTTAAACAATGACGAATAAATTGCTTTAGCAGACAGACTTAAATCTGGGAAATATTGATAACAATTTTGACAAAAAATTATAAAAAACATCCAATGGCTGCAGACATATATACACGGGAGTCTTTATGCAAAATTCATTTTTTGATTTCTCAACAGCTGATCATTCACAGAAAAATTATGAACTTTCACAACACAAAGGCCACGTTGTTTTAGTTGTTAATGTCGCAAGCAAATGTGGATTCACCCCACAATACAAGGGCCTCGAAGAACTGAATCAGCAATTCAAAAAAGATGGTTTGGTCATTCTGGGTTTTCCGTGTAACCAATTTGGCTTCCAAGAACCTGGAACAGATTCTGAAGTTCAACAGTTTTGTTCAACGACTTACAATGTGACTTTCCCAGTTTTATCCAAAGTCGATGTGAATGGTGACGGCGCATCACCCATTTACCAATTTTTAAAATCCAAAGCACCGGGCTTACTAGGTACGGAAATGATTAAATGGAACTTTACAAAATTTTTGGTCAGTAAAAATGGCGAAGTCATTAAACGGTATTCTCCGAACACAGAACCCAAAGACATCGCTGCAGATATCCAAAAGGCGTTGGCTTAGTTTTCGAATAAAAAAAGGCGGAAATTTCTTTCCGCCTTTTACAACAACAACGTTTGAGTACCGAGACACCATTTTTAAAGAAGAATTAAATTTTAGTTCAGTTCTTCTTTGGCCGCTTTTGCAATTTCTTTTGGGGCCTTTTTTGATTTTTTAGGTTGATCCAATTCAACAGATTCTTCGCCGGCAACTGAATCCGACATATCCGCAGTTAATAATAAATTACCAATTCCATTTTTAGATAAAATCAATTTACGCAATTCATCCATCATTGCAGGATTTGCTTTTAAAAATTCTTTTGAATGATCGCGGCCTTGACCCAAACGTTCACCTTTGTATGAATACCAAGCGCCTGCTTTTTCAACCAAACTGGCAGTGACGGCCAAATCTAAAATATCGCCCTCTGCGGAAATACCTTCGCCGTACATCAAATCAAATTCAACTTTTGTGAAAGGCGGAGCCATTTTGTTTTTAACAACCTTAACAGCTGTCCTGTTTCCGGTAACTTCTTCGCCGCTTTTAATTGCGCCTATACGGCGAACATCAAGACGGACAGATGAATAAAATTTTAATGCATTACCACCCGTTGTCGTTTCTGGATTACCAAACATCACGCCAATTTTCATACGAATTTGGTTGATGAAAATAACCAGTGTTTTTGAACGACTGATCGCCGCAGTTAATTTACGTAAGGCCTGTGACATTAAACGAGCTTGCAAACCCATGTGCGAATCACCCATGTCGCCTTCGATCTCTGCGCGCGGTACTAAGGCCGCGACAGAGTCGATAACGATCACGTCAATTGCGCCCGAGCGAATAAGTGTTTCTGTGATTTCCAAAGCTTGTTCGCCTGTGTCTGGTTGCGAAACCAGTAGGTCTTCAACGTTTACGCCCAGTTTGCGCGCGTAATTCATATCAAGTGCGTGTTCTGCATCAACAAATGCAACAACGCCGCCTTTTTTCTGAGCCTGTGCCAGCGCAGATAATGCAATCGTCGTTTTACCCGAAGACTCTGGGCCAAAAATTTCAATAATACGACCCTTTGGAAAACCGCCGATACCCAGGGCGATATCAAGGCTTAATGAACCTGTTGGAATAATTTCAACGTCTTTATTTAAAGAGTCCGCTGTGCCCAAGCGCATGATCGAACCTTTGCCAAATTGTTTTTCAATTGTTGATACGGCCAGCTCGAGTGCTTTTAATTTTTCGCCAGCTGCTTTTGAATTTTCTGTATTTTGTGTTGCCATATTTTCTCCTGTTTAATTGTTACTATTATCTAATCTATTTTTATTTTTCTGATATTTCTTTCAGTAAATTTTGAAGATGTTCTAAAGCAGCTGCGCAGGCTATTTTTTGAATTTCTTCACGATCCACCGTTGTCTTTAAGTTTAACGTCTGATGACTGTTTTCAATTTGGCCAAATTTGTGACAGTAGCTTTTTGTTACCGTCTGGTTATTTGCTAAATTAATTCCAGCAACAGATATGAATACAGTTCCTACAGGCTTGTCTACTGATCCGCCGTTCGGACCTGCGATGCCAGTTATGGCAACTGCAGTTGTAGTTTCTAATATTTTTAAAGCACCGCCAGAGAGTTCTTGTGCGCATTCAAAACTGACTGCGCCAAATTTTTTTAATGTTTCGGCGTTGACGCCCAAAACATTTTGTTTCACTGAGTTTGAATAACAAACCACGGAACCTTTGAAAATATCAGAAACCCCAGAGACCTTTGCAAATTCACTCGACAAAAGTCCGCCTGTGCAGCTCTCAGCAAACCCCAGGGTCATACCCATGTCACGAACAAGATCTATGGTTTTTTGAACCAAAAGGCCCAAATTCAAAGACTGGTAATACTGATCATTCTGAGAGCTGATTGTTTGCATATTCATATAATTTACATATATAAATACATATAATTTACATAGTTGTCACGATTTATTTAACTTGGTCTGGATTTGCGCCCCAAGCCATTTAATTTGATTATAAACGACTTGAAGGATAATTAGGTTAATTTTTAGGCGATTGATAAGTGTTGCTGTTTGAACGTGAAAGTAATTTCAGTGATTTACTTATGTTTTTACTTTTTTTGACGATGCTGAATTTTCGCGAAGCATTTTTGTCATATTTAATGTTTTCATTTTTCATTACTGTTTGCGTTTGTTTTTGTGTGTTACGCAAAATTTTTGGCTTCACCAAGCCCAATTTAATATTATTTTTCAGACGTCGTATGCCTGGCCTGAACCAATAAATATTTTTTAAATTCAGTTGTTTCATCGCCTCGTAAAAAATAATCGGACCGAAGTCAGCGTCATTTTCTCCGTAAATTACGAATTGCCGATTTCTAAGTTCTTCGGTTGCGGCCAAACCTGCGTACTGATTTTTAATATTTGCGATCTGCGACAGGATTTCTTTAGACTTAAAAACTGAACTGGATCCATAGACCGTTTGATCTTGATAAATAACTGACTCATTTGCGACGAGCTTCACAGGGCCTAAATATGTTCGTTTAATTTGCCAATCCTTAGCAGCATACGGACGCGTATCAATTAAAATTGCTTTTTTCGGTAATTTTTGAATTTGCTCGATGGTGATCTGATTAAATCCCGATACGGATTTAGGCGTTAAGTACTGATAGGAGTGCTGGTTAAAAAAATTTTCTTTAACAATGTAGACCTGTTTGTCTCTGTATTTTGCATTAAAATAAAATGCCAGGGCCTGCGATGACGGGCTATTTTCAAATTTTTCATAGATATATATTTTATTTATATCGTTGATTCCTGGTTCGAATTTATTTGAAAAATACTGCATCAAATAATCCGGATCAATGTAAACTCCATTTTTGTCGCTGATTTTAACGATTTTAAAATAGTTTTTGTATTTAAATTTCAAATCTTTTTTAGCATCGTAAGTCACAAAAAACGCACTTTTTTTATCAGAAAATGCTTTTTGCAGTTGAGAATCGTTCACAAAATTCACGCCAGGGACAAAACCTTGTATTGCTGTTGATTCCGGAAGTATCACTTGGCTGAGTTTTTTAACTTTGAAGCTGATCAGGTCAGTGTCCACGTCAGGTGTCATCTTGGACAAATATTTGACAAGATGTTTTAGATTTTTAAATCCATATTTTTTGAGTTCTAATGGATTGAATTGGCTGCTGAGTTTACCGCCTGGAATATTTGTTTTTTCAGAAAACTGTAAATTAATTTTACCTAAAAATCCATGCGCAGTATCTAAACGTCGGTAATAATCAACGATATTAAATTCATGAGAAAATTCAGACAAACATTCAGCGTCTTTTTTAGGTAATAAAATATAATCTTTTTTTGATTTTACTAAATGTAAGTAGGCCGATCTTGAAATCAGTGGCACGCCGTCTTTGGTGAAGTATCTGCACATTCCTGTGTATTTAAAATCAAAAGTTGGCTCAGCCAGCGTATACTTTGCGTGACCGGGTTCCGTGGCTGGCACTGCGGGTTTATTTAGAATAACAGGTTCAGTTTTTTTTATTTCAATTATTTTATTTTTGACAAGGGTTATTGGATTCGCGATTTGGGGTTTAAACTTCCAATAGAATACAGCAATAATCACAGGTATTAAAAACAGCAGATTTTTCTTTGACATATATTCATATTATGTCTGAAAATAATGTTCGATGCTATATTTTTTAACTTTTACTTTATTTTTAGCCCAGGCCTCAAAGGCTCTACCTTCGTCAGATGTCAAAATAACGTGGTCCTACGAAAACTTCCCCTTAAAAATAAATATTGCTGAGGTTGCAGAAGAAAAAAAAGTGTTTATTTCTGAGACGAATTCATTTAAAAATATCAAAGATTCGATCATTAAAAAAAAATTAACTGATAATATCATCCGAGCCGAGCACAAAACGTCGAGCCCGTTTGCTCTGTTGATTGAAAACTCAACCGATCAAGATTATTATTTTTTTGCAGTACCACATGAATTAAATCCACACCATGCTTCGGCCGGCCATTATTTTGAATGTTTATGCAATGGTCGCGTATTCATGGTTCCAGCAAATTCCAGTTGGTACAGAATTGTTCGTTTAAATTTAAATGATTCATTTCAGAAAATAAAAAAATTTGAAATAAATCATAAAATCGTCGGCTTAAAGAAAAATGAAGTCATGCTCAATTACAAAGATCGATTGTATGTTCCGTAAATATTTAATATTCAATATTTTATTATTTTTTGGCTTACTTTGTAATGCTGAAACAGTTTTTAATTTGAAATGGCATTCGGAGAATTTACCTTTTGATGTTAAAACGGCCCGTGCAACCACTGCTGTCAAAAGAAGAGTTGGTGAAACCGGAACATTCAGTGAGAAATTAAATTTACCGATTTCAAATCAAATGCCCGATGGAAAAATTGCATTAAATAATTCTGAAAACGGATATGTTTATTTATTTATAAAAAATAATTCTAAAAAAAATATACGATTTTCCGTAGCACCACATTCGACACACCCAGGTGCATCAGCATTAGGATTTGTATTTAATTGTTTATGCAACGGGCATGTTTATACAGCCAAACCGAACCAAATTTGGTACCGAATTATGGAATTAAAAAATGATTCAACAAACCGCCAAAAAGATATCGAATTAACACACCATATTTTTGAAATTAAAAAATAATTTATTTAACCTTATAGGACAAAACCGATCCATTATTCATTGATAAATACATCATGTTATTATTAACGACTGGTGATCCCGTAAATCGACCGTCAATATCAAATTCATTAATAATTTGACCTGTCTTTGGGTGCAACAAACACATTTTATACAGTTTACAGTTAAATAAAAATAATTCGTCGTTTTTATTTTTAATCACGACGGGGCTGCTGATTTGCGAATCTACACTTTGTACGTTTTTCCAAACTGATCGACCTAATTTTTGATCAAAGCCGTACATAACACCACCTTGATCAGCAATCATCACAATTCCATATTTTTTCGATAGCGCCGGACTGACTTGTGATTTTACATTGAGTTTTTCAGACCAGATTATATTCCCATTCTCAATATTAAATTTAATCAACTGTTTTCCCCAAGTCGATACATACCCAACATTTTCATCAATCCAAATCGTCGACTTAATCGGCCCAGTGACGCTGGTTGACCATTTTTTTTCTCCGGTCGAAAAATTAAATCCCTGTATCGTCGAATTATTTGCACCAATGACAACCATTTTTTTATCAACTGACAAGGCAGGCGAAGAATGACTCTGTTCGCCTAATTTTTCTGATTGCCAGATAGTTTCTCCAGTTAAAATATTTAATTTAATTAAATATCCGTCTGGTTCTGATGTTTCGACATTGAATAAAATTGTTTCACCATCGATGAATGGCGAAGCGCCTATCGTATGTCCAATAATACGTGCCCACATTAATTGGCCTGTTAATTTATTTAATTTATAAACCGTCCCGCGGTATGAACCAACGTAAACGGCATCGCGATCAACAATTGCTGTGCTGTGAATCCCTCGACTGGCATCAGTCAAATAAAATTTCCAATTTAACTGGCCGGTCAGTTTATCATAACAATAAAACCAAGACGCATCGGAACCCACATAAATATTATTTTCGTCAGCTGCGATCGTTGACTTTGAAGCGCTATGTATATCGAAATTAATTTGTGCAGATTTCCATATTTTTTCTGCTTTAGATTTTTTTACAAATTGATCGGAATAAAAAATTGCGTTTCTTTGTAAATTTTCACGGTACATATTTGGTTGCATCATGCCAGAATCAGTTACTAAATTTTTAACTTCAGATGTTGGAATTGGATTCCACATTAAATGCAGTTTATTTTTTTTATCAATATTTAATAAAAAATGTTCCGAAGAAAAAATGACTGATAAAACGAAAATTGACCATGTTAAGAAAGCGATTTTATTAAGGTTTTTGATAGAAGCCCCCAGAAAGCCGATGAATTTTTAATGGCCTTGCACATACATTTTTAAATGTCGCTTGATATGTTTCTGTGGGATCAGATTTTCTGCGAACTTGGTGATCAAAATCTATGTCTAAAAACTCTGTATTATTTTTATAAAATTCGCAGGTTTTTTGGACTTTTTGCTGAACAAAAACTGGGTCACAATGTACACGAATTGCCAATTTTGTAAAATCCGGTGCATATTCAATCACAGAATTTTTATTTTTTATAAACATTCGAGTCTCGCAAACAGTGTATGCGTCCAGCATATTCAAAGAATAGACTCTGTATTCATTTGATAAACTGGAATTTTTACCCGTGATATATATTGGCAGAATCTGAGCTAAAATAAAAATTGCCAGCACAGTTAAATTGGTTTTATTTTTTGGAAATTCAAAACTTGCGGGGTTCATGAAAAAAAGCGCAAGCAAACCGAACATAATTAATGGGTAAAAATAACCCACAATATGCCAAGAAAAAATATGGAAACAGCTGATCTGAAAAAGCGCAAAATAAAATAGCTTACGCTGTTTTGAGAGCAACAAAATCGAAATAACTAATTCTAAAAAAATGACATACGCACAGGCCAGACCCAAGAATGGTTGCTTTAAAAAGGTCGGGCGCAGGAGCGCTGAGCCTGATAGCCAATCTGGATTAAATTTAATCATAGCAGCAGACATATAAAATAAAACGATCATTAATTTAATCATGTTTTTTTTATTCAAAATCAATAAAAACACGAAATTAATTACATGTGACATGTAATGATAATTGCCCATGAATCTGTAATCCGACAAATGCACGATGAATTTAAATGCACTTAATCCGAAAAATAAAATGTACGCTGTTTGATTCTTTTTTAATAGAAAATAGACTGCGCAAATGACCGAAAAAAATCCATACAACAACAGTGAATAATCAAGACTGTTTAAAATAAATGTACTTACTGAATGGCAGTTTTCAAAAAATTGCCAACAGATAATATCATCTGATTTAGGCAGACCTGGGTAAAAAAAATAGGCAGATAACAAATGCGTCAAACATAAAATAAAACCATACCAAGTTAAATTTTTGTCATTTTTTATTTCATCAATATTTTTGAGGATATAATCAAAAATCATTTATACACACAGTTATTGATTTTTACGTTGATTAAAGTTGCTTGGCTGGCAAAGTTTGCTGGCAAAATACAGTCTTGAAATTCCGTGTCAGTGATATAAGCATCAACAAACGTTGTCCCGATAAAATCGCCGCCAATAAATTGGCTGTTTTGAATTTTTGAACCATTTAAATTCGCATTCGAAAAACTAAAATTATAAAATTTTGTCGAATTAATTTCTAATCCTTTAAGTTCTGATTTAACAAATCGGGTATTTATAAATTTTGAATTTTTAAAAACAGCCTGTACGAAAATTTTATGACTGTAGCTTGTGTTTTCAATTTTTATATTTAAAAACTTTTTAAGCTTATAATCTTTCTTAAATTTTGCCGAATGTGCTGATACAATCAGCGCAAAAAATAATTTAAAAAGAATCAATGATTTCTCCTTCGATAATGGCTCCATCGCCGCCGCCGCCGCAACCACCGTCTGTACTGACACCAGCAACACCACCCGCACCGCCGTCGCCAGGACCTGGATTCGGAGGACTTGGATCATAAACATATGTCGGCACCTGAACTTCGTAGGGGCGTTGCTGCGCAAAAATTGGTTTGATCACTGGCTCGCCAACCGTATCAATACCAATGGCGACGTTATCCGGGGGTACTGATTTACCATTGAAAAAATTTTGGAAATATAATTTGCAGGTAATTGTTTTTGCTGTTTTATCATAACCAACAACAACTTCGTTAGCTCCGCAGTCGCCATTCATTGGTTTTTGACATTGCGGAGGATTACCTGGAATATATGTTCCACCCAAACTGGTGCAAGACTGTTCATAGGTTCCCAAGACCTGCCCCAACGTAACTTCGAAAGCATAATCATTATGATTGATGGCAATACCTAAGTTTTTTGCGACTTGCAATTCGCCTTTGACTTTAAGTTGTGGTGAATTGCAATAAGCTACGTTTGCACCGTTACAAACAGATTTCCATTGTGTTTCAAATCTGAATGGACACGATATTGATGGGAACGATGTGCACGTTGACATATCGCGCGTAAATCCAAATGACGGAGATGATTTATCCGTCAAATTTTGACCCGAATGGTCTTGAACAGTCATGTCTTGGTAGACTGTCGCCGCATTACCACAACTGAGTCGTGTTGATAAACAGCCTGCGCCGTTGAATTGTCCTGTTTTCGCAATTGCTTCGGGACTTCGTAAATTTGAAATTAAATTATATCTGTATTTAATAACTGCAGTCAGGGTATCATTTTTTAATTTTGATTTCGCTGATGACTGAGTTACAGAAATTGCCCCACCGCCAACAATAATTAACATTGCTCCGGCGATTGCGACTTCGATCAGTGAAAAACCTTTTTGATTTTTTATGTTAAAACGCCCCACAGATAATACCCCCGTCAGAATTATAACCCAAAATTGCCTGCCCCGCACTGCAATAGGCATTCACATAAGCGCTGGCAGCACATTTTGGACTGCCGTCAACATTGAACCCAACAAAAATAGAGTGCGGACCCAACAATGGACCCATCAGATTAACACAGTTAAATGTTCCCGGTTCTGATTTTGATGAATCACAGGTTTGTGTTTGTTGATTAAAAACACCAGCAATTGAATTGCAAAATCCAGATAATGTTTTTGTATGGCTGCCGCGCAATACATCAAATGTATAGGCCGTTGATTGTTCATCAATAAGCGTTTTAATTTTTTTATCTTTGGGTGAAAATAAAAGCTTTGCTTTTAATTTAAGTGCAGGTTTATTTGCGATTGTGACCGCACTATCGAACGCCGTAGGTACACAAGCCCCATTACATTCCCAGGATAAATCAAATTTCAATACACATGTTGGATGACCATTAATTGCATCGAATTGATCACAGGGCTTGCCGCTTAAAGTTAATCCGCTGGTCGCAGATTGTGATAAAAATTGTGTTCCGTCGGCATCATAAACATCAAAATTACCATTTACACCCGATGGACATATTTGACCTGCTGTTTTTAAACAATCCAAGCTGCCATTGTGATTCAAAGTTTCAGCCCAAACTGCATCGTTATCCAACATTGCAATTAAACTTTCTTTGACTAAGGGAATTGAATTTCGCAAATGATTAATTTTAAAATCTCTTTCATTTGCAGTAAACAATTGAGGTAGCGCAGCAGATATCACAGCCACAACAGCTGCTGCTCCCAGTACCCATAAAATTGCAGAACCTGATTCGTTTTTAATTTTATTTATATTTTTAAATTTGAACATATTATTTATAAAAATCACGAGCCACCACCACCGCCGCCATCACCGCCATCACCGCCATCACCGCCATCACCGCCATCACCGCCAATTGCAGCAGAGTTGTCAACGCCACCTGCTCCATATGTGACTCCGTGCTTGGTACAGCCACCACCGCCATCACCGGTATACACGACCGGCTCCTCGTTGATGTCTCCGGTAGCAATTAAATCTGGAATCACTCCGTTATTACAAGAAATTGTTCCGACAGGGGAAATAGCAGATAAAACTTTTGCAATTGTTCCAGGTGGATTACAATTTGCGACCGGAAACATTGCGCAACTGCATTTCAAAGTTCCGTCGGGGTGAAATCCTTTAACCAACGATTGCCTGTTGGGTCCACAAATATTTTCGCAATTCAATACACTTAATGATGGTAAAATACAGGTTGATGCTGAAGCGTCAAAAACTCCGCCCGACATTTCTTCGCACATTTTTTTCAGAGCCATTTTACCTTGATCAGCCAGCGCAGCATCATTTTGCGATTTAATAACTGATACTTTCATTTTTTGAATGTTAATTAATTTAAATGATGAATTCGTAGAAGCTTTTGAAATAAAATCAACATTGATTTTTATTAATGGATTTCGACAGGCCGTTTCAACAGAGGCCTTGCCTTTTATGTTTTGTGTTTGATAACAATCAGCAGCCCATGTCGCAACATATTTAAAAGGGCAGCTGTCATTGCCCACCGCTGAATTAAAGTCATTACACTGAATACCTTCTAAGTTAAAACCAGTCGTTGCTTCGGATGATAATGACGACATTGACAACACTGAATTATTTTTATCAAAAAGTTTAAACTCGCCCCCTGCCGATACGCAATCAGCAGCATCATTTATGCACTGAAACACAGTGGCGTTTGCTGGATTTTTTAATGTATTTAAAAACGCTTGATCATTTTGCAAATTTTTAAGAATATTTTCGCGTAACGCATCGATATTTGAATCACTGAAAATCTGTTTTTGTTGTTTGAAAGAATTTGTTACCAATGTGCTTATACCAAGGCCAACGACGCTCATTATGCCCAAGGCAACTAAAATTTCGACTAATCCAAAGCCTTTGTTTGATTTAAATTTCATTTATTTTCCCCGATCAGACAAATATTGAACACGTTTTTTGAAATAACTGATTTTATCACTGTAACTGCCAACATACACAGTATCTATTTTACCAGCTCTATCTATTAAAACAATAACTGGAATCATTTTTATACTTAGATCTTCCAGAAATTGGTGGCCAACCCAATACTGTCTCGAAATAGAACGGTATGCCTTGGCTGCCGCTAATACAGCATTTTTTTTGTCCTCGTCAACGGATATACCAATAACATCCACCTTATTATTTGATGATTGAATACTTAAAATATCAGGTAAAATTTCTTTGCAACGAGGGCACCAACTGGCCCAGAAAAATAAAATTGTTGTTTTGTTTGTTTTTTTAAATTCAAAATTCGTTTTATTTGCATTTTGTATATTTTGAAATGAAATTGTATCCGGAAACACGCTAGCGCCTGCATAAATTGACAGAAAAAAAGCGAATAAAAAAAATTTGAACATGATCAATTTAAACACTCTAAAAAAAAATATCTAATTCAAATTATTAAAACTAGACTGTTCATTTTATAATAAACTCGACGAACGTCCTGGTGCTATTTTTTGGCACACAGATGCTGGTTGGCCTTGGCCATTTGATAAACCAAATCGGACCAATTTGACTTATTTATCCAATTCGATCGTTGTGAAAAAATGAGTCTGTGTATTTTATCAGTATAACAATTTGAGTCTAGGACATTCAGAACCGCCGGCAACAAATCATTAAAAACGACAGTTAAAGGCAACCTGCCTGTTTTTAAATATTTTGCAGCCTCCGCGTAAAAATATGACCGGTCGGAATTACTTGAAACATGATTTAAAAATCGAATCCAATCAGAATCAACTTCAAAAAACTGTAAGCCTAATTCAATTTCGAAAGTCGTTTTTAGTTTTTCAATTTTTTGATCGAGAGTTAAATTTTCAGGCAACTTAATATAAGCTAACCAAAACTTATAATAATATCCTGTTTGAAAAACATTGTTTTGGTATTTTTCAGCATAGTCCCGAAGTGCATTAAATTGAGCAGTTGCAATTAAGTTATCAACGAAAATTTCTGATTGCGGTATTTTTTCCGCAGAAAATGCTCGATCAGAATATTTTCTGTCATAAAAATCAGAGCACGATTTTTTTAAAAAATTAATACGACAAATTTCAGATAAGCTTTGGTACGATTTTTTACGAACGAGTTGATCATTATTCGTGTCTGTTAAAATTTTCAACAATCCGTCAATGGCATCGAAAATTCCACCATTGTGGTTTAAGTCGTGTTGCAATAATAAATAGGTTAGAAATTGATTTTTTGTATTATTTAGTTTTTTGTCGATTTCAAAATCTGCAGAGCTGGATTTTTTATTAATCATGCTGGGCCAGTAACCTGCATCGATATCTGGTTTTGCAAAATGATTAATGTCATCAATAAATTTTTGATTTATTTCCTGATCTGACCAACATTTATAGCCTTCGCAAGTGACCGATTCAATTCCAAAATCTGTTGGAAACAACGTATAATGTTTATTTTCTAAAAACAGGGTTCTTGCTTTTTGTACGATCAAACCGGGTTCGATTTTATCGATTAAACTGACTTGGCCAGCATCGTTGATGACATATAATTTTTCAATGTTACGGTCAAAATAGAGCAGCTGGGATTTAAAATTTGATTTTGACCAAATACCTGATTCGTAATATTTACCACGATCTGTCATATAATTTTTTTTCGATTCTGAAACTATATTTTGTATGAATTTTGATACATCCACTAAGCTTGTGGGCTGGTCCACATTTTTTATTTCATTGTTTTTACTGTGAATAATAAATGCTGATTTGTACGAATCTTCGTTCAAAATTGCTGGTCCGCCGTGCGAAGGTATATACGATGAATTATACCTGGCTGAATCACTGAAAAAAGTTTCGCCGTGATCAGACATTAATATTATATTTATTTGTTCAGATAAATTGCTTTGCTGTAAATTTCCAAGTAATGGTTCTATAACATCATCAACAACCATACTAAAATTTCCATAGGCTAAATCTTTAAATTTTTCAGGATGTATATTTTCTATGTTTTGTTCTTTGCTAAAATAATTGATGTATTCTGTCGTTAAATGATTTGCATCTGATTGATTTTTTAAAATATATGGCGATCTAGAATGGCCGGGGTAATGCATAGCACACGTATGTGCCAAAACAAAAAATGGTTCAGATAGATTCAGTTTTTTTAAAACATCTGAAATTTGATAAAAGAAATTTTTTGGATTGTAGGTTGCACTGTATGCTCCATTACCATCAAGTTCTGTTAATACGGAATGGCCAAATAAATTGTTAAAAAATATATTGTGTAGCGAAGATTTGAAAATTTGTGGCAACACATGATTTATCACTGAATCAATTGGTGATTTTGCAATATTCAAAAATTGACTTTCGCTAAATTGTGCAAATTTATTTTCATCAATCAAGAAACGTGTCTGAAATTTTTTTTCATAGAGCTGTTGAAGTAAATTGCTTTTTTGAAGAATTTTTTCAGTGTTTTTGGCATCGGGCATTAAATTTTCTCGCACACCGTGCTGTGGCGGATTCAGTCCAGTTAAAAATGAAATCAATGATGGGTGCGTTCTGGCAATTGGCGCAATCATCGAATTAAATACCGTTGATTCATGATAAAACTTTGAAAAAATCGAATTTGGATTTTCTGATGTATATCGATGAACGAATTCAGGCCTCAAAGAATCAATACTGATGACCAAAACCGATTTTCTCAAATTTTCAGAATCTGTTTGCTTATTAAATCGGAATAAAGCTTGATCAAAAAAATTGATACCAGGTGCGCTGAATAGGGCCAATGCGGCCATCAAAAAAATAGCCGACAAATAGTGACTGATTTTAATTTTTTCGTTTTTTTTGAAAAACGATAGGCTTCCAAAAATAAAAAAACCAACAAATGCAGCGCAAGCAATGCCACCGAAAAAAAATATACTCAGCGCCGAGATGCTCGAAAACATAAAATGTGGGCGAATTGCAAGTGTCAATGAAACAGAAAAAATCCATGTCCAAATAGAAAAATAAAGAGAATTTTTAATATTTAATAAATTTTTTAAAATTTCACAAAAAAGTGACAGGATAAAGACAAGCGTCATAAATTTAGCGATGAAAATAATATACTGCAAAGCAACTAATGGCGATACGTTAAGCATTGATGTTGAAACATATTTCGGCATATTTTTTGACGCACGATACATCTGGAAACAGAGTTCAAAAATACTGAGTGCACCAAATGTTACAAATTGTCTAAATGCAGACTTTAAAAAATTCATTTTAAAGTCTGCGAATGGTTAAGATATGGGTTGGTTTTAAAGTGTAAAATTTTGTACACCTAGCCACATCGTTTGACTGTAAATAATTTGTAAAATTAAACTAGAGATAATACCGGCAGCAACGTCATCTAACATAACGCCCAGGCCACCAGAAATTTTCTGATCCAACTGCCTGATCGGCGGTGGTTTGACGATGTCAAAAAAACGAAATAACACAAAACCAAAAACGACAGACTGCCATGTTACAGGCAGCCAGACCATTGTAATTAAAAAGCCCGCGACTTCATCGATAACAATTGTTTTTGAATCATGGATTTTTAATTGATTTTCATAAATTTGAGAAATAAAAATTCCTGCGATAACAATCAAAAATACAATAGCCATGTAAAAAATTGGATTTAGTTTTGACATTGAAAACCACAACGGAATCGTTGCCAAAGTTGCCCATGTGCCGGGGGCCTTTGGAATTTTGCCGATATAAAAAAACGTGGCCAGAATTTCAATCAATTTATTCATAGCACACAGTATGTTTTATTTTTTTTGGTTTGAAAATTAAATTCGTTGCTGAATGCATTATGACTGACTGTATTGACATCGTCCGTATTCATTGCAACGGTATTTGTATGCGAAACAAATTACTTTTGACTGTTGTTTTATTTTTTTTCATCGGATGTCGCACAGTTCAACTGACCGGCCCTAAAAATCCTGACGACGCCCAGCGGCCATTTTTAGGTATCGAATTTTTTTCTGAACGCAAGAGCCTTGAAAAAAGTATTTCTGGTTTTCATTCAGGGTTATTATTGAGCCTGGTTTACCCTGGAACACCAGCTTATAAATCAGGGCTACGCAGCAGTGACATTATCGTTGCCATCGATCAAAAAAAAGTTTCTGACCATGGATTTAAATTAGGTTTAGATTTCACAGAATATTTAGCTCGGCGTAAAATTGGTACGCAAATCAATTTTACAGTTTTGCGCGATCAGAAAATCATATTAGAGCTGAGTACAATATTACAGGGTCGGAAATACAGCTTTGGCGAAAGCTATTCAACACAAAAAGAATTTGCATTCCAATTGCCTGTAAACCATCAAATAAATGATTTTCAAACAATCGTTCGTAAATATAAAATCGAAAAAGAAGTTTCTGATTTATCTGCTCGTTTTAAATTAATGACCGAAGAAGGTGATCAATTACGTCACCCAATCGTAACCAGTCTGCAAAAAAATCCATTTGAAATCCAACGGTATTCTCATTGGGTCAAACAACAATTAGATAAAAATACAATCGATCCCATAAAATTAATCGGACAATTTTTATTTGATTATAATAATTCGGATTTTAAATTCAAGGCAGTTCCAAAAAATAAATCAGCAATTGATCAGTTCGTTGAAATTATTAAAACTGCAAAATTAGAACTGGATAAATCATTCGATGGGCTTTCAGCAACGTCGCTCGAGTCCCTAAAAACTGATTTGCCTGTCTTGGCGGAAAAATTTTCTGAATCCATTTATATTCAAAATGAAAAGAATTCACAACAATTAGATAAAAATTTAAATACGATATCCTTGATCCAGAAAATCAGACCGCGCCATTCTGCCCAAGGCTTTGCAATACTTTCAAATCAAATCGATCTGATATTTCTTGAACAAATTCGTTCTGAGGCAAAATTTCTGTTGAATAAAAATCAACAGAAACAAGTTCGAATAAAAACTTCTTTAGGTGATATCATTGTATCAGGTTCGGGAATCGATACTTATACATTCAAGCCTGAAGATAAAATATTTTTGATTATCGATTTAGATGGTGATGATATTTATCAAAATGCGAACAGCATAATTATTGATTACAATGGTAATGATATTTACGAATCATCAGAAAATTGGATCAGTAGTGGATCTGTCATGGGCATTCAATTCATTATGGATTTGCAAGGCGATGATCGATATACTGGATTACAAGGATCATTTGCTTCAACGCTTTTTGGAATTTCATTTTTATTAGATAAAAATGGCAATGATGAATATCGATGTATTAAATATTGTTTTGCGACAGGATTTGGTGGCACAGCCATTTTAATTGATGAACGCGGAGATGATCGTTATGAAAGTTTACAACTCAGTCAAGGGGTTGGCATTGCCGGTGGGTACGGCTTAATGCTGGATCTTGCGGGAAACGATAGTTATTACAGTAAAGGCAATAGACCGTCAGGTTACGGCGATGCCGGACAATTTGATGGATGGTCACAAGGCATTGGCGTCGGATTACGCGGGTTTGTATCTGGCGGATTGGGATTATTGTACGATCGACAAGGCCAAGATGTTTTTGATTCTGGTGATTTTTCACAAGGCGGCGGTTATTATTTTGGCTGGGGATTGTTGATTAATTCTGGGAATGAAAATGATAAATACATCGGGTCCAGATATAGCCAAGGATTTACTGCACATTACGCGATTGGTACTTTCTTGGAAGCCGGCGGCAATGATCAGTACATTTCAAAACATATTGTTGGCCAAGGTATGTCTTGGGATTTGGGCATAACTTTGTTTCAAGATTTTTCTGGTGATGATAATTATAAAACATGTCCACATTGCCTGGGTGCCGCTTCTCAAAGCGGATTTACTTTTTTCATAGATAGCGCTGGCAAAGACACTTACAAGGGAATTTCATTACCTGCAGCTGAAAAAAATCCCAACGATTATCATTCAGGCATCAGCCTTGGTTTTTTCATGGACCAAGGAAATTCAGCAGACAGTTATGAAGTTTTCAAAAATAATTCTGAAATGATAAAACCAAATTATCAAATTTTAATTGATCAATAGTAATCTCGTTTTGATACAGCCGCCGGCTTGGCGCTCGGCTTGCATTTTATATTTGCATGAATTATTTAAAAATAAAAACGACGAGGTTGCAGAAGGCTGTCTTTGGGCTGTTATTTTTTATACAGCTGTCAGCCAATGCCAGCGTCTGGGAAAACAAGTATCAATGGAATGATCTTTGGGAAACAGCGTATTCAAAATGGGTCACTGCCAACTGGAAACCCGACGTTTACACAAATTCAAATTCTATATTATATAATATAGCGAGTGATTGCGCTGATGCCTCTTATAACATGCGAGCCGTATTCGCTTACACTTATAAACTGCCTTTTCGAGCAGAAAAAATGACAAATCAGATGAAAAATTTTGATCGTATCAATGACCCCGTACTTAGATTCCGCGAATTTATTAAAAAAGTAAATATCGATGCAAATACGTCCACATTATCGGACGACACATATCCCATAGGGATCAATAAACAGCAATTTCGCGCTGGCATCATATTCGTTGTTTTAAGACCTACGAATCACACAGTTCAGGTTACATCAGTTTCACAAACAGGAATTCCTACGATTTTGGACTCTACAGAGCCGTCGAGGGTCAGAAATTTATTTGAACGATATTCGTTCGCTCCACATGTCACACGCACGAATCAAGAAGGTTACAGGGCATTTAAATGGCCCGAACATTATTTAAAATCAAATTCAAAAAATCCGATGGCCAGTCAGGAACAATTTGAAATTTACAATAAAGCAAAATATTTAGATTTATTTTTTAATGAAATGGAATCCCGGCTGCGAGAACGCCAAGAAAGCACCAACGAAAAAATTGACCGTTTATTAAAATTAATTTGTAACGAAACACGCTTAAGAGTTGAAAACGTTGAAATCGCATTATCAGAAATTTTCAGAAAACCTGTGAATTCATGTCTTAGCAATTCTGAATATTCTGATCATTCAACGCCAAATCGCGATGCTAAATTATTATTAATTTATAATTATGCATTTAATATTTACAGTGATAGATTTTTTAGAAACGAAATGTCGGTGGATAGTTTAAAAAAAATGACTTCGATATTTGTAACTGCACAAAATCAAAACTGGTGCCCGCTGAAGTTAAAATCAAATTTAAAATTAAATTTTGACGATGTCTGGTTGGCTTTACTCAATAGTAAATTAATCAGTGACCCGAACGCGAATGAAAAACAGCGCTGGGGTCTTGAAGAATACAACCCCAGCTGTCCACAATATACGAACAATTAGTGACCAGTGGCCAAATCCACTGTCATATTAAAAATAAGTGAATCTGGTTTTGAATCCTTGGAATCCAAACAAAAATACCCGACGCGTTCAAATTGATAACGTGTTTCGTGATTTGCCGTCGCCATTGATGGTTCAAGTTTCGCATTTTTTAAAACTGTTAATGAATTTTGATTTAAATTTTGTTTGAAATCTTTGCCATCCGGTGTGTTTTCAGGATCCGCGACAGAAAATAATCGACCATACAAACGAACCTCAGCATTGATACATTCAGTGGCAGATACCCAATGAATAATACCTTTGATTTTACGACCATCGGCTGTTGGTTTTCCGGCTTTTGTTTCTGGCAAATAAGAACAAATTAATCCAGTAATGTCACCAGCCGTATTTTTTATAACTTCATCACAGCGAATCACAAACGCATTCCGCAGGCGGACTTCTTTACCTGGGCTGAGTCTGAAAAAATCAGATTCAGGATTTTCCTTAAAATCGGACTCATCAATAAAAATTTCTTTGGTGAAATAAAATTTTCTGCGACCAAGTTCTGTTTTTTTAGGATGAACCGATGTTTCCAGTTCTTCTTTGTGCCCGTCTGGCAGATTCGAAATCACAACTTTGATCGGGCGCAAAACGGCCATTGCACGGTGCGATCGTTCGTCTAAATCATCACGAACACAGGCTTCTAAAATTTCAAAATCAATTAATGATTCGGCTTTGGCAACACCAATACGTTTCGCAAATTCATGCATGGCTTGTGGCATATAGCCGCGTCTGCGAATTCCTGAAATTGTTGGCATACGTGGATCATCCCAACCCATAACTAAATTTTCTTTGACCAGTTGTAATAATTTACGTTTGCTCATGACTAAAAAAGTCATATTCAATCTGGCAAATTCATATTGTTTGGGCTGTGCCGGAACAGCACAGTTTTCAATACACCAATCATAAAACGGACGGTGATCTTGGAATTCAAGAGTACATATTGAATGTGTAATTTTTTCGATCGCATCCGATAATGGATGTGCAAAATCGTACATTGGATATATGCACCATTTATCCGCTGTTTTATGGTGGTGAACTTTACGGATACGATATAATAATGGATCACGTAAATTCATATTTGGTGATTTCATGTCAATTTTCGCACGCAAAACGTGTTCGCCTTCGGCGAATTCACCGTTTTTCATTTTTTCAAAAAGTTCTAAATTTTCTGCGACAGATCGATTCCTGTTGGGACTGTCTTTGCCCGGGGTTGTGAAATTTCCGCGGTATTCACGAAGTTCATTTTCTTTCAGGCTACAAACATAGGCTTTGTCTTTTTTGATGAGCTCGATCGCCCATTCGTATATTTGATCGAAATAATCAGATGCATAAAACAAATTCTGATTCCAATCAAAACCCAACCATTTCACATCAGCCTGTATTGACTGAACATATTCAACGTCTTCGGTTTCGGGATTGGTGTCGTCAAAACGCAAATGACATTGTCCACCAAAATCATTGGCTAAACCAAAATTCAAACAAATCGATTTCGCATGACCGATATGTAAATATCCGTTGGGTTCCGGAGGAAAACGCGTAATGACCATAGGGTATTTTTTTGATTCAAGATCTTTTTCGACAATTTGTTTTAAAAAATTAGGTGCTTCCATAGGGCTTCATTTGAACACTTTATTGGATATTTTTCAAATGAAAGTGTCGCAAAATCGGTTTTTTTGCTCTTGCCACAAATGAGTTGGTTGATTATGTTTAAAATATGAAATTATTAATTTATAGCTCGATTATCCTCATCGCTTCCTGCAGCTCTTTCATCAATTCTACAAAACTCGGCAAGGAATCGACACAAATGACAAAATCAGTAATCGACCAGAATTTATTTTTTAAATCATCTTTGGATGGTACAAAAATTAGCGGCACACTGGTTCACGTTAAAGATCAAAGGGGTGTAATACTTTTCATAGGGGGATCGGGCAAAACTGACAGAGACGAAACAGCACCTGCAACAGAAACTATTTCTGGCAAAAAAGAAAAGTTATTCCAACAGCTTGCAACAGCATTAGCAGAAAAAGGGTTTTCGTCTTTTCGATACGACAAACGTGGTGTCTTGAACGAAGATGGACAGGTTGATAAAAACATCTGGCTGACTGCGGACAGATCGCATCTGATTTCCGACTCGGTTGATGCATCAAAATTTGTAATGGAAAAAACGCAGGCGAAATACAGTGATCTGATTATCATAGGACATTCCGAGGGAACTGTTATCGGAGTAGAGGCCGCTATAAAATTAGACGAAAAATTACGTGGTCTGATTTTATTAGGAGCAATGGCCAGATCATTAAAAGATTTACTTTACTATCAAATTGTCGAGTCTCAGGATCCAACTAAATCCGGTACTAATGCGAATCCAATTGATGATTACAAGATGGCTCTAGATATGATTAAAAACTCTAAAGAAAAGTGGGCGCCAGACAATAAGCCGATGAGTTGGTACAAAGAGTTTTTGAGTGCTCCTGCAAATAAAGATCGAATTCATCTGGTTAAATCAGAAATTTCCATATTCCAGGGCGCTGAAGATTATTCAACTCCAGCTGGAGAAATCAAAATGCTGGATAAATTAAACTTAAAAAATTTAAAAACTAAAATTTACAAAAACTTAGGGCACTGTTTTTCACCAAATAAAGACGAAAAACCAACATACGGACCCATCGACGAACAAGTTGTTAAGGATATTGTTCAAGCCGCATTAGATTTTAAATTATCTAACTAAAAAATTTATTACTTTGAACTCAAAAATATATTTTTATTATTGGCAAACAAATCTTGAACTTCTAAAATATGATCAAAATAATTTGATTTGACCACAGATTTATCGCAGCCGCTGATTGAAATTAATGCCCTTTCGGTCGAATATCCACGAGGAACCGATATTTTTTTCATTCGGGTTTCCATATCGCTAATAACCTGAGGCCCCAGCGGCTTCAAATTATATTTAATTTCACAAAAAGTAACAACTTTGTCAGTGCGGTAAAAAACCAGATCAAACTGAAATCCTTCTGTGCCTCTGTGAAAAACAGGACCAAAATAATCAATTTTATCCAAAAACCCCATTTGATCAGCAATAACTTCGGCGTTCTGAATACAAAAATTTTCAAAAGCAAAACCTAGCCACTGTGACCATTTTATTTTTACTTTTTCAGAAAAAATATTATTTTTTGTTAAAAGCTGAATTGATTTTTTATTGGGCTCTATATATTTAAAATAAAATCGACTGTATTCATCAATTAATTTATATTTTCTGAGGTTGGTTTTTTTGCGCCGATCTGCGGTTTCATATTCTCCAACAAAACCTGCTGATTTCATATTTTCGACATAACCTTTCAACGCTCCGCCTGACGATATCTTTGATTTTTTTGAAAGCTGTTGTAAGTCGCAATTTTTTTCAGCCAAAACCTGAGCAATTATTTTGTAGCTGCGCGCTTCTTTGAAGTGAGAGAAAAATATTTTATCAAATTCATTCACAAAAAATGCATCTTTAGAGAAACACAGTTGATTTATATTTTGATCGAACGATTTGCTTAAATTAATTTCTTCTAGATATCTGGGTACCCCGCCAAGTAATAATAAATAATTTAAGATTTCAAAATCAGAACGTTTTTCTTTAAAAAAACATTTGCTGTCGAAAGATTTCATTTTTAATAAATTGAATTCAGCATTAATTCGGCCATACAAAGCTTTTGACCTGATGACATTTTTAACCATATACGAAGAAACTGAACCGCACATAACTATCATCACATTTAAATACTTCCAATATTTATCCCAATAGTATTTAATCAGCGAAATCAACTTAGTTTGACCACAAGCCATCCAAGGGATTTCGTCAAAAACTATAAATATTTTATTTTTTTTATTCTGATTTAAATAATCTGTCAGATAATCAAAAGCTTGTGACCAATCTGTCCACACCATATTTTTTAAATTAACGTCTTTGTATTGATCAGTGAATTGTTTCAAAAACCATTCGATTTGTTTTTGGCTTCCTTGATGCTCAAGGCCTTCAAATAATAAATTTTTTTTAGATTTCGCAAAAGCTTTTAAAATATAACTTTTGCCAACGCGCCTACGACCATAAAATGCAACCAGTGTTGCTGGGGCTTTTTTCCATAGTTCTTGTAATTTATGCGATTCAGCTTGGCGACCAATAATTTGATTTCCGCTATATTTGTTCATTTAACAAATATAGCGGAAATGCCATTTTAAACAAGCCATTTCCGCTATATTTGTTAGTATAACTTAAATAGCGGAAATCGAGTTTCAAAAAAACCTATTTTTTTAATGTTTTCGTCAAAGTTTCGATTTGGCTTAATGACATCATTTGTTTCATTGTTTTATCCAAGCCTTCGTTTGACCCGTCCAAGAAAATCACGTTACCCTTGCCGGTTTCAGCGAAATGTTTAATGGCGTCTGTCCACATTGAAAACAAAATAAATGAACTGTCCAACCCCGCCAAACGCATTTCTTCGGCGGCTTTCGACATACCTTTTGCGACTTCTTCGCGAAACAGGGCTACACCCTGACCACGCATCTGGGCCGCGGCACGTTCTGCGTCAGCTGAAATTTTAATTGCCAAACCATCGGCTTCGGCATTTTTTGTTTTACGAATTAATAAGGCCTGGGCTTCGTTTTCTGCGGCAGCCTTTAAATTGCTGGATGAAACAACTTGAGCCATGGATTGCATAATTGTTTCGTCAAAAGTAATATCATTTAACTGCATATCAATCAGATGATACCCCCAAGATTTTAAATCTTCGTCCAATTGGTCTTTGACGGCATTGACGATATCACGTCGTAAACCCAAAATTTCATTTTGGCGCTTGGTTGCCACGAATCCGCGAACACTGCCTTCGACAGTGCGATTCAATGTTTGCATCAACGCGCTGAAATCAATAAATTTAAAGGCCACATTTTTAATTGTTTCTTCGGTTTGATCAATAACAGCGTACAATAACATGGCTTTGAAATTGACGTTGGCTTGGTCAAATGTGATCGCTTGAAATTGCAATTCGATTGATTGATTTTGAATTGAAACCCGGCGCATGATGACTTCAAAAAATGGTATTTTAAAATTTAATCCCGGATACATAATCCGTTTGTATTTTCCAAACATCGTCACCACAGAAATAGTTCCCTGATTCACTGTTGTGAAAACACCGCCCAACACAGCAATCACAAAAAATATGATTATAATCCCAAATAAACCGATTCCTTCTAACATATTATTCTCCTTTGAATGTTCTGAAGTCATAGATTAGCACTTTAAAAAAAAATATCCTCTCTGGGTGAGTCAAAAATAGACTGATGCACAATCAACAAGTTATATTAATTTATGGTTGATGGCAGTTTAAAAACTAAGCAATTATTATCGTTGAGCGAAACAAAACGAAAAATAATGGATTTAATGGCGATCAGTGATCGTTCCGAAAAGCAATTGTTTGAAAAATTAGCCCATGTGACAGATCCACAAATATTAACAGAAGCTTTGACCTGGAGCAAAACCCAGAGCTGGAACCCAGCGCCTGAAAAATTACAAAATAGCGTTGTTGAAAATTTAAATCAAAAAAATAAAGGCCAATACGCGATTAACAAAAAACTTGAAGATCTGGGCTTAAATACAGTTCAAATTGATCCAGAAATAGAACTTGAAAAGGCCATGGAAGCCGTAGAAAATAAATTCAGCAAACCCAGTCCCAAAGACAAATTGCGCATTTTGCGATTTTTATCAAACCGCGGGTTTGATGAAGATATTGCTGATCAAGTGTTAAATACTTATTTTAAAAATACCAACAACGAGGACATTTATGATGAAGAGTTCTGAAATCCGCAGCACATTTATTAATTATTATAAAAAAAATAATCACACACACGTGTCCAGTTCAAATTTAATTCCAGAAAATGATGCAACTTTGTTGTTCGCAAATTCAGGGATGGTTCAATTTAAAAATTCATTTTTAGGATTGGAAAAACGCGATTATGTGCGCGCAGTGAGTTCGCAAAAATGCATTCGTGCTGGCGGAAAACACAATGATTTGGACAATGTTGGATTTACGGCCAGACATCATACTTTTTTTGAAATGTTGGGTAATTTTTCGTTCGGAGATTATTTTAAAAAAGAAGCCATTCATTATGCGTGGGATGTTTTAACAAATGAATATAAAATTCCCAAAGATAAATTGTACGTCACATGCCACATTTCAGACGACGAAGCCGCTGATATTTGGCACAAACAAGAGGGCGTCCCCAAGGATCGCATTTTTCGTTTCGATAAAGATAATTTTTGGCGCATGGGCGATATTGGCCCCTGTGGTCCGTGCACGGAAATTTTTTATGATCACGGAGAACTTGCTGGCAAAGAATCTGACCCTTACAAAGGAATCGCTGCGGGAGAAGACCGTTATGTTGAAATTTGGAATCAAGTTTTCATGCAATATGATGAAACAAGCCCTGGGAATTTAGTTTCGTTACCAAAACCTTCTGTCGATACTGGAATGGGATTTGAACGACTTGTCGCTGCGCTTCAGGGCCAGTTTTCAAATTACGATACAGAATTATTCGCTCCGTTATTAAATGCAGCTTCAAAAATTTCAAAATTAGATTACGTCACTGATCCTTTGGTTTTAAGATCAAACAAAGAAATTTTTGACAGAGTTTCTGCGATGCGCGTATTGGCCGATCATACTCGTGCAGTTTCATTTTTATTGGCTGATGGCGCATTACCATCAAACGATGGCCGAGGTTACGTTTTACGCCGAATTATGCGACGTGCGATTCGTTACGGTCGTAAATTATCAACTGAAAGTTCTTTTTTAACACCGATGTCTGAACAATTGATTACGCACATGTCAGATTTTTACCCAGAATTATCCACACGAAAAAATCATATTTTATCAACAATTCGCGATGAAGAGTCCAGATTTTTACAAACTCTGGATAACGGCACTGCAATTTTACAAGACGAAATTAAAAAATTAAAATCACAAAATCACAAATCAGTTTCTGGTGAAATTTTATTTAAAATGTACGATACTTATGGATTCCCCGTTGATTTAACCAGTCTGATGGCTGCGGAATCAGGACTGACAAGCGATGAAACAAGTTTCGAAAAAATCATGCTGGTATCAAAACAAAAGGCCAAATCCACGTGGAAATCAAAATCATTAAAATCTGATGAAAAACATATCATCGAATTCGGCCAAAAATTTTCCACAACTTATCCTACGACATTTTTAGGTTATGATTCTTTAAATACAAAATCCAAAGTTTTAGCACTTTCAAATGGTTCAAATGAAACTTCCGAATTAAAAATAAATGAATCGGGTTTTGTTATTTTAGACCAAACCACATTTTACGCAGAAGGTGGCGGACAAACCGGAGATCACGGAATTTTAACAGGCAAAAACTTCAAAGCCTTGGTTCACGATTGCACCAAACAAGGGAATTCATTTTTACATCAAATTGAAATTACCGAAGGTTTGCTTAAAATCAACGACTTGGTCACGACTGAAGTCGATAATATCGAACGCAGACAAATTGTTTCGAACCATTCAGCAACGCATTTAATGCATTCGGCGCTGAGAAAAATTTTAGGCACTCACGTCACGCAAGCAGGATCACTGGTCGATGCAACAAAAACACGATTTGATTTTACACATAATAAGCCCATCACAACAGATGAAATTAAAAAAATTGAAGACATGGTGAACACAGAAATTTCAGCAGCTCATAACGTAACGGCGCAAATTATGTCGCACAAAATGGCCATCGACAGCGGAGCTATGGCTTTGTTTGGTGAAAAATACGGTGACGAAGTTCGCGTATTAACAATGGGCGAATCTGCAGGGAATGAACCTGCATTTTCGATTGAACTGTGTGGTGGAACACATGTTAAAAATACAGCCCAAATTCGAGCGTTTAAGATTATGTCTGAATCTGGCGTCAGCGCTGGCGTTCGTCGGATCGAAGCAATTACTGGCGATGCAGTGATTGAATATTTTATTCAAAATACAAATGAAATCAAGCTTGCTAAAAATTCTGCAGGAGTTGCCACAGACAAATCATTGTCAATTTGGATCGAAGAGAAAAAGGAAGAAATTAAAGATTTACAAAAAGAAATTCAAAAAATTCAATCAGGAAAAATTAACGTTGATGAAATTTTTAAATCAGCCAAAGAATTTAATTCTGCAACCGGGCCAGCAAAATATATTTTTGCAGACTTAGCATTAGACGACCGTGAAGTTTTATCACAAGTTTCTGATCAATTAAAAAATAAAATTCAAAAAGGAATCGTTGTCGTCGTAGGACTTGGCGACGCCACGCACCCCGTAATTATTTCTGTATCAAAGGATTTAACGACGCAATTTCAAGCCGGCGTTTTATTAAAAGATTTCGCACAGATTTTGGGAGGCAAAGGCGGTGGTCGACCTGATTTTGCACAAGGCGCAGTGCCAGATCGTACAAAAATCAAAGAGGCCAGTGATTTTTTAAATGCTAAAATATTAAATTAATAATTTATTAGGGACAGTTTAATTGTGGCAGTTGATTTTTGACTGCTGCAAACCAACCTTTTAACAAGTCCGACGAGGCCGGCAAACATAAGTCGATTTTCGTTCCGCAACCACTTGAATTTGAACCCAAATCAATTTCATCACGGCTGGTCATGATTTGCGCGTATCCAACACGATACTCCATAGTGCAAACTTGATCTGGGGCATTCGTCGTTTCGACTTTACAAACTTGTGCAGAATTTAATATATCTCGTAATTCATTGAGCAAATTTGTGCTCAAGCAATAATTGACGACGGCACCACCAGCTTGTGTTGTTTTAGAAATTTCTCCGGTCGCATAGTTCACAGAATACGAATTTTGACTGACTAAAGTAAAAGTTTTGGCGCTCTGCTGAACAGTTGTATTTTCTGTGGATTGCAGTGTCACAGTTTGAATATTTTCATCAGCTAAATTAATAATTTGGTTTTCTTTTGGAACTTGTGACATCGTCGGCTTATCGCTGACCGGTTTGCAGTTTTGATGGCAAAACAAAATAAAAATTGATACTATCAAAGCCAAATATTTTTTCATGCGGCCTTCTTTTCTGTATCTACTGCAGAAGTTTCGATCCTGGCACCACATTCACTGCAAAATTTTGCTGCCGATACCATCACGTGCTTACAGGATCCACAGGCAACACCACCCAGTATTAATATTTTTTTCTTTGGTGTTTCTTCTTGTTCGTAAATATCCACCACATTTCGGTCATTCCATTTTTCAACTTCACGAAGAATTCTCCAGGAATTAAAAATTTGTTTAAATTCTTTGAGTTCAAATTGCAAGAACACTTGATTATTCGCCGCAGGCTTACGTTTACAAAATAACCCAATTGTTTCAAGCGCTGTCAGCTGACCAGATCCGAAACTAATCCCATAGTCTTTGAAAAAGTCTGTGACCTCATTTAAATCGCGGCTTACGACACCTGACTTATCGATTTCAGATTTTTCAAATGCCATCAATAAAATATTAAGAACATTGTAATTAATTTCATCTGGGCGCAACAGATTTTGTTTATTCCCTTTGTAATAATAGTATTGATAAAATTCAAAAAAAGATTCAAGCGCTGCCAGATCATAAATTTTAAAACCAGAAATTTCAGGCTTTGATAAAACATCGTCTTCATCCAGGGGAGTCATCACATATTCTGCCAGTTTCAATTTAACTAAAATTTGTGTGACTTGTTCAGTGCGCTTCAAACTTTCACCAAAAATTCGTTGTGAATACTGACGAAGCGTTGCCCAGTCGGCACGACACGACAATCCATCAATGACGCCCTTGTGTTTCATTGAATGATACAAAAATCCAAAGGCTCTGGGAATTTCTTCAACGCCACAAGGAACCATGTCTTTGTCTGATTTTTTATTTTTTATTTCTGTCATCGCCCATTTTAAACGTTCACACGATGTTTTTATAAATGATTTATAAATTTGATGAAAGCTTTCGTACTGACTTTTGAAAGCTTCGACAGGTATTTCAATTATTTTGGTTTCTTGTGATGCCATTGCAGAATACGTATAGACTGCCGAAGCCAATACAATTTGATCCGCAAAGACATAACCCGTCGATACAGTCATGACTTCAATATTTTTTTTATTTTTTAAAAATTGCAGACTGATTTGACCAGACTGAACAATATAAACCGTTTGGATTTTATCAGTTTCTTTGAATAAAAATTCGCCGCGTTTCAGCGTTCGTGCATTCGACATATTTTCATATCGACCTTTTTTGATGTAATCTTAAGACAACGAATGAATTTTAATAAATTATTTCTGATTCAATTCACAAACGTAATGATGTCTCAGATTGAGACATCATTTGAATAAAATTTGCGTTTCAAATCGACTTCGACCTGAGCAATCGTCGTTTTTAATAAAACACTAAATATTTCATCGGCGCTGATTTTGTACAGGTTCGATAGCTTACGCAAAGTATGTAATGGCGGCTGAGACACACCACGTTCCCAGTTTGAAATAAACTGAGATGTCGAGTACCCCAGCTTTTCGGCAACGTCTTTTTGCGATAGTCCCATCATAACTCGTTTTTGTTTTAAAAATAATGCTAATTCAAAAGATTCTGATTCAGTCATAAAAGTCCTTCTTGGTCTTTGGCGAAAACATATTCGCTCTTTAACAAAATCTTAACATTATTTTTAAACAAACTAAATACTATTCTGTTAAAAAATAAAAAAAGGTCTGTTTCCAGACCTTTTTTATTTTTTTTAAATTTATTTGATTTGGTCTTGTCAAAACAAGACCAAAATCCAGAAAAATTTTAACGTTTTGAGTATTGACCACGGCGACGAGCACCACGGATACCATATTTTTTACGCTCAACCATACGAGGGTCACGCGTAACAAATCCAGCTTTTTTTAATTCACCTTTGAATTCAGGATTAAAAGCAATCAATGCACGAGTTACACCATGGCGAATAGCTCCAGCTTGGCCAGATTCTCCGCCACCAGCAACCATAACCGTTAAATCGAATTTACCAATTTGGCCTAATAGATCTAAAGGTTGCAATATAACCATACGTGATTGTAGGCGAGTTAAATAATCATCGGATTGTTTTCCGTTGATACTGACTTTGCCTTTTCCAGGTTTTAAATAAACACGAGCAGAACTTGTTTTACGTCGGCCCGTAGCATAAAAGAATTTTTCAGCAGCTGCCATTTTCTATCCCTTTTCCTGTGATTTCTGAGTGCGAGGCTTAATTGTGTAAGCTTCTGGTCGTTGAGCTGCATGTGGATGCTCAGCACCTGTGTAAACTTTTAATTTAGTAATTAATGTTTTAGACAAAATATTTGTAGGCAACATTCCGCGAACTGCTTCAGAAATAATGAATGTTGAATCTTCTGCACGCATTTGTTCTGCTGATTTTTCTTTGAGTGAACCGAAAAATCTTGAGTGGCGATAGTATTTTTTTGTTGTCCATTTATTACCAGTCATTTCAATTTTATCTGAATTGATGATAACAACGAAACCACCAGCATCTGCATGCGGTGTAAACGTTGGTAAATTTTTACCACGTAAAATGTTAGCAACATGAGTTGCGATACGACCCAAACGCTGCCCTGAAGCATCGATAATGTGCCATTTTTGATTATTGATATAATCTTCTGTTTTTGCATTAAAACTTTTCATACGGTCTCCAACCTAGTACTTAGGAACACTGACTTAATTTTTTGGAATTTCCAAAAATGAATGATTGTTTTAAAGTTCCAGGCACTTATTGTCAAGGTCTACGGGATAGTAAACCTTCATTAAATACAAACCCTGGGGTTCAGCTGGCGGACCAGCCTGTTTCCGGTCACACATTGCCAATATATCTGCCATTTTCGAAGCCTGGTGGCCTTTACGAGCCAACAGCAGCTGAGTCCCAACAATATTTCTCACCATCTGTTTTAAGAATCCAGACCCTGTGATTGAATATTCAGCAATATTGGGCCGAATCCAGCGCCACTGCGACCTATATATAGTCCGGGTCGTTGTTAATACATCGGTACCAACGGACTGAAAACTTTTAAAATCGTGTTCACCGATCAAAAACTGCGAACATTGATTTAAAAAATCCAGATCCAATTGACCCGTCACATGCCCCATTGTTCTTTGATAAAAAGCGCTGGCTGATTTTGAATTATAAATTAAATATCTGTACGTTTTTTTTTCAGCCGACAACGTTGAATGAAATTCTGCTGGAGCAATCCAAGATTTTTTAACAACAATCGTCGGCGGCAAAAATGATTGCATCGCACGTGGTAAATTCATTCGCTTTAATTGTTCAGGCGTCATCGTCGTATCAAAATGTGCGACTTGATTTAAAGCGTGGACTCCAGCATCGGTCCTGCCCGATGCTCCCAGAGCAATGGGGTGTTTGAATATTTTTTCCAAAGCGTTTTCAACAGTTCGTCCAACACTGGGTTTTTCATGAGGATTGTTTTCACGCGATAAACTTTGGCGCTGCCAACCACAAAAATCAGTTCCGTCATAAGATAAAATAAATTTGATACGCGTTTTTATTTCGGCCATATTTTTCGATTTCAAAGTCTAAAAATCAAAACTGAGTCCACTTTGAATATAATTTGATTCGTATTTAAAGGCCTCTGATTCGACATTGACAGTTTTGAATTCTAAATTAATCCACAGATTACTGATGCCGTATTCACTGTTAAAATCCGAAGCCATTTCACGGTCCATAGCCGTCACGTTGAATAAAATTCCGCCAGTGGCATAAAACCCAGGGGAACCAATGGCTGCAATTTTTGAAGTGTCTTCGCGTTTTTCGAATAAACCCATATACACACCACCGCCAGAAATATACGGCGCAAATAATTGTTTGTCTTTGTATTCAAATCTGTAAGTTCCACCAAAATACAAGGGCAGCGTTACAAAAATAAATTTTTCAGTCGATGACTTTGTCAGGTCAATTTTTAAACGTCCTTGGCCCTGGGCATACTGTAACGCAAATCCCAATTGGGCACCCAGTTTACCACCAGATAAGGTGAAAAAATATTCGTAATCATATCCCAAAGTCATTTTTGAAGCGCCTGTATAGATGTCATCAAAAGAAATTGTCTGAATCGATGCGCAGTCATTTGTTCCCAAAACCTGACAAACGTCGACGGAAACTTCGGGGTTACTGGCTGCGCCGATACGAATGTGACTGGACTGATTTTTTAATTCGTTTTCAACATCGTATAAATAAACGCCGTCCTTATCGATTCGTGTCAGTCCATCCGCAGAACCCGCATGCTGGATTTTTTTTAAACCTGAATCCACTGCGAATGAATATTGCGATAACAAAATTACAAAAATAAAAATTTGTCCGATTTTTAATTTCATAACCTGCCTTGTTTTGTTTGATTAAATTTTAAAAAATGACTGATTTTTTTTCTGATATGAAATAACATCACCATCATCAATAGCATCACCAACAAAGCTGGCATTATTCCGTAATTCAAGGCGATCCAAGAAAATCCCACCAAGGGATACAGCGCTGTGCGAGCGAATATTTTTAATGTTTCTGAATCAGAAATAAACCGGGCCCCGATCGGCCCATATTGATAATAGGCTTTGACGAAATCGATGCCGTAACGATTTGTTAATAAAAAAGTATCACGGAAATTTCTGAAAATTTGGACTTCGCTAGCCATATCCGAACCGAATGCCGCCGTTGAAATAAAACATTTTTTACCATCCAGGACGCCAACGACTTCGGATGTGATTTTACACATTTGATTTGCATCCAACGATGTCGTCGTGAATCCAAAAATATTTTGCGTAATATTCATTTGCCCTGCAAAAACACAATAACGCACATAATTTTCAAGCCCCGTGATATACGGTTCATCCTGAATTGACAAATTCGTCGCTGATTCGAATTGTTTAATGACCGGTTGAACAGCGCCGTTACTGATTCCGGTTGCCGAAATTCCTGTGGCCCAAGGAAACGCAAAAAATGCGACGGCTTGAAATTCTGGCGAGCTATCTGGTGGAGTCGCATTATAAAGCGGAGCTGGATCGCCCAAGATAACTAATTTTTGATCGCCGATTTCTAAAGAGTAAAAACACAAACCGTAATTGGCTGGGCCCGTTGCGCAGTAAGGTTGATTGTCGTATGTTGTATTTGCAGGATTTATCGCATGCAAAATAACTGCGATCGGTGTTCGTTCTGTATTTGGGTCAATGATTCCATTGTTGCTTTCATCAACGTCGATAAAAAATGACTTTCCCGTAAATACAGAATGATCATCGGACGTTTTAAATGCACAGCTGCTGTCAAGTTTCGTATCCAATGAACAAATTGCTGACCATGTTGTTGATAATGATGCCGCAACGTCTTTGGCTGGGCCGACTGTAAGCCTGTCGACTTCAGCTAAGGATGATCCATCCGTGTTTCCGACGGATAAAATCACAGGAAATTTTGTCAGATCCGTTGAACTTTGAAATGATAAAACAATTCTCAGAGCGCCATGAATATTTTTTTGGTTACACGGTTTTAATACGCTGCTGCCCGTTTGCGGTTCTGTGCACGTATTACAAGTGGTTGCTGCGTCCCCGCCACCAGGGCATGCGCCTGTAGTACCGCCGTATATTTTTCGAGTTTCTAAATTAAAAAAACTTGCGCCTGATACGCCTTTTAAACTGACTGCAGAATTTGATAATATTGAAAATAATATAATATTAAAAAAAATAATTAGTTTCGATATGTTCATCCTGCTATTGCAGCACGAGGCTTTGGTCTTGTCAAAAAAATCTGATTAATCGCAAAAAAGCAGTTCGGCGATTTGCAGGCCGTTTAAGGCCGCGCCCTTTTTCAAGTTATCAGAGACGACCCACATCATCCAACGCGATGGATTTGATAGATCCTGGTGAATACGGCCGACAAATACGGGGTCTTCGCCAGAAACTTCAAGTGGCGTCGGGTAATCATTGTCCATCACAGCGATTCCATCGAATTCACCCATGGCATTTAAAATTTGTTGCTTTGTGATGTCTGATTTTTTTAATGTCACCCAAACCGCTTCGGAATGACTGTTTAATGCAGGGATACGAACTGTGAACGCAGAAATTTTTAAATCGGGTAAATCCATGATTTTTTTTGTTTCTGACATGATTTTAGTTTCTTCAGCACAAAAACCATCCGTATCGAACGCACCAATTTGGGGAATGCAATTAAATAAAATTTGTTTCGGAAATGCTTTGGGTTCGTGGTCCATTTCTTGGAAGTCTTTGGTTTGATTCAAAAGTTCTTCGTAACCCGGAAGCCCCGCGCCGCTGACGGCTTGGTATGTTGATACGATGACTTCATCAATACCGAACTGGTTTGATAATGGTTTTAATGCGACCACCAATTGAATTGTCGAACAATTTGGATTCGAAATAATTTGGGGCTTAGATTGTTGATTTAAAAGCTGACCGTTGACTTCGGGAACAACCAGTTTGATTTCGGAATTCATTCGAAATGCATTCGAATTATCGATAGCGAATGCACCGGCTTTGACGGCTTCGGGGGCCCACTGTTTTGAAATATCGTCACCGCTACTGAAAAAAACTAAATCCAGTCCGTTAAAACAATTTGGTTTTAAGGTTTGAACTGTCCAATCGACACCAGATAAATGCAATTTCTGGCCTTCTGACTGAATACTTGCAAAAGGACGCAGTTCTGAAACGGGTTGGTTATATTCTTCGAGAATATTAATAAATGTTTCACCCACAACACCAGTTGCGCCGACAAGGCCAATTTTTAAAGGGCGATTCCAGGTTTTCATTCGTCTTCGTGCTCTTCTTGGAGGTCTTTTTCGTTCACGTTCGCAGGCGCATATACGCTGGCTGGAATTTGTTTATGTTTTTTACCTAAGCGCATAATACCAAACAGCGCACCGGTTGAAGCATATCCGAAAAATAAAACGAACAACATGACTTCTGGGCGAAGCGCGACCAAAAACAAAACAATGAGACCCAAAATTAAATATCTAAATGGCAATCGTTGTTTTAAATCCAAGTCTTTGAATGATCTGTATCTGAAATTTGAAACCATCACCAAGGCCAATAGAATCATCATAAATAACAGGCCTTTGTTGGCTTTTGCTTCCCAGGCCATATCATCAAATGCTAAAAATGCAGAAGCCACGATACCTGCGGCCATCGGAATTGGTAAACCTTGGAAATAATTTTTTTCAACAACGCCGACCTGAACATTAAAACGTGCTAAACGCAAAACACCACAAGCCGCAAATAAAAATGAAGCCATCATTCCCAGTCGGCCAAATGGTAATAATGCCCATTGGTAAACTAATAACGCAGGGGCGACTCCGAAACTGACAGCGTCACACAACGAATCAAGCTCTGCGCCGAATTGGCTGGTTGCGCGAGTCAATCTGGCCAATCGGCCATCCAATTGATCAAAAATGGCTGCGATAACAATGGCGATTGCGGCTGTTTTGTATTCGCCAGCAAACGTTTGTAAAATTGAATAAAACCCGCAAAATAAATTCGCTATAGTCATTAAATTCGGCAAAATATAAACATACATCCCGATTTTTTTTCCGCTGGATGTTTTTTCTTCGAGTTCGTTAAAATTTTCCATTTTTTGGTTCCGATGTTGGTATGATGTTAAAAATTTAATTCAAAAGCAGAGTCATATTAAATAAATAAAATAAAATAAACAGACCAATGCTGGATAAAACAGGCATCGTAAAATTATCGTCCAATTTACCCACCGGAATCAATTCGGCAAGACTGCCAATGACCCCAGATAATAAACTGACGACCAAAATATATTCGTTCACATTTTTTAAAAATAAAAACGTGTATGTTAAAATACTGCATACGACAAATGCAGCGATAAAACCCTGGACTGATTTGTGGCCGAAAATTTTGTCTTTGCCATATTTGATGCCGACATAACTTGCGATGGGATCTGCGAAAGCCAAAAATAGCAAACTGAGGGCAACAACATCATGCGGAAAAATAGACGCCACCAGAATTGTTCCAGTAATTAAATACGTTGTACCCGCCAAACGATCCAATTCATTTTGACGCATAATCAGTTTAAAAGTTTGTGTCAGTTTAAAATTCAGTCCTGGATTTTTCAGGCGAATAATATCTGCTGGGACGAAGGCAATCCAACCCAATACAAGTAGGGCGATGCAAATCCAAAACGGCAAAAGTTGCCAAGCTGAAAACATTAAAAAAACTGTCGTAACATGCCAAATTTTTCTGGCCAAATGAACGTCAGATCGTTTTTTATAATCTGCTAAAAAATTATTGTGAGTATTATTCGTTTTAGTTATCACAGGAGATAGAAGTTAAAAAAACCTGTCGTTGATGTCACTGAATTTCAGAGGCCAATCGCTGTATTTTGATTATTTGTGTCTTTTTTTGCTTGTCGTTTAGGCTGATTTCAAATTTTAAAATATTTTCGCCGCGGGCCAGCTGAATAAAATCAGTCGTTATTAAACCGGCAGATGGTCTGAATATTTGCGCCATATATTGATTTGTTTGATTAATTAATTTGTAGTCCGATATTTTTTGTTTAATTTGACAGTTTTCGAATTTAATAAAAACTTGGGCCGAATACAACTGAGTTGATTGGTTTTGTTTGTCACAATCGAATGTCACAGTGTTCGCTTGTTCAACGGATGCAATACCGCGATTTTTTTTATGTGGGGTCAAATTTAAGTCAGCAACTTGGTGCTGCAATTGTTTTTGAAAAGAGTAATTCGGACCGATCAACGATACTGCCGAATATGCGCTGATGGCACACAAAAACAAAAACGGTAAAATAAGTGATCTGTATCGTCGTTTCACAACCTATTTATCGGCGCCAAATCCACAATATATGAATAAATTTGCAATTTGTGTTTCGATTTGTGTCTCAGTGTAAAACACTTCGACAGTTAAATACGCTGTGAATCAATATATTCGAAGTGGTCTGGCTTGAAATTCGCAAAATCGTTTCGTTATGGTACGTTTGATATTTTCTACAGTCGTTTTATTATCAATGATGTCTTGTGGCCGACAGGGTACAAATATTCAAACGAATATCGCATCCAGCATCCAAGCGAACTCTGAATCAGTCACACACACTGATTGGGAAACATCTGATTATCATCCAAAATTTTTGTTCGAAAGCCTACGTCAAGAATTAACCGAGGCGGAAGATGAGGCCCAGGATGATGAAAATGATGTCGTTGTTTTAAAAATAAAAAAAGATCTGTGTTCGGCTTTGAGAAATTTAAGCGATGACACATTGTTGATATTTGAAAACGAAATTATGGATGAACAGAATGATGAATTGCTGTCAGAATGTATTTCAGTTTTAAAATCACGCTTAAGCAACAAAAACAAATTCAACCGAATTGATATTAAGTATTCAACAGATGCTTATTCAGAAGAACCTTCAAATATTGATTTTAAATTAAAAACCAAAGTCATCAGCAGCACCGAGTATTTGAATTTCAATAAATATGATGCATCCGTTTCGGACAAAGAAGTTATTTTAACATTCGATGACGGACCGGACGAATCATTCACTCGTTCTGTTTTGAAGACATTGAAAGAAGTGGGCGCCGCAAAAGCGATGTTTTTTGAATTGGGCCGACAAATTCAAAAATTTCCCGAAGAAACAATGCAAGTTCATTCCGAAGGCCATATCGTAGCAAACCATTCGTGGGCTCATTTGTGCCTTAACGACACAGAGACTTGTCGCAAAAATAACAAGGGCCGAACACTTACCGATTCGGAAGTTGAAACTGATATCATGGACACATTTAAATTAATTCAAAAAACTGTTGGCAAAGTTGCTCCTTTTTTTAGATTTCCTTATGGCGACAATAGAAAATCAACATCTGAGTATTTAAAAAAATATGGAATCTTAGAAATGAAATGGAATATTGATTCCAATGACTGGCGATACAGTCAAAAAGTTGGATCTAAAAATATACCATTTACAAGTAAAGAAGTTTTAGCCAGTGCTTTAAGAACACTTGATAAAAATCAAAAAGGCGTCGTTTTATTCCATGATATTCATCGTCGAACGGCAGAAATTTTGCCTCAGTTTTTATATGAGCTATATAAAAGAAATTATACTTTGGTTATTTTAGATCCTGCTGCAAAAAAATAATTACGATTATTTTTTATCGATACTGATTGCGAATTTTTTGACTCCGGCGCTTTTAACAATGTCTAAAACAGAAACGACACGGCCATGGGGCACGTCTTTGTCCGCAGAAATAATCGCTTGAACTTCAGGATTTTTTTTAAATTCTTCGATCGCCTTAGCTTGTACTTCAGAATCTTCGACATTTTTTCCGTCTAAATTTAATTTTCCGTCAGTCGCAATCGTAATATTTAATTTACTGGGCACTGTGGCTTCACCACTGGCAGCCTTTGGTAAATTCACATTAATCGAAGGTTTCATGATCATTGGAGCCGTAACCATAAAAATAATAAGAACAACTAAAATAATATCAACAAGTGGAACAACATTAATTTCAGATTGTAATTCATCGCCTTGATCTGATTTTAAAGCCATGATTATTCACCTTTCGTTTTAGAGTACGCCAGGCCTAATTCTTTGATCGAATCAACGCTTGATAAAATGGCTCTGACTTTGCGAGTAAAATAATTGAAAAACATACTGGCTGGAATAGCCACGAACAGTCCCGCTGCTGTTGAAACCAAGGCAACTGAGATTCCCGCCATCACAGTTTGTTGGCCAGCATCAGTCGCTTGTGCCAAATCATTAAATGCTTTCATGATACCAAGAACCGTGCCCAACAAACCGATATATGGCGCGTTCGAAGAAATTGTGGCCAGCACGGGTAAAAATTTTTCGAGTTCTGGTTTTTCAGTTAAAACAAAAGTATTAAATACTTCTTCAAAACCTTTGCCGCCATGTGTTTTCATGTGCTTCATCGCGTGCCCGGCCGCACGACCTTCGATGGATGTTGGATCTTTGGCGATGTCTTCAAAATCAGACAATGAATTTGATTGCAATGCAACTCTGACTCGAGCACGAATTCTTTCGCTTTCAGCGCTTGCTTTTTTAAGCGACATAAATCGTTCAAAAATCATCGCTATAGATAAAACACTCATAATTAATAAAACAATAAGTACGACTTGGTCAGCATAATGCGCAACTGCAAAAATTTTATCGGCAAACATGAAAGCTCCTTGTTAGTTAATGACCTATTCATTATGATATGTCGGAATGAAATCGTCAAAATATGTCTGCTTATTTTTTTTATACGTCTTGGGTTTAACCCTTATTCTGGCCTCGACTTCGTGCCAGTCTGAAAAAAAGAGCTCAGTTTTAATTATTGCTTTTGATCGATTGCCCAGCGAAACCATCATCTGTTCCGACGAACACAATACTGAAAACTTCAATTTAAATTCGGGTTTTGCCATGCTCTGCAAAGAGTCCATCCGATTTACGCATTCATATACAACATCATTACAGCCCGCAGCAGCAATGGGATCTTTATTATCCGGTGAATATCCTCATCAGCATCAATTGCACAGAAGTTTCGATCGAATTTCGGACAAAACAGAACTGGTCACAAAATTGGCTTTAGAAAAAAAAATGAGGACGTCGTTTTTTTCGGGAAGCCCGAATATATTAAAAAAAACTGGATTGTCCAAATATTTTGAATTATTTGACGATTCAAGCGCTGTAACAGAGAAAAACTTTATCAAACAACTTAAATCACAATTTGAAACATTTTTTGAATGGTACAGCGAAGACCCCAAGCCGTTTTTTACAGTCATTTATAATTCTGAATTACAATCAAAAGGTTCCGATTATGCCAATACGATTGAAAAAATTGATGAAAATCTGGCTGGTTTTTTTATAAAATTAAAGGACGATAAATTATGGGAAACGACAACAATTTTACTGGTTGGCCTGAATGGAGCAAATAAATTTCAACGATTAGACGAAACAGCATTTCAAAATTTACACAGTGAAAATACACAAGTAACAACATTAATTAAATTGCCCAGGTCCCAAGGGGACGAAGGCATTTATTGGAAAAATGACACGGTCATTCAGTCGGCGGATCTTGGATACTTGCTTAAAAAAATAATTGCTCCGGAGACAAGTCCAAATACCGCAGGTCGCTTTGGATTTCCAATTATAGACATTCAGAAGCTGATCACTGAAAAAAAATTGAACCCAGCAACAAATGCACAGACCGAGCAACGTCAAATTTTAATCGAAGCTCCGAATTCTTGGTCGAAAAATTTGTCGTGGATCCAGTTTGCTGTTTTACAAAACCAAGATATGTATATCGATCTGAATCAACCCGTCATTTATAATATTTTAACTGACGGCATGGAAACAACGAATTTATTTAAACAACGAAGACAAATTTTTGAAAAAACAGAAATTAACTTAGCGGCCTTGAAGAAAAATTTAAAATTAAAACCAGCGCCTCAGGTCAAACGCAAAAATATTTTTTCAAATGAGCACCTTATAAATACAAATATTAACTTAGAAAATATTTGGGGCCTTTTAGAAATTAATTAAATAAAATCTGAAATATTTGCCTGCCAAAATGTTGTTTGTTGGTCAAAATCAGAACTGAGTTGTAAATTTTCTAAATTTTTGATTGATAACGACCCTGTCAAAACGGCGGGTTCACGCTCGAGACCCAACAGAGCGACTGGCAATAAAATTTGGTCGTCTAAAAATTGACCCGCATTTGCAATGGCGATATTTTTTTTATTTTTTTGTGCTGTAATTTGAAAACGACCCACCGTAGACCAGGCAATTTCTTGGTGATTTTTAAACATCACCGCGAGTTCATAGCCATGTGAATATTTTTCTTTATTTTCTGTTTTTAAAATTATATCATTGGCTAATAAAATTGATATCCGTACTTTATTCGCAAGTGATGATAAATTATCTATAAATTCAAACGGCGTTGTGACTTCCAGGTCGGCATTGGCTGCCGATAAAAAATGATTAATCTCATCAACGACTTTTTGATTCGCATCAATGCCATTCCATGAACGTAAAAATATAATTAATTGATTATCTAATAAAGAATGTATTTGCGTCTGTGGAAATTTATATTTTTCGCTTGAGCCCGTAACTTGTGTTTTCATATTACAACAACCTCATTAAAATGCACCGTAACGACGAAGTTTAATGAATGCTTTTCGGTAATATTCACCGTCATCAAGATCCATTTCAATAATTTTTTTCCATTTATCTTTGGCTCCCAATCGTGATTCATTTCCATCGATATGGCCAAAATTTTCATCAAGCACCGATTCTTGGTACATCGCCATCACTTGTCGTCGCAATTCGTTTGTGTTTTTATCAATTTTTTCTTTAACTAATTTATTATCGGGATCATACAGCAGGGCTGCACGTAACGCCAAAACTCCGTCTTTGAGTTTACCCTGTTGCAAGAAAACATCGGCTTGTTTTAAGTTTTCCGCTGTCCGTAATTCGATTTTTTTTTCAATAAATTGAATGCGTTTTTTTGATTTTCCTTTGATATCATCCGGGTCAGGCAAAGTTGATTTTGTAATGAGCAAATAGGCTTTGATCGCTTTATAGGGAAAGCCTGCAGCTTGGATTGCTTCTGCTTTTTCAAATGATTCTTCGAGTGATTTAATCTGCGACTGCCTCATCGTCTCTTCATCGATTTTAGCTTGCTTGTCGAGGACTATTTTTTCAACTTCGCTGAGTAATTTAATATATTCATTATTTGTGGGATCAATAAACGCAACTGGCACCAAGCATTCTTTCATTTTATCGATTGTAATTTCAGATTTAATTTTTGGATCTAAAAGTTTTTTACAAAGCTGGATTGTTTCAGCAATTTTTTTTGCTTGTTCTGCTTTTTCTTTCTCGACCCGCTCTTGCTCTTGCTGACTGATAAAAGTTTGTTCGCTGGTGTTGGCTTCATCCAACATGAGTTTTGAATCTTGGTACCCGGTTGGTAAAATTTGGTGAATTTTATCTAAATTTTCGCGTACAAAAGTGTAACGTTGTTGCAACATCGATTTTTGAGCCATGCTGTACAGGTCTTTGATTGTTTTTTGCTCTTCAGGTTTTAATCTTGAAAACGGATCCGCGGCTTCCAAGTTTTGTGCCGTTTTAGGTTTTTCATTAGCTAGGTTTAAATTTTCACTAACGAAATAAGCTGCACTTAAAAATAATAATACTGCTATGGCAACCAACGGTTTATTATTAATAAATTTTTGCCAGCCGGTTGGCGGCGCAGGTTGCGGTGTTTGTTGAAATGAATAAAATTGATTGGCATCTTGGGGGCCATTCGGCATTCCTGTGAAAGGCCCACCATTCGGATCGAAATTTTGATTCATTTGATCTGTATATGGCTGTTCAATATTTTGTAACATCATCGGATCAGCTGGTTGATCCATATCGTCAATGTCGTTACTGTTTCCGCCGTCTTCGATGTCGTTTTCATTTTGTACAAGCTGCAAAGCCGGAATTTCAATACGATCCATACGGTATTGAAAATTGGGATCATGTAATTCAAAATACATGACATTATCTAATACGCTGATGGCGTCTCCGCTTTTTAAGACATGAGGATCCGTCGATGAAATCGGAGTGCCATTGACGAATGTGCCATTGACGCTGCCCAGATCAATCGCAGTATAAAATCCATTCATTTTTCTGATTTCGAATTGTCGGCGACTGACTCGTTGATCTGGAATAATAATTTGGCATGAAGGATCACGGCCCGCTGCCCAAGCATCGCCGACCTCAAGACGCAACATTTCACGAACTTCGCCACTGGCGTTGATCATTTTGATATAGGGCACCTGTTGAGTTGCGCCGATCACTGTGCTTTCGTTTTCACCAATATCCGCAGGCACTGACTGTTGCGGATTGATATCAGATTCAGGAATATCAGAAAATTGAAATTCATAAGGCGGTATTTGAAATGTTAGCCCGTGTTCCAGTGTTATGTTTTCAATCCTCTGGCCTTGAGAATATATTTCACCGAACCTGGATAACGATAAAATTTGCCAGTGACCGTCTTCGAATTTAATTTTGAAATGTTCGCGCGAAATGCCTTTTTCTGCCTGTAAGCGAATATCACAATTTTCTTTGCGACCGCCAATGTATTCACGATCGACATTCAAACCAATATCACTGATTTGTCCACCGCGAAGCGAAATTTTTAACCTTGGCATTACCGAACACCCTCGGACGCTAATTTACACTTATCAACCATTGCCGTAGCCAGTTGATAATTTTGATCGCTGCTTTTACCCTGCAACATATCCAAGACTTGTTCGTAATAAGATTCACACATTTTAAAATTATGCTTCTGATAATTACTTTCTCCAAGCATTAATTTAGCTTTAAGGACCTCGTCAAAGCGAACTTTTGCTAAATAGTGGTGGCGTCGGGCCAACTCATGTCCTGGTTGCAAATTCAATACGACCTGAAAAAATTCTTGTGCTCGGGTGTAATTCCCTAATTGAAAATCACGCATACCTTTGATAAAATTTTCTTCAGCACGCAAAGTCGTTGGTGAATTTTTGAGCTCGTACAACCTGGCTATTTTTTTAAGATTTTCTTTTTCTGTTTTTGAATTTAATTTAATCGAGACGTCATCTGAATATTTTAAGATGAATTTTTTTTCTTCATTTTTTTTGTTATTTTCAGCATTTGTATTGAAATAAAAATACGCTGCAACGGCAATCACAGCAGCAATGACCGAATAAAATCTGCTTTTAGGATTCGATAAAATTCCTGGATTTTTTAATGGCTTTGGGGACTGAGCTTGGAATTTAATATTCTGTTGATGATGAACTTGTTGACGTAACTGTTGTTGCGTTCGCATCTGCAGAGCTTGTGCCGATATAGCCTGCTGCGGATGCGGTTGCACAGATTTATTTTGCGATTGCAGCTGATTATTCTGCACGGAAGCCAGTTGCATTTTTTTCGGAGGAACGATCACTTGCGTAGTGATCTGCGAACTGACTGGCTTGGGCCTTATTGGAACAACGCTCTGGCCCAAATCAAATTGAATCAGAAATTCCGTATCACCAACAATAAATGTTCCATCATTGATCAGTTTCCATTTTTGAACTTTTTCACCCTGGACGAGAATTGAGTTTTTTTGACTTAAATTAACGACTTCGATGTCTGAACCAATAACAACAACCTTTGCATGTTGTCTGCTGATGAGTGGATCGTTTAATAAAACAATGTCGTTTTCCGGCGCACGACCGATTGTGATTTCAGTTTTTGAAAACGAAAAACGCTGACCAGCATGGGGACCCTTTTGGATCACCAGCTTGATTTCAATCTGCGGTTTTAGTTTCAATGCTTCAGACATTTTTTTCCTTATTCCGATTCAATCTTTGCCAATGTCATAAAATAATATTCAGGTTCGCCACCTGGCCCCAAATTGGCCTGTATAGATATAACACATTCGAATTGCGAAAATGGAATTTTGTCTGTGTGCTTTTCATGGGGAGAAGCTTGTGATTTGGCAATGAGGGCTTCGATATTTTGCATTAACGCAGGATCAGTAATTACATTATAATTTTGCTGAATCAAATTTTCTTTGTTAATTTGTGCAAGCTGTTCAAATTGGGAATTTATGGCGATGACAATGCCGTGATTCGAAATAACAATCGCTGGTTGAGTCACAATGTCCAGCATATTTGTATATTCAAGATCACGATTCTGTTGTGGCTTCATCGCGTCTTGGTCACTGACTCCGTTCCACATTCGATTTAAAATTAAATTAACGTTTGCAACAACTTTTTGGAATTCTGGATAATCAAATAAAACTTCTGTGCGATCTGTTTTTTCACGCAGAGCTTGATCAATTTGACGGTTCAATGACGTCAGTGGATGCTGAATAAGTCTGGCAAAAATAAAATATAAAAATATTCCAAACACTGATGCGATCAACAGTGTTTGCATAAACAAACTGATGACTCGACCCTGATCCACACCCAATGAGCTGACATCATAATAGACGATGGCGTGATATTTAATCATCGATTCACCAGTATTTGCATCATAAATACCAATAGGGTGCGTCGCTCCGATCGTATTTGAATCAATGATTCCAGCAGCGGATTTAGATTCTTTTCGAGCCTGTGTAATAAATGGTTTTGAAACTTCTCGGCCAGCTTTTTCTGCAGGAGCAATAATACCACCGTCAGATTGTTGTATAATAAAGGCTTCTTTGATGCCGTCTTCTTTCAGAGCATCTGTCACATTTAAACTGCCAAGCTGGCCAGATAATAATGCAACTTCATTGATGCGCGCAAGCGCACGTGCAACGGATTTTGCGCGCTTAGAAGCTTCGTTGAAATTTGATTCTTTAGTCACAGTATTTAATGGAATTAAAGATAACAAAGTCACAGCGATAATAAAAATTAAAATAAACCCAAGCAGAACTTGTTTGAACGGCATCAGAATTGACAGTTTGTAAATGAATGGCATGACGGTCGTTTCAATATAATTTTCAATTTTTTCTGACATTGGAATATTTGGAATTGTCGCCGACATGTTTGCGGCATCGGAATTTTGCGCTAAATTTTGATACTGCAAGTTTTGATTTTGCTGGTATGCATTTGTTCCTGCGTACATAGGATTTTGCATTTGTGGAATATTAAGCGGAATATTGAGTGGAATATTTTGAGCACTATTTGGAAAATGATTTTGCTGTTGATATGCGACCACTGATTTTTGTAATTTTTGAGTCTTTAGCACGGGCGCTGATTTAGGACGAATATCTGGCGATGGAATCACGTCCATGATAACGTCGAACATACTGAGTTTATCACCCAAATTCAAAATAGAATTCTGAATTTTAACACCGTTAACAAATGTTCCGTTGCTTGATTTCAAATCGACGATCATCATTTTGTCCTTATAGACATGTATTTCGCAGTGCTCTTTTGAAATACCTAATGATTGAATTTTAATGTCACAGCCAGGACTGCGGCCGAAAACATTTTTGCCCAATTTTAAATCAAAAATTTGGCCGGTCTGAGCACCGGATAATATTCTAACTGACCACATGCAACTGATCTCCAGGTTTGATATCCCATTTTTCAATGAAGCCTTCAGAACATTCGATAAACGAGTTGGATTTCCAGACAGGGCCAATAATACGAAATGGCTTTACATTTGAAAAAACTTTTTCAACCTTTGAACTGTTGTTGACAAAAATACAGTCAATTGTAAATTTCATAAAAAAAGTATGGATATTGTTTCCAGGCCTAAACCACAGAGCTTGACTCATTGGTAAATTTTTTCGCCCCAACAAACCTTTGGCTCGGCCAAAAAACGAATCCACAACTTCTAAATTTTCGATCAGCATTTCTGCTTTTTCTTGATTTAAATTTTTTGTAATTTTGTATAATTTGGCCATTTTTATTTTCCACCGTACATTGCAGCAACTGCTACTGGGCCAAAAACCATAATAAATACAGCTGGTAAAATAAATAACATTAGTGGCACTAAAATTAACTGTGATGCCTGCGCACCAGCTTTTTCTGCACGCATGAATCGTTCGACACGCATTTGGACGGATTGATCCTTAAGTACTTGAGAAATGCTTGCGCCTGTGGCTTCTGCGTCAATTAAAACGGCGACGAAGCTGGTCATTTCTTGCATGTCGATTCGTGCTGCTAAATCTTTCAAAGCATCTGTTTTTGACGAACCGATCTTAATGTCTTTTAACACAATTTTGAGTTCTTCAGCTAAAACTGAATTTTGACCTTCGGCTTTATCAACAATTTTTTGAATAGCGCCGAAAAAATCCAAACCTGCTTCGACGGACAAGGCTAATAAATCAATAAAAAATGGCATATCAATTCGCACTGCCAGTTCGCGATTTTTCTTAGAACCTTTGCAATGCATTTCAGGCATAAAAAATCCGATGGCACCCATACCAATTAATAAATTTGGCGCAAATCCCAAATCTAATGAAAAATTCATAATTAATAAAAACACAGGCATCGCAAAACCCAAAAATATTTGTAATCCGATAAATTCATCTTCGTTCAGTTCGCTGGAAAGACCGCCAACTTTGATCAGGTGACGAATTTTTTTTCTGTATTTTTCTGATTTTATTTTTGATGCATACTGCATTGTGAATTGATGCACCAGTGGACGGCATAAATTAATAACACCATTTTTTGATTTAATAGGTTCAGATCCGCTGGCCCATGACAATTGGCTTTCGCCGGGTCGCCCAGCCAACATTGAAGATAAAAATAAATATACGGCGCCACCGGCTAATAATAAACCTGTGAATAACATCAATTCAGCGCTACCCATTTTAACCTCGTTTCGATAGAATAAAAAAATATGATAAAAACTTTAATTCTGGCTTCGCAATCACCGCGTCGTTTTGAAATCTTAAAATCTGCACATTATTTTTTTATTCCCTTTCCAGTATATGTATCGGAAATTCCACAGAAAAATTTAAGTCTGGATGAACAAATAATCGACATCGCTGGACGTAAGGCCATACGATGCCAAGAAACATTCACGGACCTTAGTCCTGAACACATTATTATGTCGTCTGATACGATGGTCTGTATTGATCAGGTTGCATTAGGCAAACCCGAAGATGAAAATCAGGCCTTTGATTTTTTAAAACTATTATCTGATCGCGATCACCAAGTCAAAACCGCCGTTATTTTAATTGATCAAGAAACAAAAAAAATTGTGTCTCATATTGAAACAACGACGGTCAAATTTAAAAAAATTTCAGAAATCGATATTTGGGATTACATCAAAACGACAGAGCCGATGGACAAAGCTGGCGCTTATGCAATCCAAGGTATCGGAAAAAAATTCGTAGACAGCTACTCTGGCGAATTTAATAACGTCGTCGGACTTCCCTTGCAAGCTATTGAAAAACTATTCACAATGAATGAATGGCAGTTCAAACGCACGACTTAACAGCCGAATCAGTCAGAAATATTTTACAAAAAAATCAAAATCTGCTCGCCGTCAGTAAATTACAACCCAAAGAAAAAATAATTCAGCTCTGCAATGCTGGTCAAATTCATTTCGGTGAAAATTACGTCCAAGAAGCCACAGATAAAATTGAACAGTTGGCACATTTAAATCTTAAATGGCATCTCATCGGCCCGCTGCAAAAAAATAAAGTCAAATATTTGAAAAATAAATTTGAATACATTCATTCAGTTGATTCACTTGGATTAGCTGAACTGATTTCAAAAAAATCAGTCGAAATAAATTATGTTCAAAAAATATTTTTGCAGGTTAATTTGTCAGGCGAAACTTCTAAATCTGGATTTACAGAATTCGAACTGGACCAAAAATGGCCTGAACTAAAAAATTTATTGGGTATTGATATTTGTGGTTTAATGACGATGCCGCCTTTGCAAAACAATGCCGATGAAAACAGAATTTATTTTAAAAAATGTTATGAGCTTGGAAAAAAATTAAATCTGAACGAATTTTCAATGGGCACCAGTCATGATTATGAAATTGCGCTTTCAGAAGGCGCAACATGGATCAGATTGGGCACAATACTGTTCGGCGAAAGGCAAAAAAATGACTCACCACCCACTGCTTAAAAAAATTAAAGTCGGTTTTATCGGCGCAGGACATATGTCACAAGCATTAATCAAAGGCTTGATGGAATCAAAAATTATTAAACCTGAACAAATTTTTGCGTCCAACCGAACGCCGGGAAAGTTATTAAAATTAAAAGAACTGTACGGCATTGAAACGTATAATTTAAATGAACCCATCGTCGAAGAATGTGATGTTATTGTGATCGCCGTTAAACCACAGGATTTTAACAAAGCCATCGAAGATGTCACAATGCATTTTCGTGAACAACAAATTATTATATCATTGGCCGCAGGAATCACTGCCGACCAGCTGGAAAAATTAATTCCGTGTGGTCGTATCATTCGATTGATGCCAAATACGCCGTCATTAATTGGTCGCGGTGTTATCGGTTTGTATTCTGAATCAGCCGATGAATCATCGATGGATATCGTTCAAGATTTATTTTCAAGTCTGGGTTATATTTTAAGGGTGGATACCGAAGACCAATTTGATGCGCTGATGATTTCGTGTTCCAGCGGCACAGGTTTTATTTTCGAAATGATGATGTACTGGCAGGATTGGATCCAAGAACGCGGATTCACGACCGAAGAAGCCAAACGTATGACGATTGAAACTTTTTTGGGAGCATCCATGTTGGCTGCCCAATCAACAGGTGTTGAAATTGAAAAATTACAACAACGCGTGACTTCGCGGAAAGGCGTAACTGCTGCGGGTTTGGATTCAATGCGAGAACTTGAAATTGAACGCGCGTTAAGAATCAGTTTTGAAAAAGCATCCATGCGGTCCAAAGAAATTTCAAAACAGAATTAGTTCGCTGAACAATTATAAATATATAACCATAATAATTTTTTTATTTAAAATTTTTAACGATCTCAAAAATTTTCTGCCAAGACACGGCTTGTATATTTTTTTCTAATGTCATAGGATAATCTGTGTCACAGACGACGTATGCACCATACGGACAGTTGTACTCATTCAAAAATTTAACTAAATGCTTGATATCTTCTTGCTTAGGAGTCGATTTATATTTTACTTCGATTGGAATATACGAGCCTGCCTTTTTTAATACCCAGTCAACTTCTGCCGTCTGAGGGTCTTGCCAGTACATGAGCTGAATTCTTGAATTTGTTTCATTAATTTGTCGGCTCAACTCCATCCCAATAAACTGTTCAAAAATTTGCCCCAGTCTGTTTTTTCCCAACTTTCCACCTTCTGAAGCAGCCACTCTTCGAACGCCTAAATCAAAAAATAAAAATTTGGGTGATTTCAAAAGTTTTTTTCGTGTCGAACTATTTGTGATAGGCTGAATAATTTCGCCAACGAGCGTACTTTCTAAAATTTCAAAATAACTTTTGACTGTCAAATGTGATATTCCGATTTCTGAAGCAATCGAAGAATAATTAATCACATTACCAGCCTCTAAAGCGCTCAGCTCTAAAAATTTCATAAAGTCAGGTAATTTGCGAAGCTGTGCTTCTTTTCTAATTTCTTCTTCAAGATAAGTTTCGACATATGAAACCAAGTAATCTTCCTTGTCGTTTATATTTTTAGTCAAAGTCACTTCTGGCAGGCTGCCGTAATATAAATGATGATTCAGATCCAGCTCAGGGTGCTCCGTTATCGAAAGCGGCGTCATTTTAAAAGACAAAACTCTGCCCGGTAACAAATTAATATCACTTTGTTGTTTTAATTTTCGCGCTGACGACCCAGTAATAACAAATTGCGCAACTTTTTTATCAATCAAAGACTGAATTGGGTCCAAAACACTGGGCACCTTCTGAATTTCATCAATAATTATTAATGGCATTTTAAGTTTATTTTTTTTCTTTATCCCATGGACATAGGCCGCAATGATGTCTGGATTTTTTTCAAACTCACGACGCACTTTGCTTGATAAAAACGATATGTTTAAATCATATTCCAATGATTCAGTCAATGTTGTTTTCCCGGTTTGCCTTGGCCCCAACAGCAAAATACTTTTGCCACGCGCCAAAGCAGCCCTAATTTTGAGGTCTATTTGTCTTTTGAATATTGTTACCATGGTATCAATATTACCAGAATTTTGTTAGTTGTCTATCTAAATTCAGATTACGCAATTTATTTACAAAACGGGGCTGCGGGGTCTTTCGCACAAAGGTATGATTTCATTTGTTGATTTTCAATTTTTAAACGATCGACTTCAGACTGGTCAGCTTTAGACGATTTCACCGAAGCCAATTCGCGGTGAATCGCCCTGCTGTCGTCCATCCATTTGTGATATAATTCCTGCAGAGCTTGAATTGCCGGAGAAATTAACTGTGAATAGCTCATCGCTTTGAAACCTTTTGCATCTGTTTTTACAACCTCAGGGAAAATTTTTTCGACCTCTTGAGCAATAAATCCTACTTGTTTTGACGAATCAAAACTTTGGTCTTTCCAATAATATGAAACAGATCGTAAATCTAAAATTTTATTTAATGAATTTTCTAAATTATCAATTTCTTTTTTTAATCTAAT
>JANPOT010000019.1:0-61317 GCA_031428135.1 Pseudobdellovibrionaceae bacterium | reverse complement strand
TTTATACGAGCATCATTCATCCATTTAATTTCACTGGCGCGGGATATTCGGTCATCGAGGTGATTTACAATCAAATCGATTTGTTGTTGTTTGTCCCAATATTGGGTTAATTCGAAATTTTCATTGCGTAGGTCTAATTTTAAAGCCCGGGGTTTCTGGCAACATGAAGTTGTGCCGATCTGGCTGAAAAAACATTAGATCGGCACAAGTCAACAGGTCTTCAAGTTGTGCCGATCTAATTCTTCAGGCCTTCATTTCCAGAAGCTCTTTTTGTTTTAAGTCTAAATTTTCCATATGGTTTAATAAAATGTCTTCGGTTTCAGACAGCTGTTTGGACGCATGTGCCGATTCGATTGCAATTTTTTGGGCTTGCTGACCTTGTGCTGTTAGTAATTGCGAATTAAATTCGTTGATATTTTTATTCAATGAAAATAAAATTTCTTCGGTTTTTAAAATTTTTCGCTCTAAATCTTTGATTTCGCTTTGGATACGCTTTGATTCTTCTTTGTAATTAAATTTTTTTTCTGTTTGAATACTTTGGTTTGAATTTATTTTTTGAATTTTCTGATCGCTGTCTTGGTATCGTTCTTTCAGCGCACCTTTTTCAAGGCTCCACAGGTAATCATCATAAGTTCCAGGAAATAATTCGACAGACCCATTTCTGATTTCTAAAATTTGATTCGATACACGGCTGATAAAACTTCGATCGTGGCTGACGACGATTAATGTGCCGGCATAATTTGACAAGGCTTCGGCCAATGCGTTCACCGTATCGAAATCCAAATGATTTGTCGGTTCGTCCATCAGTAAAAAAGGATGTTTTTGTAATAAAATTTGTCCCAGGGCAACGCGTGTTTTTTCCCCGCCGGATAAAACTTTAACCTTTTTATAAATTGTGTCGCCTGAAAATAATAAAGACCCCGCGATATTTAAAATTTCTTGGGCTGTTGAATCTTTGTAAGCTTTTTTTTGTAATGAATCTAAAACGGTATCTTCCTGATGCAGATCTTCAGTTAAATGCTGGGCGAAATACGCCAATGTCACATTATAACCCAATTTTTGCGTGCCTTCCAGCAATGGAATCCTGCCTGCAATGGATTTCAGTAATGTCGATTTTCCGGCACCATTAAAACCCACGATACCGATGCGTTGATTTTTTTCGATCCGTACGTTCACATTTTTTAAAATAATATTTTCATCATAGCCTAAATTTGCATTTTCAATTGTTAAAACTTCTTTGCCGGTTTGTATGGGTATAGGCAAATTAATTCGCGCGCGCGTGGGCAGCGCTTTGATTTCAATTTTTTCCATTTTATCAAGCTGTTTCATTCGTGATTGAGCCTGGCGTGCTTTGGTTGCTTTGGCCTTGAACCGATCGACGAAATCTTGGATATGCTTTCGTTTCGCATCTAAATTTGCAGCTTGCGAAGCTAATACTTTTTGTAATTCGGATTTTTGTTCAAAATAATCATCAATGTGTCCTGGGAATTTGGTGATTTCTTCGGATTCGACTTCCAGTGTATATTCAGTGGTTCTTCGTAAAAATTCCCGGTCGTGTGAAATTAATAAAAATGCCTGTTTGTAATCTTGTAAAAATTTTTCTAATGTTAAAATACTTTCTAAATCTAAAAAATTTGTGGGCTCGTCCAAAAGCATTAAATCGGGTTCAAGTCCGATTAAATATAATAATTTCATACGCATGCGGTAACCACCGCTCAGGTCTGATAACTTTTTTTGAAAATGAGATTCCGATAAGCCCAGTCCCAGTCCAATTTGCTTTAAGTCCCATATGGGTTTTAAACAATTATTTTGCAAATACTGTTCGGCAGTTTCAGTCAGACTCCATTCGGATTCCTGTTCAAGGTATCCGATACGTAATCCATTTAATTTTGTGATATCGCCGGAATCTAAAGTTTCGTGTCCTACAATAATTTTAAATAAAGTCGTTTTTCCTGCGCCATTCGGTCCGATGACGCCAACGTGTTCGCCTTGGTTAATTGAAAAACCAGCTTTGTTAAATAAAATTTTTGCGCCGTATTGTTTCGTCGCATTATGAATTTGCAGCAGATTCAAATGAAATCCTTAATGTTTACATACTTATCTTATTAAATTCCATATTCATCAAGATTTAGGATTGAAATGAGCTAAAAAGCCCATTTAATTCGCATACTTGTAGATTGCTTAAGTTACCTGGCCCTTTGTCCGATATGTAAATATCAAAGGGGTTTGATGATGCTGTCTATTTTTAATAATCACTGCAAAATTTCAAGCTTTTTTTTAATTTCGATATTTTTTTTGAGTTGTACCCAGAATAAATACAAATCGGCATCAACACTTGCAACATCTTCATCGTCAATTGTACCAGTCAGCCAGCCATCAGCTCAGTTGCCGACCAGAAATCCGACTCTGGTTACTGAGCCAACAATATCGCCGATTAAAATTCCTGTTGTGGTTCCCGTCATAACTCCAACACCAGTCGTTGTTGCTCCGGTCCAGCCAACTAATACTTTGTTAGCTCCAAATATTTCATTAAATTTATAAAAATGGAGATCAAATGAGAAAAAAAATTTCATGCATTGCTATTTTTTCTTTGATCGTACCGATGATTTTTTTATTTCAAAATTTTTCGACGTATTTTAATTTGGCAAATGCTGATGTCAAAATATTGGCTGATCCCTCAGTTTTTAATTGTGATTTTTACAGTTCATACAATGCAGACATAAAATCTGCATTTCAAAATGATTGCAATGCAATGACAAAGCACTGGATTGATAATGGAATTGCAGAAGGTCGACGTGGTCATGAAAATTTTTATGTTGTTGGTTATAAAAACATGTACAAAACAAACGAGCCCATTTTTGGAACTATGTCCAATGTTGATGCGATTAAGCATTACGTTTTTCAAGGTCGAGTTAATGAAAATCGCGCAGGGGATCAAATTACCCAAGGCTTAACAAATATTACGTTTACGCAAAATATATCAATAGAGCCACTTGGTTTTAATAATTCAGGTGGCGCCATTGCCAGTTGTCAAATTGTACCATCATTGCCTGCGGGATTAACTTTAAATACAAGCACGTGTGTATTCTCTGGAGCGCCTTTAGCTGTCCAGGGTCAAATTCAGTACACAGTCACGGCTGTGAATGGTGCTGGCTCATCAGCAAGTGCATTTAATATTTCTGTTCGTGCGCGACCACGATACAAAGTTGGCGCATATTATTTCGGAATGTTCGCCCCTTATTCACATTATACAAACGGCGTATTTTTTGCTTCGAATATTCATGATAATGTTTACGTCAGAAAATCGGGTCAGCCCAGTCTGGTGGGTGATTATTGGGCGGGTGTCCGGGATTTGTATTTAGGGAATGAATTCACTCAAGATTTCAAAAATATGTTTACGATTTATAATGGTTACGACGGCAATATTTTTAATACATGGAGAGTCAGCCCGAAATGGAGTGTGTTACAGCCAGCGATTGGCTATTACAATCAGGCCGAAATCTCTACGGTCGAAAAACATATTCAGCAGGCCACTGAAAACGGCATCGATTATTTTTCATTTTATTGGTATTGGAATAAAAATATCCAAGGCCCAGATTTAAATTTCGGATTAGATAATTTTTTGAAATCCAGAAATAATAAAAAAATGGATTTCATGTTATCGCTTTGTCAGCACGGATGGACGTTTTCGATTCCTTACAGCCAATGGGATTTGGCAATTGATAAAATAGTTGGCTATTTTCAAACCGATAATTATCTGAAAATCAGCGGCCGACCCGCAATACAAATTTGTGATGTTGGCAGTAGTGATCCAGTCCGAGGTGGACTATATATGGACGGCCACACGCCAGATGAATTCATTACAAAATTAAAAGCAAAAACTTTAGAAAAAATGAATGCACACCCATTCACAACATTCAGGTCTGATGATACAGCATTAAAAAATAAAATTAATTTAGGAAATATAGATGCAGCACAATGTTTGCTGACAGCTTATCAGTTAACAACGACTCCAGGTGCTGTTGTCGATTATAATTATATTGCAAATCATGTTGCTGCTGCGAATATTGAATTGGCGAATGGCAAACCAATAATGCCGTGTCTGGGGCATAATTTTGATGAACGTCCGCGAATGGGTGTTCTTGAAAACAAAGAACATTATTTTCAATACAAATATCAACCCGATACAATTGCTGAAACGTATTCTGACGAATTATTCAGAGTCAATTTAGTAAATATTAAAAACTGGATGGATAGCCGTCCTTCGGATGAAGTCGCATCAAAGTATTTAACTATTTATGCATGGAATGAATGGCACGAAGGCGGCATTATCGAACCAAACTCAAAAGACGGCGCAAAAAAATTAAATATGATCAACGACGTCTTCAGTTTGAAAAAAGGTTTCAGAAAATGTCAAACTACGGGTTTGTGCGCGGGTGACGACAGGGCAATTCAAAGTCAAAAATATATACAACCACAGTCTGCTATTACGGCTCCGCCGCCAGTTGTGGTAGCACCAGTTCCGGTTGTAGTTAACCCACCCGTCGTTGTCGACACTCCAGCAGCTGTTGCACCTGTTTTACCACCTGCAGAAATCCAAATTTATCGAAAGCGCAGTGGCAGCGATTATTTGGCAACACCTGATGAATCAGAAGGAGCAGCTTATGGGTACGCAACAGAATCGGTCTTTCGTTTTTTTGCGAACGCTGATTCTGGCACCAGAGCGATTTACCGCTGCAGTGGTTCAGGTGGACATTTCGTATCAACAATGTCAAATTGCGAAGGTCAATCTGTCGAAGGAATTTTAGCCTACCTCAGCATATCAAATAATTCTGCGGGGACACTTCGTCCCATTTACAGAATACGAACATCTGCAGGAAATAAATTGATCAGCTATTATGAAAACGAAGGGCAAGCTTACGGTTGCGTATCAGAAGGTCTGATTGGATATGGTCCGTAAATTATTTGGTTCGAGTTTCGATACCCATAAATTGTAAACCGTAAAAATATGAATTGCCGATTTCTGTTATATGCTTGATTGCACACAACATTTGGATAGTTTCATTTTTCTCGTTTTGATACACAATTGAAATATATTTTTTATTCATTCTGTAAATTTGAGTTTGCACCAATGCACCCATTCGCGAAAAATTAATCATTTTGGCCTGATCGACGATTTGATCAGTTGTAAACAAACAGGGCGTATTTAATAATTCACGTCGAAATTTTCGCATACAACTTATCATGCAATTATTGTGACGGCTCAAGTTTATTGTGGCCGTAGCTAGTGTTATTTTTTAGTCAGAGGTTGTAATGTTGGACAATCTAAAAAATGAAAAGCCCCGGCATTTCTGTCGAGGCTTTTGTACAATCAAAATAATTTCTATGAATTTACATCATCATTGCTTTTTTTAGATTAGCATCAATCAAATCTAAAAACGGTTCAGTATTTACATACTGATCTGCGGTTAATTTATCACCGTAAATACAGACGGCTAAATCTTTGGTCATTTTTCCGGATTCTACGGTTTGCACACAAACTTTTTCTAAAGTTTTTGCGAAACGATCAAGTTCAGTGTTGTTGTCTAATTTTGCACGGTGCTCAAGTCCGCGAGTCCAAGCAAAAATTGAAGCGATTGGGTTCGTTGATGTCGGTTGACCTTTTTGGTGAGCACGATAATGCCGAGTCACGGTTCCGTGCGCAGCTTCAGATTCCATTGTTTTGCCATCAGGTGTAATCAACACCGAAGTCATTAAGCCCAATGAACCAAAACCTTGCGCAACTGTATCAGATTGCACATCGCCGTCATAATTTTTACATGCCCAAACAAAATTGCCATTCCATTTTAAAGCGCTGGCAACCATGTCATCAATTAAACGATGTTCGTACGTAATTCCAGCTGCTTCGAATTTTGTTTTGAATTCAGTTTGAAAAATATTTTCAAAAATGTCTTTGAATCGGCCGTCGTATTTTTTTAAAATCGTATTTTTAGTCGACAGATACAGTGGCCATTTTTTTGCCAACGCTTGGTTAAAACAAGAACGTGCAAAACCCGTGATTGATTCATCTGTGTTGTACATAGCCATTGCGATACCATCGCCTTTAAAATTATAAACCTCGTGCGAAATTTTTTCGCCAGATTCGCTTTCAAAAGTAATAGTTAATTTGCCTTTGCCTTTGGTTACAAAATCAGTCGCGCGGTATTGGTCGCCAAAAGCATGGCGGCCAATACAAATCGGCGCTGTCCAATTTGGAACTAACCGAGGAACGTTAGCACACAATATGGGTTCGCGAAAAACTGTGCCATCCAAAATGTTTCGAATTGTACCATTCGGTGATTTCCACATTTGTTTTAAATTAAATTCTTTGACGCGAGCTTCATCAGGAGTAATTGTTGCGCATTTAATGCCGACATTATATTTTTTAATAGCCTCGGCTGAATCGACAGTCACTTGGTCATTTGTGGCATCACGATGCTCCATTCCCAAGTCAAAATACTTAATATCGATATCTAAGTAGGGTAGTATTAATTTGTCTTTGATAAATTTCCAAATAATACGAGTCATTTCATCGCCATCAAGTTCGACGACCGGGTTTGCTACTTTGATTTTTTGCATAAAATTCCTTTGTTAAATTTTCGTTTATCATCATAGGGTCAGAACTGCATTTTTGCACGGCCTAATGCTTGATATCATCATATTTCAGGTCTAGATTACATAAATGCAACATCCAAAAATTCAAACGTTCGCAAGTCTTCCGACATACGCAGATTTAAAAATAAAGTCCAAATCCGATGCGATTGTATTTTATGACCGAAATTTGATAAAAATAGGCTTTGTCGGCAGTTGGCTTAAAAAATTTCCGTATACAGTTGCTTTAAATGCGGGCGAGTCATTAAAAACACTGAATTCATTTGAAACTGTTTTGAAAAAAATCAGCTCATTGCCAATTCACAAAAATAGCACGTTTATTTCTGTCGGCGGTGGATCTGTTGGCGATTTTATCGGTTTTTTGGCATCGACATATAAACGCGGTCAGCGTTTAGTTCATGTGCCATCAACATGGCTGGCGGCGATTGATTCTGCACACGGTGGTAAAAACGGTTTAAATTTTTTACATGTAAAAAACCAAATCGGTACTTTTTATTCTGCTGATCAGATTTTATTTTCAAAGAAATTATTAAAATCACAACCTGATGACAGAATTAATGATGCCTTCGGCGAAGCCTTTAAAATTGGGTTAATCAATCAGCCCACTTTATTTAAATCACCAAAAATATCTGGCGACTTTCTGTGGGATCATTTAAAAATTATTATTTCAGGTAAATATAAAATTATTGATCAAGATCCCTACGAAAAACTGGGGTTACGACAAGTTTTGAATTTGGGTCATACAATGGGTCACGTTTTTGAATCAGAATATCGAATATCACACGGTCAAGCAGTGTTGCTGGGATTAATGTTTTCTGTCAGATACAGTTTTCATCTGGGCTATATTCGACAAAGCGAATTCATTAAAATATGTCAAACGCTATTGAATGTTCCGATCAAAACAAAATACAATTCAGTATTGAATATTTCCACAGAAAAATTAAAAAAATTATTATCCCAAGACAAAAAAAGAACTACTGCATCAAGCGTAAATTTTATATTTATTCATAAAATAGGTAATGTGTTTATTCAACCAGTTCAAATATCTGATTTGGCCAAAGAAGTTGTCAGACAGAGAAAGCAATTATAGCGTGTTTAGTTTTTCTGGTGATTTGGAAATTTCAAAATCATGGATGAATCGAGCTTTGATTTTAAAATCATTGAGCTCGAATATTAAAATCAAGGGCGATTCAACGGCCGAAGATGTGCAGCTGCTTAAAAAGGCATTGCAAGATTTTTCAGAAAATAAAACAGAATTTTATGCAGGCCTTGGCGGGACGACATTCAGATTTTTGGCATTCAGATTGTCACGCCAGCCCGGCGAATATTTTATTCATGCAGACAAAAAATTATTATCCAGGCCGCAAAATGAAATTATAAGTATTTTAAATCAGCTGGGCGTGTATTCAGAACTGCATGCGGACGGTTTAAAAATTAAATCATCAGGTTGGAAAAAGCCGGCACAGAATTTAAAAATTAATGCAACCGAATCCAGCCAGTTTTTAACTGCCTTGGCGTTATCAAGTTTAAATTTAGACTTCGATTTATCGATTGATCCGATCGAACAAATAATATCCGAAGGCTATTTTCAGATGACATTACATATGCTTGAAAAAATGGGTATCGAATTCGGCAAAGCAAAACAAGAAAATCAGGCTCTGACATTAACCGGAGAAATTGATATGAGTTCTGCGTTTGCTTTAATTTCAGCGGGGCTGCTGGGGGGTACCGTCGAAATTACGAACTGGATTGAAACATCAACTCAGCCCGATGTTCAATTTCTAAATTTTTTTAAATCTATGAATATAAAATTTGAAATTAAAAAAAATATTTTCAAAATAATTCAGCAATTCAATTACCAAGCAATCAAAGCTGACATTTCAAATTGCCCAGATTTGTTTCCAGTATTATCTGTTGTCTGTGCTTTTGCAAACGGCGAATCCGATCTGTTTAATGCCCCGCAATTAAAGCACAAAGAATCTGATCGTATCGAAAAAACGCATGAATTATTGAATCGATGTGGGTTTTCAGTTGAAAAAAAATTCGATGGATTAAAAATCCAGGGAAAACCGGATCATGTGTACAAATTTAAAGACGTTATTTTATTTGACCCAGCTGGCGATCACCGGATGGCGATGGCAGCAGGATTATTGATCCTGAAGGGCTTCCCGATTCGAATGCCAGATTTAAATGTTGTCAGCAAAAGTTACCCTCAATTTTTCCAACATATCGGTATCCTGACATGAAGATCGTATTTATCGGCCACAGAGGTGTGGGGAAAACTTCGTTGTTAAAGCGCCATCAAAATTATTTTCCTGGCACACATCATTTTGATTTAGACACTGAAATTGAATCAGCCGAACAGCGCCCAGTTTCTGAAATTTTTAAATTTCACGGAGAAAAAAAATTTCGTGAAATCGAATTCGACATTTTTAAAAAACTGATTCAGCAGAAAAATTTTGTAATTTCAACAGGCGCAGGTTTTAATTGTGCAAATATTCCAAATGATGTCGAAATTATTTATGTCAGTCGCAGGACGGATTCAGACGGCCGCATATTTTTAAACCGCCCAGCCTTGAATCCCGAGCTATCATCTTTCGATGAATACGCCCTTCGGTTTAAAGCCAGAGAGCCAGCTTTTAGGCGAGCAGCTGATTTTGTGTATCATTTATCAGAAGGCCTTGTTCAAAAAAATGAAAATGAAAAAAAAATATTTGAAAAATTTATAATCCTACAGAATGCTTTCGTAACAATGATTCCGCATCATTTCCAATATTTAAAAAAATTTTCAAATATTGAACTGCGGACAGATTTTTTTTCAGATAACGAAATTCAACAAATAATGCTTGAAAATGACAATAAATTTTTAGTTTCATATCGAAAAAAAACCAGCGAAATCAATTTCAAATCAGGTTCGATTGATTGGGCTTTAGAGCTGGGCGCTGTGCCCGTTGAGTTAAAAAAAGCAGAATTGATCGTTTCAAATCACGATGATGAATTGAAAATGGCGATTCAAAAATTTGAATCATACCCTGATAATCATCAAAAACTTTGTCCGGTGATCAGTACGTGGAGCGAATTAATGATTGGGCACGAATGGCAATCAGCAAAACCTGATCAGCGCAGCTTTTTACCACGAACTGTGCCGACCACGGAAAAATCATTATGGCGTTGGTATCGTCAACTTCAATTTTTGAAACAAAAAATAAATTTTATTCAAGGTCATCAAAATTTTGATGATCAGCCCAGTTTATTTGAATATTTAAATATAAAAAATAACAACACGTTTGCGGCCGTCTTAGGTTATCCAGTTCACCATTCCAAAACACCGATGACCCAGGGCCAAAATATCGATTTAAATGTTTTACCAATTCCTGTGGCCGCTATTGATTTTAAAATTGCGATTCCAATTTTACAGAAAATGGGTTTGATCGCAGCAGCCGTCACAAGCCCATTGAAAACCGCGGCAGGTCTTCTGTGTCATCAACAAAACAGTTTAAATACAATTGTGTTCAAAAATAATCAATGGTTTGGTACCAGCACCGATCAATATGGTCTTATCAAATTAATTTCTGAAGTTCCAAATATTGAAAATAAAAAAATAGCAATTTGGGGTGGCGGCGGAGTTCTGGATTCAATTTCAAAAATTATTCCACACGCAGTATTTTATTCGGCCCAAACTGGAAAACCACGTGATCAACAAATACCTGCATCACAACCCGAAATTTTAATCTGGGCAGCGCCAAGAAAATTAAATATTCATATGCCGCCTGCCAATTGGAATCCTGAATATGTCGTTGATCTGAATTATACAGAAAATTCATTGGGACTTGAATACGCACAAAAAATAATTACTAAATATATTTCAGGCGATAAAATGTTTTATGCGCAAGCAGAAAAGCAATTGTTATTCTGGAAAGAAAAACTAAAGGATTAACCATGTCAGCAAATACATTTGGCCAACGATTTCAATTGATCAGTTTCGGCGAAAGCCATGGCACTGCATACGGTGTTGTCATTGACGGCATGCCGGCAGGAATCAATTATCAGCCTGATCTATTATTAAAAAATTTGGCTGAGCGCAGGCCAGGAAAATCCCACACAACATCCCGTTCTGAATCTGATCAGCCTGAAATATTAAGCGGAATTTTCGAAAACAAAACTCTGGGCACGCCGATCGCAATAATTGTCAGAAATGAAAATCAAAAATCAGATGATTATAAAAAAATACAAAATAATCCACGCATCGGACACGCTGATGATGTTTGGCAAAACAAATTTGGTCACACAGATCATCGCGGTGGCGGCAGGTCTTCAGGGCGTGAAACTTTAAACCGAGTTATTGCAGGTTCATTTGCGCAAATGTTGATGACTGAAGCTAATCCAAAAACAACAGTGACTACTTTTGCAAAACAAATTGGTCCACATCATTTGCCTGAATCAAAAGAATTACCCGAAGACATTAAATTATTTTTAGAAAATGCAAAATTATCAGGCGAAAGTTACGGCGGCATTATTGAATGCCGTATCAAAAATCCACCGATGAATTTAGGCCAACCGATTTTTCATAAATTTAAATCTGATCTGGCAGCTGCGATGATAAGTATCGGTGCGACAACTGGTTTTGAATTTGGTCAGGGATTTTCAAACATTGAAATTCCAGGATCAGAATTTCACAAATCAGCAGATTCAGAAAATTACGGCGGTGTTCGCGGTGGCATCACAACAGGCGAAGACATCATTTTCAGAATTGCATTCAAACCCACATCATCAATCAAAGACGTAGCAAAATTGGGTCGCCACGACCCCTGCATTATTCCCAGAGCAGTACCTGTTGTTTCAGCAATGGCTTGGATAGTTTTGGCTGATCATTATTTGTGGACTCAAACAGATCGAGTTTGATGATTTTATATTTGCTTTTAATTTGCTTTTAATTTGCTTTTTTTAACGTCAAAATAATGAATGATCCATTAATTTTGTCAACGGTAAATAAAATTTGGTCTGCAATTTTAAAAGTTGAAACATCAATTTTCGAATCAACCTTAAAAACCATTGTCATACCCGGCATGTCTAAATTCGGAATTTCCTGGTGTTTAATTGTTAATTTATTTTGCTCGAGATCAATTTTTTTAATTTCGCCGCGGACCTGAGGTAACGTTTGCGCCGTGCCTGTGATTTTTATTAAATCAATGGGGCCAATTTGAATCTGTGAAAATGCGGCAAAAGAAATGAATGGAATCACTAAAGCGACAAATAAAGTTGTTTTCATGAGGTCTCCTTGGGGGGTGGTTACTGGTCGCTATTTTACTTTACCGATATAGACATAGGCAATACCAAAACTGACAGGTACGAAACTGACATCCGAAAACACTGCAGAATCGTGCATTAATTTCAAAAATTTTTCACGACTAGGAAATGCCGCCGATGATTTTTGTAAATAATCATAAGCTTCGCCTTGTCCTGTGACCAAGCCGCCTAATTTGGGTAAGATATTTTCAGAATAAAACTGATACAAATTTGAAATCACAGGTATGGTCATTTGGCCAAATTCTAAAATTAAAACTAAACCACCAGTTTTAGTCACCCTGGCCATTTCTTGCATAGCCAACACGGGATCTGAAACATTTCTGATCCCAAATGAAATTGAAACCCGATCGAATTGTTGATTTGAATACTGCAATTTTGTCACATCAGCGAGTTCAAATTTGATATCTAAATTTTCTTTGGCCGATTTACTAGGTGCTGATTCAAGCATTTCAGCACAGAAATCAGTACCAATGACGGTGCCTGATGGGCCAACATGTTTTTTAAATTCAATCGCCAAATCGCCCGTGCCAGTTGCGCAATCTAAAACCGACATTCCTGGTTTTGTATCAGCTAACCTGACTAATTTTTTTCTCCATAAATGGTGAATACCGATCGATAAAACAGAATTCCCACGGTCGTAATTAGCTGCGACCTTTGAAAACATCGATCTGATTTTTTCAGGATCTGGTGAATTCAGATTTTTCATTTTTGTAATTTTCTGTCAAAAGCAAATAAGACTTTTTCTAATTGTTTCATCATCTGATCAAATACATCCAACGTTAAGGCCTGTTGGCCGTCAGATAAGGCCACTGCTGGATTTGGATGAACTTCAACAATTAATCCATCGGCTCCGGCGGCTGCAGAGGCATAACATAGTTGCGGAACCAATTCGGCAATACCGACGGCATGTGAAGGATCAACGATGACGGGAAATTGTGTATGTTTTTTTGCATAAACGACGGCATTTAAATCTAATGTATTTCTGGTTGCTGTTTCAAAAGTTCTGATGCCACGTTCGCATAAAATGACATTTTGGTTTCCACCATTTGTAATGTAATCAGCAGCTTTGAGCCATTCATCGATATAGGCAGAAAAATTTCTTTTTAATAAAACTGGTTTTTTCTGTTGGCCCAATTCCTTTAACAGAGAATAATTATGCATGTTACGTGCGCCAACCTGGTAAGCGTCAACAAAGTCAGAAATTTCTTCGACTTGTCGAATGTCAGTGACTTCGGAAATCAATGACATCCCAGTTTCTTTTTTAATTTTTTTAATAAATTCAAATGAACTTTGCCCAAGGCCTTGAAAAGCAGTTGGTGACGTTCGCATTTTCCAAATACCACCACGTAAAAGTGAAGCACCAGATTTCTGAACCCCGACAGCTGTCGTTCGGAACTGGTCTTCGGATTCGACCGAGCAGGGGCCAGCAATAACAGTAAAATCAGGACCGCCAATATGTGTGTGACCAATCTTTATAGACATAACTTCCTTTTACACTTTTCATGTATTAAGTTAACATAAAAGTGAATCAATTTGTTCCTTAAATAGCGAAAGTGTAAAGATGCAATCAGCCAATCGCAAATCCGACGAAAAGCAGCAGCAAAAAACAGATTTTTCTGTTCATCTGAGTGCATTTTTAAATGACGGAGCAATTCTGCAAACTGGACCAGATTCGTATAAATTATTTATAGGCCCATTTACGGCTGCGACGGAATCAGATTGTATGCAGGATTTACTTTATAAGCCTGATTTTTGGGACTTTACGACAGACAACAATGTCAGTTCAAATCTATTAAAAGCCTATAATATAGTCGATTTGAATAAACAGCAAATGATCAACTTAACTTTGAGTTTGTCCGAGGGTAAAGAAAACCCCGTGATTGAATGGCAATTGGCAAATAAGGTGTCTTTTCAAAAACAATTTGAATGGTTGCATAAAAAAATTAAACAAAACGAAATTTGCAAAGGTTTGCCGATAACCCATCAAATTGGATCTCCTTTTAACGCAGAAAATAAATGGAAAATTATTCAAAACATTTTACAAAAAAAATCTGATCAATACTTATATGGTTTTTGGAACAATTCGTTTGGATTCATCGGATTTACGCCAGAGATTTTAATCACCAGTGACAAAAATAAATTTCAAACAATGGCCTTGGCGGGCACATGGAGCAAACAGGATTTAACCCCCATCGACTTCAAAGATCTGAAAATCCAGAATGAACATCAAATTGTTGTCGAAGATATTTTGAAACAATTGTCCGATGAAAAATTAATTTTGAAATCAGAAAATGAAATTTTAGAACTGGAATATTTGTATCATTTGAAAACAAATTTTCATTATCAATCGAATAACATTGAAAAATGTCTGCAAAAGCTTCATCCAACAGCGGCTCTGGGTTTGTACCCCAGATCAAATCAATTATTTGAAGAATTTCAGAAATTTGATTTGCAAAATTGCAGAGAAAATTTCGGGGCTCCATTTGGCTATTTGGGTCCGGACAAAAGTTTTGTGATTGTTGCCATTCGAAATATTCACTGGCGAAACGAAAACATATCAATTTTTTCAGGTTGCGGTGTAACTGCAGAAAGTGATTTCGAATCTGAATGGTCAGAGCTTGCTGCGAAAAGAAATTCAGTTAAAAATACATTTGGGCTCAATTTATGAAAAATATCAATTTAGCATCGAATTTATTTCATATATTTAAAAAAATGCAAATGACAGATTTGGTTGTCTGCGCTGGAGCACGAAACGCACCTCTATTATCAGCTCTTGAAAATACAGATTTTTTGATTGAAAGTTATTTTGAAGAACGCAGTTCTGGTTTTTATGCTTTAGGCAAATCTAAAAATGCAAATCGACCCGTTGCGATCATAACGACATCGGGAACAGCAGTGGCTGAATTATTACCGGCAGTGATCGAAGCCCATTATCAAAATATACCCTTGATCGTCATCACCGCAGACCGTCCCAAATCATATCGTGGCACGGGTTCGCCGCAGGCGATCGAACAAGTTGGAATTTTTGGTTCATACGTTGAATCGACAGCGGATTGGGATGTTCACACGGTGGATTTTTCGATTCATTTTTCAGGGCACAAACCAATTCATATTAATATTTGTTTTGACGAGCCTTTGTCGACGGATCAAATGTTGCCAGTCCCATCAATATCAGCGCAAATCGTCAATCAACAAAAAACAAATATTTCAGATCAAAAAATAATTATACGAAATCCAATAGCAATCATATCTGAACTTCAAAAAATTGACCGTTTATTTATAAAAAACTTTTTACTTAAAAATCAAATTGTCCATTACGCAGAATTTTTGTCAGGGCTTCGAAATGATCCAGAATTATTACATCTGCAAATTCTCAACAGTGAACAGACTCTGAAAAAAATATTTACAGAACAAAAATCTGAATCCATCGTTCGAATGGGTGGTATTCCTACATTGCGATTTTGGCGCGATCTAGAATTTGGTTTTAATCATATTCACGTATATTCATTTTCGCACACGGAATTTTCAGGATTATGCAGAAAAAATGAACTGTATGCTTTCCAGCAATTACAAGATGTTGAAATTATAAAAACATCTATTTTTGATTTGATATCAGATCAAAATATTCAATCGCAAAAGTTAAAATTAAAATCAGAACTTAAGAATTCTGAACAAAATTATATTTCTCAATTATCTGAAATCATTGATGACCAATCGCTTTATATTGGGAATTCACTTCCTATACGTATGTGGGACGCATTTACGACGCAGTCACAGTTGATGCAATCCGTTTGTGCTAATCGAGGTGCCAACGGAATTGACGGTCAAATTTCGACATATTTAGGATGGTCAGAAAAAATGATTGAAAGCTGGTGCCTGATTGGCGATTTAACTGCGCTGTATGATTTGGCGTCACTGGGATTATCAAATTTTTCCGAATGTAAACGTCGTATCGTTGTGATGAATAATTCTGGTGGCCAAATTTTTAATCGATTATTTGGTAATAAAAAATATTTAAATTCTCAAAAAGTCGATTTCAAATCATGGGCAGGGTTGTGGCACTGGGATTATATTGAAATATCGGACTCAGCTGATTTTAATAAATTAGAATTCATAAAATCGGATCATATAATCATCGAATTGAAACCCGATAATGCACAGACTGAACTGTTTTGGCAAAAATGGGACGCAATTTGCAAAAAATAACAGTATTGGCTTTACATGGATTTCTGGGCAGCGGTTCTGATTTTGATCAGTTGAAAAATATATTGCCAAATACCTATGACATAAATGCACCGAATTTATTTTCAGGTAATGAATATGATTTAGACAGTTTTTCTGCCTTAACAAAACAACTTAAAAATTTGGTCCCCGCTGGTTCTGAAAAAAAAATATTCATCGGATATTCACTGGGTGGTCGCATAGGGTTGCACCTTTTAAAAAATGACCCCAATTTATTTGACCGGTGGGTATTTTTATCAACGCATCCGGGTTTAGAATCAATTCAAGAAAAAAATCAACGTATACTGAGCGACCAATTATGGTCAGACAAATTAAATCAACTATCCTGGGCCGAATTTATCAATGAATGGAACGGACAGGATGTATTCGCTGGTAGTCTTGAGCCGGATAAATCAGAAAATCAATTCAACATCAATCAACTGGGCAAAGCATTTTTGAATTTATCACTTGGGCAACAAGCAGATCAATCAGCAGTTATACAAGCCAATCAAAAAAAAATAAATTGGGTTGTTGGTTCCCAAGATCAAAAATTTTTAAATTTAGCAGATACGATGAAACAAAAAAAAATCCTAGAAAATTATTCTAGGATTTCATCAGGTCATCGAATTTTATTTGATATTAAGGCTTTGCAGTCGTTGCGTGGTGTGCTGGAGCAGTTTCAACCTTAGCGGTCAATAACTGTTGCATTGCCGGCATAATCCAATCCATGTGGCCAATAACACCTGTATAGGTCATTAATTCGTTACAGTTTCCAATATTATCTTCTGGATTTATTGTTCTTGTTCTGTCAGCAACACCAACTTGAATCGTTGTTCCATCGGCTTTTGTTAAAAATGCAGGCCCGCCAGAATCACCGTGGCAAGATCCTGATTTGCTGCTTTCGATAGAAAATTCTTTGTTGTCAGCTGTGATGTGTGTCACGACTTTTTTATTCGCTTTTCTTAGAACGCCTGATGAGGGATTTTTTTCACCAACAGGTACGACGTCTCTTTGGCCTGTTTTTGGATTAACAACAGCTTTATTTGCTATGGCCGAATTCATCCCGAAGCCTGCTAAAAATAATTCACTGTTTGTTTTTAATAATTGAATGTCTTCTTTTGTTGGTAATTTTGCAATTTTAAATTCAGTTGGAGCATCTTTTGAAAGTCGTAATAATGCAATATCATCCCATGTGATATTGGGATTCAAATAATCAGATTCTGATTTAATGTTTTTCATATAATTTGGGTTTGCAGCGACGTTATCGACGAAAATCAGGCCCGCTTTTTCGAAATCAGCTTCGCTCATTTGGCCCCAATTTTCCAAAACATTTTGAAAATCAGGTTTAAACGAAACGCCAACCGCTACGACTTGAGAGTTGCCATCGCCAGCAATACAATGTGTCGCCGTAAGAATAATTTTTTTATCAATCAATGTTCCAGAACATATCGCAACACCGAACTGGTTCGATTTATCTTTCGTGATAACGAATAATCCAACGACACCATTTTCAGATTGAAATTTTTGGTCAGCTTCAACGCCACCGAAAATACGAGGATTCACTGAGCCTGTATACGAAGATGATTTTTTTGATTCCGGTGAACATCCTGCTAAAAGTGATATTAATAAAGTAACAGTTGCTGCTGTATTTATTTTTTTAAACATCCATGATTTCATTTTATTCCCCTTTTGCTATATGTTCTTCTGTCGAGGGCAATAAAACCCAAATTGGAACCAGGCTCAATTCATTTGTGAGAATAAGGGGTATAAATTTTTCTTATGTCTGAATTTATGCTTAATATTTACGATAAATATTTGTCAATTCAATCAAAGCGGATTTGGTGGCAATTTCCCCAGCTGCGTGCCCTGCGTCAGAAATTATTTTTAATGAGTTAATTATGTTCAATTTATTTAAATTGATGTGCAAATCCCAAGCGCTGCGTAACGGACAGACAACATCATACCGACCTTGAACGATTGATATCGGAATATTTTTAAGCGCATTCAGATTTTCAATTAGCCAGTTATTCGTTTTAAAAAAAGCATTATTCATAAAATAATGACATTCAATCCGAGCGAATTGTAAGGCATATGTTGGGTCTTCAAATTCTTCGATCGAATTTTGATCGATCATTAATTTCGAAGTTGCGGCTTCCCATTTGCTCCAGATTTTTGCTGCCGTTAACCGAATATTTAAATTTTTGTCTGTTAATTTTTTATAATAAGCGCTGACAAAATCATTTTGTTCATTGGGTTCGATATGGTTTTTATACGATTCCCAAATATCTGGGAAAATTTCAGAAGCTCCGAATTGATAAAACCATTTAATTTCAGACGGCCGGCACAAAAATATTCCTCGTAAAATCAAGCCTTTGACTTTGTCAGGATAATTTTCAGCGTAAGCCAGCGCCAGAGTTGATCCCCAGCTGCCGCCAAAAACAATCCAATCAGAGATATTTAAATGAGCTCTGATTTTTTCGATATCATTCACTAAATCCCAAGTTGTGTTTTCATTTAATTCAGCAGAGGGCGTTGATTGGCCTGAGCCACGTTGGTCGAACAAAATAATTCTGTAATGTGCGGGATCGAAAAAACGTCGGTGGTCTGAATTTGTTCCGCCACCGGGGCCACCGTGCAAAAAAATCACTGGGCGACCGTTGGGATTTCCAGATTGCTCCAGATATAAATTATGTATTTCACTGACCTTTAGAAATTCAGTTTTATAGGCTTCTATTTCTGGGTAAAATGGGATCTGCTGATCGTTCGGATTTGAATAAATTAAATTTTCCATATTGCTGCCTTTTCTGATTCTGAAATAAAACTGTATTCATAGGCCATTTGATTGCATTCGGCGAAATCAGTTACAGAAAAATTTTGGTGATCTTGTGCAATTAAATAATCATCTGATAAAACGGATGCAAACATCCCTGGATCGTCGGAACAGATTGCGATTGGAACGCCGGAATCTTTTAATTTTTTTAATGGGTGCAGAGCGTGCGTTTTAAAAGCCTGTGTCAGATAATTACTGTACGGGCAGATCTCTAATAAAATATTCTTATTTTTAAGTTCAGAAATAACATTCGGGAAGTGAATTGCTTGGATACCATGACCAATGCGCTCAGCACCTAAAATTTGGATTGAATCTAAAATCCATTGCCCTGCTTTCGCCGACGGGGATTCGCCCGAATGAATCGTAACATGTAGATTATTTTTTCGAGCTTTTTCAAAGTACGGAGCAAATGGAGCAGGTTCAAAACCGTCTTCGTTGTCGGCTAAATCGATAGCAAGAAAAGTTTTGTTGTTTTCAATGGCAAAATCTGTGACTTCGGATATTTTTTTTAATGGCAATGTTCTTTGTAAAATACAAATTAATCCCACAGCAATTGGAATCTGTTTTTTTGCGCGCTCAAGGCCGCGTAAAAAGGCCCGATGAATTTGATCGAATTTTAAATGATTATGCCCCTCAGATATAAACGTTGGAGCATAGCGAAGTTCTAAAATTCGAACTCCATCATTAAACGCGTCTTCGCAAACTTCGAAGGCCAATCGTTCAAGAATTTCTTCGCTGGCTAAAACTTTTTGACAAACAAGAAATTTATTCAATACAGCTTGTAAATTAACCATGGGTTCGGTGACCAAAAAATGAGATTGCTGCAGACTGGGATTTTTTGGAAAATCCAGCTTTAAAGTTGTCGCAATTTCAAGCAAAGTGCTCCAACGCATTGAACAATCCAGATGCCGATGCAAGTCAACTTTGGGTAATGCTCTGATTTCTTGAATAGATAGTTTTGATGTCATAAAAAATAAGTATGACAAATATTTCACCTCTACAAGTTAAAAATTTTTTAGCAACACAACCCAACACAAAGCCTATTTACTCAGTCGCAGCGAAAAATCACAAAAATGATTTAATTGATTTTTGCGATCCACGTGCAACACGTGCGATGGTTGCGCTGATGGATATGAATGCTGTTCTGGGCGGGGCGGCTTCGCATTACGGCGGTCCTGCGGCGCTCGCTGAAATGTGGTCGGCATTGCACGGAATTGTATTTGATCAAGCAGAAAAGCAGAAAAAAAATTGGTTTGATTTGTACCATATCATTAATGATGCTGGTCACTGTGAAAATGGACTTTACGCGTTGAAAGCCAATTACAAAATGGCCGGCGTTGATATTGAAAAATTAAAAAAATTCAGATCGATTGATTCAAATTTAACTGGACACGGCGAAGCACATTTATTCCCTGAGGGCGTATACATGAGTAACGGGCCGCTGGGTTCAGCTTTTCCGCAATCACAGGGTTTGGCCATTGCAGAAAAATTAGCTGGCACAAACAGAACAACAATTTGTACATTGTCAGACGGTGCTGCAATGGAAGGTGAAGCCAAAGAAGCGTTGGCCGCCGTTCCCGGATTGGCAGCCAAAGGAAAATGTGCGCCATTTGTTCTTTTGATTACAGATAATAATACAAAATTATCAGGTCGCATTGATCAGGATGCTTTTTCAATGAATCCAACATTTGCTTCGCTTGAAATTTTGGGATGGAAAGTTTTAAAAATTGAAAACGGCAATGATTTGCAGTCGTGTATCACAACAATTGAATCTGCAATTCAGTTCGCGCAATTAAATCCAAATCAAGCTGTCGCTGTTTGGGCAAAAACAATCAAAGGCATCGGCACAAAAAAAACGGCTGAATCAGCCAGTGGCGGACACGGTTTTCCTTGTAAATCACCCACGGAATTGCCAGCATTTATTGCTGAAATTTACGGTTCTGAAAATTATCCTGCAGAATTTAAAACTTGGATCGATGAATTAAATCAAATTGAAAAAAATATGAAAGCGAATGCAGTTGCTGATTCTGGTGAAAAAATTCAAAAAGGAATTTCAAAAGCTATGTCAAACGCAGTCAAAAAGGGATGGCCATTAATTTCAGTGACTTCAGATTTACCAGGCTCAACAGGCGTTGCTGATTTCAGAAAAGAATATCCTTTGCACTCGATGGATGTGGGTGTTGCTGAAAGCAATATGATTTCTGTCGCAGCGGGATTATCAAAACAGGGCTTTATTCCTGTGGTGGATACATTTGCACAGTTTGGTGTAACCAAGGGCGCATTGCCAATGACAATGGCGAATTTATCAGAAGCACCAATTATTGCTGTGTTTTCACATACAGGTTTTCAAGATGCAGCAGACGGCGCTTCGCACCAGGCGCTCAGTTATATGTCGATGCTGGCAACCATTCCACATGTGGATTTATATTCATTATCAACCAGCGAAGAAGCCGATCATATCATGACCCAGGTCATTGACCAATTTGCCGAAGACAAAAAAAATAATCGACCTGGAAAAACGTCGGTTTTCTTTTTAGGTCGCGAAAATTTTGCTAAAAATTATTCAACTGAAAAAAACGTATTAAAATATGTTCCGTACCAACCACAAATCATCCGACAACATATGATCGGATCAAAAAACGTCATGATTGTGACGACGGGTTCATTGGTGAACGAAGCCGTTAAGGCCAGTATTGATTTAGAAAAAAAATCTGTTGGTTCGATTGTTGTGAATTTAAATTGTTTAAATCACATTGATTTATCTGTGTTAATTCCACTGATCAAAAAATGCGAAGGTCGAATTGTGACCGTCGAAGACCACCAGGTTTTGTTGGGAATGGGTTCATATTTGTGCCATCAGCTTATTCAGTCTGGTGAAAATATATTCATGAAATCGCTGGGCGTTCGGGGTGAATTCGGCCAAAGCGCTTACAATGCGATCGAATTATATCAAAAGCACGGAATGGATTCTGTCAGTATTTCAAAAGCTGCTGTCGATTTGTTGGTTTAAATCGGCAGGTTTTGGTGACGTTCTTTTTCGTTCATCCAGAAATCGAAATCGACCGATGTTAATTCGCCAGATAATAAACCCAATTTCATGGCTAAATTAAAATGTGGGTTATTCAAAAATGCTTTTTGACGACGTTCGCCTTTGGTCACGTAATTTTCTTTTTTAGATAAATTATGAATGTGTTGGAAAGTGATTTCGATGGTAATCATTTCGGCTTTAAACACACCCAATTCGTCTTTGCAAAATAATTGAAATTTTTTATCTTCGGCCAGATCGCGTGTATTTATTTTTAAATAATGATCGTGCGTGGCTAATAAATACGAATAAATAATTGCTGCAAATAATTCAACGGGATCATTAAAATTAAAACCGATATGTGGAATTCGACGGATGTAACATAAAAATTCTTCGCGCTGGTTTTCATTTAAAAACAATTCATGAAACGAAGGAATAACGTGTTTAAAAATTTCTAAATCGAACAAATCCCAAAGTGCGGATTCAATATTTGGGAGTCTGAAAAATTTAATCCATTCTTCGCGCCGGCGCGGTGGTGCGCCTTTTTGAATTTCTTCGGCATTTGCTAAAATAGCTTCGCGCAATGTGGTTTCCAGTTGAAAAGTTAATTTTTGCGATAAACGAATTGCGCGCAAAATCCGAACGGGGTCTTCTTTGATGCGTTCGGCAGGATCGCCAATCATTCGTAACGTTTGTGAATTGATATCGTTCAGTCCGCCACAAAAGTCGATCAGTTCTTCGGTTGTAGGATCATAAAAAAGTGCATTGACTGTAAAATCACGTCGGAAAGAATCCTGTTGCAGATTTCCAAAAAAATTTTCTTCAACAAAAACTAAATCATTCACCGAAGATTCAGCAGCCAGTTCTTCAGGTTTAGCTTCGCGTCTGTAAGTGGCGATTTCAAATATTTTTTCACCGCGTCTGGCGTGGACCAATTTAAAACGTCGGCCAATGATAAAACAATAAGGGACTCTTTTTTTAACTTCGTTCGGAAGAGCATTGGTGGCAATGTCGAAATCTTTGGGTTTTAAGCCAACCAGTAAATCACGAACGGCACCGCCGACGATGTAACCATCGAAATTGGATTCTTTCAGGCGTTTAATAATTCCAATCGCCTGTGGGTCAATATCATCGTGGGATGTTTTGAGTTTATGTTTAAATAAGGTATTTTGGTCAGATGGCATCAATATATTTTGTAAATGAGTTCGGACTTCATGTACAGTAGGAACAATGACATTTTTATCGAATTTTCATTATTCAGTGCTGGGTACCAATGAAAAAAACAGAATTGTTTTTGTACATGGCTTGATGGCGTTTGCTGCGAACTGGCGAAAAATTGCTTCAAGATTAGAAAACAATTACCAATGCTTGATCTATGATCAGCGAGGACATGGCCGATCATTCAAGCCAGAAACGGGCTACTCACCAGAAATTTTTGCCGAAGATTTGAACAAAATAACAGACGAATTGGGCTGGGATTATTTTCATTTGGTTGGGCATTCGATGGGTGGACGCAATGTGATGGTTTTTGCTGATCGTTATCCAAGCAAAGTGCGTACGTTAACAATCGAAGACATGGGGCCAGATGCTGATGCGATGGCGGTTAATTATTATAAAGAAATGCTCAATCAAATACCTGCTCCATTTGAATCAAAATTAGCAATAAAAAATTATTTTGATTTTGAATTTTCAAAAAACTTTAAAGCCAAAGAGAAAATGTCAGTTTTATCAACATTTTTACAAGCTAATTTAGAAGAAAAAACTGAAGGCGAATTGATTGGTAAATACGACTGGAAATTTTCGAAAAATGCGGTGTTTGAAATTGTAGAAGAAGGCCACAAGCGTAACCGTTGGTTAGAAATTTCAAATTTTAAGATGCCTGTTTTGGTGGTACGCGGCGAGACATCGCATGTGTTGAAACAACAGACATATGAAAAAATGTTAGCTGTGAACCCCAATATAACTGGTTTGGAAATCAGCGGTGCTGGCCACTGGGTGCACTATGAAAAGCATGATGAATTTGTACAAGGGCTTAAAACTTTTTTTACCGCCAACCAATAGCGCACTTTAATAAAATTTTAGTGACTCCTGCGGGGTCTAAGCTTATCAAAGACCCTATGAAATACGCAGAACTTAATTTAGACTCACGACTTCAAAATGCAATCGATCAACTTGGCTATGCCGAGGCAACACCGATCCAAGAACAAGCGATTCCACATATTATCACTGGCCGAGACATTTCGGGTTTAGCACAAACGGGAACTGGTAAAACAGCGGCTTTTTTGATTCCGTTGATTGAACGAATTTTAAAATCAGAAACAGACCCAACGGATGCAAGAGCATTTCCGGATTGGAAACCATTTCAGTGTATTTTGATTATGGTTCCGACGCGCGAATTAGCCGATCAGATTCATGAAAATGTTGAAAAATTAACATTGGGTTGCGGTTTAAAATCACACGCCTTTTACGGTGGCACTGGATATGAAAAACAAAAAGAAGCTTTAAAAAATGGCCTGCATTTTATTGTTTCAACGCCGGGCCGCTTAATTGATTTATTCAAAGAACACCACGTTGATTTTAAAAAAGTACGTGCAGTTGTTTTTGACGAAGCTGATCGTATGTTTGATATGGGATTCAAAGACGACATGAAATTTGTATTAAGTCGTATCGAACGAACCAGACAATTTTTGGTTTTTAGTGCGACCTTGAATTTTGATGTTCTTAATACCGCTTATCAATTTGGTGCAGATCCTGTGGAAATTAATATTTCACGCGATCAAACGAAAGCAGATAACGTTAAAGATGCATTATTTCACATCGGTAATAATGAAAAGCCTCAGCATTTATTATCAATCATGAAACGTGAAAATCCACGACAAACAATTGTTTTTACAAATTATAAAAGTAACGTTGACCGTATCGCAAATTTTTTAACAACGAACGGAATTCACGCAATGGGAATTTCAAGTTTGATTAGCCAGGCGCAACGAAACCAAGTTATTGGTGATTTTAAGGCAGAAAATAATAAAAATGTTTTAGTCGCAACAGATGTTGCTGCCCGTGGTTTGGATATTACGGATGTGGATTTAGTTATTAATTTTGAAATGCCCCAAGACGCAGAATCATATGTTCACCGTATCGGCCGCACAGGTCGTGCAGGAGCCGAAGGCAAAGCGTTTTCATTTATTTCTGAAAAAGACGTTGATTCATTATCACGTGTTGAAGAATACACTAAGAAAAAAATTGATATTGGTTTTATTGAAGACGCCGATTTAATTAAAGATTATAAACCAATGCGTTCTGAAGAATTTGGATTTAAAAAAGGTTTCGAACGCGATAATAATCGCGGTCCCAAGCCACGTGGCGCAGGTGGGCCAGCACGTGGAAATGATCGCAGTGGTGGAAAACCAGTGCGTGCGAATGGACCTGATCGGCCAGCGAAAAGTGGTCCAGATCGCAGACCTGCAGCAAAGCCAGCGATGACAAATGGTGCCGCTAAAGCAATGCCGAAATCAAACAACACATTCCAATTAAATCCCAAGCCCACAAACGGCTCTGGAAATAATAAATATGATGTGATGGCTAAATCTGGTTTAAATACAAAATCGTCAAAAAATATAAAACAGCCTGTCGGCCGAAATTTTCGTAAAAACGCAGAGCCCGTCAGCCTGGGCGGACGCGTGAAATCTTTCTTAAAAAGAGTGTTTGGTTAAAACGTATTTTCGGATAAATTGATGACTGATCAGATGAAAATCTGATCAGTATTTTTTATTTCCAAACCAGTCCGTTGAAAATTAAATTACATTCTTTGATTGTCTTATCAAAATTTTCAAACTCGTCAACACAGGTCGCCATGACGATATGTGTTCCATTTTGAAAAAACATTTGTCGAGATCTTGTTTTTTTATTTTTTTGATTGATGTCGACAATGACGGAATTTTTTTCTCGTAATGATTGCAGACCTGAAACATCAAATCCGTACTGATTATAATCACGCAAATATTTTTTAACATAAGTTTCAAGATCTGTTTTTTTTATTGTTGTTTCTGATTTAAAACTGATGCGTCCAACATGGTCCGATCCATTTGAAAATTTTTTGCCCAATTCGATTTGAAAATCTTTGATTGTGTCGGTCACTGTTGACTGTGGCGTTGTTTCATTGATGCTATTCGGAGTCGAAATAAAATTCCAACCCAGTGGCACAGTATTTAATTTAAAGCCCATCTGTGAAAAAACGGCTCCGTTTTGAGTTTGATTTAAAATGGACGACCCCATCCCTGGATGAGGAGCGGCAGTCACTTTGAAAGTCAGAAGTAAAATAAATATAAAATACATCATGATTGAGTTTACGTTATTTTTCAGAAATAAATCCAATAATTTTTTTAATTAAACTGGTGGGGTTTATTTTTTGAATCTCAGACACGTTCACCCAGCGGCCGTCCTCTGATACAGACTTTGGACCAGGTATTTTCTGATTAATTTTCACATTACAGAAAATATCGAATTTAGTGACGCCGTGTTTAAGGTCGTATTTTTTAGGTTTTGTTAAAACTTTTTTGGCGTTGGATACGGGTAACCAATTTTTTTTAAGAAACGGTGTGCTGGTGTTTTCTGTCAAAAAAATTTCCATCGATTGTTTTTTTTGAATTAAAACTTTGCGGGTTTGAATAAAAAAATTCCATTGCCATATTTCAAATGTTTGGCGCGGACGCATCCTGGGGCGTTCTGAAATGCGGTCTTGTTTTCGACTGATGCAGGTTTTAACCCACGGGCACATCAGACATAATACTTTTTTCGGCGTGCAAATGGTTGCGCCCAGTTCCATGAGGCCCTGATTTAATTCTGAAACGTATTGGGTTTGTGCTAATTGATCAACAATTTTTTGTAAATCATTTCGTGCGGCAGTTTGCCACCAGTCTGAATCAATTCCATATTTTCGCGACAGCACGCGAATGACATTGCCATCCAGTACTCCGGTTTTTTCACCGAACGCTAAACTAGATACAGCGCGCGCTGTATACGGACCGAATCCGGGTAATTCCAGCAGCTGTTGGTAATTTTGTGGAAATTCATTGCCACCAGAAATCATTTCTGAAATCAGAACAGCGGATTTATGTAAATTTCTGGCGCGGGAATAATATCCAAGCCCGGCCCACATCACATAAACATCTTCGATGGTTGAATTTGCTAATTCAGTCACTGTCGGAAATCGATTCATAAATTTTTCGTAAAATGGAATGACTGCACTGACGGTCGTTTGTTGCAGCATGACTTCGGAAATCCAAATACGATAGGGATCTTTTGATTTGCGCCATGGCAGATCGCGTTTATTTTCCTGGTACCATTGAATCAGCTGTGTTTGATCTGCAAGAACCGATTTTGATATTTTTGAATTTTGAACAGGAAAAACTGATTGCATAGTATAGAAAATGCCAGATAATTTACATCATGAACACAAAAAAAAATGCAAATGTAAATAAACAGAAAAACAAATTTCAACCCATCAGTGGTCGCGAATTTCCTCGTTTTTCTGCAATCAAAACATTTTTCAGATTACCCATCGCGGATCTGACTGAAAAATTCGATGTCGCATTATTTGGAACGCCATACGATGGCGGTGTGTCGTATCGCCCGGGAGCGCGCTTTGCGCCGACACTGGTGCGCGAATGTTCAAGTTTAGGCCGCGGATTTCATATGACAAAAGCAGTCAGTTTATTTGAAAAAATGCAAGTTGCAGATATCGGTGATTGTCCAACGGTACCTATTGATCAAGCACAGACTTACGAAAAAATTGAAAAATTCACAGCAGATATTATTCAATCAAAAAAGAAATTTATTTCTGTTGGTGGTGATCATTCGACAACGTTACCTATTTTACGTGCTTTATTTAAAAAATATGGAAAATTAAATTTTATTCATTTTGATGCTCATCTGGATACATATCCCGCAGCATGGGGCTGCGAATACCATCACGGAGCCTTTGCCAGGCATGCCGTCGAAGAAGGTTTGGTTGATTCAAAAAATATGATTCAAATCGGAATCCGCGGACCATTGGCTTCTGGTCAGGATCTGGATTTTATTAAAAAACATAAGATAAAAATCATTGATATGGATCAAATTCGACAAAATTCAATTCAGGTGCTGTCGAAAAAAATTTCAGATCTAACAAAAAAAATGACGGGCCCAACATACATCAGTTTTGATATTGATTGTTTGGATCCAGCGTATGCTCCGGGTACTGGAACACCGGTTCCTGGCGGAATGACGACCTACGAATCCCAACAAATTTTAAGATCGTTAAAAATTAAAAATTTAGTCGGTGCGGACATCGTCGAAGTATCGCCGCCTTATGATCAGTCTCAGATTACGGGCTTGGCCGCAGTCGACGTGATGTTTGAAATTTTGACATTGATGTCGGAGCAAAAAAAATAATCAGAACTTAAACTTAAAAAGGAAATAATAATGACAACAGCATTGATATTAACATGTATTTTATGGGTCAAGGGCGATTTCACAACATTATTGGATGTGCCGATTTCTGAATACGGGATTGCTGAAATTAAACAAAATAAATCAGGATTTTTATTTGAAGCAGATGTCCTGGAAGAACGCATGAATTCATTAAAAATAACACACATCCAAAAAGACATTTCAACATCAGCCTTCACCTATGAATTTCCACAAAAAACTTTGCATGTTCAATTAACATCAGGTGCTGATGAAGCGACGTTATCTTGTGAAGTCATGAAAAATAAATAATGAAAACAGAAACAGCAATATTTGCAGCAGGATGTTTTTGGGGTGTCGAAGAATTAATTCGAAAAATTGATGGCGTTGTAAAAACGCAGGTTGGTTATTGTGGCGGTGATGCCAATACGGCCTTGTATAACAAAGTTAAAACCGGCGAAACCAGTCACGCAGAAGCCGTTATGGTTGTTTTTAATCCCGATATCGTCAGTTATCAAAAAATCATCGAATTATTTTTTGAATTGCACGATCCAACAACCATGAATCAACAAGGCAATGACATTGGATCGCAATACAGATCGGCTATTTTTTATTTAAATGTTGAACAAATGCAGATCGCTGAATCCATAAAAATGAATTTGCAGCAATCAAAGAAATGGCCGAAGCCAATTGTGACGGTGATTACTGAAGCCACTGAATTTTTTGATGCCGAAGATTATCACCAGGATTATTTACAAAAAAATCCGGGCGGTTATACATGTCATTATTGGCGCAAATAAATCTATTTATTTGTACTGATCTAAATCAAGATTATTTTTGATTAACGAAGACAAAGCCATTTCAGCCATAGCAGTCATCATTTTCATTTGATCAAGGCGATCCTGATCCAAGTCAAATTTGTCTTTGTTTTTTTGCTCAAGCAGATCGATTGAATCTTGTGATTTTAAAATTGCATTCAGCATCACTGATTCGCGCTGTTTTAATACATTTGAAATGACGGTCTGGACATCTGTGTTTGCAATCAACAGTAAGCGCCTGCGATCGCCGTGGTTGACTGTTTTAATGACGTCGTAGTGCAACAAATCTTTGATCGCCAGGGATACTAAGGCTTTTGAAACACCCAATCTTTGTACCAATGTCGTTGCATCAATTGGATTTTTGGCCAACCAAACATGCGCCCAAATTTGGCCATGAATTTTTTTAAATCCCCAGTACTGAATAAATAAACCCATCTGATCAACCAGTTTTTCAATTTGTGGCGGGACGAAAATTCGTCTGTTGTTTTGATCTGGCATAATTATTTACCCCGAATGTAATTGAAAAATGCGATAATTCCTAAGAATGCAGCCAAGCCGTAACCCATAAAACTCATCGCAGGTATACTGGCGATCAACCAGTCAGATTTCACTGTATAAATCATTGAACTGGCGACAATCAGGCTGGCAATGATGATGCCTAGAAATAATAAATTGAATGAATCGGCAACGGTTTTACGAAGCTCGGTCAGCCCATCAATGCGAACCTGAGAATGGTAATCAGGTGAATTCAATTTCCTGAAAATTAAATTTAACTGTCTGGGCAATGCATTTAAAAATGTTTTCGATTCGCGAAATAATAGACCTGCTTCGTTGGCTAATTTCATAGGTTGAAAAAAATTCTGAGCCACATCGCCGACCTGTGATAATGTGAAAGCCAGGAAATCAAAATCTTTTTGAATTTTTTGACCTAAGCCTTCGATTGAAATAATTGATTTGAAAAAAAGCATCAATTCAGTGGGCACACTCAGGCCGTGTGTTGCAGCGATACTGGATGACGACATTAAAATTTTGCCGACATTGACATTTTTTAAAGTCAGGCCGTAATACGGAGCAATGACAGATTGCAAATCTTTGGCAAACAGATCAACGTTGATGTTTTCTGAAAATGGGGCTAAGTCCACGTATTCATAGGCCAACCGCAGATAATCTTCTTTAGACAAAGCTAATAACATATTTACAATCGATGATTGAGTTTTTGAATTTAATCTGCCGACAACGCCGAAATCAATCAGGCCAATTTTATTTTTTGGAAAAACGAAAAAATTTCCAGCATGCAAATCACCGTGAAAAAATCCATCGACAAAAACCATTTTTAAATACGCACGCAGACCTAATTTAATAATTTCTTCGGGGCTACTTTCGGATTGTTTCAAAGAATCGGGGTGACTGAGTGGTTTTCCGTGAAAACGTTGCATCGTTAAAACTCGTTCACTGGTCAAATCAAAATAAACTTCGGGAATCGTAATGTTTTCGTCAGATTTAAAATTTTCACGAAACCTTCGTATGTTGTTGGCTTCGACGACAAAATTAGTTTCAAGTTCTAAGGTTTTAAAATATTCATCAATCATGCCGACGGGGTTAAAGGGCCGAACTTCGGGAATATATTTTTCCAATAATTCAGCAATAAAATACAGTACATTTAAATCATCATTTATTTTATGAACGATTCCAGGGCGCTGAACTTTTAATACAACATCAGCGCCTGTTTTTAATCGCGCAGCGTGAACTTGAGCGATACTGGCGGAACCCAGGGGAATTTCATCAATGGATTCAAATTTGGAACGCCAATCGGCGCCCAGTTCTTCGCCAATAACATCGGCAATAATTAAAAAATCCAACGTTTGAACTTCGGCGTGCAGTTTTGACATTTCTTGGGTGTAATCATCAGGAACCAAATCAGGTCGGGCTGCCAACAGTTGGCCGAATTTGATAAACGTTGGCCCCAGCTCTTCGAAGCTGAGACGTAATCGTTCAGGAATTGATAAATTTTCTTGATCAGAATGATTCGCAGTAACTGATAAAAAATTACCTAGATTTATTTTTTCGACCAGATTTTTCAGGCCGTGCTTTGCGAACACCGCCAGAATTGTTTTCAGTCGGGCTGCGTTTTTCAAAGTCTTGCCGATTTTCAGAGGACCCAAAAGAGGACTTCTTTGTTGATGACGCTGAATCGTTTTTTTTGTCGTTGCCATTGTCAACCTTCTTTGAATTTTTATCTAGATAATCAGCCAGCGAAGCATACCGCGGTTTCATGATCGAACCTCCGCCTGAGCCCGGAGCTGCGCCACCAATTGCTTTTGCGTCGCCAGGAACATTTAAATTCAGATTTTGCTGCCCGAATTTTTTTTCTTTGTAGGAATTAAATTCTTTTTTTGCTGGAGACGGGTTTTTCGAAGTGTTTTTAAAATTTGCTTTGCGATCGTCGCGTTCTTTTCTGAAATCTTTTTTGACGGTAGTTTTTTCAGATTTTTGATTTGCTCGAGCGTCTGATTTTTCTTTGGAATCGCGGCGTCCGCCAGATCTGTTTTCAAATTTAGTTTCAGATTTTTTTCCAAATCGCACTTCAGCTTTAAAGCCCAACGGCTTTGCAAATTTACGTTCGGTTCCGCCAACAGCTTTTTGACCTTCAAGGACAAAATTAATTTGACCCTGTTCAACATCAACGGCGCTGACGGTGACTTTGACGATATCGCCCAAGCTGTATGAAAATCCAGATCGTTTTGAAACTAATTTCAAATTTTCTTCGTCAAATTCCCAGCTGCTGGGACCCTGTCCACCCAGGTCTTCTAATTTAATTAATCCATCAACATTGTATTGTTTTAATAAAACGAAAACTCCGAATTTCGTTACTGAACTGATCATGCCATCGAAAGTTTCACCCAGAAATTTTTTCATGAAACGGGCTTTTTTAATTGAATGTATTTGGCGTTCAGATTTTGCTGAACGCTGTTCACAGGCTGAAAGCCATGTGCCGGCTGTTTGCACGTCTTCTTCGGCCAGTAATCGGTAGCCTGAAACTTGAATCTGACTTTTGATCAGGCGATGAATAATTAAATCCGGGTAACGTCTGATGGGTGAAGTGAAATGTGTGTAATAATCAAAACCTAAACCAAAATGCCCTAAATTTTCAATTTGGTATTTGGCTTGGCTCATTGATCGCAATGTTAAAATATGAATGATATTTGATTGGGCTTCGTTTGTGAATTCTTGCAATGCTCGGGTTAATTTTTTTTGTAAACGTTCGCCGGCTAAGTTGGCAGTGGAACCCAAATTGTGTAAATATTTTTCCAGCAAAGAAATTTTTAATGGGTCTGGTGATTCGTGAACTCGGTACAATGATGGAATTTCTTTGGCTCTCAGAAATTTTGCGACGGCGACGTTTGCGGCCAACATCATTTCTTCGATTAACCTATGTGCGAATAGTCGTTCAGATTTAATCACGTCAATCGGTTCGCCTGTTCCATCGATAACTAATTCAGTTTCGGGAACTTCCAAATCAAGCGAGCCGTCTTTGAATCGTTTAGCCATTAATATTTTTGCCAGATCCGCACATCGTAAAACATTTTCTTTGACGCCGGGAACGGACGTATGTTTTTCCATAGCGTGCCCTTCGACGATTTCTTGGGCTTCGCCGTAAGTGATGCGTGCTTTGCTTTCGATAACGGCTTCGTAAAAACTGGAATTCATCATGACGCCAGTGAAATCAAAATTCATATCGGCAACCAACGCAAGTCTTGGAACATTTGGATTTAATGAACACAAACCGTTCGACAAGGCTTCGGGAATCATAGGTACAACGAAATTTGGAAAATAAACAGATGTTCCGCGTTCGTAGGCGTCGGCATCGATTGGGTTTCCGGATTTAACGTAATGACTGACGTCAGCGATTGCGACGATCAAATGAAAACCATTATCTTTCATTTCAACATAAACGGCGTCGTCGAAATCTTTGGCTGTGGCGCCGTCGATTGTAACGATTGGAATATTGCGCAAATCTTTGCGTCCTTTGAAATCCGCGTCGACGGGATTTTTTCCGAACGTTGCGGCTTCGGCGATGGTTGCTTCGCTGAAAACATCAGGAATATTTTGGTTAACGATCACGCGCCGAATATCATTTAAAGCGCTTTCGGCATCACCGATGACTTCGGTAATTTCACCTAAAAAATCACCGCTGTCGGGGTATGATTTAATCAGTGCCGCAACCAGTTCGCCAGGTTTTGCAGACATGGTTTTATCCATGGGAATTTTTAAATCTGAACCCCAGCCTTTGCCTTCATCTTTGATGGCGCCAAAAGATTCATTTAAAATTGAAAATTTGCCAGCGATTCTTTTTTGTGCGCGTTCATTGATGCGAATAATTTCGCCGCGAAAACGGCCATCACGTTCTTTTTCGGCAACGATGGAAACTTTGTCGTTGGTCATTGCCGTTTTCATTGCATTGGCAGGAACAAAAACATCGGGGTGTTCAACTGTTGCGTCTGCGATAAAGAAGCCAAACCCATCGGGGTGGCGTTTAATAATTCCATTCAATATATTTTCAGATTTCATATATAAAGTGTAAGGCAAGCGATGCGGAAGTCACTAATAGATCAATCGTCGTCAGATCAAATACCGTGCATGACACCGCAAATTAAACCGTTCAAATCCAAAGAGCGGCGTGTTGCGTGGCAAATCCCAGACCATGGTCCAGGTCCTAACATGATGCAACCAGAGTATATGCGTTATAACGCGAAAAAAGAAAAAATTAGAGCAAAAACTTAAATTTAAAAAACTGTAATTGCAAAAAAATAATGTCATAAAACAAAATCATAAAATCATAAAATTCATTCGAGAAAATGAAAAAAATCAAATCAAAATACAAAATAAAATAAAATTTAATTCGCCAGAAAAAATATAAAATAAAAACCGATGTCAGAAAGTCACAAAAAATGCGCAGATCCTATTTTTTGATCAAGAAAAAAACAATATCTTATAAGTATGCGATATTTTTGGTGTTGCGCAGGACCTTGGACCTCATTAGCATATTGAATATAAGTTATAAAAAAGAATTTAAAGTTTTAAACGCTTTAACAAAAAAACGAACTCATAACGAAAGGGATACGACATGAAAAAGATTTTAGTAGTAGTTGTTGCTTTAGCTTCAATGAACGCATTCGCAACACGCGCACGTGTTAACGCTTTAGGAAACTCTCCGCACTTAATGGATACACAAACAGTGTATGGTAATCCAGCTGACATGATGATGATGTCTGACTTTGTTACTTTGGAATCTGGAGCAACTCTTAATGACGGTGGTACTGTGGCTAATCCAGCCGTAGGAAATGCTGGAGCTAAAGCAGAAGCTATGGTTACTCGTTCAATGGGCGATTCAAAAATGGCTTTGTCATTAGGTCACCAATCTGAAAACGCTTCTGTATTTGGCTTAAGAAGAGTTTTGGCTTCTGGTTTGTTCACAAATAATACAATTTCAAATCAGCAGAATCCTGTTGAATTGTCATACGGTATGAAAACGGCTGACATGGCTTGGGGCGCAACTTTGGTTTACTCAAACTATAACAACAAATTAACTTTGGCTGAAAAAGAATCTTCAGCGGGTGTTCGTTTAGGTATGCGTATGGGCGCTTTGGATGCTAAATTAGGCTTAGGCTTAGTGAACACATACGAAAACGCAACTGATGGTAAATTCAAAGGTACAATGGGCATATCAGCAGCAGCTGGTTATTCAATGGATAACATGTATGCATTCGGCGAAGTAAAAATGGCTGGTTTCAAAACTGAAAATGCAGCAGCAACTGCAACTGCTGAAATTGAAAATCAAAAAATTTCAGTTGGCGCATTATCATCACATAAAAAAGACGGCAATGAATTTTTCTACGGCGTTGCTTTAGCTAACGAAACAACAAAAAACAAAATTGGAACTGAAGAAAAAACAACTGCTATGTCTTTGCCAATCTGGATGGGTATGGAAGTTGACGCGGCTTCTTGGTTAACATTACGTGGTTCTGTTAAGCAGACGACTTTTATTAACTCTACGAAAACAGAAAACAATACTCCTGCGACAACAGTTGATTTAGCTCCGGGTGCAAATACAACTGAAGCTTCTGTTGGTGCTGGTTTAAAATGGAACAAATTGACTTTGGACGGTTCGTTAACTGGTTTAACTGGTGCGACTGCTGCTCAAACTCTTGATGGAAATGCATTGTTAGGCCAAGTTGGCGTAACATATATGTTCTAATTGTTTGAATAGTAACGTTTAAATAAATTAGAAACATCGAAAGGAATATATAAATGAAAAAATTATTAACATTAGCTTTGATTTTATCTTCAACGACAGCTTTTGCAACTCGTTCAAGAGTAACAGCATTAGGTAATTCACCACATTTGACTGATTCTGCAAGAGTTTACACGCAGCCAGCTGACATGATGAAATTATCTGATTCATTAACAATTGAATCAGGTTCTACAAACGTAGTTCCTGGTACAACTACAACATCTCAGGGTGCTGAAGGTTTATTGATTCGTTCAATGGGCGATTCAAAATTCGCATTATCATTAGGTCACGATGATCAAATGATTTACGATTTAAGAACAGCAGCGAATACGGCTCCAAATGCGGTTGCAACTGTTGGTCAGCAAAACCCAATTGGTTTAACATACGGTATGAAGTCTGGCGAAATGTCTTTCGCAGGAACTTTAATTTATTCGAATTTCGAAAATAAATTAGTTGGTTCTGAGCAAAAAGAAAACTCTATGGGTTTAATTTTTGGTGCTTCTGCAGCGATGTGGAATGCTTCTGCAGCGATTTTATTAGCTGACAAATGGCAATCTGGAACAGGCGCTACGCTGAATGATTACAAAGGTAAAGGCTTCGATTTGAATGCTGGTTACGATGTAATGTCTGATTTATATGTATACGGTGGTATTAAATCTGTTGGTTTCAAATCAACGATTGCAACTGCTGATGCTAAAGACGTTGAAACAATGACAATCCATGTTGGTGTTGTTAGCACAATCAAAAAAGACGGTACTGAATTTTTCTATGGTGCTCGTTTAAACAACGAAACATCAAAAGACAAAGTAACTGCAACGGATTCAAAATCATCAAAAATGAATATGCCATTAATTATCGGATTAGAATCTGAAGCAAATTCTTGGTTAACATTACGTGGTTCTGTAACACAGACATTGTTATTGGTTGATACTGAAAAAGTTGAAACTGGAACAACTACAACTACAGATTTAGCTCCTGGTGCTAATACAACAACTTTGGCTGCTGGTGCAGGTTTGAAATTCAACAAAGTTTCTGTTGATGGTTCAATTTTAACAAACCAAACTCAGACAATTAATTCAGGAAATTTATTAGCACAAGTAGGATTAACTTACGCGTTCTAATTAAATTGTTATCGAGATTTAAATTTTTCGAATACTTAAAATTTAGATTTCAAAAAAGCCGATGGAAACATCGGCTTTTTTTGTTTTTAAAGGAATATTCAGCACCGTCTTTTTTATGTATCAGTGGCAAAATAGTCGTAACCTTTTTGTATATTCATGGCAAAATGGTCGGACGTGGAATCGTCATATTTACAAATACAGCGAAAAATTAGCTCTGGATCGCAGGAAAATAGTGTTTGTGTCTGGTGCTCGACAATCAAGTGGGACGACCTTGGCTAAGTCACTACTGAAAGATTCATCGAATTACCTTGATCGAAAGCCATTATTTACGGTTGAAGTTAAATTATCCGACACACATTTAGATCCGACGTTCAAAAAATTTCAGAAATTTTTGAATGTGCCTCATTTTCAAATTATTAAAGAATCAAATTATTTGCGGACATATAAACAGGACAACGATCTGATGGCATATGTAATCAGTTTTTCTGATTTTTTTATGAAGTGCCTTAAGCATTCAAAAATCTAAACCGAATTTTCTAAAATAAAATTTTTAGGATCAAGTTCAAATTTCTGATAATTTTCAATATTAATTATTATCGTCTTTGCTTTTTTAAACTTAGACCTGAACTGTCCAAGGCTGGTCGCCTTCAATGATCTGCCAGATTTAACTTCGATGCCGTAAACTTGGTGGTTGTATTCGATCACATAATCCAATTCGTATGCGCCTTCGTGCCAATAAAAAACTTTATCTTTAAAGGTTTCGCACAATCTGTTTCCGACGAGACATTCAAAAATATGACCTTTAAAATCGGATGTGTATTCGCCAACGGCAAACACTGATGAAAACACACTGGCTGATGGCAATAATTTGGGTGACGATGTTCTGGTTTTTAAATTTGATCCCCATTTAAAAACCAATCTGATTAAAAAAGCTTGTGCAAATAAATCTAAATAATATTTAATCTGATCGACGTTGCCAGCGTCTTTTAATTGCCCCAGCAGTTTATTGTAGCTGATTTCTTGTGCCGGGTATTGGCAAGCCAGTAAAAAAGTTTGCCGAAACAAAGCTGGTTTTCTGACTTGAGCATATCGCAAAATGTCTTTGCTAATGACGGATTCAAAAATTGAATCCACAATATAATTTCTGAAGCGATCAGAATCTTTTAATAAAAAATAAGACTCGGGGTATCCGCCGGATCTGACATAATCATCAAAGCTGATTCCAGACAGTTTATGGCTTTCATGATAAGGCCAATGATAGGCCGATATAATTTCGAATCGACCAGCCAAGGAATCGCTGAGTCCCTGAGATATTTTAAGCGAGCTTGAGCCCAGTAAAACAATATGTTTTAACTCTTTATTTTTTTTCAACGAATCAAAAATATTCTTAATGGATTCATTCCAATTTTCAATTTTTTGAATTTCGTCAATAGCGATAATTTCAGATTTTTTTTCGTTTGCGATTTGGAATTGTTGATAAATCCAATCCGAATCAGCATGCTTATCATCACAAGATGCATAATGAAAATTCGATTTTACAAAATATGTTTCAAGGACGTGCCGGACGCCACTGGTTTTGCCAATTTGTCGCGGACCCAAAACACATTGAATGAACCGAGGTTTTTCGGACAGTCTGTTTTTAAGTTCAATTTCGAAAGATCTTTCGATGTGTTTCATATAATTAAGTCTATCGCAATTTAGAAGGTAAGTCTTCTAAATTTAGAAGGCAAGTCTTCTAAATGATTCAAATCGAATATACAGGCCTTGGATCAGTATTTTTGCTTCCATTTCTTGAATTGTGCAGGCGACAGCCCAAAACGAATTAAATTTTCGACGTGCAAAGATTCTAATTCGTCTTTGATAATTTTAAAAACGTCAGGCCGTTCATTGGCCGGAATTTTTGCTAATTTCAATTTTTTGAGCAGTAAATTTTTAGCAACGATTTCATAAACCGCAGATTTAATTTCATTTCGATATTTAATAAATCCAGCACTTGGCGTAACCAAATTCTGTTTGATGTATTTATATTTTTCAATCGAAAACAAATAGCATTTCAAAAATAAATTTTTCATATCTGTGAACTGATTGTATTCATAAATCTGTTTTAAGCTTTTGAAATAGTCATCGCGGTCGACATTTAAAAAAGAAATTGGGATGTAATTATTTGCCAACAGTGGAATATTGCAACTAACGCGCGCTGTACGTTTATTTAAATCTTCGAACGCTTGCAAATAGGGAATCGCGATAAAAATAAAAAAACTTTGCTCAACGGGATGTTTAATTGAATTTGCGATGCGAATCAGATTTGTGAATTCGTCTTGGATCAGTTGTGGTATATCCAGTGGGACATAGCGGGTGCCTTCGATGCCAACTGGAATTTTTCGCAAAGTCCCCTGAGATTTTCTGTTCGCAAGCAGCCCTTCGCTCAGAAGGGCGTGGACTGATTTGAGTGTCGATTCGTTAATCTGAATTTGATTTTTACTGTGAACCAAAAGTTTGATCGCATCTTTGTGATTTAAGATCATCTGGGTTTCTTTGAGGTCTTTGTTTGAAAGGCTGGCGTTATTCAGAATTAAGTTTTCTGTTTCAAGCAATGAATAGGTATTGCCTTCTAAAAATGACGATGACCAAGATAAATCAATAATTAAACGTTCGTAGATCTGAGAATTAAAAGTATCCAGTTCGATCGTTCTGGGCCCCAGTTTTGCAATTTGATCGATTTTTTTAAGTTCAATTTGAGTGAATAAAGATTCAGCTTTGCTGAGTTGTGAAAAAAAGTTGTCATCATAGGGAATCATATCATTTTCTGTGGTTTGATAGATCGTATTCTGAGCCTGGCCAATAGATTTAATAATTCGATTTTTTTTAAGATCCAGAAGGCTTCTTTGGATGCTGCGGATATCAATCTTTAGTGCTTCTGCAATATAAATTGCGCCAAGACCCAACGGGTTTAATTTTAAAAGTGTCGTGATTTTGTCGTGATTACTAGGCTTTTTTTTCACTCTTAAATTAGACCATATATTTAATTTAAAGTAAAATTATTGTCGTGATTTTGTCGCGATTTAAGACGCTTTTAATTCAGGCCAACGTGTGGTTGTGTAAAAAGTGCCACCGGCGGCGATCATGACAGCAATATTTCCGATGGGTGGCGTAATTAGCAGCGTATCCTAAAAAAACAAGGGCTGTCCACAAGACAAGTTTTTGCTTTTTGGAAACAATTTGATGCGTTGGCGCACATGAATGACAACCTGCCGACATAAGTTGAACTCTTTCTGAAATTTAAGTTGCCCCTTTTTAAAGGATATCCTAATCTAAAGTGAACCTATCCTGGTGGGCAGGTTATTGGATTAAAAGGCGATGGCGAAAAATGACTTTAAAAAGTAAAAAAACAAAATTACAAACTTTGGGTACTCATGCTGGGCACCCGGAATCGTTAATTCGTTTAAAACGCGCATCAGGCCACCTGAATAAGGTCATCAGTATGACCGAAGATTCAAATCAGTGTGTTGATATTTTGCAACAATTGTCGGCGGTCATTTCAGCACTTGAATCTTGTCGTGTTAGCCTGTTGCAGGATCATATTACGACTTGTGTATTGCCGGTTGTTAAATCGGATTCAAAAAAAATAATCAGTGATTTGCAATTAATCATTCAACGAGTCGTGAAATGATTCGCTCAGCCTATTTCATTAAATTATTTTTATGTCTGTTTTTAGTTTGTTTTTTATCAATAGAAACATACGCCGAAAGTTTTTGTAGCGAATCGAAATCTCAGCATTCGGAGTCAGCTCATTCAGAATCTGAACAACCTGTTGACGGTCATTGTTATCACCATTGTTTTGGTTCAATGTTATTTTTTTCGGATCTCGTAGTGATCGTATTCGCAGAGCAGTCAATCCAATATCAAATACCGCAGAAAACCTTGTATTCAGAAAATGATTTCGAAGCTCTTTTTAAGCCTCCAATATCTTAGATATTAAACTAAGTTATAAAATCTAAATTCAATATTAAAATACTAAACAGAGGCTCTATGTTAAATTTATTAATTAAGACTGCATTAAATCGCAGGTTCGTGACGTTGCTGATCGCAGTGGTCATTATTGTTTTCGGGGCAGCGTCGCTGAGTACTTTGCCCGTGGACGTTTTCCCCGATTTAAATAAACCAACAATAACAATTGTGACTGAAGCACACGGCAAAGCTCCCGAAGAAGTTGAAACATTAATTACGATGCCCATCGAAGCCCAGCTGAATGGATTGCCCGGATTAGAATCGATTCGATCAACATCAGGTGTAGGGTTATCGGTGATTTACGTTCAATTTTCATGGGGTACTGACATTTTCAGATCGCGGCAGTTGGTTGGAGAAAAATTAAATTTAGCCAAAGATATTTTACCCGCAGAAACGCAGCCCACCATGGGTCCAATTGCTTCGTTGATGGGTCAAATTCAACAAATTGCTTTGTATCCTGAAACTGATGATGTTTCGCCGATTGATTTGCGAACCGCAGCAGAATGGATTGTTCGCCCAAGGCTTTTGACAATACCTGGGGTCGCACAAATTATTCCGATGGGCGGAGGATTAAAACAGTATCAAATTTTAATTTCAGCTGAAAAATTAAATTTACGTGGATTAACGATCGAAGACATCGATCACCAGCTGAGGAAAATAAGCCAAAATACAACTGGCGGCTATTTAGCCAAGGGTGACAACGAATTATTAATTCGAAACATGGGCGTTGTCGTTGAAATTGCTGATATTAAAAATACAGTGATCGGATTACATTTCGGCAAACCCGTTTTATTAGGTGACATTGCCGAAGTTAAAATAGACGCGGCGATTAAGCGCGGCGATTCAAGTTATAACGGAAAACCATCAGTAGTGATGGTTATTCAAAAACAACCAGGTACAGATACCGTAAAAATCACCGAAGCTGTTGAATCAGCAATCGCATCGCTGCGTACAACATTGCCCAAAGGAATGGGTGTGACAACAGACGTATTTAAACAATCCAATTTTATCGAAGCTTCAATCAAGGGTATTAAAGGTAAATTATTGTTGGGGACGATTCTGGTATTTTTTGTTTTATTTTTATTTTTGGCAAATTTTAGAATGAGTTTAATTACCTTAACTGCAATTCCATTGTCATTTTTAGCAACATTTATTGTATTTCGGTTTTTTGGTTTAACAATTAATACGATGACTTTGGGCGGATTGGCGATTGCGATTGGGGAACTGGTTGATGATTCAATTGTTGACGTTGAAAATATATTTCGCAGATTGCGTGAAAACAGCCTATTGCAAAAACCACGCAGTATATTAAAAGTTATTTTTGAAGCATCGTGTGAAGTCAGAAATTCAATTGTCATAGCAACATTGATTATTTGTTTGGTATTTATTCCATTATTAAATTTAACTGGCATCGAAGGCCGGTTGTTTACGCCACTTGCGATTTCATATTTAACGGCATTAATTGCATCATTGGTAGTGTCTTTGACGGTGACGCCCGTTTTGTGTTATTTTTTGTTGGGACGATCATCATTGGCTGAGCACAAGGAAACAAAATTTGTGGCTAAATTAAAAAAAGCCGATGAAAAATTATTAAATATTTTTCTGAATAAACCCAAACCATTATTTATTGTCGTAGGAATTTTATTTATTATTTCGGTGTCGCTTGTGCCATTGATGGGTAAAAATTTTCTGCCGGAATTTAACGAAGGAACTGCTTTAATTACAGTGGGAGCGCAGCCCGGAATTTCTTTGCAAAAAGCCAACGAAATTGGATTAAAATCAGAAAAATTAATTTTAGAAGTGCCTGAAGTTAAATCAGTTTCAAGGCGGACGGGCCGTGCTGAAAAAGACGAACATGCCATGGGTTTGCATGTCAGTGAAATTGATGTGGATTTTAAATCAAAAGTTGAACGTTCGCGTGAAGAAATTTTAAATCATATCCGAGAAAAATTATCTGCGCTTGAAGGAATGAACGTCAGCGTTGGCCAGCCCATTGCCCATTTGATCGATCATATGGTTTCAGGTGTTGCGGCGCAAATAGCAATTAAAATTTACGGACAAGATTTACAAGAGCTGCGCGAAAGTGCGATTCAAATTAAAGACGCTATCAAAGACACCCGTGGCGTTGTTGATTTAAAAGTTGAACAACAGGGCTTAATACCGCAATTAAAAATTCACGTCATGCGAGATCTGGCCGCGACTTATGGTTTGCCGGCAGGTGAAATCACATCGCTGCTTGAAACTGCTTTGAATGGTGACATCGTGGCCCAAGTGATCGAGGGGCAGAAATTTTTCGATGTTTTTTATCGTTACGATGACCAAACTAGAAACACAATCGAAAGCATCCAAGACACAATTTTAAAAATTATGCCCGACGGCCGAAAAGTCAAAGTCAGTGACGTTGCCGATGTGTATGAAACACAAGGTCCCAATGAAATTAATCGTGATAATGGGCTACGTAGAATTGTTGTTTCGGCGAATGTTTCGGGTCGGGATTTAGTCAGCACGGTTGAGGAAATTAAAAAAACAGTTGCTGATAAAGTTCAGTTCCCAGTCGGTACGTACCCGACATATGGCGGTCAATTTGAATCGCAAAAAAGCGCATCAAGAAATATTTTATTTTTCGGAAGTTTTTCAATTTTAGGGATTGCATTTTTATTATATTCACATTTTAAATCAAAAATGATTGTCGCCCAAATCATGTTAACGATTCCATTTGCCTTTATTGGTGGGTTGTTTTTATTATTTGCGATTGATCGCAGTATTTCGATAGCCAGTCTGATCGGCTTTGTGACATTGTGTGGAATTGCTTGCCGGAACGGTATTATGATGATTTCACATTATCTGCATTTAATGAAATATGAATCCGAAGAATTTTCACAAAAAATGATTATCCGAGGTTCTCTTGAACGATTAGTTCCTGTGTTAATGACAGCGACAGTTGCCGCATTGGCGTTGATGCCTCTGGTGTTCGCAAAGGGTCAAACAGGCAGTGAAATACTGCACCCGGTGGCTGTTGTCATCGTTGGTGGATTAATCAGTTCAACATTGTTGGATATTTTAGTAACACCCACAATATTTTATTTATTTGGCCGAAAGTCGGCTGAAAATTATATCAACAATAATAACAATAACGAGGAGAATTTATGAAAAATTTATTAACAGCAGCAATCGTCACGTTAGGTCTGGTTTTCGCAGCATCAGTGAGCAATGCCAGTGGTGACCACGATCACGGCGCGCCGACGTTTCAACCTCCTAAGGGCGGTTTTTTAAAATCATCTCACAATAATCATTTTGAATTAGTCAACAAAGACAAAACAGTTTTTTTATACGCATATACCCAAGACGGAAAGCCGTTGCCAACAACTGATTTTAAATTAACTACGGATTTGGAAATTCCAAGAAAAAAAGCAACTCCTTTTGTTTGGACTGACAAGGGAACTCACTGGGAAAGTGCAATCGATGACCAAGGCTCACATCGTGTGACTTTGAAAATTAAAATTCTTAAAGGAAAAGAGAAAGACAGTGTTAAATTTACTTTGGAAAATAAATAATTTTAAATTCGTAGCATTGATTTTGTTTTTTGTAGTTGCAGCTCGCGCTGCAGCTGCGGAAAATTCAGATCACGATTTTAATACGATATTCAAGGCTGTTTCCGAAAACAGCCTTGAATATAAAAAAATAAAATCAGATCAATTATTATACGAGGCCCAATTGCAAATGGCGACTTCGTTCTATTACCCACGGTTGGGTTTCGAATATAGGTACGAAGCGTTTAAATCAGACGCTATTGATTTAAATGGCACAACATCGAATGCAGTGGCTGAATGGAATATATTTAATGGGTTTCGTGATTCAAATGCAAAAAGAATAGCAGAATTATCTTTGCAGAGTGCAAACGCTCAATTACATCGTTTCGAAAAAAATTTAAAAGCGAAAACGGAAGCGGCTTACAGCAAAGCCTATTCGCTGCAGCAAAGCGTTCGATTTTATACGGAAGCCATTTCGGCCAATCAAAAAAATCTGCAGTCAGTTAAACTCAGAAAGCAATCCGGACTGGTTGCAGATTCAGATTATTTAGAATTTGAATTATTTGATTCAAAATTAAAACTGGAATTTATTTCTCTGCAGGCTGACCACCAAAAGTCTTTGGTCGATTTAAAAATATTAGCAAATTTGGACACAATAGATTTTTTAATTACAGATTTGCAGCCAAAGCTTGCGCAATTCAAATTATCTGAATATGAAAAATTATTAACATCTGAAAAATCAAAATTATATCAAAGTCAGCTGGCTGTTGATGTCGCATCAACAGTCAAAAATTTCGGATACGCACAATTTTTACCGCAAGTTTTTTTGAAAGCCACCTACGGACGCACGGGCCTTAAAGAAAGCATCGTAAATCCAGAAACCGTGTTTGGAATTACAGCAAAATGGGAATTGTTTTCTGGATTTGATACGATGGCGCAGCAAAAAATATATGCAGCACAGCTTTTAAAAGCAGAAACGATGCTTTCAAGCGACCGAATTCATTTTAAAAATGAAATTCAACAGAATGTCTTTAGATTAAATAATATTGTTGAAAGATTGGCTTTGAATTTAAAAAATCCGATGAATGTTGAAAAATATTTAAACACAGTTGGTCAAGAGTATCGCCGTGGTGTTAAAAATTCGGCCGATTTAAAATCGGCCTCGGAATTAGCATTATCAAGTTTGATTTCAAAAGAACATCTGAAGGCCGAATATTTTGAATTGATTTGGAATTTACAGGAAATTGTTGGCGAGCTGTAGTTTTATTGATCATGGACAATTCCTGACTTGCCATTGGACCTCATATTACCTAGGCTTAAGTCATGTTTAAACAAGGAGATTTATGAAAAATTTATTGGCAATCATCATCGTCGTTTGTTCATTTTCAACTGCATTTGCAACTAAGGCCAGGGTCAAAAGTTTATCAAATGCATTGCATTTATCAGGCACGCAAACCGTATTTACAAGTCCATATCAGCTAATGTCGCTTGATAATTTTATAGCCTTTGAATCTGGTAATACAACTGCGACTACTGTAGATAACGGGGCCGAAGGCTCTGTATTGATGAATATCGATCCAGCATCAAAGTTATTTGTATCGCTGGGGCATTTGGATGAATCTGTTCAGTCGCAACGAAAATTCATGAACGGTTTAATTGCGGCAGCTTATAAAACTCAACAGAATCCGGCGGAAATCATTTTTGCTTGGAAAAATGGATCTACTGTTTGGGGAATGGGTACATATTATTCAAATTTCAATGATAAAATTGCACTGGGACAAAAAGAATCATCAGCGGGTTTCCGTATCGCAGCTTCGCACGGTGATTTTAAATGGAAAACAAATATTGGCCTGGTGAATACAGCTGTGAATTCGTTGGGTTCTGAATTAAATAATGATATGTATTTCAATTTGGGACTTCGTTACAGCCAAAATAATTTACGTTACGGCCTGGATTTCACAACATGGAATGCATCGCAAACATCTGCTGGTGGCGCCATTGACCAAAGTCATCATTTTCAAGACATCAATTTACGTTTTATCGAAGTCAATAAAACGGACGTCGGTGAATATTTTATGGGTTTGGGTTTGCAACAAATTAACGCCAAAAATAAAATGGACGACAAAAAATTTGTTCGAACAACAGCGCCCGTGATATTTGGTGCTGAGACCAAAGCCAATGATTGGTTAGTCGTTCGTGGATCAGTCACACAAACTGTTTTAATTGCACAATCAAAAAATGAAGTTGGTTACACATCGGCGTCGTTATCAGGTGCCACAGGTGTTGTTGATGCTGAATTTTCAGCAGAAGCCAACAATACGGCTGTTGCTGTAGGTTTAGGTTTGCTGTTGAATAAAATTCAAGTGGACGCAACACTTAAAGGTTTGACAGGTTCAGGGGCATCGCAAAACATCAATGGTACAGAGTTGTTGGCTCAAGCAGGCGTGGTTTATAAGTATTAATAGATGTTTTTAAAAAGGATCTGGTATCAAATTTTATATTTTATTCGCTATTTTTATTTTTTTTTCAAATATCAGTTGGGCATCCAGATCCCGAATAAATGCATTACAAAACAAAAATCATTTGATTGATTCTGAAATTATTTTTGAATTTCCGACAAAAATTTCAGAATTAGAACCGTTTGTATCCTTCGAATCAGGACAGACTGCGCCAACGAAATTATCCGATGGCGCATACGCTGTCGGATTAGCCTTGATAGATCCAAAAACCACAATGGCTGTTTCGGTGGGTCGTCAAAATCAATTATCTGATGGCCAAAGAATTTTATATAATAATCTGAATTCAGAATTATTTGAATTATCACAGTCACCCATCGATTTGATGTGGTCGCATAAAAACAACGGCCAAATTTTTGCTGTCGGATTATTCTATTCGAACCACAATGATAAATTAAATCAAATCGGTGAATCGACACAGATATTACGGGCCGGCTATCGTTCAGGATTTTTAACACTTTCGGGATCATTTGAATTAATTAATGACGTGTCAGCCACTGCAAATAAAAAATTAAATATTTATGATGCGGCTTCGGTTTCGGTGTTGTACGAAATTGATACGCTGACCTTGTCAGGATCGATTGAAAATTTTTCAGCTGCGCAAAAAAATTCAGGTCTTGATGTGAGCGCCATTGAAAATCAAAACATTTCGCTGGCTTTTTCGGATCGCACAGATTTTAATGGGTCCCATTTTTTTTACCGTATTGATGTTTTAATTAAAAATACAAAATTTAAAACTTTGAATCAAAAAGAACATGAAAATCAAATACCAATGACGTTGGGAATTGAATCTGAATTCAGTGATTGGCTGGTTTTGCGATCGTCATTGAAACAAACTCTGTTAATTAGCCAGTTCGAAAGCATTCCGGCGTCTGAAAACAATACACAGGCTGCCTTTGGTGCGGGATTCAAATTTAAAAATATTATTTTAGACGGTGCACTGTCGGGACTGATTGGTTCAGCGCAAACAGGTGCGCTGGATGGAAATCAATTTTTATCACAGGTCGGAATAACGGCCAGCTATTAAATTATTTTTTTTTGGGATCGACAGCTTTGATGTCGTAATAATCTGGCATCACAAATTCTGGATTCAAAGGGTATTTATAGCTTTTGTAAGCTTTGGCTTCGGGATTCCCTGCCGCCGCAAAAGCTTCATCCCACAGATGAGCTAATAACAACGAAGCGCGTGCCATTTGCACGGTCATTAATTTTTCAAATTTTTTAAATCCAATATTTGCAGGTTGTCGTTTGGCGACTGTTTTAAGGCTCATGCCTTTTTCAATTTTTAAAACTGATGGGGTAATGACGGGATCAACTTTCAAAATCGCTTTGATTTCGCCAGCAGAAATTTCGCCCAGCGCACGCATTTTTTCAACTGTGCCTGTGCCTTTTAAAAATTTGGCTGTGGGTTTCATTTTTTTTGCAGCAGCAACAATTTTTGTTTGCAGATCTGGGCCAAAAAAAGCAACGGATGAATCTTCGTAATAAGAATGAATTCCTCCGTGTCCAGCGGCATAACCATCGTGATCCGATGTCACATGGAACGGTTGTGAATTATCACCAACAAAATGGCCCATGACTCCCATTGAAACAATCATTTCATAAAACGATTTATTATAGGCCAAATTGTCGTCTTGTTCTTCTTTGGAATTTGCAGGCGCCGTTTGTTTTTTTAATTCATTTGCAAATTGAATGGCTCGACGTTGAAATTGATCGGCGCGCCACCAATTTGTGCCCATGTCCTGGGGGATCGAAGAAATTTTTGAATTTTCTTTGATTCGATTTTCAGTGCCAGTGTATTTTTCAATAATCGATTTTAAATCTGTTGAAACGTCTTTGATTTGTGCGCCAATCAATTCCGCATTGATGTAATGTGTTGGATTGCCGTGGGCTGTGAATTGCGTGCTAAGGTTGCGCCATGAAATATCTGGAATATTACAAAGATGTGCCATCATGTGCGGTTTGTTCTGTAGATATTCTTTTAAGTTTTCATTTTGAACGAGGTAAACGGCCGATTCGCAAATCGCAGCATGACCGCGTCCACCCCATGCAGATGCTGTGTCTGAAAAAATAATATTCATCGATGAAAAACACAGGGCAGAAAAAATTAATATTTTTTTCATAAGATCCTTTGGTTGAGCAGTGTTTTGATGGGTTTGTTCGTCGGTCAATTTAAACACAGTTTAAGACAAAAAAGTAGTTCTCAGGACCAAAACAATTAGGAAATTAAAACATTGTAAGTGTATGATATTAATGAAATTTAACGATTCTTTGAGCGTTGAACATAAGGACAGTGAAAATAAAAGTGGACTTTAGTTTAATAAAGATTAAACTATTAACAAATGGTTTAATAATAAGTAAACTAAATTAATTTTTTACAAAGTGGGCCTTATGACAAAATTTAATTCTCAGTTTTCAAACGAAACGGTTCAATTAATGGCTGGCTACAACAGTTTGTCGAATGGCCAGACAGGTTCATTTTCATCAGCAAATGACAACTTGCTGAATACTGGTCAACGACCCGTTGATATCAATCTGCACGAGGTGAATTACGAAATTCTGACGTTTTCTGAAGGCGACGAAATATTTAAAAAAGGAGATCGCCCCAAAGGAATTTACGTGTTAAAAACGGGATGTGTTAAAATTTTTGTAAACCGCGAAGGCGCTCGTGGCCGCACAACGTCCCCGGAATTTGTCACAAAAATAGTTTCACCAGGTGAAATTTTTGGTTACAAAGCCGTATCAGCAGGTACTGATTCAAACTCCTTTGCAACAGCGGTGAAAACATCAACGGTATGGCTTTATTCAGCAAATCAGTTGTCAAAATTAATTTCTGAAATAAATCCTGTGATTTTGAGTTTGTTACAACAGTCGGTTAAGGATTTGCAAAATTGTGAAAAATTAAGTGAATTTCATTATTTGGCATCAGTACAAGAACGTATTGCTTATCAAATTGTGACTTTGGCGGATCGTTTTGGTGTGAAAACATCACAAGGAATTTCTTTGAATTTAAAACTAACACGAAATGAATTTGCACAATTAGCCAGTACAATTAATGAATCTCTGTCCAGGCACTTGACTGAATTTAAAAACGAAGGCTTGATCGATATTAATGGTAAAGAAATTATCATTTTAAATCGCGAGGCTTTAGCTGCAAAATCTGGAAACTTTTAAATACGAATTTAAACCAATTGGTTTTTTAAAATCATGTTACCCTGATAAATTTGGCGTCCCCAGGCAATCGGGGATTGTTTCAAAAGCCTATTCTGAATTATCAATTGCTGGCGAATTCCAGCCTGAATTTGCATTGGAGGGATTATCCGGCTTCAGCCATGTTTGGATTGTATCTGTATTCCATTTAAATAAAGGAGCCCGGTACCATGCCAAAGTTCATCCGCCTCGAATGAATGGGGAATCCATGGGTGTTTTTGCGACGCGGTCTCCTCATCGACCGAATCCAATTGGATTGTCATTGGTTGAAATTATTGAAATTCAAAAAGATAAAATTATTTTTGCTGGCGCTGATTTAGTGGATGGAACCCCGGTCTTAGACATTAAGCCGTATTTGCCACAATTCGAAAGCCTGCCTGACGCAAAAGGTGGATGGTCAGTGGGTGCAAATATTCAAAATATCAAAGTTGAATATTTGGATTTAGCACGTGATCAGATTCAAAACTGGATTCGGAATTCTGGACGAACTGAGCTATTTGAAGTTATCACAGAAATATTACAGCAGGACCCAAGGCCCGTCGTCTATAGGGGCTACGAATCGCAAAAATCGCCATATCGAAATAAACACAGCTTCAGGTTATATGACGGCGATATTCAGTTCGAATTTTTGTCTGCCGACCTGGTACAGGTTATTGAAATCAAATTTTAAGTCTGATAGATTGTTCATATGCAAAATACCATTCAAAACACAAATCAGACGTTACGTAAAGTTCCAACATTAAGCCTGGGCAGTTATACAAAAGGCTCTGAATCTGACAAACAAAAATTCATTGAGCAACTGTTTTCAGGAATGAAAGATTATGGATTTATTGTTTTAAAAGATCACGATGTTTCGGCAGATTTATTAAAACAAGCGTATCAAATATTAGAAAAATTTTACCAATTATCTGACGAAAAAAAACGTTCGTATATTTCAGAATTGGGTGGTGGCCAGCGGGGATACACAGCGTTTGGTAAAGAACACGCCAAAGGTTCTCCGGTGATGGATCTGAAAGAATTTTGGCATGTCGGCCGCGAAGTCCCAGACGGCCACGCGTTCGCAAAATATTATCCAAAAAATATCTGGCCTGATGATTCTGTTGCTGAATTTCGACCATTGTTTGAAAAATTATTTGCACAACTTGAACAAGCCGGAATTCAAATGATGGAAGCATTAACATCACCATTAAAAGTGGATAAAAATTATTTCAAAAGTATGGTCCAAGAAGGCAATTCTATTTTAAGATTATTGCATTATCCACCGATTCCTGAAGGCACTGATCCCCGTTGCATACGCGCAGCTGCACACGAAGACATTAATTTTATTACAATTTTACCTGCAGCTACTCAATCAGGTTTACAGTTGAAAGACCGTGATGGCCAATGGTTGGATATTGAATCTGATTTTGGAACATTGATTGTTGATGCGGGTGATATGTTGGCGCGAATTACCAATGATCTGATTCCATCAACTACGCATCGTGTGATTAATCCTAACGACGGCACAAATAAATCCAGATTTTCAATGCCATTCTTTATGCATCCAAACCCAGAATCAATGCTGTCATGTTTGCCATCTTGCAAAGGCGAAGGTTCAATTTTTCCGACAGCGAAATATGCCGATATCACAGCGCATGAATTTTTAATGCAAAGACTGCGTGAAATTGGCCTGATTAAGTAAACACTGTTTACAGGATGTAAATTCAAATATGAGAAAAGATTTCGTTATTGGTATTTTTGCAACATTAGCGGCAATGGCTGTTTTTTATTTTTATGATTTATCTGAACAAAAAAAAATATTAACTGAAGAAAAAACAAATAATGAAAAATCATTGGAATCTGTCCAAGCAGAATCTACGTCTGTGTTGGCAGTTGCAATTTCTGCGGATGCAACTGTGGCTGCCGCAAAAATTTTGGGAACGACTCCGGGCGAACCTGCAAAACCCGAAGACAGCCAACAAGTTTACAAATTATTTTCTGAACATTTAAAAGCGATGGGAACATGCCTGGAAATTAAAAATTCAATCGACAGTGACGCTGTTGATCCAACGTTCGATAATTTGGTCGTCAGCCTGCGTCCCGCACTGGGTGAAATCGTCGTTCAGATGGATGATTGGACCCAGCGTGATTTACGTAATGCTGAGGGCGATCGAAAACGAATTCGCACAGAAGTCAGTTATCAAGATGGCGGTACGAATTCGCCAACAAAGCGTGTTCAGCTTTATAATGTGAATGATCAAGGTATGCCTGAATTACAAAGCATCGATCCAGAACAATCTGTAAACCCAACTGATGCATTTATTGATTCATTGAAAACAGGTTTTGAAACTTCTTTGGAAGAAAAAGGCGGCAGAGCTTATTATCAAGAAGGCGAAGAAATCGTGATGATTGAACGAAATGGAAAATTAGAATCTGTTTCGATCAGTCGTAACGGAAAAACAGCCAGCTGTTCTGGTCTGGATTCACTCAAATCCGTTTGTCAGTGTTTGTAGGTCGGGTATTCACAAGTGAATACCGAAGTATCCACTTGTGCCGTAGTGATATTAAACGATCGCGATGTGTGTAAGAACTAGAGCTGCTAAAACTAAAATTAATGAAACATTCAGTGTGTTCATAAATATCCTCCTTGGTTTAGGTTTAATAGGTATATCGAAGTCAGTGCAGTTTATCGACTGTTAGGATTCTGACGGGTAGATTGTACATTGATTGCCATTTTACGACCTTTGAGCAGTATCTGGGGCTAATCAGAGTGTTTATGGGAGTTTCTGCCAGAAAATAAAAAAGCCAGCTAATCGCTGGCTTTTTTATTTTGAAACTCAGTTTTAATCAATTTAAAAAAATACAATTTCTACGAGCCATTTGAAATATTTAAAATGACTTCGCGGTTCATAAATGGATGTTCAGGATTTAACTTTGGAGCAGCCATAAATTACGCAGCCTTTTTTTCAGAGGCAGCTAAGACTTTGCTGTAGACGCGTTCAATTTTGGCTTTTAATGTTACTCCATTAAATGGTTTGATCACGTATTCAGAAACACCGGCCTTTGTAGCGTCAATAATTTGTGTTTGTTCGCTTTCGGCAGTAACCAACATAAATGGTAATTTTTTAAATGCTTCGTCAGACCTGCAAGCCTTGAGAAGATCAATGCCCTGCATATTGGGCATGTTCCAATCTGAAATTACAAATTCAAATGGTGAACCGGCTGTTGAATGTTCTTTTAAGATGTCTAATGCATTTTTGCCATCAACGGCTTCGACAACATTTTTATATCCTAACTCATCAAGTACTTTTTTGACAATTTTTCTCATAGTTGCAAAATCATCGACGACTAAAAATTTTGTATTTGGATGAAACATGCTGGACTCCTGTTGATACTGATATCAGTTTCGGAAGGTCCAGTTTGAAAATTGAATTTATTTTCAAATTAATATGAAAAAATATGAACGTCTTAATATAAGATGAAAAAAAATAAACAAAAACACAAGTTGCCCGTAGAATTTACAGAAAATAAAAAACAACAAAAAAACAAAGTTGCAATTATTGCACTGACTGAAAATGCATCCAGTGCAGCCAAGAAAAATTGTTTAGCTGCCGGTATGGATCAATTTTTATCAAAGCCGTTTTCTTTGTCTCAAATAGAGAATGTGCTTCAGTTTGCCATTCAACAAACCGAAAACAATGTGATCGTTGCAGACGAACAATTAAGTTTACGCAATAAGAAGGCTTCGTAAATGTACAAACACTTATCTTTGAACAGTCTCAAAAATTTAGAAATTATTGACCCTGATTTGATAACTCAAATGATGAATATATTTTTATCTGAATTTCCAGAACAAATAAAAAATATTCAAAGACTTGTTGATGAAAAAAATGGCCCGGAATTCGGGCGCCGTATACATGCTTTGAAGGGTTCAGTGTCCGTTTTTGGCTGCGCAGATCTGTGTACAGTAATGAAAAAAATTGAACTATTGGCTAAAGATTCAAAAATTGATGAATCACTGCTAATTTACAAAGAGCACCGATCAAAAATTGATGAATTTGTTTCTGAAATTCATCAATTTTTGGCGGCAGAAAAATTTAAATCAAACGCCGCCTGATTTTTTAAAAATTACTTAAATCGTGATAATGATTCGTTCATTGAAAGAATTTGTTCTTTCGACTGAGACAACAAAATACGATCATTGGCGATGACGTCTTCATCAGCGTTTGCCACAAACTTTTCATTCGATAATTTTGCATTTAATGTCGCGACGTCTTTTTCAAGTTTTTCAATTGTTTTTTGAATTCGTTTAATTTCTTCGTTAAAATCAACTAAGCCTTCAAGGGGTATGATGATTTTTACTTTGTTGCCAGCCACAACAATTTGACTGACGGCACATTTCATTAAATCACCATCCAGGCCAATTTCACATTTTTCTAAACGACCCAATTGAGTCAGTGCAGTTTTATTATTGATCAGAATTTTTTGTACGTGGTCTTGTTCGACGCCCAGTCGAACAGATAATTTAATAGCTGGGCTGATTCTGTTTTCTCCGCGGATGTTTCGGATGGCTGTGATGACTTCTTTGACGATATCAATTTCATGTTCGGCTTTCTTGTTGCCGATAGCTAAAAACAATTTATCATTTTCGATCGTTGGGTATTCGTCAATAATACAAGCTTCGTTTTTGATTGGTAATTTGGAATAAATTTCTTCTGTGATAAACGGACAGAACGGATGTAACAACCTTACGATTCGGTTCAGCATTTGGGCCATCACAAGTTGAGTGGCTTGTTTTTCGTTGATGTCATTGCCCGTTAAAATTGGCTTTGTAAATTCAATATACCAATCACAAAATTGGTTCCAGATAAATTGATATAGGGTGGTCGCGGCATCTGAGAAACGTTCTTTTTCAAGTGATTCTTGAACACGTTTTTCTGTTTCGGCCAGTTTTGCGATAATCCATTGATCAAATACGCTGGTGTAATTTTTTTCTGGCAATGCCTTGATTCCATCTGCTGGTACGGTAAAATCCTGCAAATTCGACAGGGCAAATCGTGAACCGTTCCAAACTTTGTTCATGAAATTTCTGTAACCTTCAAGTCGTTGTTCAGAAAATTTAAAATCTTTGCCGCTGAATAAATGAGCTAAAAAACTAAATCGCAAAGCGTCGGCGCCGTATTTATTAATCATGTCAAAGGGGTCGATTGAATTCCCCAGCGACTTTGACATTTTGACGCCTTTACTATCGCGTACGAGGCCGTGAATATAAACAGTTCTGAACGGAACATCTTTTTTAAATTCTAAACTTAATAAGACCATTCGTGCGACCCAGAAAAAAATGATATCGTGGCCGGTCACCAAATAACTGGTGGGATAAAATGTTTTTTGTGTTTCAGTGGACTGATCGGATTCATTGGGCCAACCCATTGTTGAAAATGGCCACAGTGCTGAACTGAACCAGGTATCCAGGACATCGTCTTCTTGGATTATTTTCTGACTACCACAGTGTTCGCAGACAGTCGGGTCAATTTCAGCAACAGTATGTTTTTCGCAATCTGTGCAATGCCAAGCGGGAATTCTGTGGCCCCACCATAATTGACGTGAAATGCACCAGTCTTCGATGATGTTCATCCAATGCAAATAAACTTTGCCCCACGATTCTGGTTCAAAGCGAATCGTGCCTGATTCGACAACACGTTTTGCTGGCGTTGCAAGGTCGTCCATTTTCATAAACCATTGGTCAGATAACATGGGCTCCACAACAGCATTTGTCCGTGAACAGTAGCCAATATTATTCATGTGTGGTTCGTCTTTGACAAAAAGCCCAGCTATTTTTAAATCTTCGATAATTCGTTTGCGTGCTTCGGGAATTTTTAAGCCCTGGTACGGTCCTGCATTTTCATTCAATTCACATTTTTTATTTAAAATATTAATGAATTCGAGTTTATGTGTTTTTCCAATTTTATAATCATTGAAATCATGAGCCGGAGTAATTTTTACGACACCTGACCCAAATGTTGGATCAACATACGTGTCCGCTATAATTTTAATTTTACGGTTGATGAGCGGAACGGTCACAAATTTTCCGATCAAATTTTTATATCGGTCGTCATCTGGATGAACACAAACTGCGGTATCGCCCAATAAAGTTTCGGGTCGAGTGGTTGCAATCGTTAATAATTGATCAGATCCTTCGACAGAATAATTAATATGGTACATCAGGCTTTTAGTTTGTTGGTGTTCGACTTCAAGATCTGAAATTGCAGATTCCAAAGGGCCGCTCCAGTTAACAAGTCGTTGACCTTTGTAAATCGTATTTTTTTTATACAACGAAACAAAAACTTTACGAACTGCTTTTGAAACTCCGTCATCTAATGTAAATGTGGCGCGATCCCAGTCACAAGAATCACCAAGCCCTCGCATCTGTTTATAAATGCGATCACCATATTGATTTTTCCAATCCCAAACTTTTTCAACAAATTTTTCGCGACCTAATTGGTGCCTGGTGATGTCTTGTTTTTTTAATTCTTTTTCAACAACTGTTTGTGTGGCGATACCGGCATGATCTGTACCAGGTAACCACATCGCATTAAATCCGCTCATGCGTTTCCAGCGAATTAATAAATCTTGGATTGTGTGATCCAGGGCATGACCCAGATGTAAAAAACCTGTTACATTGGGTGGTGGTAAAATAATCGAAAACGGAGGCTTTGTTGATTTGTCTTCGGCTTTGAAATATCCGGATTTTTCCCACCATTGGTAAGTTCGTTCTTCAACATCAGTGGGGTTGTACCGGTCAGATAAAGCATTTGGATTATTTTGAGTATCATCATTTGTCATCATGATGATACCGTATCACAAAATTTGTTTGTCAGTCATCATTTGCTGAATGCCGCCATCGACCAGATAGACGTTAGTATAACCATTTCTTTGTAAATAACCTGTGAAATTTTCAGATTGTTTGCCATTTTGGCATAACAACAGGATTGCAAAGTCTTTGGGTATTTTTTTTTCAATCAGCAGATTTTCAGCTTGATCCAAAGTTGTTAATATTTGATGTCGTTCAATATGAATTTTGTAAATTGATTGATACCAAGACGAAATATCAGCACCCATATTGATAAACATAAAAGGGATTCTATTTTTTACTAAATTATCAAATTGATAGAAGCCAATTTTATTGAGCATATTAAGCTGCTCGCTTTGTAGTTGTTATTTCAACTTTAAGTTTGAGTCCGGTCCTTCGAATTGAATCTTGGATGGCATATTCAACGGCCAGTGCTTCAGATAGACCACATTTTTTTGCAAACTGTGCGGCAAGTTCAATACTTACAAAGTGCCTTCCTTTTTCAATATCACAAAGTGTGCTTTTGGATATTTTCAAAAAATCAGCATGTTGTTTTTGAGTCATATCTTTCATGGTCCTGGCTGCGAGCATGTAACTGCCAAAAGTTGGTGGGCCCAATTTTTTTTCAAATACTTTAGACAAACTTTTAGTAGTCATGTTTATTTACCTCAATAATTTGAATTTCAATTCGGGAATTTACTTCTAAGTAGATAGCCCGATAAAATTTATTTAAACGAACGGATCTTTGGCCAATTCGGTTACCCTTGAGTGGTTCGTCATGATAACCAGACAGTTTTCTAACTTCTGACAAGCCCTTGCTTTCTAAGGAATTAATCCAAAAGTACAACGATCTGTAAATATGTAGCGGTAACCTGGCAACTTGTTTTTCTGCAAATCTAGAAATAGAAACTCGTGTTATTATTTCCACGAAGGTGCCTTTCTGTACGTAAATTTACCGTACACATTTAAATATGTCAATAATATAATGTGTCGATGCAAAAAATACAGAAGCTGTATAGATTTTGTGTGAACTGCGGAGATCAGTATTAATCCGAATATCGAATTTTAAGCCTCTGGCAAAGAATCAGCAGATTGAATTTTTTTTCCAGCCATTGGTAATTTTGAATAAATCGATAAAATTAAAATTAATGCACAAACCACGAGTAGGCCGGCGACAATAAATGGCGATCCCATCGTTAACGATCCAAATAATAAACCGCCCAACGCAGGTCCAATGACTCGCCCAAGTGCGGATAAACTCTGTGTTGTGCCCATGGCCAAGCCCTGCTCGTCAGCAGGAACTAATAATGAAATACTGCCCATGATCGAAGGATTCGTAAATCCATTTCCAACAGCTAAAAATGTTTGAACAATGGCCAACATCCAAATATGTTCAGCAAATGCGATACCTACCAATCCGATCGCCATACATGTTAATCCAATTCGCAACACATTGCGTTCGCCAATTTTAGGTATCAATTTACGAACTAAAAAACCTTGAGTAAACACAATGCAGATTCCGACATAAGCAAAGCCGAAACTGACTTCTTTGATGCCCCAACCAAATTTATCTTTCATGTATAAAACTAATGTGGCTTCCATCATCGACATCGCAAGTGTTGCTAACCCGAATGTAAATATCAATGTACCAACGACCGGCATATTGATGTATTTGGATATATTTTCAATCCGTCCTATTTTTTTGACACTGTCAATTTCTGATTTTTCATTTTTGACTAAACTTTCTTTCAGGTTGAAATAAGCAAAAACAAATGTTGCCACACAAAGAATAGCAACGCCGTAAGATGAAAATCCAGTGATAAAATTCGTATCTGTTGGGCGAAGCGTTTCAGCAAAATAAGTCAGTCCGCCTCCGATTGCTGGGCCAAATAAAAAACCCATTCCAAAAGCGGCACCAATTAATGCCATGCCCTTGGATCTTTCGTTGGCCGGCGTGATATCAGAAATATATGCAGATGCAGTTGAAATTGAAGCTCCAAAAAAACCTGTTAATATTCTGGATACGAAAAGCATTTCAAGTGATCTTGACCAAGCCAATAATAAATAAGAAATAGCTTCGCCAAGCAGACAATACATTAAAATCGGCCGGCGCCCGATTTTATCACTGAGTTTTCCCCACATTGGAGAAAAAATAAATTGCATCAAAGAATAAACCGACATCAACAGACCGGCCTGCAATGCTGATGCGCCGTAATGCGTGCTTAATAATGGCAATATTGGAATGATCATTCCAAAACCTAAAAGATAAATAAAAACTGTTAAAAAAATGACAACTTGTGGTTTTTTCAAGACTTTGGTCCTTTGGTTTTTAATTTTATCTGCAATACCAATTAGAACCGTAATAGGCTTTAAAAGCTATGAAAAAATATTCTAAAATGATATCAAAGTGCGTATTGGCGACGGTAATTTTGTCGTGTTTTAATTCTGAAAAATCTTGGGGTTATAATCCTTATCAGATTTTCAGAAAAGATCGAATCGATATTGAATTGACAGCTAATTATTTTAAATCGGAAATCAATTTCGGATCTGATGGAACTCAACAAAATTTAACAAGTGGTAATTATTTTCAAAATATCGATATGACACCGACTGCGCGCTGGGAATATTTTGAAGACATTGGCTTCGTTGCGGGGCTGAATGTTGCAGCATCTGAATCCAGCGATCCTTTAACGACTCGCAAAAATTCGATCGTTAATCGTGTGGACCTGGGTACGGATTATTTATTTTGGAATTCTGACATACATGAAACATTTGTCCGATTTATTTATTCACATCCACTTGAAAAAAATTCTGGCTCTACGGATTCTGTTTCAACATCTGACGGTGCAACAGAAATTAAACCTGAAATAATTATGCGTTTTAATTTAGACGGACTTTATCCGTATGTTCAAGGTGGGTTGAATTACCGGTCTGAAGGCCTGTCGACACTGGCTACGTATGGTGCTGGTATAGAACTGCGATTTTCAGAAATTGGTTTAGGTGCGGCAATTTTAGGTCGCGCATCGATCAAAGACGATGATTACACAAATTCAATCGCAGTCCGTGATGCAGTAAATAATCGGGTCAACGGTGGAAGTAAAAAATATTTTTCTGTGAATCCAAATTCAACAGATCTTGAATTAAGCATGGTTTTTTCGGCCAGTGAAAATTTATTATTTAAATTATTTGGCGGATCAACGTTGATTGGTTCTAATTCTGCTGTTGGTTATAATGCGGGTCTGTCTGTCAATTTTAATTTTGACGATGAAAAATATCATTCGACCGTCAAAAGAAAAAATAAATCAAAAACCAACGAAAATTTAAATGTAATTTCGCGCGAACCCACGCCAAATGATTTCAAAGAAGATACAAATGACGGCGTAAACCAAGAATATTTTAAACCAGTATCGCCAGCGCAAAAAAGTTATATTAATAAAGTCGAGGGCAAGTCTGAAGCTATAAAAAATGCAACTGATGCAGAACCGGTAGGACAATCTGTACAAAGTGAGCCAATCAGTAAAACAGAGTACTCGATTAAATTAAAACAAAAAAAGTCTAAAAAGAAAAAAGGGAATTAAAATTCCCTTCCCCCCCCCCCAAAAAAAAAATAGTTTTTAAAAACTATTCCAAGTCTATATTGGCCATTCTCATTTTCGGCAAAAACTGATCAGCCTGTTCAAGTAATGATAAATGCGCTTGAGCCATGGCCTTTAAGTTAGCTTCGAATTGCATGCGTGATTTTTTAAGATCTGCAATATCACTGTAAATTTTTCGCAATGAATCCTTGGCATCACGAGTAATCATTTCAGCTTTTAAATGGGCGTCATTAATAATTAATTTACAATCGCGTTCTGTATCTGATTTGATTTTCTCAGTCAGCTGTGTCGATTGCGTCATTGTTTGTTGTAAAAGTTGTTCATGGTCTTTGTAATTCAGAATGTCTAATTCTTTGTTTTTCAGAGCATCTTTTAAAATTGTGCGTTCTTGCAAAAGGGCTTCAATTTGCGCGGCAATAATAATTAAAAAATTTTCAACTTGATCTGGGTCATAGCCCATCATTTTACGGTCGAATGTTTTTGTTTGAATTTCAGCTGGGTAATATTTCATAAGTGACCTCCGTGTTCGTCCTTGAACTGGAAACAGTACAACCCAAAGTATAGGAAATTTTTTCCCCAAGAGCGAGTTCAAGTTGTTTCCAAAACTTCGATCTGGACTTATGTCATGGTTTTGTCTGGTCCAGGTATAGCGTGTTCTGCGGTAATTCGTATTCAAATGAAGACATTATTTAATAAAAATAATGCAGACTATCGTCTCAGAACGGAACATTTCTTGGGAATTGGTATCAAGTTTATTCCCAAAACTGTCGATATATATAACAGTGAACCATAAATTTTTATTTTATTTTTGCATATTTATTTTATCGCAATTTTTTGCGATGGTTTCATTTTCTGCACCCAACACCATGACATTTCAATCGCGTATTATTAATCCCAATGGATCACCATTGGAAGC
>JANPOT010000018.1:0-36655 GCA_031428135.1 Pseudobdellovibrionaceae bacterium | reverse complement strand
TTTCTGTTTTAAATGGATGGATTCAATCAATACTTTGGACACTTTACAAACCAAAGAAGATCGCCGTAAATTTTTAATGAACGTGATTTGTTTTGCAACTTGTGTCGAAGGATTATTTTTCTTTGGTGCCTTTGCTTATGTTTATTTTTTGCGTTCAAAAGGTTTATTACAGGGCCTAGCATCCGGTACCAATTGGGTCTTCCGTGACGAAAGCATGCATATGGCTTTCGCATTTGAAGTCATCGACACCATCCGCAAAGAAGACCCTTCGTTATTTAATGAACAGCTGGAAGAAATGGTTATTCAAATGCTTGAAGACGCCATCGATTGCGAAATGACTTTTGCCGAAGATATTTTAGCGCTGGGTATTGCTGGAATGTCAGCGATTGAAATGCGTCAATATCTGGAATTCTGTGCCGATCAACGTTTAGAACGATTAAGTATTCCAAAACGTTATAATTCTAAAAACCCATTCGGATTTTTAGAATTACAAGACATGCAAGAATTAGCAAATTTTTTCGAACGCCGTGTTTCTGCGTACCAAACCGGAGTTTCAGGACAAGTCAGTTTTGATGAAAGTTTTTAATCTAAGGATTAAAAACTTTCATTTTGAAAAAATAATTAATCACAGGCCATAACATTAGACCATTTGCTGTACATGCCGCCCATAACGGTTCGCGTAGCAACATAATTTGTAACGCCTGGGACAACTTTACTAAAATTACAATCGCCTGACCCAGAACACGAAGCAGGTGTTGCGCAGACTGCAGCTGTTGCCGCTGCGGGCGAAGTTGCATAACACCATTGATAAGCTACAAACGGATTTCTACTCTCAGGACTTAATCGATAATGACAAACACCTAAACTAGGTTCCATAAACATATATAAAGTCGGAGTCGGCATGTTACATGTTTTCGGTGAACTTAAAACGCTAACATCAGCGCCTGCTTGGGCTTGAACATAATACGTATATTTTACGCCGGGCTGTAATGGCGCCACCGCTGTGGGACTTAAAACTGAATATGCAGAAATTCCACCATCAATAAAATTTGCGATCGAATCACCAGCATCAATCCGACTGGCATTAAACGAAAAAAATCCTGCCAGTCTGTCCGGTGGAATTGCAGGGATCACCGCAGGATTTTGTGCACCGTTGACATCAAATCCAACGTCTTGGCGCTTAATTGAATAAGTAATAATCGGAATATTTTCAGTAGCAGATCCCGTGGTTTTAAATTTAAATGGCTTGATTCGAACAGCGCATTGGCTCTGAGCATCGGGTGGTGATAACGTAAACTCAGGTGGTGAAATATCACGACTGATTTTGACTCTTTCAACGGGGCTTTGCCCAGGAAAAGTCAGTAATTGCAATCGCACTGTGTATTTTTGAACAACACCTAATATTTTTGAAACAGATCCCAAGCGAACTTTGAAACCATATTTACCGTTGATACATTGGGGGTATGTTGCACCACTGCTGGCATCAGTAATGCCATTTCCTACTGTGACAAAAATACATTGGTACGACGTTAATAATCCAATGGTATTTACCTGACAATTTTTAGAAATTGAATTGTCAATATACGGAGATACTGATTCTTCGGCACTGAAAACACTGACTCGGATTTGATTATTTTTACGTCCTAAATCACTGCAGTCACCCGTAATTTCGGCCAAATCACTTTGTTCGACATTCATCACTTGATCTGAAACTGTGATGGACGGGTCACCTGTAATATCTGTTACAGAACTTTGTGTACAACTGGCATCGGTACAGGCTGTACCTGCTGATAATAAACTTTTTTGTTCTTCAGGTGAACAGCCTATAACAAATAGAGAGAATAAAAAGATTGATAATAAAACTGGTTTATTGATTGGTATTTTTAAAAATGGGTTCACATTGATATAATAAACTATTTTTTAAAATTAAGAAATCGACCACTGGACCATTGTCTCAGAATAAGACGATCTATAAATAAAAAATATGTTGAAACCATAACCAATGTGAACGTCATCAGACCCAATGTAATTCCAATGGCTAAATGAAAAAATAAACCAGCCATCAGCCAATAAGGTCTGGTTTTTTTATTGATGATCATAGCTGGGAAATAAATTTCAAATATCAATGTCACAAACGTACCCACAGCAAAAAATAATGGGAAATTTTTCAACCAAATTAAATCGAAACCGTTAAATTGTGGATTTGCAAAAACTGTCCACAACGCCGTCCCGTCCCACCACGTATTGCCTTTGAGTTTTTCAAATCCTGTGTACATATAAATCACGCAAATTTGAATCTGCATCAGTCTGAAAAATACGGTACTGATTTGATCAGGGAAATAATTAGGATTATGGTTTTTATTATTTTTGAAGAAAATATTTTTGATTGAAAAATAATCAGAACAATTTGTGAATGATAAATAAAATAAAAATAATGCGCCGATCACATCTGCGCCAAATAACATCGAATAATTTCGATTGATAAATCCCTGCGAAATAACCCAAGTTAAAAACAATAAGGGTCTATTAATGAACCCCAACATTGCAAAAAACAGCAATCCAATTAATCCCAAGTGAACAAAACTGGCCAAAGAATCTGGCCAAAAAAAATATTGAAAAGACGGCCTGTAAAATTCTGGATATAAACCCAATGCATCAGATCTGGGAATCAATGCTAAATTTGTGAATTGATCCATATTGAATTGTCTGAAAATTGCTGTGTAAAATAATGTCCCACACAACAGAAAACGCATAAATCCTAAACGCTCGGCATGTGAATCTGAAAATAAAAATAATTTCATTTTTTGAATTAAATTATCGAACACAAGCATACGTCATCTGGTTGATTTCTTCTTGCTGAACAAGATCGTCATAATTTTCAGTTTTCAAGGTCGAAACCACATCTAATGGTGGAATTTTATACAGCAATAATTCCGTTTGAATATTTGTGGCCTGTGGATTTTTTTTACAAAGCCAAGGTACTAAAAATTTTTCAATGCGATTTGCATCAGCTGATAAGAACCTCATGACATAGCTGAGTCTGCGATGATGCATCCAGAAATTATTTTCCAAGGCATCCTCTGGGAAGTATTTTTCGATGGCTTCATTTTTATCGTTACCATATTCATCTTGAAATAAAATGCGGTATCGTAAATACATAGTGTGTGCTGGGTCTGGCGAAAAAAAATTCCATGTGGTGTTTAAACCAATACTGTTTGCAACGGGCGTATACAAAAAACCCAAATGCCTTCCAATGAATGATGATCCATTACCTAAAATGATCATCATTGAAACTAAATACAGAAAAACGATTCCTAATCCTATGGAACCGATTTTTCGCATCATTTACACATGACTTTCTGGTTCAGAATCGGCTTCGTCAAAAAATGGCAATTCATCAGTTTCAGAATCTTCTTCTGAATCTTCAGTGATTTCTGATGATGCCTGCATTTCAGATTCTATTGATTCAACAGGTTCCATAACGATTGCTGGAGCGTTTAACATTTCATCATATTTAAGTAACCAATTCTTATCACGATTTGAAACAGCTTCACCCATGATCATTGCATCACGGATATCTTGAGCCTTATCGACATCTTTTTTCTGTTTTTGTCGAATTTTTTCTTGTTCAAAAAAATCTGACGACGTTGTAATTGTTGAAAGTTCATTTTCAATTTTACCGAGCTCTTCTTCACCCTGCGAATAACTGATATCAATCACTTGTTCAGACATAGAATCAGTCACCATCGATAATGTTGGCTTAGCTTCTTCTTCGTCACCGATACCTTCAGGTAATAATTCGTCAATTTGTGATAACGTTGGCAATTCTTTGATATTTCGTAATCCAAAAATTTCTAAAAATCTGCGTGTCGTTCCGTATTGCATTGGTTTTCCAGGTAACAATTCGGCTTTGCCTTCAAAATTGCAAAGTCCTTTTTCCATCAATGCACGTAATAAATGACCAGATTCAACACCACGAATTTGATCGATTTCGTTTTTCACAACAGGCTGTTTGTAAGCCACAATCGATAATGTTTCCAGCGCAGGTCCCGATAATTTAAAAGGACGCGCTTTAACAGTCCGTTTTAAAAAATTCATATTGTCGATTTTTGTTCGCAACTGATACCCGCCTGTGATTTCTTCTAAAGAAATTCCACGACGACCACCCGCATATTCAACAGACAAAGTATCCAAGATTCTGGTGATATGAGTTTTTTTAATATTTGTACCTTTAAAAACTTCGCTGATCGATGCCAAACTGACTGGACGATCACTGGCGAATAAAATACTTTCGATAATGCTTTCAGCTTGTTCATTTTCAATAAATTCGGGTTCATCAATTTGAGCTGACTCAAAACCTTCAAGTTCAGAGCCCTCTAAATCAATATCAGCTGATGCAGCAAGTTCATTTTCTGAACTGTTTTCTTCAACCATCGAATCTTCAACGATATCAGGTAAAAAACCTTCAGATTCAGTGTCTTCTTGTAAAAACAAAGATGTATCAACAGTCACATCTGCAGATTCAAAAATTTCTTCAGAGACTGTTTCTGTGTTTTTAATTTTAGTTTTATTTTTGGCCATAATTAAACCTGTCCTTCGGTATCTGATGGTAATTGTTCTTCCAATAACTCAGCTGCTAAAATTTCTTCATCCGTAGCAATATCGTCATTGATTGTTAATTCTTCACTGGCAAATGCCAATTGTGTTTGGTCTTCGGTATCGTTTAAAACAAAGTCCGTGTCTTTTTCGATTTGTTCGACTTCGTCCATCGTTAATATTTCAGTTTGACGGTTTGATTGAGCCATCATTTGCGCCGCAACTTGATCTGAATTTAAATTATCATAATTTTCTGCGCGCGATACGACGTCTTCGGTAATAGGCTGTTTTGCCGTCACATAAATATCGCCGTAATTTTCAGTCTGATAGAGACTGATGAATTCCATTTTACCCAACTCTAAAAGCGATAAAAACGTAATCAACATATTACGTGATTTTTCTTTAACATCAGTGATCGATGTGTTGAATAATTCACGCATGATAACTTGTTTTCCAACAAGCAGCTGGTCTTTCATTTCTAAAATACGGCTGGCGATCGATTGCAGTTTGATATTTACTTTGTGAATTCGTTTATTCAATATTTTTAATGCTTTACGGTAACTGCCGATCAATGAAAATAGGGCGTTTTCTTCAAGTTCAATTTCATCATCTGCAACTTCGATTTTTTCGCGTGTTCCGCGCGCCCAAAGATCACGATTCAATAATGGACGATCGTATAATGATTTTGCAGCTTCTTTGAATTTTTCGTATTCCAATAATTTTTGAACAAGTTCTTTGCGCGGGTCAATATTTTCAACGATTTCGCCTTTTTCATCATACTGAGGTAAAAGCATTTTTGATTTAATGTGAATCAATGTCGAAGCCATGGCTACGAATTCGCCAGCCACTTCAAGATCGAATTCTTTCATTAACTTAATAAATTCCAAATATTGATGGGTAATTTCGACCACGTTAATATTAAAAATATCCATTTCGTCTTTACGAATCAGATATAATAATAAATCAAGTGGTCCTTCAAATTGTTGTAATTGAACACGGATACTCATTAAAGCTTCATCCAATCTTTGATTTGGTTTAAGTTCTTTTGGGCGACAATTCGCGCCTTTTCAGTACCTTGGTCTATGATTGAATCAAGCGCTTTGGTGTTATTCAACAATTCTTTTTTCTTTTCTCGAGGTATTTTCGTTTTTTCTTCGATATTTGCACAAAGTTTAGCTTTGCAGTCCCCGCATCCAATACTTGCTGTCGTACAACCATGCACAACCCACTTTAAATCTTCATCGTTTGAATACAATTTATGAAAAGCATAAACCGTACAATCCGTTGGAATACCCACATCTTCACGAAGCATACGTTTGGTGATCATCGAATTGACCTTTTTTTTGATCGTTTTTTCTTCTTCGGTCAATAGCAGTCCATTATTGTATGATTTACTCATTTTGCGACCATCAAGACCCGGCACCAAAGGAGTTTCAGTCAACAGCGCCTGTGGTTCAGAAATTTTTCCTTTGTATAAAAAATTAAACCTGCGAATGATTTCTCGAGTTAATTCCAAATGAGCAACTTGGTCAGCACCCACAGGAACTTTTTCTCCGCCATACAATGCAATATCTGCAGCTTGTAAAACTGGATACATAAACCGTCCCAAATTATGTGTGTCTGATGATTTTGCTTCTTCTTCGGCGTCCTTCCAAGTCGGAACCCTTTCGAGCCATCCCATTGGGGTCAGATTTGCAAAATGCATAAATAATTCGATATGTTCTGGAATATTTGATTGAATAAAAATCGTATTTTTATCAGGATTCAAACCCCACGCCAGCAGGTCCGCAAAAATATCACGATTAAATTTTTTAATTTCGTGCGAATTTTTATAAGCCGTCGTCAGACCATGTAAATCCATGACGCCAAAAAAACATTCATGGTCGTTCTGAAGTTTTAACCAATTATTCACAGCTCCCCAGTAATTCCCGATGTGCAATTGACTGGTCGTTCTGCAACCACTCATGATTTTCATAATACACTTCCAGTGCCAACAGCACCCATCAATAAATTAAAAATATAAAATACTGGGATTCTTAAAATATTCAGTGCGCCGAAAATTAATAAACCCATTAAAATCAAACTGGTCATTTGTTGATTTTGTTCTAATTTATAATTGACTGAATCCGGTAAAAATCTGGCTAAAACTTTGCCGCCATCAAGTGGGTGCAATGGCAAAATATTAAAAATCGCTAAAAATAAATTCGTCAAAATAAACATTTGTAAAAATGTTAAAATCGTTTTTTGATAATCAGCCAAGGCTGGCGTTCTGACGACAACGTATAAAATGATTGTCGATATAACTGCTAATAAAATATTTGACGCAGGCCCAGCCAATGCAATCCAAAACATATCTGTTTTTACATTTTTTAAATTTCTTGAATTCACAGGAACAGGCTTTGCCCAACCAAAAAATAATGGAATACTGAAAATAATAGAACTGATTGGCAAAATAAATGTTCCCAGCATGTCTGCATGGGCCATTGGATTTAATGTCAATCGACCTAATTTTTCGGCCGTATCGTCACCGCGCCATTTCGCCACAAGACCATGCGCAAATTCGTGAAAACAAAGCGCAAACAAAAAAGGCACAAAAAATAATGCTAATTTACCACCAATTTCAACAATATCCATTTGTTTTCTCCAGTCGATTTTGAATACATAATCGTAACAAAACCGCGACCTTTGTCGAGATAAATATATTGGTGCTTAAATTATATTTTTTGCAGAGGTTATTAGTATTGATAAATTGTTGCTTAAAAGTCTGTCTTTAAATCAATATACGACAAATTTTGTCGTATATTGATTTAAAGACACTGTTTGTATTGTAGCAAAATAAAAAGTCTTAACGAACAAGATCCAAATTCTCATTTTCTATTCTTGATACTATTACAGTTTAAAGTTAATATTCACAATATACATAAATAATCAAAACTATCCGCACGGAGATACCTATGATCGAAAATTCACGCCCCGCATTGACTCAATTTTCTGATGACGAAATCGCATTCAGAGACGCTGTTCGCAGTTTCGCTGAAGCAGAGATTAAACCTCTGGTGACTGAAATGGACGAAGCAGCTCAGATGAAACCTGAACTTGTCGGAAAACTTTTTGAAATGGGCTTAATGGGCATTGAAACTCCAGAAAAGTTCGGCGGAGCAGGTTCATCATTTACAATGGCCTGTATCGCGATTGAAGAAATCGGCCGTATCGATGGATCCGTTTCTGTATTATGCGACGTTCAAAATACATTGGTCACAAATGCTGTGATCAAATATGGAACAGATGCGATTAAAGAAAAATATTTACCACTGTTGGCTCAAAAATGGGTCGGTGCTTATTGTTTATCTGAATCATCATCAGGGTCAGATGCTTTTGCCTTGAAATGTCGTGCTGAAAAAAAAGACGGCAAATGGATTTTAAACGGAAATAAATTGTGGATCACGAACGGCAAAGAAGCCAGTTTTTTTATTGTGTTCGCAAACATCGACACAACAAAAGGCTACAAAGGCATTACTGCCTTTATCGTCGAAAAAGATTTCAAAGGATTCACTGTCGGCAAAAAAGAAGATAAGCTGGGAATTCGCGCCAGTTCAACATGTGAATTAATTTTCGAAAATTGTGAAGTCCCCGAAATGAATGTTTTAGGCGAAATCGGCAAAGGTTATAAAATTGCTATTGAAACACTGAACGAAGGCCGTATTGGTATCGGCGCACAAATGGTCGGAATCGCCCAGGGTGCGTACGAGGCAACATTAAATTATATTAAATCCCGCGAACAATTTGGACGTGCGATTGGACAATTTCAAGGTGTTCAATTTCAATTGGCCGAAATGCGTATTGAATTAGAAGCTTCAAGACTGATGGTTTACAATGCCGCACGACTTAAAGATTCGGGCGCTGATTTTATTCAATCAGCAGCCATGGCAAAATATTATTCATCAAAAGTCGCAGAAAAAATTACTTCGATGGCGATTGATTTATTTGGCGGTAACGGATTTACCAAAGAATATCCTGTTGAAAAATTCTGGCGCGATTCAAAAATCGGCCAAATTTACGAAGGCACATCGAACATGCAACTTCAAACTGTTGCAAAAATGGAGATGGATAAGTAGTCCCAACGGATACAACGTTCGACGGAAAGTAGCCTCATGTCTGAAGACCAAAAAATACGCCTATCCAAATTAATGTCCGAAAAAGGCTTATCATCCCGTCGCGAAGCTGATGCATTGATTTCCCGGGGATTAGTTTATGTGAATGGCGTTTGTGTGACAGAACTGGGAACCAAGGTGGACCGTGACGTGACGGTCACATTGGGTGCCGAAGCCATGCAAGAACAGAAAAATTTGGTCACCATTATTTTAAATAAACCCATCGGTTACGTGTCCAGCCAACCTGAACCCGGGTACGAACCTGCGATACGTTTAATTCAACCTGATAATCAATTTTTTGACGTGGTGAATACATCCAAACAAATTTTACGCATGGGTGATTTACGAAATCTGGCTGTCACTGGCCGGTTGGATATTGATTCCCAAGGTTTACTTATTTTTACCCAGGACGGCAGACTTGCCAAAAAAATTATCGGCGAAAATTCTGAAGTCGAAAAAGAATACATCGTTCGTGTTCAGTATCGTGGACAATCTTCACCTGCTAAAAATTTTCCTGATGATCAATTAAAATTATTAAATCATGGCCTGGAAATCGATGGCGAAAAATTAAAACCTGCACAGGTCGATTGGATCAACGACGATCAATTGCGTTTCATTTTGCGCGAAGGAAAAAAACGCCAAATCCGAAAAATGTGTGAACAGGTCGGACTGACTATTCACGGTTTAAAACGCGTGCGCGTCGGAAATTTAAAATTGGGGAAACTACCAGAGGGCCAATGGCGATTTCTGGAAGACTTTGAAACAGTTTAATTTATTTCTTAAAATTTGAATCTTTATCTAAAATTGATTGTCTTAATTTTTCTAAATATGAAATTTCACCATCAGTAAACCCCGCTTGCCTACGTAAATCTTGATTGATTGGATTGACTCGTTTCGGTAAAACCAAACGTAAACGATCCATACGTAGTACAAAATCATCCACGGGGTCCAGGCCCGATTTCAAACAATAATGATTATACCAATTCGACCCAAATAAAACGTGACCAATTTCTTCAGTGTTAATTATTTTAACTGCATATTTGACCCCTATGGCATCAACACCACCCAGCCTTCGCAGTAATGTGTCTCCAGCATCGAGTCCGCTGCCTTCGAGGTATCTGTGAACGATCAGTAATCGATCCAATAAACTGTCATCGGGGCTGACGGATTGCCATAATCCACAATTGATAGGCCAATCTCCCCATTTAAAACCTAATTTTTCAATTTCGATCAAACACATTTCTAAGTGTTGTGATTCTGATAAAGTTAATTGCCACAGTTGATCTCGAAATTGCTGATTTTCATCAGGAAATTCAACCAATGTTCGAAGTCCCAATTCCATGGCTTGCAATTCAATACTTGCCAGATCATGCAGCATTCGGGCTTGGCCTTCCGGTGTTGAGAAACCCTTTTTGGGTGGATGTAATTTAAATTCAAGAGCTTCGACGTCTCTGGCTGGCAAAACTGGACAATACACTTTTGCTTGCAAATTAAATACGGCATTCTCGGAACGCCTTAAATTATCAATTTTTTTAAATATATCGGGTTCAAAAAAAGCCCAGTCTGCGGTTGTCATCTATTGACCAAATATACACAAATTGTGAAAATAAAACGATTCATTTTTTTAAATTTTAAATTATCAAAGGACAGGTTATGGGAAAATCATGGAAAGCCGCCGGAAAAACAGAAAACGCTCAAAAAAAAGGAGCCATGTTCACCAAAGTTGCCCGGGAAATTTCTGTTGCCAGTAAAACCGGTGGTGCAGACCCTGCGATGAATGCCCGTTTACGTTTAGCCATCGAAGTTGCAAAAAAAATCAGTTGCCCCAACGATACAATTGATCGAGCTATCAAAAAAGGTGCAGGTCTTTTGGATGATGGAAAAATTATCGAAGAATTAACGTACGAAGGTTATGGCCCACACGGTGTTGGCGTCATTGTCGAATGCCAAACTGACAACAAACACAGAACAGCACCTGAAATGCGAAGTGTTTTTAAAAAACATGACGGCAACATGGGCGAAACAAATTCTGTAGCCTGGATGTTTAATCGCACAGGGGCCATCGAGGCTACAAAAACGGGAACGTTTGATATCGACGAAGAAGCCATCGAAGCTGGCGCAGATGACGTCGCAAAAAATGATGATGGCAGTTATGAATTTTTATGTACTTATGAAAATGTTGATGCTCTTCGAACTGCATTAACTGGCCGAGGTTGGTCTGTGACATTCGCAGGGCATACATTCAAAGCTACAAATATCACAGAATTAACTGAAGCCCAACGCACCGATGTCGAAACATTCTTAACAGCGGTTGATGATCTGGATGACACGCATAAGGTGTATGCGACGATTTAATTTAATTATTCGATCGGTTTAAATGTCCCCTTGAAATCATCTGACAATCTGGTCAGATTTAATTCATCGGCATTTGAAAAATTCATTGAATAACTAGTATTTTCAATCGTCACATAACAACTGGCTCCAGAACAAGACGCCGAAGTGTTAACGGCAACAGAGCATGGTGCGATAAAATGAGCTGTGAAGGAAATAAATTTATTATTTTTTTCAACTTTTCGAGTCGATAAATCACAAAATTTCATACCATTCGATATACCACCCGTTGCCAATGTCCAATTAATTTCTGTCGTATCAAACATACAGACTAAATTATTATTCAGTTCTGATTCGGATCTGATTTCGGTTGAATTATCAACACATGTCACATCGAAAGCCCCATCAGTTCTGCGCGAAATGCTGGAGACTTCACTGATGCTTTTTGAATGAATCGGATTTTTAACTGCAGCTTCGGACTGTAAAGTTGATAATAAAGCGATGACTGTAATAACAAAATTCGTTTTTTTCATTAAAAATCCTTTTTTATGATTTACGTTGTTGTTTCGGTTTGTTTGTTGTTATTTTTTTTGTTTTTTTGGTTTTTTTAAATTTCCGAGGCACTTCGCATTTAGGCAAATTGACCTGAGTCAGTGTTTTTAATTCATCGAACTGACAATTATCAGCATTAATTTGGATTTGCTGAACAGAATTGACACCATTAATTGTTTCATTTTTCTGATAAGCAACCAATATGTTTTTATATTCATCAATATAAAAATTGATTTTTTTCAGTTCGCCAAATTGGATGAATTTTTCAGCGGGCCAAATACATTGTTTTTGCCCAAGATCACCAACCAACGTAATTTGTTCGTCGATGATCAAACTGTTTTTTTCAGTACCCAGTACTTTTTTATCGGCTCTGGATAATGTGGGATCTTCTTTCATAACAGTACAAGTTTTTGGCGCGTCTTTGACTTTGCGCAAACGGATACGCCCTGCTTCTGAATAATTTGATAAAAATAGGCAACAAAATAATGTTAAATAACTGACAATAAATCGCATGTTTATATGATCCGCTATAAAATTAATTTTTGTAAAGAAATAGTCTCATTATTTTTTTATTGATAGCAAATATTGATACGCCGTTGCGTAATGCCGAACCTGTTTGATCATAGAGTAAAGACCGTTTGAACGACTTGGACTAAGGCCTGTATCAAGTCCAATTTCTTTTAAAAAAGAGGGTTCATTTTTTAAAATATTTTCAGGGGTTTCGTTATTATAAATCATTAAAACCATAGCGACTAATCCCTTAACCAAAATTGCATCGCTATCACCCTGAAATATAATTTTATCACCAACAAGTTCTGCTTTGATCCAAACCTGTGATTGGCAGCCTTTGACCTTTAAATCTTCTGATTTTTCAGAATCAGGTAAACCATTCAAATTTTTACCGTACTGAATTAATTTTTCGTATTTTTTTTCCCAGTCTGGACACTGACCGAAATCGTTAATAATTTTTTGAATTTTATCTTGCATACAATGACTCTACACGATGGGTAAGGACTTATAAAGCTCTAAGACGTTTTTTTCCAATGTCTTTCCCCGTTCACCAATAATTTCTGAAAACTGTTTTTTTGTTAACCCCATAGCCATTGAATAACACATTAAATAAAAATCTTCGGGGCTTTTATAACCATTCCAAAACATTTTCATGTCTTTTTCGGATAAACTTTTTTGTGTTTCTTGTTTTAATGTGAATTCTTTTTGATTCATAAATGTTAACTGGTCCGAAACATCGCGTGGCGAAAAATCCATCATAACCAGGCACTCTTCGGCCAAGGCCATTTCGACGTAACTCAGGTATTCATTCAGGTTATCCCAAAATTGAATTCCTTTTTTACCGTAGTCACTTCGACAAAAAAATGTCGTACACACAGTTCCCCTGAATTCCCAAATGCTGCAATTTGAATTGATCGTATCATAATACGGACATAATAAATTTTTCTTGTTCCCAAAATCAGTGACTGCTTTGGTTTGAAAATCGTATTGATATTTCAATGTCGGATACAAGCCGATTGGAATTGCAAATTCATTTTTTAAAATTTTATGTTTCACAACATTGGCGCCGGATAATTTTTTGTGAATAATTCCACCAACAGCATAATTTGGTAAAAATGGGAAAAATGTACAGCATTTCAATTCAGGTTTATATAAATATTCAAAACGTCCATCACGACTACGCAGACAATTATCGCAGGTCGCTTTTGTTTCTGTGATTTCAATATTTAAAATTTCAGGGTTTATGAATTTTTCATAAACCCCAGGTAATGATTTTTTTAGCGACATTTTTTATTCATTTTTTCAGAAAATTTGTTGAGTCCGTAAGGTATATTTGATGTCCATTTAAAATCAGTACAATTTTTAAATGACGGGAACGTTACAGATCCTAATGTATCAATATCAAAATAATCTTCGTTCAAAATAACCGGGGCGATTTTATTAATCATCCAATCAAGACTGAATTGGTCCAGTAAGTTTTTATTTTTAAGATCCAATGCGATTTCGATCGGAGTTACAAATCCAACTTGACCTGGTAAAATCATTTGACCTAATTCAATCGGCAAATTGTTTGTAATTAGATCTGGCAATAATGCTTGGCTAACGTCATGAATTAAACTTTTTGATGAATACAATTGATGAATATATGTTTGTGTTTGAATACCCAGGTGACTCAGTTCCTTTGTGGCTTGATCATATATTTCAATATCTCGTTCACCATTATCACCGATCAGAATAACTAATTCTGGTTTCATTGATTCAACCAATTGGCGGATGGTTTTAATCTTATGATTTTTTTCCAGTAAACTGTCACGCAATAACAAATCTCCCTTGGGAAAATGATTATAACTTAAAAAAGCTTCATGAGAAATCCTCATCACCGGTTCGCCAGCGATCAATTTCGGTGCGTTACTGATATAAGCCGTGTGTGTTGAATTTATATTTTGGTTTATGATCAATTGATACAACTGCGACATTCCAGTGAATGGGACCGTAAAATTGACGGACCTTGTGACTTTACCTGCTGTACTTAAAACATGCGAAACCTTGATCGTATCATCAATATCACTGACCAACAGGACTTTACGATTTCCAGCCTTTGCAACGACAGATAACATGGCCACTGACAATATAACGAGTGCAGATAAAATCATGTTTTTCATCGGGATTATTTCCTTATATATGCAGTGTTGCATTAAGCTTGCCTCATAATAAGACTTTGATTGGAAGCTGTGTTTGATTTAGTCCAAAACAGCTGTCTAATTAGATGACTGACTAACATTTTTTGTCGCAGTATCTGTGTATCAAAATTAGATTAAAAATACAGAGTAATTTCAAATGCTTATGTTGTCTTATTTAGAGATTGGCTTTGAAATATTGGCCCCGGTTTTCCATACATATTCAGTATGTGTATAAAACAAAAAACAGGAGGCTTTATGAAAACAGTTATCTTAACAATCCTTATGGCAGCAAACACAACATTTGCCAACGTCAGTGCCAAAGATAAAACTTGGACATTTTCATACAACACCCAGAAATCACAAAGTTTCCAAATCAAAAAAACAGCACCAACATTCGAAGCTGCATTTAATTCTGCAGCCAAAGACTGTTATCAACAAATGACGCACGGTAAATACCCCGGCGAAGACAAGGGTCTTGAAATTATTGATATTTGCGCAAATCCAAAATCTTAGGTATGGTGAACAAAGTTCACAGGATGTAAAACTCGACTATAGGGAACAAATGAAAATATTAAAATCAATCGCACAATTTTTAATTGGCAAAGACCCCGACATTTTTGACGACAAAGGCAATGTTCTTCATAAGCACCCCAAACGACTTTGGGATAACTGGCAAAATAAATACGTCAAATCCGATGAACATAATTGGCGCAAACACGCAGGCACAAATGCAGGATCTGCAGTATCTGCAGAGAAAAATAAAAACGTCTAATCTGATTTTAAATACAGTTTTGATACAAAAAAGCACTCAGTTGAGTGCTTTTTTTATTAACCTGATTTGGTTTGTTGAAAATTATTTAGTATCGTATTTAGCAGCGTCGTAAAATACTTTAACTCGGCTTCCTACAGGTTGCGAAGACCAATCAATTTTATCACCTAAAATAATCGCGTTATTTTTATTGTCAAATTTCCAACCTGTCAAATCATCCATCGGTAAATCAATTGAACCATAAGTCACTCGTAAAGTTTGAATGATCGGTGCACGGCTTAAGTAAATAACACGACCGATTTGATTCACAATAATACTTGCCATTGTTGATAGTTCTGAACCGTATGTTTGCGAACATAAATTTAAAACGTTACTTTGATTTTGCAACGGAAATATAGCCAGCAAACTTTCAATTTTAGCAGGCCCAATTCCACCATCTCGGTCGCATCGAGTTGCAGTATTCGAAGGGACAATTACGCCCAACGTAATGATTTTTTTTGCGTCATTATTTTTTAACTGCAGCAAAAAATTTTTCATTGATAAAGTGTTCATAAAACGACTTTGATCTTCAGCATCAGTAACAAAAATAATCACAAGCGAAGCCGTATCTCTATAAAAATCTTTGTTCACTGTATTTACGTATTTAGTTAAAGCTGCATGTACAGGATCAAAAACCATTTCTGTTCCAGAGCCATCTGTTCCAAGATCTAAGTTTGCTTTTAAAACAGCCGAGGCATTGGGTGTTTTTCTATTTACAAAAGGGTAACCACCAATTGAAACTAATTGACCACCACAAAAATTAGAAGTCCCACCGAATCCGCCATCACACATATCAGTCGTTAAAACACCGATATTATAATCAAGAATTGAATTTTTTAAAAAGGCATTCGTAAACAAATCGACATTTCGAATTAAATTACTTTGGTGAACACTCATACTACCTGAATTATCAACCACAAACAAAATATCAACTCGAGGATCAAAATAAACTGCATTGGGATCTTCGACCTGTTGATCAAGTTTTTGCACAGGCGACAAATACAATGGCGTACTTGGCGGAGAACATGCTGTCATAAAAACTGTCGATAGCGCGAGAGCACTGATCAAAATATTTTTCATAATGTTTTTCCTTTTTGTTCGCCTTTTGCAACACAAGCTTTTTTAACATTAACTTTATAAGTACTGATTTCATCAAACCAGACTTCTTTTTCTAAAGGAAACCGAATAGCATCTGTGCTCTTTGATCCGGTAGTTCCGACTTTTGTCGAACCATCGTCTTTGGCTTTACCTGCGATTTGGTCTGCGATTGAAATTTGTGAAATAACTTCAGCTTCAACAATATGTAATTTATCAAGATTATTTTTGATATTTTCTAATTCATTGACTGCTAAAAATTTAATTCTTGCTACTGATTCAGACTGTGCTGCATGAACACGTGAAACTGTATTCTTTTTTAAAGTTTCAAAATGACCTTGTAGACCAGTTAATGCCAATGATTTAGCATATAAAATTTCTGCAATTTCAGATTCTTTTTGTAACGCCGTTTGTTTTTGAATTAATAATTTTAATTTACGATCAACTGTGACTAACGTTGGTAAATTATTAATTGCATTTGCAGATTTGATGTCTTTAGTTTTGTCAGTTGTTTTAAAGAAAGTTTCAATATTTTGATCCCCAGTTGATGCAACCAAGTTTTTCAAAGCTGTGTTTTTTGCTTTAAAGTTTTTTGAATAATCAGACAATGTCGAAATAACTGCCGGATAATCACAAATCTTTAATTGAGCCAAAGACATCATAAAATATGATTCAGAGCTAACTTGTTTTGCTAAACCTGGATGAACCAATGTTTGACCAATGGCAATGGCATTATTCGGTTGTCCTTTTCGAACGAATGACCAACCCATTTCTTCTTGAGCTTGTGACCAGTACATTGATGATTTAGGTATTTTTTCATATTGTTTAATTGCTGTATCGTAATATGAATTTTGAAATAACATACGTGCAGCCGTCAATTGAACTAAATCGGCACTGATATACGAATTTGGATTTTTTCTGATTTGAGTCAACATTTTAGCAGCTAAATCAGATTTATCAGTTAACGAATATTTAACTGCTAAATACCAATCAACGAATGATTTTTCTTTGGTGTCTGGCTCAAGCGTCGCTGAAATTTTTTGTAATTCATCGATCGACTTTGTATCATAGGCTAATGAATCGATCCAGACTTGAACTGATGGATTAAAAACAACAGACCATGTGTTTGACCATTTGATACGCGCTTGTGACCAAGCAGGGTCTTCGACAGAAATTAATCCAGTTAAATATTTTTTAAATACTGGATTGATGTCTTTGGGATTTGAAATTTTAAATAGCGTTTCAAGAGCTGTGATTTTTAATCCTGCATGAAATTGCAAAATCGCAAATACAGATAACCCATTTGTTGATGAATAAAATGAATTTGATTCAAAAACTTTGGGATATTGAATGACAGCTGTGTTCCAATCTATTGATTCAATTGCACGATAAACAATATTAAATTCTGTATTTTTTTTACCAACTAGGGATTCAATTGTCTTAACCAATTCAGATTGTGTGCCCAAATTTTTTGAAACAAGATTTTTTTGAACTGGTTGATCATCAGCAAGCATGTCTTCGATTGATTGAGCTTGCGAAAAACTGATCACAAATTGCAAACATAAAAGTATTAATAAAGATTTCATTATAATAACCAACCCATTTGCACAGATGCCACCGCAACATCCATTTTCTTTGTTGTACCTAAATATTCAGAATTGTAATTTTGATAACGCATTTCAAATCTTGTTGAAAAATTATTTGTCATCCACAAACCCAAACCAGTTCCCGCTGTGTATGTCGGTGATGATGATTTATTTAATTGAATTTGTCCGTATCCACCAATCATGTAAAAATCAAAGTGAACAACAGATTTATCCATCATGTTGAATTTTCCGTAAACTGGGTACCAATTGACCAAAGCCATTGCTTCTGATTTTGCATAATTTAATTCTGGGTATGATGCTGAAGGGTTTTGTGGGTTCGCATTGTAATCAGCAATCGCCTGATCCATTAATGCTTCACCTTCTGGTGTTAAGCTGTTGAATGAATAATTGTATTTAGCACCCACAGACCAATTGTAATTCAAATGATAATGCACATTTAAACCTAAGCTTTTTGTCCGTGAATACGTGTCGCCACCAAATACTCCTGAAAATTCAGGAGCAATTTCGATACGATTTTTCATATCAACTGTTCTGTTTTGAACGATTGTCACCGTTTTTTCAGGCTGTAAATCCTTGGCTTTTTCGAAAAATATTTTGTTTCCACCCAAAGAATCAAAATCAGTTTCATTTGCAGTGTTTGCAATAACTGGTTTTGCAACTGTTGTATTTTGAACCGAAGTTGTCGTTGTATTAACTTCAGTTTTAGCAGCTGCTTTTAAAGCCGTTTTTGTTGTATTTGAAAATGCAGATACAGTTAAAATTTGAACTGATATAAATGCTGTAAATAAAATTGATTTCATTTTTGACCTACTTAATTAAGTTAATGGTTAAGTTTAATTCTTTAGAAATTTCCAAAGTATCACCAGTGAACTGATTGTTTGTCTTTGTAACTACTGAAAAACTGTAAACAGCAGGTGCTGTTAATGCTGTTGTATCAAAATCAAAAGCACAGCTTAAAGTTGATGTCGTTGCCTTGATACATTTAACTGTTGAATCTTTGATTTGATTTTTTAAACCAACAAAAGAAACTGTTAATTCGGCCTTAGGATCATAAATTAAAAATTGATAACTGACTTTTGTACCCAATTTGGCTTCTAAAATAGTTGTCCAAGTTGATTTTAAATCAGTGAATTTAGTATAAACATCAATATCCTGTGAAAAACGATCACTGGCTTGGTTAAAGCGTGAATTCAAAACCAAATCAAAAGCGTATGTATCTTTGGATTCAGAAATTTCTGCGTCCTTAAGGTCAATCGTAAAAACTGCTTCGTATGTTATACCGCTAATATGGCGATACGATTTTAACGACATGTATCCTGTGATTGTTTTTTTCCACTGTGTCGGAGCTAAATTCAAATATGACCAAGTTTTGACATCTGTTGGATCCGCATCCATGTCTTCGATCATCACTTTGATGTCAATAGATTCACCTTCACGCAACGTCGGTAACGATCTTGCTACTGAAGTAATTTGTGGTTTTGTAAACTGGCGATTCAAAACAACTTGGATGTCTTTATCATTAAAAATAACAGCTGAGCCTGGCTTTGAAGCTATTGCTCTTACCTTTAAAACCATATATTTTTCAACTTCGCTGGATAAAATCGAACCTTTTGTCGGCTTCCAAGTAAACACACCCGTTGAAGCAACAAATTTTGCGCCAGGAAAATCAGACATATTATCAATGACAAGTTCAGTTCCATAGCCTGGTAATAAATTTTTAGTTAAAATATTGAACGATAACTCAACGCCTTCTTTAAAACGTAAAAAATCTTGTGAAATAATTCGAATAGCATCACTCGATAAAGGCTTTGGCTCAACCAGTTCAACGGGCTTACCGCTTCCAGTTCCTAATACATTGTCCTTACCTGACAATGGATCTTGTTTCCAGTTTGAACAACCAGTGAATACCATTACAACCGATAGAACCAATAAAACATTTTTCATAATTTGCTTCATAATTACCCCTGCCCCGCTCTTTTTAAGTTAAATGGATACACAACTTTGACGTTCACGCCACCTTGAGGCAACGGGAATTTCCAAGTTTTTAATCTCATGACAATGCACTCTTCGATCATTTTTGAATTCAGTGTTGTACTTGCGACCTGCGCAGCACTGACTTGACCAGTTCCCGAAATTGTAAAATCAATGGCTACGCGACCATTCAAGCTTGGATCGCCCTGTAATCCTTGTTCATAACAAAAACGAACTTGTCCCATATTGCGGTTAACAACTGCCGCAATTTGATCACGATCTAAACCAGTTTCTACTGTTGCTTCTTGTGTTAGTGCAATTGGATTCGTACCCGCAGATCCTGTTAATGATAATTTACCATAACCGGCTTGGCCTCCGCCTTTACCTTTCGTTCCGTAGCCGCCGCCACCTTGAAGATTTGCGCCTGCACCCAGTGGAGCTGACGTTAAACCTTTGCCATACAACGATGTTTGCACTCCGCCGCTGCCTTCGGTACCGCCCAACCCAGGGCCGGCAGTCGTCTGAACAGCGCCTAAATCAATGCCACCCTTTTGTTTGCTATTTGATAAACTTCCTAGCGCCGATAACGCACCCATACGCTTTAATGTACTTTCTTTGCGTGTCGTTTTAGTTGGCTGAACTTCGATGTCTTGAGCTTGAGGATTTGTTATTTTTTGTACGGCTTTTTGTTGAACAGCTATATTTTTAACAATTTTAACAAGCTCTTGCTTGATTTCTTCAGTCATGGCCGGAGTTGGTTTATTTCTAGATAATATAAAATTACCTAAAAGTGCCAATACAATTAAAATGGCCATTAAAATGTAAATTAATTTTGAATCATTTTCTTCTTTAAGATCAACATTAGTGTCCAATTTTTGAATATCTTGGATCAATCTTAAATGACCCATACGACCTAATAATAAAGGTTTTTTAGATAACTCATTTTTATTAAAATCACCAAGTAATTGAAAACCAATTTGGCGTTTTTCAAGGTCTTCTGTTGATGTCATTACTTCGATACGACCTGTATCTTGGCGACGAACGACTTTCAACGAACTCTGTTGATCGACTTGATCGCTCAGCGGATACGTTCGAACAACCGAACCATGCATGTCTTCGAGAACTAATTTTTCTAACATTTAAGCTCCAATAATATTAAAAATTCATTAAACTAAAACTGAGTCGCAGACAATAAAACACGGTCTTTAAAATCTTTGCGAACACCAATCAAAGAATCTAAAACTTTGTCTTCTTCGACTGTTGTAACAGCCTCGTCAGAAAAATGAAATTTACCTTGAACCAACATGTCTTCAAAATTGTGTTCTGTTGTTGTATTCGCAGCAGGTTTTGATTTATCTGCAGCAGCAAATACTGAAGCAGAAAAACAAACAATAAGACTTAATATGATTTTTTTCATTAAAGACCCTTCTTTAAAGATTCAATTCTGTTTTCTAAATAAGAGACCATGGCTTTGTTTTCTGAACGTTTTTCAACAGCCAACAAAGCTTTTAAAGCTTCTGCGTTCAGCGGCTCTGTGTAAACCAGTTGACGAGATTTTTTAACTTCATCAATTGATGGCTTAACTGCCGAAGCTTTAGCAACAACCGAATTTGTGATTGCTTTTAATTCAGCCTGTACATTCGGTGGTGCAATTTTTGAAACTGAATTAATTTCAATTTCAACAAGACGACGCGTTTCAGACCTGGACATAGATTTTTGGAATTCTGTTTGCCAGTTTGGCGTTTTCCAAAATTCTTCGACTTTAACTTGAGCTTCGACAGCTTTATTTTTATATGGCATCGCCTGAGCGCTCAGTAACGACAAATACTGCGATTCTTCGTCAGGATTTAAACCCTTAGGAATTGGTGCAGAAATAACATCATTATAAAAGCGTTCAGATTCTTTTGATAACAAATTCAAAGTGATCAACTGAGTAGACCAATCCGTTGATTCAATTGCAGTTTTTGCCATTGCCTCAACTTGGTCTAATAAAGTTTTGCGGGCTTTGATTGTGGATACAAGTTTTTTATCATTCGTTGTATCTAATTGATGGCTTGAAATTTTATCTGACATTTTAGAAATTTCTTTGAGAAACACAGATCGTAAAACCAACTTACCAGATGCTGTTTTTTTCAAAGATTGCGAACCGTTAATTTTTTTATAAATATTTGCAGATTCAGCCAACGAGTAAGATTCCGCCAATAAACTGGCTAACATTTCAGGGTCTTTTTCTAAAATAGTTGAATGTTTTTGAATTTCTTGTTCTTTGTTTTTTGATTTTTGAACAAGCTCAACAGCCACAAGTTTTTTATTTTCTTCGTTTGCAGCGCTTTGTAAATATTTTTTATAATATGCTTCTGACGACCCACCAGATAATTCAGAGAACATAGCTAATTTTAAATTTTTCTCATCTGCTGAATAAGTTTTTGATAATTTTTCCGTAGCTGTAAAAGCTGCACCAAAATCCAAACGCAATTCAGACAAATAAGCTTTTCGAGAAAAAGCATATTCTTTGTCTTCGGCAGATACTTCATTCATTGCGACTAAAGAATCACAAGCTGTAATGGCATCAGAAAATTTCTTGTTTTTTTCTGCTAAGATGATTTTGTTTTTGAAAAATTTAATTTTATCTGCATTGTCCAAATCAGCGACATTGATTTTTGTTAATGCGGCATAGCCCGCTTCAGAATTTTGTCCCGCAAGCTCTACAGATTCAGATAATTTTGATTTTTGTAAAATCTGAGAAAAATCTTTGGCATTGTTTGCACCAAGTTCAGTTTTATAAATTTCAGAGTAAGCAACAACTTGAGTCGTATTTTTCATCAAACCCAGTGAATCTAATGCCAAATCAGCTGCCTGTTTTCTGATTTTCATGTCAGCAGATTTAGTCAGTGCAATTTTATGAAACTCAGTCGCAGCTTCTGCATAATTATTTTTTTCATACAGCTGATGTGCTATTTGGTAACTGACTTCTGAAGATTTAGTTTTTTGCAGACTTAACTTCAGATAGTTATCATAAGCCAAGTTTTTGTATTCAATTTTTCCTGATGTATCAGCAAGGTCAAGTTGTTGAACGAGGTTTTTTTCTAAAAAATCTGGTTTGATTTTAAGAGCAGCTTCAGGATTTGCCGATTGCGCAACAAGCTCATTAACTATGCCCTGCTGTAGTGTCCAAGCAAGTTCAGTGTTTTTTCCTGTGACTGCAGCTGAAACTGCAAATGATTTCATTTCAGCATCAGTTTTGAAAAAACCAAGATACAATTGATAGGCTTGCAACAATTCAACTGATGCCAACTTTTTTTCAGTTTGATTCCAAGAAACAACAAAAAATCTGGCACGTTTGCGATATTCATCGCAATTTGTGGCTTGTTCGCATTTTTTTAATTCACTGATTTGCGCCAATGCTTTTTCGTATGAACTCAAAGCAGATTTTTTATCTTGTAAATCAAGGTTTAATTGAGAAATGGCAAGCAAAGCAGAAATTTTTTCTTCTGGACTTGTGATTGTACCCATAGCTTCATTCCAAGCCATTAACGATTCTGATTTCTTACCGACACGTTCAAGTTCGTAGGCCAGATACTGAACATTTGATTGGCGAGTTGATTCCGGACTTAATTGATATAATTTTTTAACATCTGTTAATGTCACATTTTTTTGTGTCAAAAATGTTGCATAGTCTTTTGATACTTCACCGTGAAACTGGACATTAATATCTGATTTATCACCATTCAACGAAGATTTAGATAATAAATTTGGCGAACTTAATATTGTTTCAATTTGCTTAATCGCTGTTGAGTGATCGCCTAAGTTAAATGAACACCATGCGTTTCTGTAACTGGCCAAGCCCTTTGAATTCGAACTGGGTAAATTTAAAATAGTTTGATAATGAACTGACGCTTTTTTATAATCTCGGCGTTTAAAATAAATTTCTGCCAATGACAAATGGGCTTCTGATTTTAAATTTGAAGACATGTTACCTGCGCCACCGCCTTCGACGACTTTACTGTAAAATGCCAATGATTTTTCTTCTTGGCCATTTAATTGGTATAAATGACCAATCTGAACAATAACTTTTGATTTATTCACATCTGGTACGCGCGGCAATACGTCTGTATAAAAACGGAGTGCTTTTGTGCGATCAGCTGTCCCTGCATTACATGTTGTAGTGCAGCCTTTTTCGATTTCCATCATTGAATCGCGACGGGCACGTTCAGAATACAAATCTGCCAATCGTAGTGTAATTGCAACTTTTGATTCGTCTTTGTCAGCCAAAGACTGATTCACTTTCTCAAGCTTTGAAATCAGTAAACTTTGATTTGCATCCTGAGCAAAAATGTTTTGGGAAACTAGAAAAAGAATTGCAATTATTTGAAGAATTTTATTCATATATATTTCCTATTTCATCATCACGGCGAAGCGAACGTCACTAAAGCCAGCATGCGAGGCTGCCAACACGATTGAATTCAGCTCTTCATATTTTACACGACGATCTGCTTGAATCGTTACAATTCCTGGATATTCTTCACCAGGTCGAAGATCAGTGAATTTTTTTCTGATTTCAAGTAGTTCTGCAACGATTGATTCTTTGGTGACTTCTTTGTCTTCAACATACAATTTACCATCGTCAATTTTAACAACTGGATTTCGCTCTAATATTGTTGCTAAAGATGCTTTTGGTAATTCTGTATTTTTACCTAAAAATAAAATATCGCCAGTGCTTGAAAAACTCATCAACAAAAATATCACCAAAATAGAAAATGCATCAATTAATGCTGTCAATAATAAGTCAGCATTAATGTTACGTGTCCACTTACCATGTTTTGGATTTAATTGAGATTCACTGGCTAGCACACTTTGCAGCGAAGTCTCGTTTAACAAACGTTGTGTTGAAATCATATTTACCCCTCTAGTCCAGTATTCAGAACAAGTCTTCTATAAAGGAACGACACCCAAATCTGATAAATTCAGCTTTTTGAATTCGTCCATCAAAACAATAATGTCTTGGTATGATGTCTGAGCCATTGGTTGAATTAATACAGTTTTTAATTGGGGCTCTAATGTTTTAATATTATTAATTGCCTTCACTAAATCAGCGATATTCATTTCACCGGCAATGCCAGGTAAATTCAATAGTGCTAAGTTTTTAGGAACCAGTTGCGATTCTTGGACTTTCAAGTTTAAACCGCCTGTTTCACCAAATGTGATGTACAACAATGGCTTTTTTTCTGTGTCAGCTGTGGCTTGACCACCGATGGCCTGTTTGACATTCATAGATCCGATATTCAACCAAACAGCTGTTAACAAAAGAAAACAGATACATACTGACAGCAAGTCAATACATGGGATCAGGTTGATTTCAAAATCTAAATGTTTTTTATGTTTACGCATAAAAAAACCGACTACGCGTGAGTTTCAGATTGTTTATCAGATTTTGATGGCTTGAATGATTTAAAACCAACGGGCTCGTAAACATAACTTAACCAGTTAAACACGCGTAAAGCTGTTTGATTTAAATCTTCACCTAAATGATTCGCACGATTCTGTAAAATTGCATAAGCAACTAAAGCTGGAATAGCAACGATCAAACCATAAGCTGTCGCATTCATAGCCTCTGAAATACCGGCTGCTAGTAAGGCTGCTTTTTCAGAAGGATTCGCGTAAGCAACTGCCGCAAATGATTTAATCATACCTGTGATCGTTCCCAATAGACCAGTTAATGTAGCAACGTTACCAAACATTGATAAGAAACCGACACGGCGATCTAACAAAGAATTTTCTTCGCCTAAGATTTCATCCATTTTGCCTTGAATTTCTTCTTTGCCACCCATGTTCACAGCAGCTTTTGTTCCCGCTAATGTAACACGAGCAATTGGTGATGTCGTTTGCATAGCTTCAGTTTTAGTAATTAACTGAGTTAATTCTCCACGACGAATAGAGTCTTCAAATCCTGCTGCTGTATTTTTTTGATTTGCTGTATATTTAAAAAACAAAACATATGTACGTTCAATAACAATTGCTATCGAAAATAATTGTAGTGCCAAAATTGGATACATCCAAAATCCACCGTGTTCAAAAGCTAATGCGATACTTGCTAAAAATGACATATATATTCCCCTTTTTATTTATTTAAATTTAACACCTGTAAATCTTAAAGAATTAAATAAAATCATGTCACTCATAAAATCAAAAAAATAGATTTGTTGCGCGTCATAAAAAGTGAAATAATCTTAAATTATTATAAAAATAAGACTGAAAACTAATCAAAAAATGACGATTGATTTTTGGGAACAGGTATTCCAGCAGTTCCCTCCGAAGAGACTTTAACTGTCGGAATTGATACGGAATTTTCAGACTCTGATATCCTGTTTTTCGCTGCCAGAGAGGGTTTTACAGATGTGCTCTCGATTTGATGCAATAGTATTTTGGCACGCTCAGTGATTGTTAATGGCAACCCGGCTAATTGAGCGACTTGAATACCATAGCTTTGCCCCGCTGGCCCTTCACTCAGTATATGTAAAAATTGAATTTGTTGATTTTGTTCATAGATTTTCATGTGCACATTTTTAATTTGCTGGTACTGCTGATCTAAATTAGTTAATTCATGATAATGAGTAGCAAAAAATGCATGCGCTTTTGTTTCAATTATTAAATGTTCTAAAATTGACTGTGCTAAACACAATCCATCAAACGTCGATGTGCCACGACCAATTTCATCTAAAATCAATAATGACTTTTTGGTGGCCATTTTTAACATATCTGCTGTTTCCGACATTTCAACCATGAATGTCGATAATCCTTCGGTCAACTGATCGCTGGCACCGATACGTGTGAAAATAGCATCGTAAACCGGAAGCTTTGCTTGGCTGGCAGGAACATAAGAACCCATCTGGGCTAAAATTACAGTTAAAGCCACTTGGCGCATTAATGTCGATTTACCAGCCATATTTGGTCCGGTTATTAAAAAACATTCTGATTCGTTCAGTATAATGGTATTTGAGACAAATTTATTTTTTTGAAATTGCTCGACGACAGGATGCCTTGATTCAATTAATTGCAAATTGTTTAAATCAGAAAAATCTGGTTTGCAAAAATGATTTTCAAGACTTAACCAAGCCAGCGCAGAATAAAAATCAAGTTCACTACAATCTTTTGATAATATGAGCAAATCACTGGCTTGATTTAATATTTTATTTTTAAGTTGATCAAAAATGGCAAATTCCAAATCATTTCGTTTCGACTGCGCAGATAAAACTTTTTTCTCTAATTCAATCAATTCGTCTGTACAAAAACGTTCTGCATTCGATAACGTTTGTTTTCGTTGGTAATTCGCAGGAACTTTATCTTTGTGTAGATTTGTAATTTCAATAAAATATCCGAATACATTGTTGTATCTGATTTTTAACGAAGAAATACCGGTTCGCTCTTTTTCTTGGGTTTCCATAGTCATTAACAACGCTTGGACATTCGTCGTTAAATCAATCAATTCATCGAGCTCAACTGAATAGCCCTTTTGAATTAAATAGCCTTGACGAACAGAAAGCGGAGCATCTTCAATAATTGTTTTTTTAATTTCAGATGATAATTCAGTTAATTTTAAAATATCGGAATTCGATTTAAATATTTTTTCAGAAACCTGTAATGCCAAGATTCCTGCTGATATAGATTCAGCCATCGCAGTTAAATCGCGACCATTGACCTGTGGTAATGAAGTTTTAGATAACCTGCGCTCGACATCGCCCATGTTTGATAAAACTTCACGCGTTTTTTTTAATTCAAATAAATTATTTCTGAACATTTCGACTTGTTTTAATCTGTCATTGATTTCTAATTTATTTCTTAGCGGGAACAATAAATTCTGACGAAGAAGTCTTGAACCCGAAGATGTTTTTGTTTTATTTATAGTTTGAAACAAAGTCCCTGTATCTGTTCCTTTGTAATTAGAAAAAATTTCCAAATGTCTGATTGTGTTTGAATTTATTTCAAGTCGTCCTTGAAAATTTTTCTTTTCAAACGGGCGCAGCATTAATTTCATATTTTGGCCAGTCAACGACTGAACATAATCTAATAAATTTTGTGCTGAATATGGCAGTGTTGAATTTTTTGAAACAAAATCGTTCTTCGTTATTAAAATATTTAAACCAATATCTTCAAAATCAGTTTTTATAATTAATTCAACAACTGGCATAATTTGAATTAAATTTAATTTTTCAGATAAAATATCAGATTCAAAATAAAAACATTCACCTGTACTAGTGTCTACGAAACTGACAGATGTTTCATCGAGGCTGGCCATATAATTAGCCAAAGTTGCATCCAAATTATCAGGATCAAAAACCATTCCTGGGGTCAAAATTCGAGTCACTGCACGTTTGACAATTCCTTTGGCTAATTTGGGGTCTTCGACCTGATCACAAATTGCAACCTTGTGACCCAGCGATAATAGTTTATTAATCGGGCCCGCAACCGAAAAATGGGGCATACCACACATTGGCGTTTGATCATCAGATTTTTTATTTCGTTGAGTTAAAGTAATTCCCAATATGGGTGCTGCTATTGTCGCATCTGTATAAAATAATTCAAAAAAATCACCCATTCTAAAAAATAAAATTTTATCAGCATGTAAAGTTTTAATATCCCAGTATTGCTTCATCAACGGCGTTAATTCAGTTTTAGAATCTTTTTTTGAATCTTTGGTCAACATTCAAACAATTTAGAAAAATTGTAATTATGTTTCAAATGAAATAACCGATGCATTACGAATGAAGCGGCGCTCTGCTGATCGCGTAGGCTGTTTTATTTAATAAGTTTCATAAATTCATCAACCCACAGCTCATAAAAGGCCCTGAGCCCGATATCTGTTCGATAATTGCCTAATTTATCCAAATCAGGTTTTTGAAACCCGCACGAAATAATATTATCAAACAACGATAAATCATTTGATATATTTATGCTGATTCCGTGTTGACTGATTCCATTTTTGATTTCTAAACCACAGAATGCAATTTTTCCACGCTCTGTATACAGACCAATATTTAAATCGTCTTTGTAGGTTCGTAAATTCAACTTCAGAAAAACATTTTCTGTTGTTTGCAATAAGAGATGAACGTAATCACGCACACCCAATTTAAATTGTGATAATTGTAAAATGGGGTAAATGACCAATTGTCCTTCGGAATGAAGCGTCGCCAGCCCCCCACGCGATGCTTTGATCACAGGGATCAGTGTCGAATGGACTTCTTCAGAATTAGCTCTACGACCTAATGTGATAACAGCCGGATGTTCTAAGCCCAGGATCATATTATTTCGGCCTGATTTAGCTTTCAGCCATAAATCTTTTTGCAGATTTGCGGCTCTATTAAAATCAATTTTACCTAAGTATTTAGAATCTAAGTTCATAGAGCACACTTTATCTGAGCCATTAATACAATTCGACCCGGTCACTTTCTTTGAATCCAGCACCTGAATGTAAAATTGCAACGGCTGCATCAACACCAAAAAAACTGACGATTTCAATTGTGCCCTTAACTCGGCCGCGAATTTGGCCCAGATTATATCCCAGTTCAGGGTCATAAATTTCTGATCCGTCATCAACTACTTTTAAAATATCTCCGATTTGTACACCCGATAATCTGCCCACATTAATATAAATTTTATCAGCTCGAACAGCTGCAATTCGTCCTTCCCATTGAATGGTATTTAAAGTTTCCTGAATTTGCGGAGAAAAATCTAAAAATGCATCTTTGATCAAAACTTCAACCAGCTGCGGATTTTTGACGAAAAATTGGTCGCCTGAAACTCTTTCAATAACGCGTGTGTTTTCTTCAACCAACGTGACCGTTTTAACTGTGTGATAAACTTCTTGCTCAGTTCTAACGTTAACAATCCTTAAACGCACAACAACTTCATAAGTTGCCGTTAAATGCCTGATGATGCCAACCTGATCTGCTGTTTTTTTCAATCTGACATCGATGATTTGACCTTCTAAAATCGAACTGATTCCAGAATTTTGTGTGTCTTTTGCCATTTTTTTTAAATCGTATTCGCCATTTTTTAAATATTTACTGATATCTATTTTTAAATCTTCAATGGGTTGAACTAAAAGCAGATTGACGCTGTTTAAATCGTTTGAAAATGCTGTTTTTGCATTTTCTTTGACTGAATCTGGACTGATATAATTTTTTGATGAATCTTTAGTAACCTGATCAGTAAAAGGTAAAATAACGATACGTTTTTTAAACAGTTGATCTTGTTGTTGATTCCTGTAATCAACGTCTTTAATCGTTTTGTGAACAACGACAGGAGCTGGCGGAGCTGATGTATTATCTGTGTTTTGCAAAACAGGTTTTTGACTCACAGTTTTACAGCTGACAAAATTCATCGAAATAATTATGATTAATATTGTTTTATTCATTCTAAACCTCTTTATTTATATTATACAATTTCTGTTAAATTTCTATAAAATCTGTTTGGCCAAATAGTTGGTGTGCTTCTTCGAAAAATGAATCTGATATTTGAATTTTATGTACAGATTCTGTTTCAAGTTGCACCAGACGATTATTAATATTCATCATCAATCGAACTTCTGTATTTCCCTGGAAATTTTCAATTAAATGATTTAAATCTGAATATTTATCTTCTGAAATTTTATCAAGTCGGAAAGTAATACGCTGAGTTTTTCGCATAGCTTCTTCGAATGGCGCTATATTATCAACCATGATTTTAACACTGCCTTCATTGACTTCAATAGTACCACCAACCAAGACCGGACGTTCTTCTTTTAAAAAATGACCACACTGACTGAACGTATCTGGGAAAATAACTAATTCGGCTGATCCTGTGAGATCTTCAACTTTGCCGAAAGCCATTCGAGTTCCCTTTTTTGTAATCATTTCTTTGGATTCAATAATTAATCCCGCGACAATGACACGTCGACGTTGCTGCTGATTAAAACGATTGAATTTTTGATCTGGTGGTGGCGGCTTAACATCATCACCGGTCATTTCAGAAATTTGTAAAATTGTATTCGAAGCCCAAACTTTGGATAAGTTTTCAAAACCTTTAAGAGGATGATCAGATAAATAAAATCCCAAAACTTCTTTTTCATGGGCCAATGATTGAATTCGTCCCCAAACTTTTTCATTGGGTAAAGTGATAATTTCTTGAACGCTTCCAGTATCAAATAAACTGACTTGTCCCGATTCGCGGTCTTTTTGTGTACCCAATGCACGATCAATAAACTGCGGAAACCCTTTAAACAGCTGTGCACGATGAACATCAAATCCTTCAAATGCTCCGGCCTTAATCATTGATTCAATAACCCGTTTATTCACCCTGCGTAAATCAACAGATTCAAAAAATTCTTGTAACGATTTAAACTGTTGGTTTGGCAATTTAAGTCTGGCTTCTAAAATAGCTTCGACAGCTGCACCACCGACACCTTTGATTCCACCCAGACCGAAATAAATTTGATCACCACGCACAGAAAATAAATAATCAGAAAAATTCACATGTGGTGCTTTAACGTTTAATCCGCGTTTTTGTGCGTCTTTGACGTATTTAACAACTTTGTCTGTGTCTCCGACCTCTGTTGATAGCAACGCTGCAAAAAACTCTGCTGGATAATAATATTTAATCCAAGCGGTTTGAGCCGTAATTACAGAATAAGCAGCCGCATGTGATTTATTAAATCCGTAATCGGCAAATTTATACATTAAATCGAAAAGTTCGTTTGCTTTTCCTTCGTCATGGTTTCTTTCTTTAGCACCACTTAAAAAACGTTCCCGCTGTTGATCCATTTCAGATTTAATTTTTTTACCCATCGCTCGACGCAACATATCTGCTTCGCCCAGACTGTATCCAGCAATAACTGCTGCGATTCCCATAACCTGTTCTTGATAAACCATAATGCCGTATGTTTCTTCAAGAACAGCTTTTGTTTCAGGTAAAATATATTCAACCGGCGATTCTCCATGTTTACGTTTTGTAAAGTCTGGAATATTCGCCATAGGACCGGGGCGATACAATGATGTGATCGCAACGATATCAGAAAATTTTGATGGCTTTATTTTTCGCGTAGCGTCCGTAATTCCTTCGCCTTCGAATTGAAATACACCTGCCGTGTCACCTTTGGATAATAATTCATAAATTTTAGAATCATGAATTGGAATATCTTTTTCTTGAATTTTTTTATTTCTATTTTGCTCAACAAGTTTTAATGCGTGATGAATGTGAGTCAAAGTTTTCAAACCCAAAAAATCGAATTTAATCAATCCAATTTTTTCAGCATGCTTCATATCAAACTGAACTACATTTTCATCAGCAGCACCACGATACATTGGTGCGTGAAGCCGTAAATCACCATCGGCAATAATAACACCAGCAGCATGAATACCTGCGTGTCTAACGAGACCTTCAACTTTGATTGCTAATTCAACCAATGTTTGAATCGTGGGATTTGAATCCATATTTTCACGGATGCGCGGCTCCATTTCAAGCGATTCAGCAATTGTAACGCCTAATTTATCAGGAATTAATTTACTGACAACATCCACTTCTGCGAATGATAAACCCAAAACTCGACCCACGTCTTTGATCGCTGCGCGCGTTTGTAATTTTCCGTAAGTAATAATTTGTGAAACTGACGGAGTGCCGTATTTTTCGGTGACGTATTGAATAACTTCTTGGCGGCGCTCTTGACAAAAATCGATATCGAAATCGGGCATTGAAACCCGTTCCGGATTTAAAAATCTTTCAAAAAGCAAAAAATTAGGAATTGGATCCAGATCAGTAATTCGTAAACTATAAGCAACAATTGAACCGGCACCAGAACCACGTCCTGGTCCCACAGGAATATCACAATTTTTGGCCCAGTTAATAAAATCTTGGACAATTAAAAAATAACCATCAAATCCCATCCTATGAATGATTGATAATTCAAAATCAAGACGATCATGGTATTCTTTGATTTTCTCATCAGTCATCGTTTTTTTGTAATCTTCGGGATCAAATTCTTTAAGTTCTGAAAAACGACGATTTAAACCTTCCAACGATTTAAATTTAATTTCTTCTTGGACTGTTCGTCCTTCAGTTGTTGGAAAACTAGGTAAATGATAAATGGCTTTGCCATCTTTGTCTTTCAAATTAAATTTTATGTTACAACGTTCTGCGATTTCTATTGAATTTGAAAGCGCCGTTGGATTATTTATAAATAATTTTTGCATTTGTTCTGTGGATTTAAAATAAAACTCTGAACTGCCCAGTTTGTATCTGGATTCATCGGATAATGTTTTATTCATACCAATACAAATCAGAACTTCTTGAGCGACCTGATCGTCAGGTGTCGTGTAATGAATATCATTTGTTGCAACCATCTGCACATTACAAATTTTTGAAGCTTCCATTAAAAATTTATTAATATCATTCCATACTGGCAATGTTTGGCATGTTTCTAAATAAAACCTGTCTCCGAATATTTCCTTGAGTCTGCGAACTTTTGTTAATGCAGACTCTGGACCTTCTTTTAAAAAAGTATCTACTATTTCACCGCGTAGACCACCGCTCAGACAAATTAAATTTTGATTTTTTTCTTTTAAAATATCGTAATCAATTCGAGGCTTCCAATAAAAGCCTTCTTGGTACCCTGCTGAAGACAAAGAACACAAATTTTGATAACCTTGAATATTTTCTGCTAACAAAACCAAACGTCTCGGGCCAAGTGCGACTTCTGAAAATCGGGCATTGGGATCTTGTTTTTTTTCGTGACGCGACCCCGGAGCCAAATAAGCGTCTAAACCTAAAATTGGTTTTACGCCTTTGTCTAAACACGCAAAATAAAATTCTATGGCACCAAACATGTTACCATTATCGGTTAAAGCCAATGCTGGCATTTCGTATTCGCTGGCTTTTTTTGCCAAAGCTTTAAGTCTGCAGGAAGCTTCTAACAACGAATACTCCGAATGTGTATGCAAATGGACAAACGACATTATTTATTCCCACTCGATCGTTGCCGGAGGTTTTGAAGTAATATCATAAACAATTCGATTGATACCTTTGACACTATTTGTAATTTCATTTGAAACATGACGTAAAAATTTTGCATCAAAATCAAACCAATCTGCAGTCATTCCGTCACTGGACGTGACTGCTCGTAATGATAAAACATTTTCGTACGTTCGACCATCACCCATAACGCCCACTGTTTTAACTGGGAGCAAAACACAAAATGCTTGCCAGATTTTTGAATATAAACCGTGAGTTCTGAGATTTGAAATGAAAATATCATCTGCTTTTTTTAAAATTTCCAATTTAGTTTTGGTGACTTCACCCATAATACGAATTGCTAAACCTGGCCCCGGAAATGGATGGCGACCAATCATTTCTGATGGTAAACCTAATTCTAAGCCTAAAAGTCTGACTTCGTCTTTGAACAAATGCCTGACCGGTTCGACCAATTTTAAATCCATTTTCGCTGGTAATCCACCAACGTTGTGATGTGATTTGATGGTTTGGCTGCCGCCGACTGATGAAATACTTTCGATCACATCGGGATACAATGTTCCTTGGGCCAAAAATTTAATTTTTGATTTAATCTGTGATAATTGATTTTGAATCACTGAATCAAAAACTTCGATAAATGTGCGTCCGATGGCTTTACGCTTTAACTCAGGATCAGAAATTCCTGATAATGCCTGCATAAATTCTGACTCAGCATTGACACCAATCACATTTAACCCATATTTTTTATATTGCGCTAAAACAGAATCAAATTCATTCATACGTAATAAACCGTTATCTAAAAATACACAGTGTACACGATCAGCACCTAATGTTTGCGTGAGCAGCGTTGCCACAACGCTTGAATCAACACCGCCACTTAAAGCACATAAAACATGATCACCCGGACTCACTGAATTTAAAATTAATTCTTCACAGTACTTATGCGTAGTTTTTGGGTTCCAATCAGCCACAGCACCTGAAAAATCACAAAATGATTTTAATATATCAGTTCCAAAATTTGTATGTGCAACTTCTGGATGAAATTGGAATGCCCAATATTTCTCTGACTTAATTCCAGAAATATGATCTTGGGTTTGGCAAAATATTTTTGATTTTTCAGGAACAGCAGTCACAACGTCACCGTGGCTCATCCAAACATTATGTTTATTTGGAACTAATGAACTGACAGACTCAATCCAAGAAATTTCTTTAAGCCCATATTCACGATTTTTTGCTGGCTCTACTTTTCCGCCGAGTTGATGGGCTATTAATTGCATCCCGTAACATATTCCTAAAACTGGTGCTATTTCTAATAATTGTTGAACATCTCTGGTTGGTGCATTCGTATCATAAACTGAATTGGGTCCACCGCTTAAAATAATTCCCGCTGGATTTAATTTCAAGATGGATTCAATATTTTCTGTGTATGGTTTTATTTCTGAATAATATCCCATTTCACGCAGTCTGCGCGCGATCAACATTGTAACCTGTGATCCAAAATCCAAAATTAAAAATCCGTTTTTATTTTTTTCAGAGATCATAAATCAAGCCTGTAATTGGGAGCTTCTTTCGTAATACTGACATCGTGAACATGTGATTCTCGAAGCCCTTGTGAAGTGATTTGTACGAATTTGGCTTTAGCTTGTAATTCTTCGATATTTTTAGCTCCTAAATAACCCATTCCAGATTTTAAGCCGCCAATTAATTGATGTATAATTCCTGACGCGTTTCCTTTATATGGAACTTTTCCCTCGATGCCTTCAGGCACTAATTTATCCACGTCATTGATATCCATTTGTCCGTAGCGATCCTTAGATCCTTTTTCCATGGCGCCTAATGAACCCATACCACGGTACACTTTGTATGTACGACCTTGGTACAAAACAGTTTCGCCTGGTGACTCTTCTGCGCCAGCTAATAAATTTCCAATCATGACTGTATTAGCACCCAAGGCCAATGCCTTGGTCATGTCGCCTGAAAATTTAACACCACCGTCAGCGATGATTGTTTTATTTTTTTTCTTAGCCGAAGCCGCACATTTCATAATGGCAGAAATTTGCGGCATCCCAACACCCGCTACAACACGCGTTGTACAGATACTGCCTGGACCGACACCAACCTTAACAACATCAGCGCCTGCAGAAATTAAGGCTTCAGTCCCGTCCGTCGTTACAACGTTTCCAGCGACAATAATTAAATCTTTATATTTTTTAGAAACATAACTGACAACATCAATGACATTCTTAGAATGTCCATGAGCCGTATCGACACAAATAACATCTAAACCTGATGTCACCAACGAATCAATTCGATCGTATGTTCCATCGCCCACTCCAACCGCCGCCGCCGCAACCAGGCGGCCTTTGGAGTCTTTAGTTGACTGAGGAAAAGCTTCAGCTTTTTCAATGTCTTTGATTGTAATTAAGCCCATTAACTTGCCGTCAGAATCAACGACAGGTAATTTTTCGATTCTGTGTTTTTGTAATATTTTTTTAGCTTGATCCAAAGTTGTTCCCACATTCGTCGTTACTAAATTTTCTTTGGTCATTATATTTCGAATGGGTTGATTGATATTCGTTTCAAATCGCAAATCACGATTAGTCAAAATACCCACCAATTTCCCTTGGGTCGTTATGGGCACACCGCTGATTGAATATTTTGACATTATTTGCAACGCTTCAGAAACGTAATGATCCGGCGACAGTGTGATCGGATCTTGGATCATTCCGCTTTCGTATTTTTTTACTTTTTCGACTTGAAATGATTGGTCATCAATAGACAAATTTTTATGAATTATTCCAAGCCCACCATTTTGTGCCATGATTCTGGCAATGCGATGTTCGGTCACCGTGTCCATCG
>JANPOT010000017.1:0-77568 GCA_031428135.1 Pseudobdellovibrionaceae bacterium | reverse complement strand
CCCAATTTTCAATATTGGGGAAAATCTGTGACCGATTCCAGTGGTAAATATCAATTTCGTACAATTAAACCAGGAACATACCCGGCCGGCGAAGGTTGGATTCGACCAGCTCATATTCATTTTAAAATTTCAGCGTTGGGTTACATCGAATTAATTACACAAATGTATTTCGTCGGCGATCAATTCAATAAAAATGATCTGATATTGCAAAGATTAAAACCCGAAGATCAAAAAAAAGTAATTGTTGATTTTAAAATTATACCAACAGTTCCGCATCCAGTGGGTATTTTTAATGTTCAAATAGAAAAGATTTAATACACAGATTTAAACAACAAAACAAAACCAAGGAGGTTTTTATGAAATTACATGGAGTTCTTACCGTAATGTGCTTGTTTGCTGGCTTATCGGCGAAGGCTGAATTTAGTACGAAATCAGATATTTGGCCAATGCCCGTATCTGAAATAGTCTGTGCGGAAATCAATGGATTTGACACAGTTTCAATATCACCCGAAACAGTGTTGAAATATATTTACTATGGGTCTGAACCTAAAGTGACAATAAGCCATTTATCTAAATTGGCTGCCTTCGAAGCCATAGTGGGAAGTTGCAATAAATTTAATGAATTTAAACAAGTTCATCCAAATGAAAAAATATTTATTGGAGAGCTTACGACATTACGGACTGTGGATCCTAAAAATCAATATGAAAGTATCGATGCAAATTTAACGTTAGGCAGAGTTACAAATCCAGATTTAAATTGGACATTTGGAAAAATGCTGTTGTACGGCCGCCAAAAGCCATAATTTGCTTTGATCAAAACAAAGAACGACCGCATAGGATCGTTCTTTGTTTATTCTAATTTGTTTATTTTATATTTACCTGAATTCAGATTTGAATTATTTGATAAAATTTTTAACTTCTGCTTTTAATTCCGGTTTTGATTTAAAAAATATTGGGTCTGACATAGGCTTGAATTATTTATTTTTCCAATTGATCGGAGCACACAGCTGAACAAATCGTTCTGTGCAAGCTCCGCGCGATCCTTTGATAACAACTAAATCGTTGGCTTTAATTTGATTTTTAAAATGTTGTGACATTTGTTCTGTTAAATCCACATCACAGATATAATTTTTATAGTTTTTATTTTTTAGGCCTTGTTCAAAATCAGTTGCGTTTTCACCAATAAAATAGATAAAATCAAATCCCGCATCCACAATAGCTTCAGCCAATGCTGTATGTTCACGACTGGCGTGATCGCCCAATTCTTTCATTTGACCAAAGGCTGCAATTTTTTTTGCATGCCCTGTGAGCTGCGGAATATTGTTAAGCAAGGCTTTCATGCTGTCAGGATTCGCATTATAACCATCGAATAAAAGATGACATCCAACTTCTGTTTCAATAAATTCATTTCGGCCCCACGCCGATTTACATAATGGCAAGGCTTTCCAAATGTCTTCGTGCTTCATACCAACCGCATAAGCCAAACAACTGGCCGCCATCAAGTTTGTTAAATTATGTTTCCCGAATACAGGAATGGTTGCTGTGGATTTATAGGCAGCGATACTACCGCTGATGGTCATACCGCGACCTGATTGGCTTTCAATTTTGAAATACACATCCGCTTCGTCATTTTTTTCAGAAAACGACAACATTCGACTGGCTGGATATTTTTTGGCTACGGGGTACATCATATCAAATGTTTCGTCTTGGTCCTGGTTAAAAACGCGAACTGTATTTTCAGATGTGTCTTGGTAAATTTCGGCCTTGGCTTGTGCAATTTTTTGAATTGATCCAAAAAATTCAATATGCGCCCGCCCGACCATGGTGCAAACAACTACATCAGGCTCTGCGATTTCAACAAGTCGACTGATTTCGCCTGCGTGGTTCATTCCCATTTCGATAACTGCAAATGCCGCATCCACAGGAATTTGCAATAACGTGAGTGGTACTCCCCAATGATTATTAAAACTTCCTTGATTCCAATGTGTTTTTTTAAATTGATTTAAAATTGTGGCAGTGAATTCTTTGGTTGTGGTTTTACCATTTGAGCCGGTAACTCCAATTATTTTTGTATTTAAAGTTTTTCGGTAACCGTGCGCAAAATTTTGCAATGCCAACAACGTGTCATCGACTAAAATAATGCTGACTTTATTTTTTAATATTTCAAATTCTGGTTTTAATTCGTGGATAATTAATAAACCAGCGCCCTGTTCGACTGCTGTATTTAAATATTCATGGGCATCAAATGCATCACCCTTTAAGGCAATAAAAATTTGTTCCGTTAATTTTTTTCTGGTATCTGTCCCTATTTCAGAAAAATTTTTCTGTACTGTAGACAAAATTTTTCCATTTGTCCATTGAATGATTTGTTCGATTGACCATGTTGGTTTCATAAATATTTCCCTGCAACTTCGATATCGCTGAAATGGTGCTTCACATCCCCGATGATTTGGTAATCTTCGTGTCCTTTGCCGGCGATCAATACAACGTCACCAGGTTCTGCCATGTTGATGGCTTTTTGTATTGCGCGTTCACGATCGGAATCAATATCAAAATTTTTAAAATTGATTGGTAATCCGGTTTGAATTTCAGAAATAATTTGATCAGGATTTTCGGTACGTGGATTATCGGATGTGATAAATACGAAATCAGAATTTGTGGCTGCGATTTTTGCCATTAATGGACGTTTTGATTTATCGCGGTCACCGCCACAACCAAAAACTGTGATTATTTTTTGTTTTGATTTGGTATCAGTTTTTATTTTTTGCAAAGTATTTAATGTGTTTTCCAGAGCATCGGGTGTGTGCGCGTAATCAACAAAAACAATTTTTTCGGAATTTGAATTTATTTTTTGTAACCGTCCAGGAATGCCTGAAAAATTTTTTAAAGCTTGAATGCTGTTTTGAATTGAAACGCCCGCCGACAATGCGGCAGCCATGCTGGCGACAGCATTATAAACATTGTGTAATCCTGCCAGAGGAATTTGAATTTTAAGGGTTTCCAGTGGTGTGATTAATTCAAATTCAGTTTCAGAAAAATTTGTTTTTAAAATTTTAAATTGGAAATCGGATTCAGTTTGACCGTATGTCCACCCAACAACATGTTCTGGCAATTTGATTTTTCGTCCGTAAGAATCATCGACATTGACGACTGCAAAAATTGGTTTTTTTGTGCTATCCCAAAGCAAATCTGTAAATAATCTTTGTTTTGCTGAAAAATATTCGTTCATGTTTTTATGATAATCCAAATGATCCAATGATAAATTCGTGAATACAGCCGTATTCAAATGAACGCTGTCAGCACGTTTTTGGTCCAATGCATGTGATGAAATTTCCATGGCACAAAAACTGGCACCAAAGTCAATAAATTCGCTTAACCGTTTTTGTAATGTGACAGGATCCGGAGTCGTCATTTCAGAATTCCAAATTTTTTCACCAACACGGTGATTGACGGTTCCCATAATGCCTACGATTTTTTTTTGATTATTTAAAATATGTTCCAATAAATAAGTCACCGAAGTTTTTCCGTTGGTGCCCGTAATTCCGATACAAAATAATTTTTCAGATGGAAAATCGTAAAATCTGGCTGCCAATACATCCAACATTTTTCTGGAATTGACTGTTGTCAGAACGAAACCTTTAAATTCAGTGGGTACGTATTTAATGTCTTCGACGACTAATGCGACTGCGCCGTTATCGATAGCTTGTTTAATATATTCATGGCCATCAGTTTTTGTGCCACGCAAAGCTACGAAAACACAGTCTTTTGAGACAGTTCGTGCATCAAAACAGATTTGATGCACCTGTGTTTCGGCAATGTTTGTGTTGTTGCCTAATTCATCGACTTTAAATTCAAACATAGAAAATAACTGCTGCAGTTTCACAAACAAAATATTATGCTATTTCAATTCATAAGGGTACAAAAATGAGCCAAAATTCACAAAAAAATATTCAATACATTGAACATACCGATGACACTGAAAAACCCTATGTTATTTTATTCCATGGTTTTGGCGCAGACATGAATGACCTGGAATCACTCAAAGAAATTATGAATCCTGATGGTGTTGAATTAAATTGGATATTTCCCAATGGCATATTCAGCGTTCCAATTGGTCCCCATGTTTCGGGGCGTGCTTGGTGGCCATTAAAAATGACAGAACTTCCGTCAGATTGGTCAAATTATTCGCCGCCTGAAATGTCAGATTTAATTCCGAAAATTATGAATTTAATTAAGTCCCTGAATGTGCCTTGGAATAAAATTATTTTAGGTGGATTTTCCCAAGGAGCAATGCTTGCAACTGAAGTCTATTTCGCTGCCACAGAAAAACCTTTGGGACTGATGAGTATGTCAGGCAGTCTGATTCGCAAAGATATTTGGACACAAAAATGCGCAAATCGGAAATCCGAAAAAATATTTTTGTCCCACGGAGAACAAGATCAGGTTTTACCATCGGGTGGCACACAAAAATTAATACAATTATTAAAACAAAACGAACTGTCAGTTGATTTCGTTTCGTTTCAAGGTGGTCACGAAATTCCAGCCCAAGTTTGCGCCAGAGCCAAAAAATATATCACAGAAAAAATATCGAGCATCATATGAATTTTGTCATAGAAACCGAAAATTTATCACGCAGCTATAAAACATATTCTAAAAAAGAAGGCGTTATTGAATCCGTCAAAGGATTTTTTAATCGCGAATACACTGAAAAATGGGCCTTAAAAAGTACATCCCTTAAAATCGAAGGCGGAAAAATTATTGGCCTGGTTGGTTCCAACGGTGCCGGTAAAACAACATTATTAAAAATTTTAGCTGGATTAATTCATCCGACATCTGGTTCAGTTTCTGTTTTGGGATTTAATCCGAGCGAACGTAAAAATGATTTTTTAAAACAAATCAGTCTGTTGCTGGGACAAAAAAATCAACTCTGGTGGGATATTTCAGCTCGCGATAGCTATTCATTGTTATCGAAAATTTATGACCTGGATTCTATCAAAGCTAAAAAAACTGTTAATGATTTAGCACATTTACTGGGTTGTACCGACGTGCTGGATACGCAACTGCGCAGATTAAGCTTGGGCGAACGCATGAAAATGGAAATCATTGGATCGCTGCTGCATCAGCCAAAAGTTTTATTTTTAGATGAGCCCACAATTGGTTTGGATATTTTGGCGCAGAATGCAATACGAAATTTCTTAGAAACATATGTCAAAGATTACAAACCCGTCGTGATATTAACGTCGCATTATATGGACGATATTACACAGTTGGCAGATCAATTATTATTAATTTCAAAAGGCGAAATGGTTTACAACGGAACCGTAGACCATTTTATGCATGCTTCAAATTTAACGAAAAAAATAATTTATAGATATAAAAATGATGCTACGGAACACACAACAACGTACCAAACAAACGAATTGTCCGGAAAATTAAATGATATTTTAAAATCTGGCGAAGTCAGTGATTTAAAAACAGAAGAGGTCGATTTTGAAGAGGTCATTCATGGCTTTTTGGCGAAAGAATCTGGCATTTAGCCAGCTTGCGATCGTTACAAATTTAGAATATCGATTCAATTTTTTTATCGATGCCTATTTACAACCGCTGATCACAGTCGGTATTGAAATTTTATTATGGATCGCCATCTTTGAATCCAATGAATTGCAGACTTTGGGTGGCTTTACGAAAGAGGCCTATTTGGCCTATGGCGTATGGGCTCCATTTTTAGGCCGTGTCGCCATCAGTTGGATGTATGAATCAATGATGGTGGAAGACGTCGCCTCTGGTAATATTAATGTGATTTTAACCCGACCAATCAGTTTTTATGAATATTATCTGAGTCAGCTGATGGGATATAAGTTAATGACTACTTTTTTATCACTGTTGGTTCCGCTGTCAGTGTCGTTGTATTTTAAATTGCCCGTTCAATACGATAAAATTCCCCTGGCATTAACGTTAGTCTTTTTTTATTTATTTTTACTTCATACGATGAGCTTTATCGTAAGTTCCATTGCTTTTTTTATTACAAAAGTCAGATCATTCACATTAATTAAAAATTTATCATTGTTTGTATTGGCTGGCGAATTAATTCCATTTGATTTGATGCCACCTCTGTTAAAAAATATTTTAATCGCTTTGCCGTTTTCATCTGGTGTGTATATTCCTGTGGCCTACATCACAGGACGAATTGACGTACAAGTTGTCATGGGTGGTTTTGTTTCTGTTGCTGCTGGATTATTTGTATTATCAATTTTATCCTATTTGATATGGAAAAAAGGTCTGTCTGAATACACTGGGACCGGCGCCTAATGAAATATTTAATCCATAAATATATTGAAATTTACAAAGGCTTTTTCAAAGCCAGCCTGGTTGCCGATTTAGAATTTCGTTTTAATTTTTTTCTGCTGATCTGTGCCGAATTTGTTTGGTACGCATCACAATTGGTCATTTACCAAGTTCTGTACCGCCATACTAAATTGATCGGTGGCTGGGATCAGAAACAAATGCAAGTCTTCATGTTTTTAGCCTTATTCGTTGATTCGATATATATGATTTTGTGGGATTCAAATTTTTCAAAATTTAACGATGATGTTCGCAAAGGCCAACTGGATTTACTGCTGACCAAACCCGTGAATTCAATGTTTATGACCAGTTCGCAAAAAATTTCGATATCACATATCCCCTGTTTTTTTGTCACATTTTCCGGGCTATTATGGTCTTTGAATCAATTACCTGAATTTTCTTGGTTTAAAATATTTTGGCTATTGATCATGATACCGTCTGGATTATCCGTTATATTTTGCGGACGATTCGCACTGAACGCCACCGCATTATTGTTTACGCGGGCTGATTTTCTTCAGTATGTCTGGTATTCATTATTCAGACTTGGTCTGAGGCCCGATGGAATTTATTCAAGTTTGATGAATGGGGCACTACGGAAAATATTAATATTTATTTTACCGTTCGCAATGATTGCCTCAATCCCGACCAGGTTTTTATTAGATGCGTTCAACCCCACTTTATTGATTTGGGCACTGATTATGCCATCGATACTGATTTATTTAACAAACAAATACTGGAAATACTGTTTAAAAAATTATACAAGTGCCAGCAGTTAAGTTATTCTTTTTAAAAAACGAGGAGTTTCTGTGTTAAAAATTATTTTATCTGCATTTATTATTTTATCCGCCACGCAATTAATGGCCGAAGCCCCAATGTCATCAATGAAAATAAAGGCTTCTGCAAAATGCCCACAAATGATGAAGGGCTATGAAGCTGCTAAAAAATTAACAATCCCCGAAGAACAAAAAGCCAAGATGCTTGAAACTTTGAAAAAAAACGGATGTTTGAAATAATTTAAAAAAAGAGCTGTGCCCAGTGACGCACCTTTGTAGTACAGAGAAAGTCAGATAGTTTCTTTAAACAAAGTGTCCGTTTAAATAGGGACAACTCCACACAGTACCAGAGACGGGCGAGTAATCGTCAGAAACTCACGAATTTCGTGAGTTTTTTGAAATTATTCGGCCGCGGGTCGTCCGTTATTTATTTCCCATGAGTTATTTTTATTACTTTGCCATCTTTTGCAGAAATTTCTATTTCTGCAGTTCCGCCTTTGCAACCCGTTCCCTGAGGGCAATGAAACGTCCCTGAAACAAACCAAACTTCATTTTTTAGTTCCGCCTGGAAAGGCTTTTGTTTTAATACTTCAGGTCCATATTTATTGATGAAATTTTCTTCCGCGATTTGGATGGCACTTTTCTTATTAATTGGAGTACCTTGTTTAAAGGTTCCACCCCAACTACAAGAATAAAAGAACAGAAGAAGGGTGTATATTGAAAGCTCTTTTATTTTGGGCAAGTTAAACCTCTTTTTACATTACCGCCAATATTTCCTAATATAGATCCATTCGGCGTTCCTAGGTAGCCATTTAATCCGGATCTAGCATTGTCGCGAAAATCTCCAAGTGAGAAATCTTCATTATTATAATTGGGGTCGAATGCACCATGGGTATGATAGTCAGCAGTTGCACCCCTAGGAGGGTTGCCAATCTGAACACCTGCTGGACCACCGCGAATCGGCATTGTTGCTGCGAAAGTCCCATTAGCATTCTGAATTATATGTCCGCCATATTCACGGTTTTGATTAATCGAAGTAGGATTGATAAAGTTGATGGCATCACCAGCAGCTTCCATTTCACTACGAAATGGATCACCAGGAGCCAGTCCTGTTGGATCAACATAACTCACCGGATTCCCACCAACATAAGCATAAAGATTCGTATCGCCACCATTAAATCCGATTGGATCTTTACTAATCCAACGACCAATTTTGGGATCATAATCGCGGGCGCCGAAATGAATTAATTCCGTATCTGCGTCATACAATCCACCAGCAAAACCAAATGGCACAACGTCTGACCCGTGAATTTTACGATTATCACCGAATTCATCCATCGACATTGACGATAACCATCGACCACTTTCGGATTCAATAACATAATTCAATGTGCCCACTTGATCTGATATAAATTTATATTCTTTACCCTGGTAAATCATATAATCCGGAGAATTCTGCTTTTCACCGTAAATGAATTGTTTCGTGATTCGACCTGCGCCGTCAAGCTCGGCTGAAATTTGAGTTTGTGTTTGGTATATAAATCCCTGAATAAGATTTCCGTTTACTTTTTTACCGACACGGCGGTTCTGACCGTCGATGATGTATTCAATTTTTTTGCCATTCGATAAAATAACTTTCTTTAAATTACCAACGGCATCGAAACTGTAACGTGTGATTTCAGTTTTATGTTTATGATCGCTATCACGATTTAAAAACCATGATGAAAAATAATTTTTATCATGGTGATTTTTTTTGCCATGGTGAATTATTTTTTCTGATAAATTACCGCTTGCTGAATATTTGTATTCAGTATTTCCGTATTTAATTAATCTGTCCTGGTCGTCGTACAGTGCAATTATTTTTTTATTATCTTCAATGAATTCAGATCGGTTGCCGTTGGCGTCATATTTGTATTCACGAATGACGTGGCGATTATCTTTAACAAGTGTCAGTCGCCCTTGGGAATCGTAAACATATGATAAACTATGATTTTTGTTATTGAAATGATCACCTTTTGATATATTTGTGATTTGACCCAAAGTGTCTCGTGTATATTTCGTTTTTTGAATGTTCTGTTTTTTGTTAAAAACAACAGTTTCATTTTCTATTTCACCGAAATTATTATACGTTGTCGATTTTGTAATTTTTCCTAATTTTGAATTTGTTGGCGATCCAACGGAATTTAAGTCAAAAAATTCATTACCTACTTGAATCAGTAGACCGTCTTTGTCGTAATTGAAATTAATATTTTTACCAACCGATCCACTTTTGCCAGATACAGACATATTTGATAAATATCCATCTGTGAAATAACTGAGATTAACAGTATTTGTAATAACGCCAGTATTATTTATAACCGTTGGTATACTGCCAGCATATTGATAATTTGTAATTTGTTGATCCGGCGAAACGACTGAGCTTAATAAATCAGATTGATTTGCATAAGTATAAACATAACTGCCATTCGGCGTTTGAACAGAATTCAACAGACCATTTGTATTTTGATAATTTAAAATTAATTTTGAACCACCTGGTTTATTAATTTCAGTTATTTGCTTATCTAAATTGTACGCATAGGTCGTTGTTTGTGACGCAGAAATTCCAAGCAGCGGAGGTAAATATTCTTGTACAGATTCAAACAAATTATAAGAAAAATTATGCGCTGGTTTATTTGCTGGCGTGATGCTGGTCATATTTCCGTTCGCATCGTAAGTCATAGAAATTGTTTTTCCATCGGGTAAAATACTTTTAATCACCCGGTTAGCATTATCATATTCGTAGGCCGTATTTCTGCCAATAGAATCTGTAATTTGTGAAACATTTAAATATTGATCATATGTAAATATTTTTTTACGATCTGACTGTTGTGTCGAAATCAGTTTTCCTTGAGAATTATATGCGAAATCAACGGGCAATAAATTTCCATTTTGGAATTTTGATATTTGACCTAATTCATTTAAATTAATTTTAGATGACCGATTTAATGGTGAATATGAAGTTAATAACTTTTCATTTTTTTGATACACAGACGTAAATATTTTTGATGGATCATTTTGTAATTTTTCAAATTTTGTAATCGTTGAAAAACTGAATGGGTCGTTTGAATCCGTCAAATCAGTTGATATTGTTTTTGAATTTATTATTTGCACATTTGAATTTGGTATTTGTAAAACTGAACTGCTGTTATAAGCGGACATCCAGCCAAAACGCGGATCTGCTTGCTGCAACGTCGTATGAATATTCCCGTAGCCATCGGTCGTTTTATTTGAATCGTCTTGTTGATTGGTCACTGTTGAAATTTGGCCACTTGGTTCTGTTGTTAAGTGAACTGAGCCAACATCGGACGGCATTGTTTTGTATGTTGTTATTCGATTTAAGGCGGTTGAAACAGTAACAATTTGCTGCCCAGACGTTTGATCAAATTGACGTAATAAATTCAACAAATCACCACCGGCACCAACGTCTTTTGTAACAAACCCCTGATTGTCGTATGTGACTGTGGATTTTTGACCGGCTGGTTTTTCAAAATTTACAATATATCCGACTGAATTATTCGTCACTGTATAGATTTCGTTATTCGGATTTTTAGCTGTTGCTAAGAATCCTTTGCTGTCCAAGTTTATTTCTGTGGTTTGATTTTGTGCGGATTGTATTAAAATTTTTCTTGTTGAATACGTAAAATTTATTATATTTGAGTATTGATCCGTTATTTGTGAAATTTTTCCTTGCGTTGTATATAAAAAATTGTATTTCGCAATGCCTGTCAGAGCATTTAAAGTTCGTAAGTGCCGACCTTGTTTGTCAAAATAATAAATTTCATCACCTGCCCCCGATGAAATTAAATAACCCGTATTTGATTGAATTGCTGATGAAACATATTGGTGATTTCCGTTTCCTAAAAATAAAAAACGATTCGCAAAATCATAATGATGTAAAATGCTGGGCATCCATCCACCCAGTCCAATAGGCTTTGGAGAATATGAGCTTGTTGGACGCAATCGATCACTGGAATAATCTAAATCAAAAGGGACACCGACAATCGGAATAGTTTCATGCAGAGCTAGCGTGTCCATATTAATCGATGAGTTACTGCAAACGTTTGTGCTGTTGTTAACTGTATGATTCGGCAAGGCAGAATAAGAAACACTTTCGCCAGTCAGTGGGCGGCTGCTTGTACCACTGTGTGCATTTGACGACCACTGCACAATTTCAGAAGCTGCGTAACTGCCAATTCTAAGCGGAGCGAACCGAATTGTTACCGAACAACATGAACCAATCTGAACAGTTGTCCCTGAACAACCATCATGCACGATTGAATAGGCTTTTAAAATTCCTGGTTCAGCTATGGAAATATTATGAACTCGAACAGGATCATTACAATTTGGATTATTTAGACACCTGGCACATAATCCGACACCTGTACTGATTTCAGAACCTGAATGATCGCCGGCAGGAACTGATCCAAACCAAGGGTCATTTTCAAGTGGGCTGCCATCATCGGCGACTAAGATTCCGCCAACAGCATTATCAGGAATTTTAGCAAATGTGACGGATTGGAATAAAATCTGAAATAAAATCAAAATAACAAATTTTGACAAAATACGTACTGGATACATTCAATTCCCCTCGAGTTGATTTTTTTGTTTATATTGAATCGGACGAAAGTCCTGAAATCTAAACAAAACAAATTTATTTAATATATTTTCTCGAATTGATTCAAAAAATGATAAAGAAAAATGATTACTGTATCGAACAGAGAAAAAACAGATCCGGTGAGCACGTTGAATTATGTAATAGAAATTGTGTGGCTGTTTGAAATAAACTTATTCCTTCAAAAATACTGTCATTTGGCGATCTTGATTTAAAGCTTCGCCTGCTTCGGGCCATGTTTTTGAAACTTGTCCTGATCCCAAAAATTTAATTTTAATATCTTGTTGATGAACTTTTTGCAAAACTTCGCGCACAGATAAATTTTTCAATTCTGGCGCAGCTGTTAAAATTTGTTTTTCATTTTTTAAATCATCTAAACTGTATTTTTCAATTTGCTTTTGATTTAAATTTGTTTGCGCTGAAGGAACTTGGCTCAAATCTTTTTCAGCTAAAATTTCAGGGGCTACGCCGTCTTTGCGGACAGCATACGAAGCAATGCTGGCAAACAAGGGTGCCGCGACTTGTGATCCGTAATAACCTTTTTTAGGATGATCTAGGGCCACATAGATAACATACTGCGGGTCATTTGCAGGAATAAATCCAGTGAAACTTCCGATGTAACCACCAGGAATATATCCACGGCCATTTGTTTTTACTTTTTGCGCAGTGCCAGTTTTACCGCCGACGATATAACCCGGAACTCGCGCAAGTAATCCCGATCCTTTTCCGGATGTCACACCAGCCAACATCATTCGCATTTGTTGGGCTGTTTCTTCGCTGACAACTCTGCGAATTTCTGTGGGTTTGTTTTCTGTTTTTTGATTTGTTTCGATATCCGTAATACTTTGAATAATGTATGGACGATTTAAAATTCCCCCGTTAGCAATAGATGCATAAGCATTTGCCATTTGTAGCGGAGACGCAGTCATTCCTTGGCCGAATGAAACGTTTGCTAATAAGTGATCTGCCCATGGCAGACCCAAAATAATTCCTTTGGCTTCGCCGGGCAAATCCAAACCAGATTTTTGGCCAAAACCAAAACGCAATAACGATTCACGCAAAGCTGCGTCACCCAATTTTAACGCAATTTTACTCGTACCAATATTTGATGAATAGGCTAAAACTTCGCTGACCGTAATTAAGCCTTGAGAGTGTGATTTTTCAGCTTCGCGAATTACACGTTTTCCAATTTTAAAATTTCCGTTTTCGCAAAATATTTTTGAATTGGCTTTGTAAATATTTTTCTCCAAGGCTTCAGCTAAAATAAAAGTTTTAAGTGTACTGCCTGGTTCGTAGGTATCAGTGACAGTTTTATTTCTACGAAATCCAGAATTAGATTTTTCAGGTTTATTTAAATCAAAATCAGGTAGACTGGCGATAGCTCGTATGGCTGAAGTTTTTGCATCAAGAACGACAGCGTAAGCTGCTTCAGCTTGGTGATTTTTTAAAGCTTGTTGCAGTTCGGTTTCAACAAAATACTGCAAATCAGAATCAATTGTTAACTGAATATCTTTGCCCTGCGGAGTTTCAGTAAACACCGTGCCATCCTGGACCAACGGACGACCGCGAGCATCCTTACGAAGAGATACTTTTTTATTTTCTCCCTTGAGGTCTTTGTCATATAAAAGTTCGATACCCTCAAGGCCTTGGCCTTCTTTGCCAATAAAGCCAAGTGATGTAGATAATAAATGGTCATTGGGGTATATCCTGCGCCATTCTTCGACGAAGCCGAGTCCTCGAATATTTTGTTCTTTTAATTTTTCTGTTGTTGATGCATTAACCAATCGATCAATCCAAACAAATCGTTTTTTTGAATCAGAAATTTTCCTGGCAATTATCGCCGCAGGCTCATCTAAAATTTGAGAAACAGTTTTGACAAATTGTTTTTTATTCACGATGACTTTGGGGTCAGCATAAATTGAATATGCTGGCGAACTCATTGCTAGATCTTTACCATTTATGTCTATGATGTTTCCACGTCTCGAAGGCAAAGTAACAACAGTTTGAAACTGTCTGGCTTGCAGTGTGTTTAATTTTTCATTCGGCAAAAATTGCAAATAAGCCGCACGTAATGCCAATGCACCCCATAAAAATGCAATTCCAATAAACAATGATATGATTTTATTTTTCAATTGGATAATCCTGGTATTAATGATGCTGATTTTAAATATGTGACAGATGTGTTTGGGCTCAAATGAATGATCTGCGCTGCAGTTGCACGCTTTAAAGTCATTTTTGCTTTAGCTATATTTTCAATAAATTGTGGGCGGACTAATTTGGCCAGTTGAATTTCTTTTTGTTTTCGAATTTCAGCCGTTTTTTTGTATTCACGTGTTTGCTTCAGAACAACGTACGACATACGCCGTTCTTCCATTTTTAAAAAAACCAAACTGAACAGTGTCGCAACAATAAAAAATACACTTAGAAATGGTTTTAATCTTTGAATATCATCCTGATAAAAATCTGAGTTCATTCCTTGACCTCGTTGATATAATTATGTTTCTGGCTAGTCCCTGAGCATTCTGCGCAAAGCAAATTTATCTGGTTTTTCTGAAGGCAAACCCTTTTGAAAAATCCTTAGTTTTGCACTGCGTGCCCTAGGATTATTTTTACACTCTTCGTCGGTTGGCACAATCACTTTTTTGTTCACAGCAAATCCGATTTTAGATTCATTAAATATATTTTTAACAATGCGATCTTCCAAAGAGTGGAATGTGATAACTGCCAAACGACCATGGTCATTCAGCGAATCAATTAATAACGGAATCGCGTGTTCAGTGACTTCCAATTCTTGGTTAACGACTAGCCTTAAGCCCATAAAATATTGGGTTGCTGGGTGAAAACCCTTTTTTTGCCAGCCGTCCACACGTTCAATCATTTTTGCCAACTGTAAAGTTGTTTCAAATTTTTGCGTTTCACGGTCTTTGATAATGGCACGTACAACTTTGGCAGATTTTTTAACTTCGCCGTAGTCAGAAAAAATTTTAAATAGGTCCTGTTCGCCGGCTGTATTGACTAAGTCCGCTGCTGTTTTTTCTAAATTTTGGTTCATGCGCATATCCAAAGGGCCGTCGCGCATAAAACTGAATCCGCGTTGTGATTCATCCAGTTGCGGAGAGCTGACTCCGAGATCAAGCAATGCCATATCTATTTTGTTTTTATTTTTTTTAGAAAAATCAAAAAAATTTTCGTGCGTTATTTGGACCTCAGGGAATTTTTCAGCTGCGTACTGAATCGCCGATAAATCTTGGTCAGTGGCATAGGCTGACGAAATCTTAAAACTATTTTTCAGCTTTAAATAATGGCCACCGCGGCCAAAAGTACCATCAAAATAAATCAGATTTGTTTTTTCTTTAAACGTAGAAAAAGCATCGATCACTTCATTTAATAAAACCGGAACATGCATTAAAACCTCGACCAAGGTCATATATTAGTTCAGCTTGATTTGTCTGTAAAGCGTGAATGATCTAAAGTAAAATATATTTATGATAAATTGTCCAAAATGCAATTTCAGACAACCCAAAGATCAGTATTGCGCGAATTGTGGCGTAGATATATTCACGTTTAAGCCATTGCCGGTTTCAAAGTCAAAAACATTTTTTGAAAGTGGTTTCTTTCAAATTTTTATTTTGATACTTGTGACTGCTATTTCGGCTTATTTCATTGCTAAAACAGACCGGCCACAAAATTGGGTTAAAAAATTTTCTTACTATAAAAAAACAAATGATTCCACAAAAAACAACCTGCAAAAAAACAATACGGAAACAGATTCTTCTGTTGAGGCAACACCAGCCGATGTTGAAATAGTCGCTCCTGTTTCTGCAAATATCAATCAATTCGCACCAGCCGCTACAGTCGCCGCAAATAGTTCGCAATTTTTTTCTGAAATTAAACTGACCTATGCAGAAATCACCCGCCAGGATTTAACCACCTTGGTGACCGAAAGCCAACGTTTAGGTTTATACCAAAACAATTTGGATATTTCAGCAGGTATTTATCCTGACTATAAATCTAAATCCTTAACCAAATTAAAAATATTGAAAACAGAGCAAAAGAAGTTTTTTTTAAATAAAACAGAGGCACTTTTATCAGGAAAAACTTTTGACGAAACATCGACATTTGTCGGATTGCAGATAAATATCGGATTAAAATCAACAGAAAATCAAACGACTCAAGGGCATTTAAATGTCGCAAAAATTTCTAGATCTGATAAAATAGATTTGCCGCTTGAATTCGAATTACAAAAAAATGCTTTGTTTTTTGTAAACTGGAAAACGGCAATGGTCGGTTTCGAAAACGAACCTGATTTATTAAACACACCTCCGTTTCAAATTTTAGAGTCCCAAGATTTTTTGAATCAAAAAACTGAATTTATTATAATGATCGAAACCGTTTCAAAGCCCTAGTCCTAAAATTTTTGCATCTGATTTGGCGCTAAAAATGCCGTTATTAACCCGTTTTTAATGATGATTAAATAAATATCGACAACAAAGACTTCGGCACACGTCATTAGGACTTTACTGAAATCAATAAAAAGGGCTTAATAGTAAGCACTGTATTCGATCGCTTTGGCATAAATAACAATTCTTTTGTACAAAAGATGAAATGAGACTTCGATGAACGCAAAAAATTTAGATCTTAAAACATATATTTCTGAAGAACAGCTGCAACAAAAAATTCAATCGATCGGCGCTGAATTGACAAAAAAATTTAAAGGCCAAAAAGTCATTGCAGTTTGTGTATTGAAAGGATCATTTTTATTTTTTTCGGATTTAATTCGGCAAATAAATACAGACATTACATGTGAATTTTTCGGAGTATCCAGTTACCATGGCGGAACAACATCGTCCGGCGAAGTCAAAGTCACATTGGATTTAGCAAACCCCATCGAAGGTCAACACGTCATACTGGTCGAAGACATCGTCGACACAGGTTTAACAATGAATTATTTAATTAAATCTATGGAATCCCGAAAACCAGCATCAATTACGACTGTGACTTTACTGGAAAAACCTGAAGCCTTGAAAGTTCCGTGCAAATTGGATTACGTCGGATTCAAAATTACAAATGAATTTGTTGTTGGTTACGGTTTAGATTACCAAGGTTACTACAGAAATTTACCTTACATCGCTCAGGTTCAAAATTTTCAATAACATAAAAAATAAATTTAGGAATTTTTTATTATGCAGCAGTTTCATGACTTATTAAAACACGTTTTAAAATCTGGCACGCATAAATCTGATCGTACAGGCACAGGCACGCAAAGTGTGTTCGGTTACCAAATGCGATTTGATTTGCAAAATGGATTCCCATTATTAACGACAAAAAAATTACATACCAGATCAATTTTTCATGAGCTTTTGTGGTTTCTTAAAGGCGAAACTAATATCCAATATCTGAAGGAAAATAAAGTCACCATTTGGGATGAATGGGCTGATGAAAATGGTGAATTGGGCCCCGTTTATGGCAAACAATGGCGCTCTTGGGAAGGGGCCGACGGAAAAACTGTCGACCAAATTACAAATGTCATTGAACAAATCAAATTAAATCCTGATTCTCGCCGTCTGCTTGTGATCGCATTTAATCCTGCTGAAATTGAAAAAATGGCATTACCACCATGCCATGCATTTTTTCAATTTTACGTCGCTGACGGCAAAATTTCATGCCAATTGTATCAGCGAAGTGCCGATATTTTTTTAGGTGTCCCGTTCAATATCGCAAGCTATGCCTTGCTGACACACATGATTGCTCAAGTTTGTAATTTGAAGGTCGGTGAATTTATTCATACCCTGGGTGATGCGCATATTTATTCAAACCATATGGACCAGGTTCAATTGCTATTAGCGCGTGATACGAAAAAATTACCTGAATTAAAATTAAATCCAGCGATCAAAAATATATTTGATTTTAAATATGAAGATATTGAAATTTTAAATTATGATCCTCACCCAGCGATCAAAGCCGTGGTTGCCGTTTGATATTAAGTCAAATCGTTGCCTTTAGTGAAAACAAAGCCATTGGCTGCGATAACAAATTGTTGTGGCATTATTCAGAGGACCTGAAATACTTCAAAGAAAAAACATCTGGCAAAATTTTAATCATGGGGCGAAAAACATTCGACTCACTCGGCAAGCCTTTGCCCAAGAGATTCCATATCGTGATTTCGCGCACACAAAAAAAATCCGAATTTGAGAATGTCATTTATGTAATGACTGTTGTAGATGCTTACGAAACTGCAAAAAAACTGATCGAACAAAAACAGTGGCCCGCGGATGTCATGATTTGTGGTGGTGCCGAAATTTACCGACAAACATTAGCTGATTGTCATTTTTTATTTTTAACACGAATCCCCGGCGAATTTAATGCAGATGCATTTTATGATGTCGATTTTCAGTTACAGTTTAATAAAACACATTCCAAAAACAGCGAATTGGTTCACGGTTTAATTTATGAAATTTGGTCGAAGAATTTATAAATTTATATTTTAAATTTCAGACGATCATCCAGTTCCAAAACGGACCTTTGACTCGTGTCAATAGCTCGCCTAACTTGATTGTCTAACAAGGAGTTCAAAATGAGAAATATAGTTATTGCAGCAACACTTATGTTTTCAGTATTCACATCAGCACAGGAAAAGTTACACTTTAATTTTTCAAACGAAGAAATTACAAAAGTCATTGAATTGTACGCAAAAGCTTCGGGCACTCGATTTGTCGTCGATTCAACGGTCAGAGGTAAAATAACTTTACTCAATTCAACGCCAATTACAATCGAAGAATCTTATAATCAATTGTCAGAAACTTTGAAGCTCAATGGCTTTGCTATTGTTAAAAAGGCTGACTATTCAACAGTCAGAAATGCCAGATCAGCGCAACGTGACGGGATCGAAGTCAGTTCGACATTGCCCAGTCTGCGTCCTGAAAAAATGACGACATGGATTGTAACATTAAAAAATATTTCTGCTGATGAATTTAAAAATCGACTTGGCCGTATGATGACTTCAATGTACGGGGAATTTGAATCGGTCTCTGCTTCGAACCAGCTGATCATTACAGATTTCACATCAAGCCTGCATCGGATCGCCGATATTATCAAAGAAGCCGATGTCGTATCAGATCCAAAACTATCGAAATTGATTGATCAAAATAAAGCGAATCGTTTAAAGCAAACTGAGGAATTCAAAAAGAAAAAAGTAGAAGTTCAAAAGGATGAAGAAACGAAATAATCGATTTTCGTCGAACTTTTTGACAATAAATTCAGAACATAAATTTTAATATTATAAACAGAGTCTCCGATATAACCTGTATATTGGAGACTCATCGATGCAAAGTAATGATCAAAATTCGCAGCAAGATTCACAACAAAAAACAAAACCCAAAAGATTCATGACTCAAGAACTTGCGCAAATCGAAGTTTTTGGTCGAATAGGAAAAATCTTTTGCAAAATGGGTAATTTATCAGTTGCTGGAGCTTTTTTTGAAGTTATCAGTTCGAACTATATGCCCAAAAAGGGCGATTTAGTCAGGCTAACCGTGAACCTGCGTTCGATTAAAAAAGTTCATACCATTGATTCTGAAGTCATCTGGTGTAAAGGGCTTGGAATCGGCTTACGCTTCGTATCTGTTGATGAATTTCGAAAAAAATTATCTGAAAAATCAATGACTCAACAAAAAACATAACCACAACTTAAGTCTAGGTTTCGATAACTCGCCGTATATTATATAATTTCAATTTGGATCACAATTCAGCGGTTGCTAGCATCAGTGCCAGTTACCCGTGGAAGGGATTCAATCATGAAAAAAATATTTTTCTTAGCCTTGGTCAGTTTTTTTATTTTCGGAGCGTCACAAAAAGCACAATCCATTGACCAGAAATATTACTGGTTAAAAATTTCAGCAAACAATAAATTCGATCGTTCGATATTATCAAACGATGGCGTCGCAATTGAAATCGTACAAGATAATTACGTTATTGCCTACGGGAACACAGCGCTTTTAAATAAATTAAAAAAACAAGGACTGTTGCTTGCATCGTCTGATTTAAATTTAGAAAATACTTACAGAAAAAAATTAATTCGCACGACTGATTTTCCTGTCAAAGATTCTATTTATCACAATTACCAAGAACTGACAGATACATTAAAAAACTTGGCCACAAAAAATCCAGATTTATTAAAGCTGACATCTATCGCGCAGACTGCTGAAAAACGCGATCTGTGGGCCTTGGAAATAACAAATGATCAAACGCATGCTGCACAAAGACCAGCAATTATTTTCATGGGCGGGCACCATGCACGGGAACATTTGTCAGTCGAAATACCACTGATGTGGGCACAGTTTTTAATCGCCGAATTTCGTGCTGGAAATTCGCGGGTCATGAATCTGTTAAATTCACGAGTGATTCATATCATTCCGGCTGTCAATCCCGATGGCATGGAATATGATATTTCTGCTGCGAATTACCAGATGTGGCGCAAAAATAGATCAAGAAATTCAGATGGAACTTTCGGTGTCGATCTGAATCGCAATTACGGTTACCAATGGGGAACCGGTGGGTCATCAAGCAACACAAGTGATGACACCTACAAAGGACCCAAAGCTTTTTCTGAAATCGAATCGTCAGCTATAAAAAACTATATTGAAATACATTCAAATATTACAATTTTATTGTCATACCATTCATTTTCAAAATTAATTTTATATCCGTGGGGCCATAAATACAACGGACTTGAAATTGCCAAAGATTTTGCAGTACACAGAACAATGGCAGAAAAAATGTCGACTTGGAATGGATATAATCCACAACAAAGCTCGTCACTGTATGTTGCCAGCGGAGACACAACCGATTGGTCTTACGGTACACACAAAATAATTTCATTTACGTTTGAATTGGACCCTGCGAACACAGGGTTTGGCGGCGGTGGTTTTTACCCAGGCCCAGCACAAATTCAAATGTCATTTGATAAAAATAGAGAACCTATGATGTATTTAACCGAATATGCGGATAATCCGTATCGAGTATTAAATTTTGGGATTGGACCAGTTCAGCCGTAATTGAACCTTTGAATTACATACTTGATATCATAGATTCAACGAAATTTTTGGCAGAATTGAAATAGAGACCGACTCCGAATAAAATCAATGAAGCTGCTAATTTTGAAAAAAATGGAACATTTGCACCCAAATATGATTTTGTAAACATCATCCACAGTTTTTTATCCCAACGATGCGCACGTTTTTTTTCTTCTTTGGTTAAAACCGTACCTGATTGTATCGCTAAAATCAGGAGAGATACTAAAATTAAAATAAATTCCAGTGGCCAAGCTACAAAAATATAACCAATCAGGAACTGAATATATTTAAAAATGCTTAATGGATGTTTTAATAAGTTATGACTTTCCTGATACAATAAACTGGTCGCCATTTCTTTTTTAAAATCTTTAATTTTTTCGGAATCTCCGGTCAGCTGTATTTGTTTTAAATATGATCGCTGAGCCAGCTGTTTATCTGCTACGGAAAGATCTGCAAACATAACCCATCGATATAAAGTGTCGACCTGATCCTGACTCGGTTTTGATAAGTGCTCGCCAAAACTTAATGACAGTTTTGCTAATTTTGAACCGTACAATTTATATTTTTCGGGTTCATTCAATTTTGATATCGATTTTTCAAGTGCTGATAAATGTTTGGCTGTTAAATCCATTGGGTAATTTAATTCATGCAAAAAGTACGCACACCAAAACAAATCTGATTTTCGTCGGTCCTTATATGAAGCATAAAATAAGGTTGTGGCTTGGCTAACTAAAATATCATGGAGTTTATCAAATTGATCAGACTGAATAGTTAAATTCATTTGATTTGCTTTTTTAATAGCTTGGCTTAATCCAAAAAAATTCATCTGCAAAACTGCACGCTGTTTTGGTTCTATTGATAATTTAAGATTGTTTTTTATTTGAAGTGAAAAATCAACAACGGCATTTGTTAAGTTATGAAAGTCGAAATAGACGAGCTGATGGTCTTTGATGTTCTGATAGATAATTTTTTTTTCAATGTTTAAAAAAATAAGATCCAGATCTGAGTCAGTTTTTTTGAATGTATCCTTTTGAAAGGCATTAATTACAGATTTCGCTGTCTTTACATAAAATTGACTGTCCAGTTTCGGCTGAAGAACAACATCAGGCTTTAAAGACTCGCGATACGTTGTCATCAACGGGTAGCCAGTAACAGCAAATAACATTACTGATAAAAAATAAAACAGTGAAATTTGATTCCATTTTTTTTTCATATGTAGTGTTTAAACGAAATTCAAAATCAATGATACTGAAATTTTAAAGACGTGTAAATTATAGTGTCCAAAGTATCGACAGTAACATTTTTTGTCCGAAGCCACTTGAGGCGTGTTATAGAAGTACTATGAACAAAATAATCATCATCACAACTGCGTTGCTTTTAAATTTACAAGTCCCAGCGGCACCTGCGATCACTGTTTCTGGCATTTCATCTGGCGCATTTATGGCGGCGCAACTGGGCGTTATCTATTCTGAAAAAATTTCTGGTGTTGGAATAGTTGCTGGTGGCTTTTTCGGTTGTGCCGAAAATCATTTTCAAGAAATGCACCAGTTATCTCTGAACAACGGAACAGGTGACCTGGCCCTGTTCCAGCCCGGAAAATTCAATCCGTTTTATAAATCTGTCAATCTATGTATGAAAAATCCGAACTCTGTAACGCCAGATATAAATTTAATAAAACAATTGTCGAAGCAAGGTCTGATTGATGATCCGACGAACATAAGTCATCAAAAAATTTATATCTATCACGGAACAAAAGATACAGTTGTCGAGCCTGAAATGAAAAACAAGATTAAAGAATTTTATTTACAGTTGGACACCCCTGAAACCTCGATTCAAATCAGCACTGGCGAAGGTGCCCATAATTTTCCAACTGATCGAAAAAATTTAAATAATTGCAGTGAACAAAAAGTACCGTATGTTTCTTCATGCAAAAAAAATGTCGCAGGTGAAATTTTGAATTTCTTGGTTCAGCCAGGCCTGATTCGATCAGCATCAAAAATTGAAAATATTTATAAAATACGTCAGCCGAACAATCCAACATCGATTGCTTCGTACGGTTATTTAGTTTCAAATCAAAAATGCCTGAAAAACCCAGACAAATGTAAATTGCATGTGGCATTGCATGGCTGCGAAATGTCTGATTTCTATGATGCTGATTTTGATGTAACCTATAGGCAGTCTATTGCGTTCGGCTATTTAAAAATGCGCACAAAAGCGGAAAGTTTGCCATACAGTCCACTGCCGTACATTGAACAAAAGCAAAATAAAATGGGCCTATTCAAATTTGTTGAAACGTCGGGTTATGCCGATTACGTCGAAAAAAATAATTTAATGGTTTTATTTCCACAAACACAGATCACCGAAAAAAATTATCCTTATAACCCCAAGGGCTGTTGGGACTGGGTCGGAACGACTGGGTCTGATTATTTAACTCATCGTGGGGTTGAGCCCGCCTGGCTCATGCAGTTCATTTCAAGTATCCAAAATCAGCCCGAGAAGTTAATCCTCAAATAGCAAAAAACGTCTCATATCAAGAAGATCTACATTTGTAGCTCCTTAAACCTGCTTTATGGGCTTTGAATCGGCTTAAAACCTGCTAAATACTGATTTATGAAATACTTAGTAAATATCGTATTCGCATTTTTTTGTAGCTTGAGCCACGCCGGTAACCTTGAAAAGTGCCTGGCTGACACATCTGCAACAACGCAGAATTGTGTCCAAAAACATATTCAACGGCTGACTTTGGACAGTTGTTTTTCGGAATCAGCAAATATCAAGTCTGACTTATCCAAAGAAAATTTAAAGCAATTTTGTTTTTACAATGTCTCCGAATTTCCAACATTGAAATCTTGTCTATCAAGGTCTGAAAATTTCAAAGTGGCTCTTAATCACGACGAGGCTCTGTTTGAATGTGTACGCCAGTTTCAAAATCAAATCAGCGAAAGCCAATGTTTGGCTATTTCATCTCAAATGCGATATCCAGAAAAATTGCAACATTTGAAACGTAATTGCAGTCAGTTATAAAACTAAATTACTCGGAACGACCAATGGCAAACCAGCTGGTAAATATTTTTTTTGCTTTAACTGAGCTAGTCGCAAATGTGGGTTATAGTTTTTAAATTTTTGCAAACTGCCGCCATACCATTTTAAAATCATATTTTTATTTGTCGCTGTCTTTAGCTTAATATTTTGAACTTCTAAAGATTTTGATATGAGCAAATCAGATCCAAATAAATAGCTGGCTTTTTTTTCAACAGCTAAGACAGCCAAAAAACAAGCATAGAAATTTTCCGAAGCAAATCCCCAGCTCTGTGTTCGGCGATCTGATTCAATCAGTTCATTGATTTGATGACCACCAGTTTTTGATTTCATTCGACGCACGCCAGTTAATCCGTGGTTATACGCAGTTATTGCTAACGGCCAATCGTTCAGCGATTTATGATTTTGCTTAAGCATGTTGGCCGCTAAAACTGTCGCATAATAGGGGTGATTTCTTTTGTCGTAATATTTTTGTAAATATCCTTCAGCTCGGCCAACCGACGGCATAATTTGCCAGAGGCCGCTGGCGCCGACTTTGGACTGAGCAAAAATATTAAATGAACTTTCAACAAATACAATTCTGGTTAATTCAATTGGCAAATTTTTATCAGCAAATATTTTTTCCATCATTGGCAAATATCTGCCGGAAAAAAATAATGCCTTTTCCATGCGGTCTTTAAGACCCATTTGTAACCTGATTTCAGTTGACGATTGAATATTAAATTTTTCGATTATACTTTTTCTTTGTCGCAGAACCATTTTTTTTATTTGTCTGTTTTTTTCAGCATCAGACAATATCGAATTATTTTGAATCGGTGATAAATCAATTTCACCATAAATTAAATTCGGATTTTTGACGCTGTGAAAAACACCCTGCGATGTCGAATATTTTGAATAGATATCGACCCAAAACTGAACTCGCGATTTCAGATCGGTCTGTGCAATAAATTTTGTATCCCGCGGTAAAGAGGAAGACCACTTTTTCGTTGCTGAAAATACCATACCTGAAAAGTAAAAAATGAGAGAAAAAGAAAGTATTTTTTTAAAATTGGCCACATGTTATTTTAATATTTGAATCAGTATTTGATCAAAAGTTTCGTGCACTAATTTCATGTCACGCGGACCATTGTACAGGAAAGTGAAATGCAAAATATCGCCGTTGGCCCTGCCCGCATACCCCGACAATGTAATGACACCGTCCAGGTATCCCGTTTTTGCTCGGACCAGACCTGAAATTTCTGAATTTTTCATTCGTTTTTTCAAGGTACCATCAATTCCCAAAATTGGCAGACTTTCCATAAATCCAGGAAATATTTGAAAATCATTTTGAATGAATTCTAAGACCTTATTTAATCCACGGGCTGTAAATTTATTGTCACGACTGAACCCAGACGGATTTTCAATATAAATTTCATTCGATGTTAATCCAATTTTCTTTAGTTCGTTGCGAATGATTTCGATTCCAGTTGATAACTTTGCAGGTTTTTCACCACTGGTTGCAGATAAATTTTTTGTCAACATTTCAGCGACAAAATTATTTGAGAACTTGTTCATATCAGTTAAAATCTGATTGATATTTTTACTTTCACTCGTTGCAACTTTTTTTGCTGATAACGGTACAATTCCTGATTTTAAACGTCCCGTTGTTCGAATGCCACGCTGTAATAAAAATGATTTTAAATTTTCAGCTGTCCACTGTGCTGGATCAGACACATTTTTAAAATATGCTTTTTCATCAATTTTACTGTGCACATCGCCGCTGACTGAAATCAGTTTTTTATCTTGATTTACGTCGATAATAAGTTCTTTGGCAGATTTATTATCATTCGTATTTGTTTTATTAATTAATTTAAAATATTCGTTTTCTGGATCTAAATAGACATTCGCCGGTTGATTTAATTCCGCTGGTTTTACAAAAATATTAATCGAATTCCAATTAAAACTCATCGCGCCAACTGGAGAATCATACGAACGATCGACCCGAACAGATTCACGTGACTGATCGTATCTGATTTGATCAAACAAGGAGTCATCGACAATAATATCATTAACGGATTTAATATTCATTCTGACAAATTCATTAACCAAGTACCACATATTTTCTGACACGAAGCTGGGGTCGCCGCCGCCTTTAATGTATAAATTTTTACCGTCGAAATACAGTTCTGTTTTAAATTTGTGATTCAAAGGTAAATTTTTGAGTACCGCATATGCAGTTAGTATTTTTGTAACCGATGCAGGTATAAATTTTTTATCCTGATTTAATGTGAATATTTTTTTTGTACCCAAAGCTATGTCGATTCCAATTTGATCTTTGTTGATACCGTTTTTATCAAACACCCTCTGTATGCCACTATTCAGTTCGGACGCCGCAGAAGCGTTTAAGGCTAGACCAAAGTAAAGACACCAAAAAATAAAAAATACATGTTTCATTTCATTGATACTAGCTGCAAAATATTTTTATGAAAACAAAAGATTGGGTTTTAGTAGTTGCGTCTTTATTATTAGTGATTATTTTTGACCAGGTCACAAAAATTTCAGCCTTAACGACACCTGAATTCTGGGCTGGACCTTTCCATATCATACTCATTCAAAATCACGGCGCCATGCTGGGAATGTTTTCTGGTTTGCCCGCGTTTTTACGAATTGTCAGCTTGTCGACGAGCGGATTTTTTTTGCTGAGTATATACTGTTTCTTACAATATATTATTCCTCTGAAACTGCTTCGCCTGCGAATCGGATTGTCGTTATTGATCGGTGGCATATTAGGCAATGTTATTGATCGAACACTGTATGGATACGTTATTGATTTTTTATCAGTCAAAATTTCGACATGGCATTCACCCGTTTGGAATGTCGCAGATATGATTCAATGGGTGGGGTATTTTTTAATCGTCATTTCATTGATCAAAGAAGGCCATTTGCTGTGGCCAGACCAAAACTCAAGACAAACTTTCTGGGTGAATAAAAAATTTCAAATTAAATATGCGGCCGTATTTATGATGACAGGGTTATTGCTGACACTGATCAGTTTAGTATTTTCATATACCTATTTAAAAATTACTTTGACAGAATTGATTGGACACAACCCGACCGCCGTCAATCAGTACACACATGCCTATTTGTTTTCATTTTTAATTTTAGTTTTAGCATTTTCAGCAACACTTTTTATCATTGCAAAAATTATTTCGCATCGAATTGCAGGACCTGTTTATGCTTTTGAACGTTTTTTAAATGACGTACTCGACGGCAAAGGTCTGACAAAAACTGGACAGGCTTTAAAATTGCGTGCCGGCGATGATTTTGTTCATCTTGAAAAACTGGCAGAATTGGTCCGAAATAAAATGATTCTTATCAATTCGCAAAAATCCGTCGAAGTTGTTGAATATTCAGACGAAGAAAATAGTTAATTAACAACGTCGTAATCACTGATCTTATTTAGATAAAATCGTTTCCTGGTGTGATCGATTCCGCATAACGCATGAATGTAATCACCGTCTGGATTTCTGACGATACCAAATACAGTCACTGCACGAGGTTTTGATTTTGTTGACCCACCTGGGTATACAATTTGAATCATTTTTTTTTGCTTTGCAGCATTTGAAAAACTTTTTAGCTTGGCATCATTCGCAGATAAAATTCGGTAATTTTGCCATTCTAATTGCTTAGTCTGTATTGCAGTTAATTTTTCAAGAGTTGCAAGTTCACCTAATTTTTCACAAGATTTTTGAAAAACCTGAAAGCAAGCATATGCATCATCATAGGCCCTGTGTGCATCGCCGCCGATCAATTTGAGTTCTTTGATCATTGTTTGCAGCTTGTGATTTGATGTCGGCAGTAATGCTCTGGAAATTAAACTGGTGCATAAATGATAGCAGTTTGGAAATTTTAAACCTGCACGCTCGATGTCTAAAGTTAAAAAACCTAAGTCAAACGGAGCATGATGAGCTATTAATACTGAATCATTAATAAATTCACAAAAATTTAAAATCTGAGTACTCATGAGTGGTGCATCTGCAACCATTTCATTTGTTATCCCATGGATACGAATATTGTCAGGCTGTAATAGTTCAGAGGGCTTTAATAATGTTTGAAATCGATCAACGATTTCACCTTTGAACCATTTGACTGCACCGAGTTCAATAATTTCAGATTCGATTGGATATGGCCCGCTCGTTTCTGTATCAAAAGCGACAACCGGATAATCGGACCAGAGTTTTGATTTATTAAATTCCACTATTCAGCCTGAGGATCAGACTCGTTGTCGATTTTGACGGCTTCGCTGTCGACAGGATTCACTAAATTTGGATCAAATCCTTGGGCCGGCACATTTTTTTGTTCTGAAGCTTGTTTTGCAAAATTGTCATAAATATTTTTGGTCGAATCTTTTCCACCAAAAACATTTGATAATGGTCTGTGTTTTTTATTTGGATCATTTGTTTCTTTTTGTTTGATGCTGACACGAATAAATCCCATTAACTTGTCAGCAGAAATATCATTTTTTTTGTCTTTGACGTTAATCGCACCTTTGATGGAATTTGATGAATGTTCAAACGTTGCTGCAATTTTATTTCTGACTAAATCTAAACGCTCTTGGGCAACTTTCTCTGTCGCTATCTGAGTTTGTTCAGGGACTAATTGGATAAATAAAGCTGACGTTAATTTAATTTCAGCGTTTTCAAGCCCCAAAGTCACAGCCGTTAATTTTTCCATGACATTCACGAATTCGCCTTTGGGTTTCGAAGAACCTTTTTCAAATAAATAAGTGTCAGGTATATCAAATTCAAAACCGTCTTGTGATACAGTTACGTTTTTTGCTGTGTCTGTCATTTTATCAGCCATAAATGCTGCAACAACTTTTGCAGAACCCATGTCTAAAATATTCGGTGTTTTATCTGCAGGCTCTAAAAAACTTTGAAAAGCTTTCAGCGGTTCATTCACCATATCTAAGAATAACTTTTCTAAAGTAATTTCAGCGCCAAAGTTTTGAAAATTATATTCAATCATCGAAGGCGTTGAAAAATAATCTGAAATTGATTTTTTGGCGTCTTCTTTCTGACCAACAAGCCACATCACTAAAAAAAATGCCATCAATGCCGTCATGAAATCGGCTAAAGCCACTTTCCATGATCCACCATGGTGACCACCACCTTGGACGATAATTTTTTTAATAACTATAGTTTGTTTTTTACTTGCCACTTAAAACCTACGCCGCTGCTTTTTTAATGTCTTTAGTTGCTTTATCTAATTCTTCAAATGACGGACGCTCTTCAGGCATAATTGCCCGACGTGCGTACTCGACACAAACTAACGGCGGAGCTCCGCGCTGAAGCGCAACCATAGCTGCTTTAATACATTGTAAAAAACGTCCTTCTGCTTCGATATCCGCAGCTATTTTTGTTGCTGTCGGTCCAATCAAACCGTAGGCTCCGAAAACACCCAGCATAGTTCCAACAAGTGCACCGGCAACCAAGGCTCCGATTTTTTCAACACCCTCAGTTAAATGGCCCATCGTTTTAATAATACCTAAAACGGCCGCAACGATACCTAAACCTGGAAAACCGTCGGCCACCATTTGCACTGCATGCTGTGCCATATGTTCTTCAGCATGAATCGCTTTGATATCACCATCCATTAAATCATCAACATCATATGGTGATAAGTCTGCTGATAAAGTCATTTTCATTGTGTCACAAATAAAATGAACAGCATGATGATTTTTACCCACTGAAGGATAAGCTTTGAAAATATCTGATTGATCAGGATTTTCGATATGTTTTTCAACGCCCTGAGGTCCTTCTTTGCGGAATGTTTGAAACAATTGAAACATCATTTGCAATAAGTCTAGATATTCTCTTTTTTGTGGACCCTTAGCCGTCATCGCTTTGATGCTTAATTTAAATCCCGCTTTGATGACTTTCATTGGATTACCAATAATGTAAGCACCCAAGGCCGCGCCACCAATGATCATTAATTCCAGCGGCGCTGCTTTTAAAAGGATCGACATGTGACCACCGGCCAACAAAAATCCACCAAGCACCATTGCAAAAACGACTATAATTCCTATAAAACCCATAAAATAACCTCATTCGAAAAATTGAGTATCGGTTTCTTATCGGCACTTGGATGTTCAAAATTAAGACGGTTTGCAGATGTTTATCAGAATCTGGATCATGGTCTGGCAAATAGATATTAAAGCCAGCAAATTCATATTGAAAATGACGTAAAAATAAGGTATTATAAAAGTATGAAGAATAATACCAAGTCAAGCATAACGCTTCCCGCCTCTGAACTCGAACTTGTTATGGAATTAATGAAAACATTAAAGGCCAAAAGCAAAGTTGACGTCATTCGCAAGGGCCTCACGTTACTGAAAGAAAGTATTGATCGAAAAAGCTTACGTGATTCATTTAAAAGGGCTTCTGAGGCCAGTCGTAAAAATTATATCTCTGAAATGGATGAACTGGATGCTTTGATTGATGATGGTATCTAATGGTCACAAAACATGGATATTTATATACAGCGAATTTAAATCCCAGATCAGGCACAGAGCCTGGAAAAATCAGACCCGTTTTGGTCATCCAAACGAATCTGCTCAATGAAACAGGACATCCGTCGACATGGGTTTTACCGTGTACAACAAAATTGATTGGCGAAAATCAACTTCGGGTTCTGTTGCCGGAAAAAATTTGTGGAAACGATGCCGATTGCGAAGTCATGATTGATCAAAGTCGTGCTATAGATAATTCTAGATTTAAAATCGAGCTGGGCAAGGTACCATTAGTGCTAATGAAAGAAATTAAGCAAAAATTAAAAATTTTAGCAGAGATTCCATAGTGTTTAAATATTTAATGTTTATCGTATTTATTTTTTGCCAAATTTCTATAGCCTCTGAGGCTGTACTGTTCAAAATTATAAATCCAGAAATAAAATCTGCGCCTGGGAAATCTGTTGAAATTCAAATCAAAACCACATTGCCCAAAGGTTTTCATTTATATGCAGACCAATTAAAGTTAAAAAAAATTGAACCAGTAACGTATCAAATCGGACAAATAAAAATTCAACCTGAAACTGAATTTTATGATCAACACAGTCACAAAAATAGAACTGGTTTTTTTGAAAATGGCACAATACTTTTACAAGTTGAATCGCCGGAAAAAATAACTGCAGACACCCAAAAAATTAATTTTGACCTGAGATATCAAATTTGCAGCGAAACAATTTGTTATTTGCCAAAAACTGAACACCTGAATTTTAATTTAATTTATCATGATCGCCAAATCGCAATCGAAAATGAAAAGCCCAGTCTATTTTCAAATTTAGAAAACGAGCTTTCAAAAAATATTTACTGGGCATTTATTTTGGTTTTTGTTGCAGGCATTTTAACCAGTTTTACGCCTTGCATTTTTCCAATGATCCCCATCACGATGTCAGTTCTGGGTCATGACCCAGATAAAAATACTCGTACACAAAATTTATTAAAATCTTTATTTTATGTTTTTGGTATCGCTATCACATATTCGATTTTGGGTGTGATTGCGGCAATGACAGGGTCACTGTTTGGCAATGCCTTATCGAATAAATATGTTCTGTCAGGTATGGTTATATTATTTATTTTGATGGCCTTTGGAATGTGGGGATTTTTTGATTTACAAATGCCCGCTTGGATACGAAATAAATTTGGCGCGAGCAGAAAATCCAAAGGGTATTTCGGAATTTTCGTGATCGGATTATTCGCGGGTATTGTTGCAAGCCCTTGCGTTGGCCCTGTTTTGGTCACCATACTCAGTTTTGTTTCAACGACACAAAATCCAATCTTAGGCTTTGGATTATTATTTACTTACGCACTGGGATTGGGATCAATATTTATTTTGATTGGCATGTTCAGCCAGTTTTTAAAATTACTGCCCAGATCAGGTGCCTGGATGAATGCTGTCAAATTTTTAATGGGTTTTTTAATGCTTTGTATGGCCATGTATTATTTTAATTTTATTGTGCCCATTTTTAAAATTTTAAGCCCTACGCAACAAACAGCAGTTACTGAAAAATTAAATTGGATACCTTATTCCGAAGAACAATTAAAAAAATCTGTGGCCAATAAGCGCCCCGTAATGATTGATTTTTTCGCCGAATGGTGCGGTGCCTGCCACGAATTGAAGGATAAAACATTTTCAAATCCTGAATTTCAACAAATGTCCTTGGGCTTTGATTTGATTGTGGTCGATGCTACAGACGACAAACCCGAAATTCAGAAAATTCTTACAAAATACAACGTCAAAGGCTTGCCAACAGTCGTATTTCTGAATAGAAAAGGCACTGTCTTAAATGACCTGACTTTCACTCAATTTTTAGAGTGGAATGAATTAAAACCCAAGCTATTAAAAGCCATCGAATAAAGCGTAGGAATACACACCATGAGCGAAGAAAAAAATTCTGAAAAAAATTTAGTCCGATTAAACAAATTATTAGCTGAACGTGGACTGGCTTCGCGCCGTGGTGCCGACAAATTAATTGCTGACGGTCAAGTCACTGTGAACGGTAAAAAAGTTTATGAATTAGGTATCAAAGTCAATCCACACCAAGATTCAATTTCTGTTGATGGCACACCACTACGTTCAAAAAATCAAAATTTGTATATCATGTTCAATAAACCAAAAAACGTAATCACATCAATGACAGACCCGCTGGGTCGCCCCACTGTGGCTGATTATATGATCGAAGTCCCTGGACGCGTTTTTCCCATCGGACGATTGGACTGGGATAGCGAAGGTTTAATTTTATTAACCAACGACGGTGATTTTGCAAACAAAGTCATGCACCCATCCAAAGAAGTCACAAAAACATATAACGTCAAATTAAACGGTCAACCACGACCCGATCAAATTGCTAAATTATATCGTGGCGTTTCGATCCCCGAAGGCGGCACTGTAAAAGCCAAACACATCGAAAAAATAAAGATGTCGAAATCCAAAGAACAAAAAACTTCAAAAAAATATGACTGGTATAAAATCGTGATTACCGAAGGAAAAAACCACCAAGTCCGTGAAATGTTCAAAAAAATTGGATTTGACGTCATGAAATTACACCGCGTCGCCATCGGTAAATTACGTTTAGGACAGCTGGAAACAGGCGATCTGGTTTATTTGAACGAAGGCGCTTTGGACCGCATATTCATGGCGGACCTGCCAACAGAAGCCCACCCGATCAAAGATTTCAGACCCAAATCAACAAAAAAATCAGCCACAGGATCTGGCACGGGATCAGGATCTGTTAAAAAAACAAATTCAAAAACTGGCGCAGGTAAAACTGGTGGTAAAAAAACGACCAAGGTTGAATCCCCCAGCCGCAAAAAGTTTTTAAGTAAATTAGCGAAGATGAAATAAAGAATCTATTATTTATAAAATCGCCCAGAATCTATAACAATGTCTGTTCCAAATTTATTTTTTAGAAAATCAAAAAATTTGACCATATTAAAACTAGCTTTGGATGGCCTTGTCTCGATATTTACTCTAGTTACCCGAACAACATCACCGTCTATTTTAAAATCCATTTTCGTAGAAATAATATCTTCATTTTTTACTACATATTTCACATAGAAACTGAATAAATTTATTGGGCCAGTTTTATTATCGATAATAAATGCGGGATAGTTAATATCTGCATGAGCACTTACGACTGTATTGGTATTGCTAAATTCTATTTTATCACCATCAATAAACTTGTAAGCCATCTGCGCGCCTGGCACATCCAAAGCTCTTGAATTTAAAATTAATCGCGCATAGTAAGACGCTCTATGGTCGTCAACTCGCTCAGCATCAGTCCACTCAGTGCAGCTATATTTATTGAAAAAAGATGTACTTACACCTGTACACAGAGATTTTTTTTCAATTTCGTTTCTAGCTTTAATTGGAAGAACTGGGCGATTTCCGCTTTGCTGCATAACAAGGTACCTTGTGGCTGCTTCTTCAAGAACATCACTGTAATATTCCTTACCATTGAAAGCACGGACTGGCAAAATATCCGATTCTCTATATAATTGCTCCGCCGCCGCTTTAACGATACTTTCGTAATCATCATTCACCATTTTATCAATACGAACACCTGGGCTATGATTTTTAGTTACCATTCGTAAATAAACAGGATTACGACCTGTATCTACAGTTATTAGACTCAGCTGCGTGGGGTATTCAGTACTAGCTAAACCAAAATGAATTCCTCTAAAACTATTCTGAATACGTAAATTGCTATGGCTATGTTTATATTCACCATTGCTTTCACCTTCATACGTATTTAATACAGTCTCAACAAGCTTACCTTTTGAATCAAAAAATTCATACGTAATTGTTCCCCCGTGCAAGGGATTTCCTTTCTTATCCTGTCTTCGAGTTACTGGTTTTTTCTGAATAATAGCTTGTTTGTAAACCATTATATTATTTTTGTCATAACATCGATCTTCATAATCAAATGCACGTGGTTCAGTAAAACCCTCATACCTTAAATTATTTTTCATTGGGGAATCACCATCTATAAAATCTGCAGAACTAGCTAACTTTGTCGACTGACAACGAACAGCTTCAACAACAAACAATGTATTTTGTCGCTCATTATCATCATACACATTCGATGACCCAATATTTCCTGTGCCCTGACCTTGTTGAGCTGGAACACGTTCGGTCGTCTGAACACTTTTCGAAGCACAACCAACAGATAGCAATAAAACTGTTCCGATTGTTGTTGTGATCAATTTTTTTATTTTCATAAATTTCTCCTAATAATTTCAGTCTTTAATTAGCCATTTGTTCGTTCTTGTAAGATCGCACTTTTTTAAGATCTATACGATTTAAATTTATAATATCCGAATCTGTTAACACAGCTGACGACCTTCCTTCATAAGTGACTTCGCCCACACCTAAATATGTACCCAGCAGTGCCTTCATATTTTTCGTAGTCACAACATTCATCTCTAATTTTAATTTTTCGTCGTCGATAATCGGTACGACTAAACTAAGGTCAGCTTTTTGGACACCTTCAGAATTTCGGCAAAATTTAAACCAAAACCCCTGCAACTCAGCACTGGTTTGATATTGGTTAAATTTTGAAGATTTAACATTGGCCTTAATATTTACATTAGCGCATCTATTGTCTAAATCTGTCGTATCTACTAAATTTTTATTTCCTAAAAATAATTCCAAATTACTGATGACAAATTTTTTAAATTTAATAGTCACAGGTCGGATATATAAATTTTTTACATCAGTGCCCTTGAAAAAATAACTTATTCTATTTGGATGCGACATCTCATTAGCTTGATCATCGATACTGCCGATGGGTCTAAGATTTGATATAGTCAGCGTTGTTAAAAAATTATTTAAATCATTGCCACCAGCGAAACTGAATGTTTTTATTTTTGGAATTACAAATTGATAATTCGAATCGACAAAAATTATATCACTATGATGACCGCAATACTCTTCTTTACGCGTATCTCCCGTAATCAGATTTGAGATCACTCTTGTTCCTAATCTGCTGCTCGTCGAACACTCATAATTCAGCTCTATTCTGATTGATTTGGGATCTGCTGATTCAATTCCTTCAAATTTTAATGTCACTTTATTTTCTGAAGTCAAAGCTTCGTCTGCGCGGTTAGTTTGTTGAGCTGATGAACCAATATTCCCCGTACCTAGTCCTTCTTGCGCCGGAACACGTTGCTCAGTCGGTTCAACACTTTTCGAAGTACATCCAACAGACAGCACTAAAACCGTTCCGAATGTTGCGATCATCATATTTTTTATTTTCATAACTTCCTCGTTATTTTTTTCAGACTGTAATTAGTCATGACCAAGTATCGTCGTTTTCAAATTTGTGACATAGTCCTGGTCGAGTCCAGTTGTGTTCACAGATTTGAAAACAAAGAGTTCTTTTATTTGCACCAATGACTGAATGCACCTGACAAATAATCCAGGTCATTTTTTGAAAGCCCTTCGGCCAAATAAAAAGAATGCCATTTTGATATTATAGCTGTCATGTTGTTAAAAATTATTTTTGCTTCTTCTGTTGTTAAATCAAAGGCATCACATTGTGATAATAAATTTTCTAAATTGAATATTCGACCGTGTTTACCAAATTTCATTGCCAAATACCTGGTTGTTCCAGTTTCTGGTTTGGGTACCAAATCATATACCGGCGATAAATGATAATCTTTGTCCATGAAAAGAAAACCATGATTTCTGGGGTGATCATCCGTATTGGATACCAAACCATTGAATACAATCCGCTTGAAAATTTCATGCAAATCTTTTTTTGGTTTTTTAATCCAGCGTCGCATTTGATCAGCAAGATCAATGTAGGACCAATTAGAATAATCTTTTTCATCTAAATTCATCAATGTCAAACCGCTGACAAAATGAGTTCGGTAAAAAATATTTTGTTTTTTATCGTATTTTCGATCGAAACGCTGTATTAAAAATACGTCACTATTTTTAATTTTTATCAGTTCAATATTTGGAACATTTAATCCACATTTTTTAGCAAGCTGCATTGTCGCAAATTCAATCCGTGACATATTATATTTGTCGTATACCGAAGGAAACTTAGCTAGCCACAAATTATGATTGTGTTCGACTGTTGTTTTTGGTCTGGCACCACCCGCTGATGCGCCCGCCATTAAAATCAATTTTTCTGTTTCATCAAGTAGCAACTCTTGTTCAAGTTTTTGTGCGGCGGCAATCAATTTTTCGAACTGCAATGTTTGATTGAATTTTCTGACAGGTGCAGGCGGGGTCTGACTAATACCGAATGATAAAGCGCCGATGCGATCTTCCGCTGAATTTAATAAATACCCAATCGTATCGTGTTCTGAAAGCGGTGTATTTTTTTGAATAACATATCGACCCCAACCGTCAGGGCTTGAATCACGTAATGGGCCTGGCGTTCCTTCGTTTTTGATTTCAGAAAAAATACGCTCTTCAAGTGGTAAAACGTAAGGATCAATTGCAAATGCAAATTTGTTTTTTAAATAGCTTTTTGCATACACAAACGTTCCGACGTCTGTGTTCGAACCACTATTTGTCCAAGTCAATCTGCCCACAGTGACTATGTCGATGGAATTGGGCAATTGAATGTAGACATAGCATTCTTTAGAAATCATTGTTTAAATTTCTTTTTTGAATTTTAATTTTTTGTGGCAACCGACTGGTCATTAATTTTTGACCATCAATATCATCCGGATTTGAAATGAATAGTAATTCACTTTCCAAACCCAATGTCCACAGCGCTGACGCCATTACTCCAAGGCCAACAGTGGGCAAACCTTTTTCAAGCGCAATGATTGTAGGTGCTGAAACTTTAATTTTTTCAGCCAAATCAGCGATCGTCAAAAGTCTGCGCTTTCTGGCAAACTTTATTTGTTGACCTAAATTTTTTAAGGCTTCTTTCGCTTTAGATGGTAAATACATCTGCACCTCTTTATTAATTATAGTTTACACTATACCTATTTAAAGTAAACTATAATTAATAAAAATATTAAATTGAATGAAGATTAAGCCTGAGCTTCGTCCTGGTACGATTGGCAGATAAACTGGTCCGTCGTCGCAAATATATTTAAATTCATTTTATACAGTCGTTTATTTTGAATTTCATCTGAATCGTATTTAGAAACGGCTTTTGAAACTAAATCATTCATGTCGCTGATTAAATTTTCGTATTGTTGGTCTGACAAGGCAATCAAGGTGCTGCGGTATCTGCGTTGATTTTCTGGTAAATCCTGTGCTTGGATGGCTTCTGCAAGCGATGCATTATGGTATTTTTTTAAAGCTTCGTTTTTAAAATCAGTTGGAATTTTAAATGAATGATTTTTCGCAGACCACGTTTTTTCAACGCTGCTACAAACAGCAAGGTTCATTTTTTCCAATTGAATTAAATAAACTGTCATTTCAGAAGTTGAAATTTTTAAAAAACCAGACAACCCTTGTGTGGTGCGATCCAAGTCTTTAAAACTTAATAAGACCAAAATTTTTGGAAGCATTAAGTTTGATAAAAATTCTGTGTGATTTGAAATTTCAGTTTGTAATTTAGATCGTCCTAAGTTTTCAAAAATTTTATCAAGATATATTTTTTTATCAGAATCCAGACTGACTTGATTGTATTTAACCATCAGTCCAAAGTGAATTTGTTCGGATGCATTAAAGTTCATTTTTTTAGAAAAATTTTCAGCAAATTGATCGGTTACGGCGCGCTGATTCATCGTCAGCATTTTTATAAATGATCGGCTTTTGTAGCCCAATTCAATTGACCATAAATCATAAGTGAATCCAGAATTTTCATTTTTTCGAAATTCGTAAATACTTTTTAAGTATTTAGACATTGAAAAATAATTTTTAATATCAGGAAATATATGGGCCACAAAAACCTCTTTTTGTTCAAAATATCAATAAGGCGGCTCAAATAACAACGATAACCATTTTTCAGGACCAAAGTCAGATCTGTAATTCGTAGGACTTTCGACCGACAAGCTTCTTATGGCAACAACCCAGGATACAAACGAAAATATTGAACTTCTTGGACACTTAAAAACTGTTGATGCCGTTCGTGAATTAATTCAAATTTATAAAAATTGTGAATGGCGTGAAACCAAATTCAAAACTTTAGAATCAATTTCACTATTTTCGCATCAACGCAGTTTTCAATTTTTATTTCAGATCGCCTTAGATCAAACTGATTTACCGATTTCAGAAAAAGCAATCCACTGTTTATCGTCAATGAACAGTCCGATTTGCGTTCGGTTTTTAAACCACCAATATAAATCAGGTCCCAGTTATTTAAAACCTTCAATTATCAAAGCGCTGGCCTGCATACCAGATCGAACTTTGGCCCCGGAATTTTTATCAGATTTAAGCAAAGCCCTGGTGTCACAACAAGTTTTATTGGCAAAAAATTTAATTTTAGCTTTGGGCGAATTTAAATTTCAACCCGCCACAGAAATATTATTTCAAATTGCAGCAAATAAAAAGCAGCGCGATCTGGCATTAGGCGCAGTTGTCAGCCTTGGACAAATTCTGCGATCAGCGGATCAATTTAAAAAATTAGAACCTGAATTCAAAAAAGATTCTTTTGAATATCAGATTTTCACAACTTCATTACACCAAATACAATTCAGATCGCAGTGGAAAACCGAAGACTATTTGAATAAATTTTATACAAACGAAAAATATCATCCTGCTTTGTTTTTTGAAATCTGTTCATTTAGTGATGATGATATCAATGCAGGATTGGAATTATTCGCAAATGCTGAAAATATTCAAAAAACACTCAAGCTGGTTTCACATTTGCCGAATCATATTGCTGTGCCGTTTTATGAAAAGCTTGATAACACCGAAGCCACGTTATGGAATTCAATATCTGCACATCATCATTCAGCTTATAAAAAAATAATCTTAGCTTCGAAAAACATCAAAGACGCGGATTGGTTAAATTGTTTAACTTCGACATTGCCAAACGCTGACGACATTTACAAAGACATTTTTACAAGCCCTGAATACAATGAATCGGCAGAATCTGAAAAAATGCTGATCATTCAATATTTTTTTGATTATATTTATGTTTATTCAGGCGATACAAAAAAAATAAATACTTGTGGAGCCTGGATTGAAACAGTTTTGTCGAATGAAAAAAATGAATCGATCAAGGGGCGCTGGATCAGGTTATTATCAGACATTCGTTTCGAAAACCATAATCTGATTCAAAAAATAATTCAATATTTACCAAATAAAAACTTGAGCCCGAGCTGTTTATATTACATTAAAAATAATCAACACCACAGCTTTACAGAAACACTTTTAAAAAATTCAGATATCATCTTAAATAATTTTATGTTGATAAGTCAGTGGATAAAAGCATTGTCAAAACAGAACAAAGATAAATCTGATGATAAAAATATAGCAGCAACCTTGACCCCAATGTACAAAATTTCTGATGAAAAATTAAAAATCGATATTTTAAAATTTTTAAACAACAATCCGATTCCCGAATTAAAAATATTTGTAACTGAAAATTTATCAGCACAAAGTACCGAATTGAATCTGTTTTCAATCATCACAATTAAAAAATATGCCGACGAAAATAATTCTGAACTGATTGCCCAACATTTAAATTCAAATAACCCCACTCTACGCGGACGTGCGCTGGACACACTGTTATCGCAACCGGGCCTGCGCGCTAAACGACTGGCTATCGATTATTTCAAAGAAAATGCTGCCAATATTGAAATCTGTGATAAAATCATACGCTGTTTCGCAGGACCCGAAAATTCGACTGATTATTTTTCAAATATTGTCGTCGATATTATAAAAAAATATCCAGATCATCCACTGATTGAAAATTTAAATGATTTTCAGAATCAACTGCAGCAGCAAATTCAGTCCGAAACAAAAACTGGATTTTCTTCGAATGAGCCTGATATTCAAAAAATTGAAAAAGATTTAGAAAAAAAACTGATCCATTACAAATTTTATGATGAAACAGCAAAGTCAGCATTAAGATCTGCTGAAGTCCCATTTCATCACCCGGAAATGTATGACCGATACATTGATAAATCAGCGATTATTTTGGGTTATTCAAAGGCCATCGATATAATCTTAGAAAAACAATTGGGCCGAAAAATTTTATTCCCAAATTTGGAAAAACGAATTTTTGAATTTCAAAATGCTGTTCACATTTTTGCACTGAACGAAGATTTTCCAGTCGCCGAACAAGTTCTGAAAAATTTGGGACTTGAAAAAGAATTCTCTGCACAATCATTACCTGTGCATAAAATGTCTTTGGTTGCCAAAGGTGTTTTAAATACAAAAATTATAAATGACCATTTTAAAATTTTAGATGGCCTCAGGGCTTGGTCGGTGATTTTGTTGCTGTTTAGCCGCAAAACTCAGCTTCAGCCAAAGCCCTTGGTGCCACTTTTTACTGACGATAGCACCACAATCCAGGTCGCTAAAAAATTAATGTGGTTGCAGGACCTCCGAAATCCAGTGGCACACAGGCAAACCATCATTGATTTTAAAGCCCTCGAAGACATCAGATCTGAAATCTTCAAGATCTTGGTTTTACTGAATCAATTGTTTGAAAAAAAATAACAGAATCAGACCTCGGTCCAGTTAACTGTGCATTGTCTCATTCCGATATATAAAATATGAAGAAAATAAAAATTTTAGCAGCTTTATTTATAATCACAACTTCATCCCAGGCATTTGCGACAGCAAACGAAATTGTCGACGTCAGACGAAACATCACATTATCTGATGATGAAATTCCAGCCAAAGACTTCTATATAAAAATTTCTGAAGGTGGCGGATTTAAAAAAAATATGGTTGTTAAGGCTGTTCGAAAAATCAGCGTTAAAGATTCTGGATTAAAAGCTGTTGGTGATTTTAAAACTGTTGTTGGTCTATTAAAAATTATTCACACCGAAGGTCAAATTGCTGTTGCCCGTGAATTTAAATTATTGCCGCGCACTGATCAACCGATGTTGGAACAAATTGGCATCATGACTGGCGACGAAATTGATTTATCTGACAGCTTTGTTGATAATTCTAAGTCCGTCGAAATTAAGAAAAAAGTCGCAGATTTGACAATACCTGAAACAGAAAAAGTAGTGACTCCCAATGATGCACGCATCCCTGCAGAGGCACCAATGGTTAAACCTGATTCTGTGACTCAAGACATCTAACAAAAACCACCGTAAAATATTCAAAAACTAATTTTTGTTCAAAAAATTCAGTGATTTAGCAATCCCCCTCTGGCATAACAAACACCTATGCCAGATCAAAATATCAAGCCTATTCCGAGTCACGTAACGTCTACTGAGCCAGCGACTTATTTTCGCGTGCGGTTATCAAATATACCCCGCCAACAGCAAGACGACATTACCGATTTTTGTTTTGATCATAAAACATTAGGACTGTCCGAAGTTTTGGGTTTTACACAACCTGATTTAACATATGATCCGTCTTTGATTCCACGGCAGCTTTTGGAATTCGACGTCTTTTTTGAAAAAAAACCCGAGCAAGAATTTTTTGATGGTATCAAAGAATTAAATTCAATGATTCAGGCTCAAATTATCGAAGAAGAAACCAAAGACTGGTTGGCCGAATGGAAAAAAGGATTCGTCCCATTCAAATTAGTTGGTGGTGTTTGGGTTGTGCCTTCTTGGTTGGAAAAACCTGCCGAAGCAGAACATCAGATATTAATTGATCCCGGTATGGCATTTGGCACCGGGACACATGCAACAACAAAAATGGCTTCATTTTTTGTTCACAAACTGGCCAAAGAAAATCTGGATCGAATAAAAAATTGGTCGCTATTAGATGTGGGTACAGGCACTGCGATATTGGCCGTATTAGCTGAAATTTGTGGATATGGCTTAATGACCGGCATTGAAATTGATCCCGAAGCGCGCAGGAAAGCTCGTGAAAATTGTGAACTCAATAAAACATCGAATGTTGAAATTTCTGATCAACAACTGGATGAATTAAATTCTGAATATGATGTTGTTGTTGCAAATATTATTGATGGCGTTTTGATCCGATTAAAAAAAGACCTGATTAAATCTGTAAAACTGAATGGACATTTATTTTTGACTGGTGTTCTACAGGAACGCGATAATTTGTTTTTTGATAAATTTATCGATTCATCACCTGAATTAAAAGTGATTCGCCGTATTCAAAAAGACGAATGGGTCGGATATTGGGTCCAAAAAATAGTCCCCGTTGTCGATGATGCGACTGAATAGGTTTTTATAATTTATGCGCAGATATTGGATTGAAAAATCACAAATTGAAAACGACAATAATATTGCTGTCGGCAGCATTGTCCATTTCTCAGACGAGCAATTTCATCATATCTTCGATGTTTGCAGGCAATCTGTTGGTCACCATTTCGAAGTCATCACCGACGACAGCTTTGCATATCTGGTCGAAGTTTTAGAAATTAAAAAAAAGTCGGCGACAGCAAAAATAATCGAAACACGACAAATTCAAAAATTACCTCGACCGCATATTCATATCGCATTATCAATTTCTAGGTACGCTGTGATGGATTCAATCATGGAACGAGCCACTGAAATGGGTGTCGCCAGTATTTTACCCTTTGTTTCGGATTACAGTTTTATTCGCAAAGAAAAAGAACTACCCACTGGAAAAATTGAACGCTGGAAAAAAATTATTGTTTCTGCGACACAACAATGCGGACGCGGCGAATTAATGACAATTCATGGCACAACTTCGATGAATAAAATGCTTGAAGTCATTAACCCCAATGAACAAAATTGGTGTCTTTTTGCTTATGAGGGCCAAAATGGTCAGGCCTTAAAAACGATTGAAACCCTGCTCGCCGAACGCCAGAGCTCTCCGAAGGCAATAGGCACCCAATCTGTGGAAAACGTTTGGTTAATTATTGGCTCTGAAGGTGGTTTTTCCGAAAATGAAGTCACCCATATGCAGAAACTGGGCCTTGATCCAGTCACCTTGGGCCCACAAATATTAAGAGTCGAAACGGCTTGCCTGACTTTGGTCGCTGTCCTAAAGTATGTCTTCGGTCTAATGAAATAGAAGGGGCTGGCAGTTATGAATATCAATAAAAACATGACAACTCAAAATAATACAAATGATACAAGTGATCCTTTCGAAGAATTTGAATTTAAACCGCTGACCGAAGGCCTTGGCTTTCACAGAAACAAAGAAACTCGCCCTGCTTCAAAAACGAATGAATTTGAATCCAAATTGAATTCGAAATTAGAGTTCCGTAGTCCCAATTTACAGTTCGATACAAATTCTGAATCAATGAAATCTGGATTCAATTCTCCACTACCGCGAAATACAAATTCGGTTCATTTTAATTCTGAAATTGAAATGCCAAATCCTCGAATCAGCAGACCACAAATATCTGTGCCAATGATCGAAGACGATTCAATCGCTAAAGCTCAAACAGCTGTGAATGAAATTTTAAAAAATTTAAATCACAAAAAACAAACCGAAGAAGCTCTTGCAAAAAATAAAAAACGAATGATCTGGAAAAGCACAGCACCTTCAATGATGGCTGGATTTTTAGATTCAATGCTGGTTCTTGCTGGGTTTTTATTAATGCTTATTGCCATGTTGACAATCACACAGGTCGATTTAATTTCTAATTTATCAAATCCTGGACAAAATTATGTCATCTGGATTGCTACAGCTTCATTATTAGCCAGCGTAACATTAATTTATATGGTCGTATTCAGGACATACCTGGGCTACACACCCGGCGAATGGGCCTTTGATCAACGCTGCGGAACAGAAATGCAACAAGCCACAGCCAGTTATATTTTAAAAATCACAGCCCGAACATTATTGGTTATGGCGACAGGATTTTTACCGATAGCGTTTGTTTCTATGATGATGCGGATTGATTTTATTGGATTAATCACGGGCTTACAGATTCAAAAACAAACGTATGTCTGATCAACTTCCGAAAGTTTTAGATTTAAGAAATTTAGATCTGGCAATCAATCAGTACAGATCAAAAAATAAGAAAATTGTATTTACAAATGGATGTTTTGATTTACTGCACGTTGGCCATGTTCGTTATTTAAATGAAGCTTGTGCACTGGGCGATTTATTAATTGTGGGAATTAATTCTGACAACTCTGTCAAAATATTAAAAGGCCCAACACGACCCATTCAAAACGAAAATGATCGTGCAGAAATTTTAGCATCATTAAAATCTGTTCAACATACTATTTTATTTAACGAAGAAACACCCTTAGAACTGATTCGAAAAATAAAACCCGATATATTAGTCAAGGGTGGCGACTGGACTGTTGATCAAATCGTTGGATCTGATTTTGTTTTGCAGAATGGTGGCAAAGTTTTGTCTTTGCAGTTCGTTGACGGCAAATCGACCACAAAAATTATTGAAAAATCAAAAACTTAATTTCGGATCAAATTACTGGTTCGACGCAACAACAGCTGACGATTGGATCGTTTGCGCTAATTGCCCAGCTGCTTTGTAAATATCACGGTCACCTGATTGTTGAGACTGACTTTGTAAAAGCGTCAATTGAGGCAAAAATGATTGATAATTTTGAATGGCGAAAGTCATAAAATCAGCATCACGACGATATCTTGAATCGACAAGACCCGATGTTGTTCCGTTTTTAACATCAGTAACACCAATATTTACAATTTCTAAAGTTTTTAAAATAATTTGTTTATTATTTGAATTCAAGGCCTGGTTTAAATACCCCAATGAACTTGGCTGATGATACGATAATAAAGTTTCTTGGATATAAGCCTGGTACGTTGGGTTTACACTGTTCTGAATTTTAACCAATGCCACATAACTGTTGTATGAAGGTGTCGCGCGCAGCGCATACAAACCAAAGCCTTTTTTAGCTTCGTCTGGCGACGTCAACAATTTATTTGTGACTGAATAAAATTCAGCGTCTGTGATTTCTTTGTTTTTGAATGCTGTAACAAATTTCAAAATGATTTGTCGATCTGAAGTTGCAAAAATTTCAGCAGACCATTGAGAAATTGTTTTAACATCTTTTTTGTCTTCAGATTTTTCAGTCACATCTGTTTTGATGTCATTCGTGTTTGCTATAACTTGTTTTGGATTCGAATTCAAATTGGCCTGAACCTGATCGTTCGATTTTTTTTCAACTTCAGAAGCCGTTTTTAGGCTTTGTTCAGTTGATTTAAGTTTAATTTGTTTTGATTTCAAATCAGCAGCAGCTTTTTGAGCTGTCGCTGCGGCCGCAGCTGCAGTTGTTGCCGTTTTTTTCTGAGCCTTTGCCTGAGCTGCTACTGCAGCAATTTTTGAATTTTTAGAAGTCTGAATCGCTGAAACTTGACCAGCAGGTATTGACGATTCAAGTTCTTGGTTATCACGATCAATTTCACGCCCATCCAGGCTATAAAGAGCTTCAGCCGACTTTGCTTTGGCCATTTCGTAATTGATATTGTGAGTCTCGGACTGAGACGTTTTTGTTTTTTGACCTTGAAAAATAAAAAAGAACCCAGCAAACGCCAGAACCAATACAGCTGTCAAACCTAGGGTCAATTTTTCATAGCCCGCTTGCTGATTAAGGTAAGTTGTTTTCATGAGTGCCTCCGATACATATATACAAAGCACTTTGAAGACCAACTTGGCCTAGGCAAATCAACTGTATGGGATTTCATTGTTTGAGTATGAGACGGTGTCTGCAATCAGACAAATATCGGCACGTCATCTTTAGCATCTGTATAGTATTTAGACGTTGTTTGAGTTTGAGATTTTTTGGAAATGAAACTTATTTTTTGACAACTGGGCAAAATGAAATACGCGGCCCCAAAGTTTTCGGGAATCCTCGACACGTATCCGGGCGCAGTTCGTAGACGCTGCATCGGCGTGTTTTTGTATCTAAAAAATAACAATCATCATTCGATTTTTGTGAAAGCATAAAAAATTCAGTACCTTCCCGGTAAGAATTGATAATACCTTCTTTTTTAAGTCGTTTTGCTGTTTTTTTAATTGAATTATTAATTTCATCTTCAGTGGTTAAATTTAATCGAATCAAATCGCTGGCTTTGATTTCAACAGGCAACATGCAACAGCTGGCGACACAGTTATCACACATTCCATCAGCATATTTTTTCCAAGTCGTTGGGCGGTCACGATCGACAATTGACATTGAATTTAACCTTCGGATTTTTGATCGTTATCATCAGATTTTTTTGTTATATTAAAATCTATTTTTTTATGACCACCAATGCCTGCATTCGAAACTTGGTCAAAATGCAAGGCATTCTGATGGTGATTAAATTCCGAATGACGCAATCTGAATTTAATTTTCGAATTTTCGATAATAACTCTTGGGTCCAACGAATGGCTATCGATCACAACAACGTTTCGCGTGGATTCTGCCGTCACCAAACTTGAATCCCAAATCGTCGTGACATAAATAATTAAACTGCCAACGACTTGTGATAGTAAAAAAGAAATCAACAATAACGTCAGTAGACTAACCAACGGTTTGACTTTTTCAAATCGCGCTTTTTCAAGGATTTCAAATTTATTGGCCAACGACAACTGATAGGCTTCTGTTTTTGATAATGATTCCGAGACTTCTTTGTATTTACCGAATTCTATTTCAGATTTTTTCTTAATATCATCGAATGCCATACCCGCCGCCGGCATTCCCTTGGCCTGATGAGTGACTCGATCAATTGCAGATTGAATATCAGTTAATTTTGATATTAATAAGTCGTTTTCTGCGCGCAATGCTTGTGATTGCCCGGCGTTACCGTACAATTGATTTTCACGCCTTACGCCGGAAACTGACTTTAATTCACCAATCATTTTGTTGTTTTCGGATATCTTCATGCGTGTTTCATTTTTTCGAGACATCAATTCCGAAATATATTCACCCATTTTGTCTTTGGAGCTTAATGAAATTAAGTTTTCAGGTTTACTTTGGAATTCAGACATTTTTTTATTTAAATTTTGCATTTCAGCATCAATCATATTTTTTTGAGCATTTAGAAAATTCTGAATTTTTGTTAATTCATTTGATTCTTTAATCCTTAACTCATCTGAAATGACTTCTAAAGCGACATTTGTTATGAATAACGATAGCTCTTTCGATTTTGAAGACGCAGATATTTCTAATTCGTAGTCTTTAGAAATTTTATAAGATAATAAACTTTCTAAATATTTAAATGATGCTATCTGTTCATCTGGACTTAAATCTGAAAACTTTTTTTGAGATAATATGTTTTTAACAAATTGCTGCAGACCAATTTTTTCAGCTAATGAAATCTGAGTGTTCATATTTTTTTTCTCAGCTGATGTAATTAATTTCGAATAAAATTCCGTTGTTTTTAAATATTCAAGATGTTTTTGCAATGGCGAATTTGATTTTTTAGCTTCGTTCAATCTGTTTGAAGTGGTTCCTGTAAATTGCTGTGCAAATGACTGCAAAGCACTGTTTTGCGAATCGTTCACGATAACAGAAGCTGTTGAAACATAAGGAATTTTATAAGAAAAAATAGCCATACTGAAAAGTGAAAATGTGCAGAATAAAATTAAAAATAACGGCCAATTTTGCAATAGCACCTGCGAAATCTGTTTTAGAGATAGATCCTGAGTTAATTTTTGAGTCGTATTTTCAGAAACATTCAACTGTTCAATTTCATTCATAAACATTTTCTCCAATCTGGATTTGGACAAATGTACACGAATTTCAATTGAACCACTATAACTACGATTCGAATTTCAGATACGTCACAGAAGCTAGTTTTTTTTACACAGTCAACTGTCTAAAGTTTTGACGATGGTTGAAAAATTCAGTGCTGCCATGAATGTCTGTTTGTAAACAAAATGAACACTCAAAACGTCCATGATGATTAAAGCGAAGGATTCATTTTTGCATTGGATCCCGATGAGGTGTATCATGAAATTTAAAATAAAATTATTACCATATTTAGCTTTGATAATTGTACCAAATATTTGCTCAGTATCAATCGCTGAAGTGACAGAGTCACAGATGACCGCCAATGAATCCGAGCCGCAAAGCAGTTTATCAAAATTTGCGGCAAATCTAAAAGATTCGAAATTGATGACAACATTAAATGTACCAACTTCATCAATATCAAAAGGTCTGATTTTAAATGGCAGCTATTCAATGGATGTCACACCGTCAGCTGCTGGAAAATATTCCGGCGTTGATGTATGGAATATTCAAATTGGCGCATCGACTGAATTGTTCGGAAGTGCCGAGCAGTCACAAAATAAAATGGCTTTAATCGGTTCGCGACAATTTACATTTATACAGCAATTTGATGACCTTAAATCTTCTTTATTACGACGTCCTTACGATCCTCTAACAAAGATACCTATCAAATCTGAAATATTTTTAAAAAAAGTTATGAATCCTTTGACACAAAAAATTGAGCCCGTCATTAAAGACGGTGATTTTTTCGCGTTTCGAGCTCCGTTGACATTATCACTGGGCCTTGGGAAAAATATCTTGGCTGCGGCACAGCTGGGCTTAGACATTAACCTTTCATGGGTTTTATCTGGTGAATTTGATATCCATATTTTTAAAATGAATAATGATCACGTACGAATTAAAATTATGGCGATCAAAGATCAAAATCGTGGTGGCTCTGTGGGGCTGAGTATTCTTGGATTTAATCCGGCAGGCCACCTGTTAGTGTCAAAAATATTAGGTGCGCATTTATTGCAACTGAATTTTTCAACGACAAAATCTGAATTATTTACGGCTGATTATATTTTTAATTTAAAAAAATTAGAATCACGTTTAATGTATGATAACTTAATTGGCCACAAAATGAAATCTATTGATATATCAGCGATATCTGCACAGTTCAAAAATTCAAATATTTTCTCTAAAAAATTATCGATGCACCAAAATTTAATCGCAGATCTGAGCCAATTAAACGCACATGCAACATCCGATCAAAATTTACCAATCAATGAACGCAGATTAATCCATATTAACAGCAGCAAAAATGAAATCAAAAGCAGCACTCATGGCGTTAAAATAAATTTACTGAGACTTGTCAAAAAATCACAACAAGAAACAACATCTGCTTCACAAGTGACAGTTGACACTGTTGGACAAGAGTCAGTACAAAGTACGTACTTATCAGAGGCCAATACACAAAGTCATTTAGAGCAATTATTAGTTCTTTGGGGTAATTCTCAATCTACAATGCAAAGTTTATTGTTAAAAACCGATGCGCAATTTAAACCGACTGATTTAGTGGGCTTTTCACTGAATCAAACAGCAACTCAAAAAAGGTTAACAGCCGAACAATATTCGGATTTGAAGAATTCGTTTACTGCAGGCCTGCCACAATCAATTGCTTCGGCCATCCAATGGCCAGCTTGGAATTTTGGCGAAAAAGATACCGTTCGAAACGCTTACGTTGAGCAGAATATTGTCGTTAACGAGAATATATTTAAAATGAAGTTCGCTTTAAGTCCTAAAAAAATAAAATCCGAACTCATTCAGATTTTGGAAAATACGCATCAATTTAAATCTTTGCCGATGAATACCTTGGCGCAAATCGATGGTGATGCTTTGGACCAGCGTTCTGCTGCGTTTCATCGTGGCGATTATTTAAACGCTTATAATAATGATTGGGAACAATATGTCATACCCGTCAAATTAGCAGAAGTCTTTGATTCGACAAAAACGATTGATGAAAAACACAAATCCTATATATATTTAATGAACAATGTCCCATTATTTTCTGAAATACGTACAAAAATTTTATTACGGCTGATCCCAGAAAATTTGTTACCTCAATTTGTAACATTTAAATTAACTGTGTCAGCCCAAAAGCAAACAGCCATTGAAAATTATTACCCATCAAAAGAAGTTTATTTGAAATCAAATATATTTCATCTCATTAACGAACAAACGGAATTTCTGCTAAAAAGGACTTATGATTTAAGAAATTTCTTAAAAGAGGACGGAGCAATTTATTCTGCTCAAGAGATTATTTCGCAAGCATCCGGGCAATAATAGAAATACTGTATCAAAATAAGACATTAATTGGACTCAGACTTTTGTATGAACTGGCCGATACAATACAGACTAAGGAATTGATTTCTTAGTCTATGGCAGACAAAAAAAGGAGTCTTCAATGAATTCAATGTATGACGCAAACATGGTTTATCAATTTTTGATCCAAACACCTGAAACAGCACTACGAAAAATGTTAGTCGATGCTAAATTTACACAAAATCATTTTTCTATGATGATGAAAATAGTTCGCGCAGCCAACGAAGATCAATTTTGTGGACATTTTTATAATTTAAATTACCCGAAATCGAAATTTTCAGCGTCAGAGATTGCGCTGAAAGAAACTTTTTGGCAAAGTTGTACACAGGTATTAAATCAACATGGACTATTGTCGCCTGCACAAAAAATTGCTGCATAATATATATATATCGGGCCAAAATTTTGACCTGCATATTCCATTTCATGGATTTCAACATGAGCTTGTTCGTGAGCTTAAGTTGAAATCCATACCAATTATTTTAGAAACATCACGCGCCATATTAACCAAACACAGTTTGGACGATCTTATTTGGTCACAGGACAAATGGTCCGACTGTAAAATTTTAAACTGTGAAGATTCAATTGAAAATAAAAACGAAAAAGACGCAGTTCATTTTTTAAAATCACAACCGTGCTTTGGTGTTTACCACCAAATTGAAGTCAATAAAACATCTGATCGTATTCTTAAAAAAATAAAATCCTTACCCATGAAACGAATTACGTATCAGCCAAACCATCCATTTGATTTCAAATTTTATGTTTGGACGATGATTTCAGATTATCTGATTTTCAACCAACAGCCAAAGCAACGATTTCCACTGGGTTGGCATGAATTTAATGAAGACAAGGTCACGCCACCCAGCCGAGCTTATTTAAAATTATGGGAATTGTTTGCAGTGCACAAATTGACTTTGCAAAATCATCCACAGGCTATTGAAATTGGCGCCAGCCCAGGTGGATGGACATGGGTTCTAAGTCAACATGCCGCCGCAGTCCATACAGTTGATCGCGCTGATTTAGACCCAAAATTAAAATCGGTTGAAAATATACATCATAAAATTGGTGATGCTTTTAAATTAAAAATATCTGATTACGAAAAATGCACTTGGTTATTTTCTGATTTAATATGTACACCTGAAAAAATGTTCGAAACTGTTTGTTTTTGGCTTGAACACAGTCAGGTTCAGAATTTTATATGTACAATCAAATTTAAAGGCGAATGTGATTTTGACATATTAAAAAAGTTTCAAGCCATACCAAATTCAAAAATTGTACATTTGTATCAAAATAAAAATGAAGTGACCTGGATCAGACAAAATGATTGAAAAACAGTTTTTTAACACGATTTCAGATTCTGAAAAAAGCAGCCTCATCAGCTATATCCAAGAAAATAATGTAGAATGTACATTTAAAATTGACGATACATACTCAAAATCTTATTTTTTAAAATCAGAAAAAAATAGCATTCAAATATTCAAAAAAAAGTCCTTTCCCATCGATTCTGAAAAAATTGTTGTCACTTTTGAATCTATCGGAGATTTGTTTTTTTTCGAATCAATAGCAAAAACAACAAGCGATGAATCTGATAACCAGAAATTGTTAATTGATCTGCCAAATCAGATTTATAAATTACAAAGACGTAATGATTTTAGAGTGACGATACCAAGCCATTTAAGACCTGTTATTAAAATTAAAAATTATCCTGATCTTAAAATTGAAATTCGAGATCTGAGTTTAGGTGGCTGCAAGCTTTCAGTTCAAACTGAATTTAAATTGGATTTGACACTTGATTCAGAAACAGAAATTAACTTAAAAATTTTAGATTTTGACGAAAAGAATTTAAATGTCATCATTAAATTCTTAGACCACATTCAGGACGCAAAAACGATGATTCTGGGTTTGCAGTTTATAGAGCTCAATTCGGAACAAACTGCATTGATGCGAAATACACTGCTGCAGCTGGATCGTTTATTACGGCACAAATCCGGCGACTAAATTGATCAATAAATGTACTGCACCAGCAGCAATTAATAGTTTAAAAATTGAAACCTTAGGCTTAAAATACAGCATAGCAACGGCTGGGATAAAAATAATCCAAAAATAGGGCGATGATAATTCATTTGAATTCATTTTATACACAGTCATAAATAAACAGCCGACAACCGCTGCCGTGGATCCCAATATAAAAAAGGATATCCATTTTTGTTTCGACATCCAATCGGTTGCCCTGGGAAACCAAGTTGTCATATGAAAAAATGGAGGTATCAAAAGTCCGAGAGTTGCCGCTAAAGCTCCTTGTAATCCTGCCATTTGATAACCAAAAAACGTTGTTGATATGGTGACTGGCCCTGGCGTCATTTGACCAAATGTAACGCCGTCATTAAATACAGCCAATGGCAGCCATGATAAATGTTCAACAAATTCTGATTGTAAAAATGGAAATAAAGCAAGGCCTGTTCCGAAGACCAATGCTCCTGCCATAAAACATGTTTTAAATATTTTTATAATTTTTTCATCAAAAAAATATAGAAATGAAATTCCTGTTGCCGATAATAATTGAGTCTTATGTTTTGAATTTATTGATAAGTGCTACAACAAAAACACCAAATCCAATGATTAATATACTTTCAGGAATTATTTTATTCACATATAAATATGCTGAAGCAACTGTAATCAGCCAGAATAAAATATTATTTTTATAACTGACGATAAAATTTTTCAAACCCAATAAAATGATTGCGGCTACGGCATACTGCATCCCCGCCAAATAAAATTTGATCTGCGGGTACACACTTATTTTCGAATAAAAAATGCCGATCAGTATCATCATCAGAAATGCCGGGAAAATCAGACCAAAGGCCGCAATCAGTGCGCCACGAAAGCCAAGCAAACGATGCCCACAGTAAACAGCAACTTGAAAAGCAACAGGACCCGGCATCGCCTTGATTAATGTGAACGCTTGGTCAAATTCTTTAAAATCTATCAGACGCTCGGATTCCACAAGATCTGAGCGCATCTGTTGAATCAAGGCCAAAGGCCCGCCGAAACCAGTCGCTCCTAATTTTAAAAAATATTTAAGTAATTTCTGACTCATTCCGATACATAGAGTATGCAATTAGGTCACCACTTTGGCAAAAGAAAACCCAGCTGGAATGTTTTTCATGAACAAACTCGTATGTATTTTCAGAGCCTTGAAAATACAATATTAAAAAGCTCTGTTTTATTATCAACCGTTCAATTTTTAATTTTAGCGCCGCTTTTATATTGGACTATCGAAAATTACAGCCTGTTTATTGAATTAATCCCCGCCAAAACACATTTAAAAGAAAATTTGATCGCTGAAAAAAAATGGATTTCATTTTTATTTTCGATCACATATTTAGTTTCAATCATTTTCAATTATCAAATCCTAAAAATTGTCAGTCAAAAAACAGAGAAAAACTTTCACTCGAGTAGCAGCGCATCTGATCAAGAATTTAACGATCAAACTTTTTCGTTTGACGAAGCTGCTGTTCGACGTCGCGCTTCTTAATTGATTCACGCTTATCGTGAGTTTTCTTACCTTTGACTAAAGCAATTTCTAATTTAACAAGACCTTCTTTGAAATAAATTTTCAATGGAACACACGTTAAGCCCTGCTCACGCTGTGCTGTAAAAATTGTTTTGAGTTCTGATTTGTTTAATAATAATTTGCGCAGGCGTTCAGGGTGGTGATTATTATAACTGCTGGCTTTGTATTCTGAAATATGTGCATTTTGTAAAAATGCTTCAGTGCCTTGAAATGAAATATAGGCATCTTTGAATGTGATATTTTTACCACGCAGAGCTTTGACTTCACTGCCAATTAAAACAATTCCCGCTTCGAAAGTTTCGATGATATGATAATCGAAACGAGCTTGACGGTTTTCTTGAATTAACAATGTGGTCATTAATGTTCGCCTTGTGTTATGAAAAAATAAAGTTCACGAATTTGAACAGGACTCAACTCTTCAACTCTGACCTTATCAGATAATTTTTTATTTTCTATCCATTTCATCAAATTTTCCGTCATCGACGAAGGCAAGTTCGACTTTAAAATACGACGTCGTTGTTGAAAACAGGATTTTACAAATTGTAAATAATGTGACCTGTTCGTGATTTCGCTTGTGCGTTGTTTAAATTTCAGCACACGGCTTGCTATTTTCGGCGGCGGATCAAAATCTTTGGGCCCCGCATCACAGACCGTTTCTATATCCCAAAACTCTTGAGCTATCACAGATAGCATACCGTAGGCGTCTGTTTTTTCTTTAGCGCGAATACGCTGGGCCACTTCTTTTTGAAACATTAAAATCATAGTTTGAATTTTAAATGGATTGATACATCGGTCGATCACAATTGATGATGAAATTTGATACGGCAAATTACTGACAAGTAAGTTTCCTGTCAAATTCGACCAATCAATCCTTAGCGCATCGCCTTCGACAACGCTCAGCCCCTGGTCTTTCCAATATTCAGATAAACTGTGGTCCATTTCAATTGCTGTGTAATTTTCGTGATTGAGAACCAAAAAATCTGTTAGCGCACCCAAGCCAGGACCAATTTCAATCAAATTTTTTTCGCCTGTTTCGTTCGCGGATTCAATAATTTTTTGTATCACATGATCTGAAATTAAAAAATTCTGTCCCAAAGATTTTTTTGCCGTATGTGATAATTGCTGAGCACGCTCTTTGAAACGTATTCGAGCTGGCATTAAATCAATTGTTTTATTTTTCATTTTTTCATTCCAGTCAAATTTTCAACTAAGTTAATTTCAAAATCACCAATTTCTGAGCTGGCTGCTGGCCCCAAATTAAATCCTGATTTTTCAGAATTATTTAAATGTAAAATGCCAGCATATCCAATCATCGCTGCATTATCCGTGCAATATTTCAGAGGCGGAATCACGACCGTAAAGCCTTGTTTTGATAATTCCGCGGCTTGTTCACGAAGTCTTGAATTGGCGCTAACTCCGCCTGTAATGACTATTTTTTTTGTGTTGTAAATTTTTGCTGCTGTTTTCAATTTTGAAATCAGCACATCAACAATAGCCTCTTGGTAAGATGCACATAAATTATTTTTTTCTTTTTCTATATCTGATGGTGACATTTTTGCAACTAAGCGACTCGCTGCTGATTTAAGACCGCTAAAGCTCATCATTAAACTGTCTTCGTGGATTAAACTGCGTGGAAATTCATATTTATTTTTGTCACCTGATTTTGCGCAGCGATCAACGTTTGCACCGCCTGGAAATCCGGCGCCAACCATTTTTGCAAATTTATCAAAAGCTTCGCCGGCCGCGTCGTCTTTGGTTGTACCAATAATTGTGTATTTGGCAAAATCAGAAATCCAATACAAACTGGTATGTCCACCGCTGACAGCTAATGCGACGTAGGGGTAATTAAAATTTTCAGGTGGTGCATAGTGTTCGTCTTTTAAAAACGGTGCTAGTAAATGGCCTTCTAAATGATTTACGCCTATGAATGGTTTACCAAGAGATTGTGATAACGATTTAATTGTCATGACACCCACGATCAGTGATCCAATCAAACCAGGTCTATTCGTCACAGCAAATGCATCAATATCAGAAAAACTTAAATTATTTTTTATTAAAATTTCATCGATCAATGGTAATAAAGCGATTGAATGATTTCGACTGGCAATCTCGGGTACAACTCCGCCAAATTTCGAATGCTGTAAATCTTGACTGGCCGTTTTTTGATCAACGACATCCCCGTTACTTCGAACCAAAGCAACTGATGTGTCATCACAACTGGTTTCGACAGACAAAACAAGGTGGTACACTTTTTATTTAACAGCTTTTTTTGATTTCAGAGCAGCCAATCTGATTTTTGATTTTTTGCCCGATTCGGACTTGGGATATTGAGCTAAGACTTCTTCGTAAAAAGCAGAAGCTTCGTCCTTGAGCCCTAACTCTTGAAAACAAACTCCGATTTTATATTTTGCTTCAGGAACAGATTTTCCTTTTGGAAACTCTTCAACATATGCTTGATAACTTAAAATTGCTTTTTTCCATTCTTTTTTCTGAAAATGCTCTTCGGCGATTTCAAAAGGTGTTTGTTTTTTTGCAGGATTTGTTTCTGACTTAGTGCTTGCTGATTTTTTAATATTTAGATTTGTATCTGATGATTTTGTCGGCGGCGCTTGCGCTGTTGCCAAATTGGATTTGTCTGTTAATTTCTCTGTGCCTTCTAGTTTTTGAATTTGCAATTCCATTTTAGCCAGCGCATCTTGCAAAAGAATAATTTTTTGAGAATCTGGGCTGCCCGACGCTAAAGCTGTTTGTTTATCTTTTTGAAGACCTTGAATTTGATTTTCCAGCGATTCAACTCGGCCGTTTAATGTTCTGATTAATTCATCGCGTTCGTCAATTTTTTGAACAGGCGCCTCAACCTCAGCATTTTGGTTTTCAATATTTTTTTTACGATAGACTTGCGATTGTTGCTGAGAACCTGACCTGGTTTGCAAACAACCGACAAAAACAGCTGCAGTCATCAGTAAAATTAAATATTTAAACAAAATCTTCATAAAATATCTCCATTTTTTTGACGTATCAATCTGGCTGAATTTTCTGCTCTTTCGGCCGCTAACCTGGCCTTAATAAATAAATCTCGGGCTTCTTCGTAATCACGGTTTGTGTACAGAATTTTAGCTTGCCGATATGATTCTTCGGCCTGATGCCAATATCCAGATGAATACCGAACTGCTTGCACAGATTTTGCGGCTTCGATGGCTGCTTTTGCAAATGTATACTCATCATTCGGTGGATGCGGTGTTACGCATCCACAAAATGTAAATAAAATTCCGAAAATAAAAAAATACTTAAATTTCATTCCGGGCAAAAATTAATTACCTGGAACGAAATTGGCGCGGCGATTTTTAACCATCGCTTCTTCGGATTCGCCTTGAACTAATGGTTTTTCTTCTCCGAAGCTGACTGTTGTTAATCGGCCAGCCGATATGCCCATTGACTGTATCATTTGTTTAATTGCGTTCGCTCTGCGTTCACCCAGTGACAGATTATATTCATTTGATCCGCGCTGATCACAGTGGCCTTCAATGGACATTTTTGAATTTGAATTTTTTTTCATCCATTCAACATTCGCCAATAATTTTGATTTTTCAGCTGATGATAAAGTCGATTTATCGTATTCAAAAAATACTGTCTGCAATCCTGCGATTGAACCAGAATCACTGCCTGCTGCGGCAAAATTCATTGGCGTTGCATCAATATTTTCAGATCCACCATTAGCTGTTGTTTCGCTTCTGATTCCGGCGTCCGAATTACCAGAACCGGCGCCTGCACCGTCTGATTTGCTGCGTAATGATTTACATCCAACTGAGAATGACAAAATGACGATTGCGAATACTATTTTTTTCATAAAAACCTTCCTTAATTTTGCTTTTGTAGCGACTTAATTAATTTAGACCGATGTCGCGGCCTTGTAAAGAAATACCCAAACATATTGTCAAAATTTAAAACTGCGATAACAATCATGTTTATGAAAAAATATTTACGGCCTTCGATAATTTTGTTTTTTTTTCTTTTTAAGCCTATTTTTTCACAAGCAAACAGAGTCGGCATGTCCGGCGAAAAATGGTTGGTCAAAAAAACTGCCCATTTTGATATCCATTATTCTGCTCAGCAGCAGGACCTAGGTCTGTATTATTCACAAATTGCTGAAACTGCTTATTTGAATTTATCAAAAGTTTTTATTCAATCTCCCGAGAAAATAACAATTGTTCTGAATGATTCCACGGACAATTCAAATGGTTATGCTACCGTTTTGCCTTACCCGCTGATTATGATTTACCCGGTACAGGTGACGAACCACGATACTTTGTCTGAAGCCGGTGAATGGTCACGTGAATTATTAACACACGAGATGACCCATATTTTTCAAATGTTTCCATATCGTGGTTTTTACAATTGGCTCAGGCCTATTTATGGAACTATTGTTTCGCCCAATCTGTTGACTCCATCATGGTGGAAAGAAGGTATGGCTATTGAATTGGAAACTCAATTTTCCCCGCAAGGCAGATCCAGATCAGATCTACAAAATTCAACAGTCAGATCATTAGTGATTGATGACAAATTAGCAAAATTCACGCTGGCCGAAGCCAATGAAACATTAAATACATGGCCCTATGGCAATCGCCCCTATTTTTTAGGATCGATGTTGATGAGTGAAATTGTTCATGACGGTGGCCTAAACAGTATCGGACAAATTGTTAATCAACAATCCGGTCGCGCACCCTATTTTATTGAAGCTCCGGTCAACGATGCGATTGGGCGCAGTTACCAAAGCCAATTTTACCAGATGATCGAAAATCAAACTCGACAAGCTTTAAATCAAATCCAACAACTCAAAACAGCGCCTGAAACAACAGGAGTTATTGTCGATGACAATTTATTATCATCCAGACACCCCCGATTTCATTCTGCAACAAAAACACTGGGTCTGATTGGTTCAAAAAAAACAGGACCAGAAATTTTATTTTATAAATGGAACGAAAACTTAAAAAAATATATGCCTGATTCTTTGCAAACACATCAAATTTCTGGAACGTTGGGAACTTTCGAATTTCATCCGACAAATGAGTCGATTGTTTTTTCAAAAGTTGCTGTCGTCAATTCAAAACAAGAATTTTCAGATTTATATGTCTTTGATTTACAAACTCAAAAACAAAAGCAAATCACACGTGGCGAACGTGCCCGTGAACCACAATATTCAGTGAGCGGTAATGATATTTTATTTATATCAATAGCCAATGGCCGAACTGAATTCAAAGTTTTAAATTTACAAACTGAACTCATTGAATCGATTTACAAAGCTGATTTCAAAGACCGTATCACTCAAGCTATCGATTTAAATGCAAATCAATATTTAATCAATATTCGCGACCAAAATGGCCTGCAAAAATTAATTCTCATCGAGAAAAACACGAAGGCCACGGCAAATCTGACTTCAGAACATAAACAAATTCGTTTCATAAAAAAATCTGTTGACCGCATTTATTTCACCAGCACAAATAACGGCGTATCAAACATCTATGCAACAGAAGATTTATCCGGGCCAGCGACTGCAGAAACGCATTTAATGACAGGCGCGCTCAGTTTTGATATTGATGGACAAAAAATATTCGCAACAATCATTGGAAGTTCTGGCACCCAAGTTCAAGAAATAATTAAAAGATCTGTGAATTTTAAAAATTTGGCACCATTGCCAGAAATTCAGAATGTGATTGCCAACAGATATCAATTCAAAGAAATAAATATCACAAACCCCGAATCGATCGAAGAAGATTATTCAGTGTGGCCAAAAATTTTACCACATTATTGGTTTCCATATTTATCAACCAGTTCTTCGAATGCGGGTGTATTTGCGCAGATTCAAACAGCGGGCCAAGATCCATTGAATTTGCACCAGTATCAAGTTGTCTTAAATTATGAAACTTATTTAAAAAAAATGGGATTTAATTTTAATTATTTAAATTCTGTTTACGAATGGCAAATCACAGCCTCTGCGACGCAAATCCAGAAAATATATGGCGTGCAAAATTTAGTAAGCATTCAAACAAATACATATGCTTTAGGCGCTTTACCCGATGTATTCAAAATCAGTGACAGTTTATCTGTGAATTTCGGCGCAATAATGCGAAAAACTGACGATCAGTTTTTAATCACAGATCATTCTGGTGGATATCTACAAACTATTTATAAAAAATACGAACAAAAAGTAACTCAGTATTATCCGATGTCAGGTTACGGAATTGGTTTACGTTACGAAAATTTAACTGCACAAACTGACCTTGGAACACGTCTTGGCGATTATTCACAATTTGCAGGTTCTGTTTTGGGATATTTTTCTAAATGGCTTCCCGAAGATCACTCCCTCGCATTTAAATTTGATGGTCTGTACACATTCGAAGATGTCAGTTCCAGATTCGGCACCAGTAATTCTCAGTTTTCACAAATCAACGACAGCTTGATTCCACAATTTGCAACACGCGGATATCAGGCCGGACAATTTTACGGCGCACAATTATTGACTGCGACATCTGAATATCGTTTTCCGATTAAAAATATTCACAGTGGTTCAGGTACAGATCCCTATTTCATCAAAACATTAACCGGAGCTGTCGTTGTTGACGGTATTTCAACAAAGGGGTTTGGCATCAACGAATTCGACATTCTGACGCCATTAACATTGTCAGAACAATTTTGGAGCGCCGGCATCGAAGCCCGCTTGAGTACGACATTGGGTTATTTTATACCCCTGAATTTTGTTTTAGGTTATTACCTGCCGTTTTCGCCAGCCTATGGCAAATCTGCACAAATGGGACTGAGCCTGCAAATCGGTGGACTTTAAAAGGTTCTGCGCACAGAAATTGACTAACCTTCTTGACAACCTGCCGTGTCATTTGGAAACTAGACTAAAGAGGTGCCTATGGAGACTCAATTCAATCATTTTTCAAATTCGAATCAGCAACAAACTCGTTCAGTGAATGCAAACACATGGATTCGCGAACTGGTTGCGGCCGATGAACAAATTGAAAAATCTGTCATGATTGATATGAACTTGGGCTTAGACACTCAAAGAATTTTGGTCAATGAATCGATTCAATTTTTATTAAAATTAAAAAATGAATTCGCCGAATGTGCTGCTGGTTTTAATGAAATGAAACCATCGGTTTTGGGCCGAATCAAAATTTATGGAATTGCAAAAACACATTCTGATTTTATGATTTTTCGTAACGGTTATAAAATGATTTTTTCAATCAAAGCCGCTGGCGTTATCAGTGTGCGTTTTCATTTCGTTGGAAATATGGCCATTCCACAACCCAACGGTTCAAATGAAAAAGTCACCATCGTTATGGACGAACAATTATTAGAAGCCAAATGGGGCGCATTTGAAGAAGTGATTTGGAATTTCAAAAACCAAAGTTTCCAAATTCCATTTTTAGTTCGTCATTATTTAACGACGTTTATTAAAGACAGTGCCAGATAATTAACACTGTCTTAAGCCAAATTTAATTCATCGAACAATCGTAATCGACCTGCACAGTGCGTCCCGCCGGAATCACCGGTGTAAATACCAACGTGTTGTTCACAACCTGTGTTCCAACTGTGCCCATTGATGGCGTAATATTTACGGCAATATTTCCGACCGGTGCACATTCTAAATTCACAGATGATAAATTACGAACGATGCGGTCTTTGAAATAATTTAAATTCACTGAATAATCGTTCGCACAAATGTCGCCTGTGTAGCCTGTCGTCACATGTGATAATTCATTGTATTTATAAGCGTAATGACTTTTGGCTCCGCCAGCATCCTGTGATGCCATACATGTCGCATCACCCGGTCTGACAACAATTGAATTTACAGAAAAACGTTTATCATTACCGAAGGATTGTTTAATTTTATTCACATAAGACTGTGGCAAATCATCTGATTCTAATGGTTTTAATTCACCCGCGTAATAAACTTGTGAAGCATCACCGCCAACAGACCGTTCGTCTTCGTCAGATAAAAATATGACAGATAACGATGCATCTGGGCGATAACATGTATTGTACTGCGCATATTCAGCATGCCAGAATGCGGCTTTGATTGCGCGCTCGTCGTCTGTTCCGATCCAGCCCGCGCCAATTCCCGCCATCGTATTTGTAAATATCGAATACGGATCAGTGGCGCCTAATTTTAAAATCCACGCAGGGCTTGCGACATAGCTGACCCAATTTCTTGAAGCTCCCCAATACAAATCACCATCACCATAAATATCTTGTGCTCGCGTGACGGTTGTACACATTTGCCAATCAATATTTGAAGCTGTTAAATCATTAACAAAACCCTGCAACCGTTGTGCGATTTTTGTATTTTCTGGCGACATTGAATTTGAATCATCAACAACTAATAAAATATCAACTTTGTTATCTGTGACTAAAACAGTTTTATTATAAGTCACGTGTCGTAACGGCACAACAGCCGGCCCAACAATAACTTCCAGTGGATCAGCTAACACAAATGTATTATAACCTGATAAATTTGATGTTAAATAAATTTGATATGTTCCCGGACCTGCGGAAATAAAATCAGGTATCGACGAGGCCCCGCCAATCCCAGCAATTGTCACAGGCTGTCCGTTTCTGTAAACGATCCATTCGTTGACAGCTGATGAAGGATTACAGCTGGATGTTAAAGTGGGATTTGTTCCATTGGCAGCAATACTGACAGAAACAAAAGTTGAATTTAATCGAGGCGCACAATTTAAAGTTAATGATGATGGATTCGCAGAATCAACTGTTAATATCAGTGGCGCAGTTGTGCTCCATGGTAAATTGTTTGGATGACTGGCCGTTAAATAAATTAAATATGTGCCCACACCCAAGCCTAAAAAATTAGGATTTGAATTTGATCCGCCGAGCCCTGGGACTGCAATCGTTTGACCATTTCTGGTGACTGTCCAATTGTACTGAATATTTGCCGGATTACAATTTGCGCTGATTAATGGGTTCGCCGACGAAGACGTTATATTCAATGTCGTCAGAGTTCCATTAATTCGCGGTGTACATTGAATCTGTGTCAAGGTTGGCGGAACAATTGTTTCTGCAACCGTTACACTGAGTGGATTAGCACTTTGCCAATGCGCCGAACCCGAAGCTGTCGCATATAAATAAATACGGTATTGACCCGGACCAAATGATTTGAAATCAGGAATCGAAGTCGCTCCGGATAAACCAGAAATAACAACTGCTGTTGGATTTGAATCTTTGAATACTGTCCAAATATAACTCCCGGCCAATGGGGCGCAATTTGAACTGACCGTTGGATTATTATCTGTCGTATTAATCGCTACACTGGTAAATGTTGAATTTAATTTTGGATCACAAGTTAATGAATTTCCAATATTTGAACCTGGAACAATAAATTCCAGAGGAGTTGTTGCAACATACGGAGAATATTGTCCTGACGAATCTGTCGCAGTTAAATAAACATAATAAGCACCTGCTCCCAAAGTATTAAAATCAACATTCGCAGGATTAACTCCCGACAAACCTGGAATCGCAGAATTAATTACCGATTGATCCGCACGCTTCACTGTCCACGCATAATTAATATTTGAGGGCTGACATTGCGAAATAATATTTGGCAATGCTGAGCCTGAATACGTAAATGTCGTCTGCGCATTATTAATCCGCGGAGTACAGGCAACTGTGTTCGTTGTATTTATAACATTTGGATTAACAACAATTTGATCGGACTTTGCAAATTTGACCGGAGCGCAAGATTGCAACGAAAAAACGGATGTTAAAATAGAAAAACAAAATACGTTCGTTAATAATATCTTTTTTATCATAGATTCCCCTACCATCTCAGATTAGTTCATAATCTCAATATAAGAAATACGTCTTTGGTCTGGATTGTTATTTTTTATCCCAAAGTGGTCCAGAATCGAGATCGTCCAGTTGTGATGTTTCAGACTGAGACGTAAAATCAAGACTGCAATCTTTGCACAGGAGCGACTCAAATGAATATTTGGTTATTATTATTAACACTTTTAAATGTGATTTTATTAGCAGGACTATCGTTTAGCTTGTTTTTACGTATCAAAGAAAAAAAAGAAGACCAACGCTTAACTCGGGGGCTCCAATTATTACAAAATAAAATTTCAATCCTTGAAGACCTTTCTGATCGCACAGACGAACAAGTTCGTAAACTTGTCCATGTCATTGACCAAAAGGCGAACGAAGTCAGAAATCACCTGGTGAGTGCTGACGAAAAAATCCAACAGATTGACATCGCGCTTTCAAAAGCTTTGGACATTTCTAAAGTTTTTAATGAACAGGTTCCACAACATGAAATGCTGAACAGACAAAAAACGAATGCCTATGTTCAAGCAGCAAAGATGGCCCACCAAGGTTTTTCGACAGAGCAAATCAGCACCAAGGTCGACCTAAGTCCTGCTGAAATTGAAATGATCACCAAAGTGAACAAAGACAATCTGCAATTTTCTGAAGAAAATTTACCAACATGGATTACCGATCAAACTTCTGCAATACAGAACAACCAAGACACCGACCTTGCGATTTTTACGCAAGCCCTGAATCAACAAAACCAAAAAAATCAGCACACTGTGGGCCAAAGTATCGGCGCCTCGGCGTTTGATTCAATGACTCAAGATTTAGCTGCACAAAATAATTTGCGATCTGAATTTAATAAAACCGTCAAAACCGCTGCACAACATACACAGCCTTCTGTTATTTCAAAATCAACAGTGCCACAAAGTTTTGTTGATAAAAACTTTTCCGAGAAAACAACAACAGTGAATGGTGCCACAGGCGAAAAATCAATTCGCCCGATGGAATTTCGAAAAATTATCAGTCACCGCGGATAGCTACTGCAATTGCTATTGCATTTTTTGAATCAATGTTTTCATACGATCCACGGCCTGATTAAATCGGACTGATTCAATTGCAAAACTTAATCGTAAATATCCAGGGTGTCCAAATTCTTCACCGGGCACCGTTGCAACAAAAAAATCTTCCAGCAGTATCTGACTGAACAATGCCGAAGATGACACAATTTGATGATTATATTTTTTATTTAATGCTTTTTCGATATTAATCCACAAATAAAATGCGCCGTCGGGTTTAAAAATTTTAAATTCAGAAATTTCTTTGAATTTATCGAGCGCACTTTGCAAACGCAATTTCAACATATCATTTGTTTTTTCAATATCAGGTTCGGAATTTTCTAAAGCGACTTCAGCTGCCTTTTGGGAAATACTTGACGGCGCTCCTGTCGATTGCGAAGCGTAATCACCGATGGCCTTAATAATTTTTTCTGGTCCAATTGCCCAGCCAATCCGCCAGCCTGTCATTGAATAGGCTTTGGATCCGCCGTTAATAATCACCGTGCGATTTTTCAACTCTGGAGCAACTTGCAAAATATGCGGTGCCACTTTGACTTTGTTGAACATCAATCGATTGTACATATCATCTGTAATAACACAAATGCGCGGAAATTTATTTAATACGTCCGCCAGTGCGCGCAGCTCAGACTCTGAATAAATAAATCCTGTTGGATTCGACGGCGAACAAAATAAAAAAACTTTTGTTTTCGAATTTATATTTTTTTCTAAATTTTCGGCTGTTAATTTAAAATTCACAGATTCATCACAATGAATAATTTTTGGCACAGCTCCAGCCAATTCAGCCATCGTCGGATAACTGACCCAGTAGGGCGAATGAATAATAACTTCGTCACCAATATCACATAAAACTTGTAAAGCTGAAAAAATTGAAAATTTAGCACCACTGGTTACAGTCATTTCTGTTTGTGGATTATAATCAAAATTCAAATCTAATTTGATTCTACGACTGATTGCTGTTCTTAACTCGATCGTCCCCTGTGCTGCCGTATATTTTGTAAATCCTGTCTGAATGGCAGAAATACCAGCTGCAGCTGCAGCTGGGTATGTTTCCCAGTCAGGCTCACCGACAGTTAACGAAATCACGTCATGCCCCATGGCCGACAATTGTTTAGCTTTCGAAACCAATGCCAATGTGGGCGATGATTTTAACGATAAGGCTCTCTGTGACAACATCAAACGACCTCGTGTATTTTTATTTTTTATTTATTTTTTTACCACTATTTAATTTTTTTTCTAAATCAGAAATTAAAAAATCAGGAACCAATCCTTTAAGCTCACCGCCATTTTTGGCGACTTCCTTCACGCCACGTGACGAAATGAAATAATATTCTGGTCTTGAAAAAATCATAAAAGTTTCTATTTCTGGAGCTAATCTGTAGTTCATATTTGCCAGCGTTCCTTCGTATTCAAAATCTGCGACTGCACGCAAACCACGAACGATAACCTGCGCATTTTTCTGTCGCATATAATCAATTGTTAGTCCTTGATGAATATCAACATGAATATTTTTTTGCGATTCAAAGCATTTTCTAATGTAATCAGCACGCTCAGTCGAAGTGTATAGATAATTTTTATCGCTTGAATCTGAAACTAAAACAATCACCTGGTCAAAAATTTTTGAAACGCGTTGGATGATATCAGTGTGACCAATAGTGATCGGATCAAAGCTGCCAGGGTAAACTGCAATTTTAGACATAGCTAATCCTGAACTTTTTTGCGAAATAAAGAAAGACTTTTATCGCCGTAGTCTAACTTGTCATAGCAAGTCAAATTAGCGTATTCCATATCGATTCTTTCTTGCTTAATGGCTTCGATAGCAATTTGAGTTGTCTCGTCATAGACTTGACTTGTATCAACCGCCAGCATCACATTATGTGCCATCTTTTCAGTAAACGGAGGGTCAATAACAATCAATTGAAATGCAGGGCCCTTATAATTTTTTAAAAAACTGATAACATCTTTGGAAAAAATATCGTATTCAGAATCAGATATCTTCAAGAGCTCGATATTTTGTTTTAAAATCTGTAAAGATTTAAAGTTATTTTCTACAAAAGTAATATGCTTTGCACCTCTGGATAATGCCTCGATACCCAGGTTACCAGTTCCCGAAAATAAATCTAAAAATTTTGCCTCGTCGACGTCATACATCCATTTATTAAACAAGGTCTCCTTAACACGATCCATCGTTGGTCGGATATGGTCAGCTTTGAAACTGACAAGGTTACGGCCTTTAAATTTTCCTGATATAATTCGCATACAATTTCTCTATGTGTTCGGTGACAATGTTTAAGTGCTCAAACGGCTTTTTGATAAATCCAACAACCTGAGGGTATTCATCTGAATGAAAATAATCTGCGCTGGTGCCTGAAAATGCTGAAATAACAACGACTGGAATCACGCTTTTCATTTCAGCCAACACATCAAATCCATTTTTTTCTGGCATCAATAAATCTAAGATAATCATATCGATTTTTTCAGAACTTAACAGTTCAAGTGCCTTAGCTCCGTTTTCTGCCGAAAAAACCTGATGTCCTTTAGCCTGAAAAGATCTGGATAATGCTTTGCGAATCAAATCTTCGTCGTCAGCAATTAATATATTTATTTTTATTAAATCTGTATTCGTCATTTTTTAAACCTCAAAATAAACTGCGTTCCTTTAATAAATTTTTCATTATAAATTAATTCAGCATTCATTCGATTCATTAGTTTATAAGAAATAAATAAGCCCAGCCCTGTTCCTTGACCTTCTTTTTTGGTTGTAAAAAAAGGCTTAAATATTTGATCAGAAATTTCAGTCGGCAAACCCGGACCGTCATCTTCGACGATAAAATCTAAATAATTTTCGTTATCTGATTGGAAAATTTTAAGCGTGCCTTTGTTGGGCATAGCCTGACACGCGTTTTTAATTAAATTGAACAATACCTGTTGCAAATACGTCGGTTGCGCAAAAATTTGAATTGGTTTCAAATCAATAAAAATGCGATGCGAACGCAAAATAGATTTTAATAACGTCATTGTTTTTTTGACGGTTTCTAAAAAATCCAAATTGATTAATTCAGTTTGCTTTTCGTCAGCAAATTGATTCAGATCATGCAAAATCGTTTGACTGCGTGTTACAGCCTTTAAAACTTCTCGCATATCATTTTCATAAATTGGATTGATTAGCCGATCCGAACCCAATAGCATTTCTGCATACAGCTTTAAACCAGTCAGCGGATTATTTAATTCATGCGCTAAATGATTCGACAGTTGCCCAATCGTCGCCAGTTTTTCAGCTTGAATTAAATTTGATTTTAAAATTCCCACATCATTTACGTTTTCATAAATTATAAAAAAATATTTTTTTCCATTAATCATAAAATCAGAACTGACCAAATCGTAATCGATTTTTTTAATTTGAACATATCTGTTTTTTTTAGATGACTCTGTTAAACTTGTCGGGATCAATGGACAATGACGACACGGGTGATCTTGGCCGGCTAAGACCTGGTAACATTTTTTTTGATCTGTGCTAACATCATGGAAATAATTTGATTGAACCAGATTATAATCACTGTCCACCACATGAACTGGGTTTTGATATGATTTAAACAGCTGCTGCCATTGCCTTAAAATTTGGATTTCAGAAGATTCTGAATACCAACGTTGTATAACAATCGACAATAGGCTGACTCGATCAGACATGTATGAATCTAGCTCCTGTTCTGAATAATCAGTGCCAGGTGCTTCGAAAAAAAATATAAATTGATTTTCAGATTTTTGCGATAAAAAGGTCAGCAGCTTCCCAACGGGGCGCTTGAATATATTTGCCAGGAATTGATTCAAATGTGAAATATCCAGCGCTTTTTCGCATTGGACAGATTTAGTTCTGTCAATTTTTCCGTCGAAATCAATTACAAAACTTTTGTGACTTTGATTTTGAATCACAAAACCTAATCTGTAAAAGTTACCGATTTTTCTCAAATCTGACCAAATTGTCTTCAGAAGCTCTAAAATAAAATCCGACTTTTCGTATTCTGAATTGAGATAATCCAAAAAAGAAATTAATTTTTTTTCTTTGTTTTTTCTAAGTAATTCCTCTGAATGAAAATGGCCTAAAGAAACTTTTTTTTCATCGGATTGATCCTGAAGAAAATGATTCAGTTGTTCTAGCTCGGTTCGCTTTTGCTCAGCGCTCATCTTAATGGATTGGATTCGCTGCTGTTTTTGAATTTTTGTGATTTCCGAATTGAGCACGTCAATAATTTCATGACTACTGCGTTCAACATCAGATAATTTAAAAACGTGGACTGGCTTTAATAAATTAAGAGTTTCGACAGGAATTGCAGCAGAATTTGAAATTAAAAATAACTTTTTTGTACTGTTTGCATATTGAGTTAGAAAATTCGAATCCCCAAGCACAAAATCAAAATGCTGATCCATTTCAGTTAAAATTTGGTCAGCATATTGAATATATTTTTTATAGTCCGATTGAATCGTTAAACTCACTCAATTAATATATCATAATGAAATTTGTTGTCCAAAATAATATGAAAGTTTTTCTGATTCGCGTTGTACGACGTCATTTTTATTTTTAGTTTTCATTAACTGAGCATATTGTAACGTCATTTCGTGATCAAAATTATGCTGTTGCAGATAAAAATCAATTTTTTCTACAGCTTTATCAACAGCGCCGGCAGAAACTGATTTATTAGAATAATGCTTCAATGCTGAAGTATTCATTGGATTCGCATCCAACGCTTTTTCTAAATTTGCCATAGATAAATCGGAATCACCCATTTTTTCGTGCAATAATGCTAAAGCAACCCATGCTTGGTCAAAATTTTCATTTTTCGTTACAGCTAATCTGAGCTGCTCTAGTGCATTTTGCTCGTTTGAATCATTCAAACTCAATAAACTTTGAGAAAAATAATATTGATCATTATAAATATCGGCTTTTTGATACGCGACAATAATTTCGCTTAATCCTTCAAAATCGTTTTCACGTATATAAATTTGCGAAAGCAGTCCAAATAAAACTGTTTTTTGTGGCTTACTAAGCAAATCTGGCTGCAACTGCAAACCGATATCTAATGCTGTATTTACTGAATTATTCTGTATTAATTGTTGCATGTACATGACGTGGTACTCAACCTGGCTCGATAAGCGACATAAAACTTTTAATGTCTTTTCACGACAAACAAAATCATTCAGTCGACACTGAACTTCTGACAACAAAAATAAATAATCTGGGTTGTTCGAACATTGATTTGAGATTCCAATCAGCTTTAAAAAAGATTTCTTATATTTTTTTTCTTTGAAAAAATTCAAAGCCTGTTCATATTCTATTAAATACTGGTCTTGCATCCTGCCTCCGGTAAAATCCATTTTTGTACTGATCGGCAATCCTTGCCTTTCAATTCGTACACACAGATATAAAGCAATCAGAGTGCCAATTTATAAATTCAAATAAACATGCTCAAAACGCACAAAAGCCTCAGGCTTTTGTGCTGAGGCTTTTATTGAATACTTATTTATTTTTATAATTTGACCAGCCAGTCATAGTTTTGACTGACAGGAAAACTATGCCGATAAATTGGACTTATATCCAGCCATCGCACGCTTTCCTCTGCGAACCTCTTGCAACTCTTTGATGATCTGAGATTTTGCTTGGTCAATCAAAGACAAGACCTGCATATCTTGATCTAATATTTTTGCTGTATACATGTCTTTGGTTTTTAAATTTTCACGAATTGTTTTGCGATCCGCTTCAGCGACTGGCTGATCGCTTTCCTTGGTGATCATCTGGGCTTTGTTAGTTTCTGCATCAATGTATTTAATGATTTTTAATAAGTCTTCGCGTTGATTGTAAAACGTTTCGATTTGATCATAATTACCAGATTCCATTCTGGCAATTTGCTTTTCATTCAGACTCATAAATTTTTCTAAAAAATGATTTTTTTCGCCCATTAATTGTATAACTCTGATCATGGTGTTCCCCTTTATGTAATTGTGTAAATTATTTAATTCTTGAATCGTGCTGTTCAGTTTTTTTCATTCCATCAATAACTTGTTTCCATCCATCATAAAGATTTTCTAAAATTTTTACTGATGATTTTAATGCTTCAGCATCCCCTGAAATATTGCCTTTGGCATATTGGTCCAAAATAAATGTATACAGCTGGTCCAGCTGTTTTGGTAAATCGCCCCCAACTTTGTGGTCCAGCGAAACTTGCAATTCAGCGACAATATCATATGCACGCATGATATTTTTGCCTCGTTCGGCAATATTTTTGTTTTCGATCGCCTGCAAACCGAGCTTCGTAAATTTGATCGCAGCTTCGTACAGCATCAATAAAATTTGCTCCCTTGAAGCACTGAGTACTGATGTGTTTTTGTATTTCTGATACGGATTATTCATTTTTTTCCTTTCACTGTTTATGAATTCAAATTCATTTGTTTAAATATATTTTATAATAATTAAGCTTTGCTCATGGCTGATCCTTGGCTGTTGATTTTTGACATCGTCGATTCCATATCTGAAAATTGTTTTCGCAGCTGTTCTTCACGTTTTTCCAAACCCTTTTCTTTGCGTTCGATGCCCTTATCAATTTGATTAATTTTATCTTGAAATGATTTTTTACGACTTCCCACAACGCCCGTGGATCCGTCAGTCAGCATGCGCAAATTTTTTGTCATCGTTGGAATGAATCCTACGTCGACTAAATTTCCGCGCAAAAATTTTACGACACGCTGTGGATCACTGGTTAATATTTTTTTAAATTTGTCTTGGTTAAAATCCAAACTGCCGTTTTTATTAAATTCAATACCCAATTCAATTACGCGGCTGATGTTGCTTTCGGTAAACTGTGGCGTTTGAATAATTGAACGCAAACGGCTTTCGGCTGTTCTTAACATTCCGTCACCGCCCAATGGACCCAATCTGGGCTTACCGTCCTTGGATTCCGATAATTTACTTTGCCCTTGAATAAAGCCGAGTGCACCGTTGTACGAATCAACAAAAGTTTTCATCTTGTCGCTGATGATATCGTAATTTTCCGAGACACCAATTCGTATAGGCTGACCTGTTTTGGCTTGCTTTAAATCCAGAGTCACTCCAGGCATTAAATCTGTAATCATGTTACTTGCGTTTTCGTATTGATGGCCATCCAGTTTATAAACTGCATTCTGGGCCTTATTATTTTCGACAAATTGAAAGTCTTGTTTTCCATCCAACATATAAACTGTTGGATATTCAATTTGATTGTCATCACCCGTTTTTAATCCTGACAATTCAATTTTATAACTGTCCGTCTTGTCGCTGCGATCGTTAACAACCGTCGCCATAATACCGGCATTTGAACTGTTAATCTTGGCGGCTACTTTTTCCAGCGTTGAATTTTCTTCATCGATATAGACTTCTTTTTTTTCACCCTCAGTATCGATAAACTGAATATATCCCGAACCAATTGTTGTTTCATTTTTATCCGGAAATCCATTCGATGACACAGACGGTTTTGTCGCCAGCTGCAGAACTTCAACGGTCCATTCCCCAGGGTCTGCAACTTCGGGGTCAATTGTGCCATTTAAAATATCTGGGAAACCTGAATTAAATTTTTTATCAACAAAACCTTTTCGCCCCATGATCGACGATAAATTTTTTCCGATATCATTTATTTTTGATTCCAGATCGCCGACTAATTTAACTTTGTCTTCGATTTTTATTTTTTTATCTTGCATTTGTTTCACAGGAATACGTTCGGCTTCGATCACTTGATCGACCAGATTTGCGGGGAGCCCGCTTGCCAAACCATTTATTCTTATTCCTGCCATGTATCAAATTATGACAGTTTTTTTTTACATACTGTGAGTCAATTGATTGTCTTTAGACCTGCATCCAGTGGGCATTTCTGACCTAGACTGGATGAACGAATATGAAATGTCATAAAGTGCGCTTGACTGCATTTGAGTTAGTACTAAAATGCACTTGACAGCATTTTAGTACTATGCTATAAATAGACTTATGGCTATAAACAGGTATCTGCAAAAACAAATTCAATCTGACCTTAAAGAAAAGATGGTTTTTCTTGGCGGACCACGCCAGGTTGGCAAAACAACATTGTCAAAAAATTTTATCAAAAACGATAATCAGTATTTCAACTGGGACATCCCAGATCACAAAACAGCTCTTATTAAAAATTTAATCGATACAACGCTCGGCACCGTCATTTTTGATGAAATTCATAAATATAAAAATTGGCGTTCTTTGATTAAAGGTTTGTATGATAAATATAATCCTGATTTAAAAATAATTGTCACGGGATCAGCCAGACTTGATTACTTCAGAAAAGGTGGCGATTCATTAGTTGGACGCTATCATTATTTACGTTTGCACCCGCTGTCCTTAAATGAATTGAATAAAAGTCCCACGCCCACCGACCTTAAACACTTACTGAAATTTGGTGGTTTTCCAGAACCATTTAATAAACAAAACGAAATATTTTTAAATCGTTGGCAAAATGAACGAGTTTCACGCGTCGTCACTCAAGACCTTCGTGATCTGGAAAAAGTCAACGAAGTTACTTTGGTTGAAACATTAGCCTATGCTCTGATTACCAGGGTGGGATCTGCATTATCCATTAAAAGTCTGCAGGAAGATTTACAAGTTTCACCGCACACTGTCAGTCGCTGGATCGAAATTTTAGATAATTTATATTACAGTTTTCGAATATCACCGTACGGACCACCAAAAATAAAAGCCGTCAGAAAAACTCAAAAATTATTTTTATGGGATTGGTCTATGATCGAAAAAGATGGCGCCAGGTTTGAAAATTTAGTCGCAAGCCATTTGCTCAAATTTTGCCACCATCAAGAAGATACTTTAGGATTGAAAACTGAATTGCGTTATTTTAAAAATACAATCACTGAAAAAGAAATTGATTTTATAGTCTTGCAAAAAAACAAACCATTATTTGCTGTTGAATGTAAAACTGGCGAATCAGGCTTAGCAAAAAATTTAATCTTAGACGGAAAACGTTTAGCAATTCCCAAATTATACCAAGTTCACATGGGTACCAAAGATTATGGACATGAAAAAACAGGTCGTGTTTTACCATTCATCAAATTTTGCAGCATTGAAAATATACCGTAACCGAATGATTAAGCTGTTTTCCGCAGAAGCTGACCCTTGGTTTCATCGACAGATTTTTCTTCGAACAATTCCCACAAGTCAAACTCAGACATTCGTCTGATAACAACACCATCCACAGATTTTACTTCGGCGAAAAAAAATTCATTTTCAATCACTTCGAAAGCTTGCCATTTCATTTCAATCATAAAAGGCTTTTGATTTAAAATAGCCAACGCACGCTTAAACTGTTCAGCAGTCATTCGCTGTTTCTTTTTATTTTTAAAATACAGTTCCTGCCCGTTGGCATCGCGCTCTTGCGTGTTATCAGATTTAATTGAACGTTCAGTTTTTTGAACGCCATCAGTGGGCTTGATCCCACCAGTAATTAAATTTGGATTGATTAATCCTTTGATATTCATATTCAACGTATCGGCACAAATTGAGACAAACTTAAATCGGCTGGATTTTGCCTATAATATCTTATTAAATGATATTATTACCCTTATAAATGTCGTTTAGATTGACATTTATAATGGTAATAATGTATATTTTTAATATGAAGCGCAATAATGAAGCATATCTAAATAAATGGCTAACTCAAAAAAACAGAAAACCACTTGTACTCAGGGGCGCCAGACAGGTCGGAAAAACCCACCTGATTCGTCAATTTGCTAAAAATGAAAATTTGGATCTCATTGAAATCAATTTCGAATTCACACCTGACGTTACTTCTTTGTTTCAAACATTTGATTTAGTACAGATCAAAAAAATGATCAAAGCAAATTACGGACTGGATCTGAATTCGAAAACATTATTGTTTTTTGATGAAATTCAAAAACAGCCAGAAATTTTTAATGTCCTCAGGTTTTTTTACGAAAACAATGTGCCTTTTCCAATTGTTGCAGCGGGGTCATTGCTTGAATTTGCTTTGGCCGACAAAAATATATCCGTACCTGTTGGGCGCATTGAATATCATTTTTTAGGCCCGTGCAATTTTAAAGAATTTTTATCAGCAATTGGTCAAAATCAGCTGACCGAATACATCGAATCATATCAGCTGACAGATTCTGTCCCTGAAACTATACATCAAAAAATATCAAATTATTTTCAAGAGTATTTAGCCATCGGTGGCATGCCTGAAGTCATTCAAAAATATATTGATGATTCCGATTTTGACGACTGCGATCGGATTAAAAATTTAATCGTTCATACATACGAAGATGATTTTCATAAATACCGCGCCTTGACCCCGTGGGACAGAATCCGAAGCGTTTACAGATCCACGCCACAACAAGCCTCCGAAAAATTCACCTACGCAAAAATATCGAAAGCCGAAAAATCGTTACCACTGTCCAGAGCTTTAGATTTATTATGTTTAGCGCAAGTTTGTCACAGAGTTTATCATTCAAATGCCCAAGGATTGCCGCTGGCCGCGCAAATTAAAAAAAATTATTTCAAAGTCTTATTTTTAGATTTTGGTCTCAGCCATTCAATGCTAGGAATCAATACAAAAAGTTTTTTTTCACCAACCACAAATTTAAATTCATTATTCAAAGGTTCGCTGTTTGAACAAGTTGTTGGGCAACAGCTGATGTCGACAAATCATCCGTACATTCAACCAGAAATATTCACTTGGGCGCGAGAAAAAGATCAGTCTTCCGCCGAAATCGATTATTTAATGGATATCAAAGGCCAGATAATACCTATCGAAGTCAAATCTGGCAGCACAGGACATTTAAAATCACTGCATATATTTATGAATGAAAAAAAAGTTCGATTAGGATTTCGATTTAATATCGACCCACCGTCCGTTTTTGAATCTGAAAAATATAAAATTATTTCGTTACCTGTATATATGGCGACTGAAATACGCAGGCTGTGTCCTGATTAGCATTCGAATATTATTTCCAGCGATTAATTTTTGAAAATTCGTCTTGGACTCCGTTAATGACAAAATTATTTTTTTTATATCGATCGACGGCTTTATATAAAATCTGTGTTGATCGCAATGGTTTCAACATTTCAGAAAAATAAATCAATGATTTTGAAACGCTTGAATCATTTAATTTAACTTCGATCAATTCGACGACTTTATTATCAATAACAATACAAAAATCGACTTCACGACCGTCCTTATCACGAATATAACGCAATTCACATTTGTAACCCTGAGTATCTTCCAAAAAATTCAACATTTTCAATAAATGATTGGCGACCAAATTTTCAAATTTTGCACCCTGATCATCATGTTGGTCGACGTCAACGTCTGCATTATCATAAAAATAAATTCGAAAGGGCTTTTGCAGACTTCTTGCTAACTTATGCGTGTACAGCGGAACCTTAAATACGAGATACATTTTTTCTAAAATTTCGATCCAGTTTTTAACAGTGTTTGGTGCCACTTGCAGATCTCTTGCTAAATTTGAAATCACTATCGGAGAACCTACTCGTGATTTTAATAAATCCACCAACAAAGAAATATTATTAATTTCTTTAATCGATTCCAACTCTCTGATGTCGTCTTTTAAAACTCGATCAAATCGTTCCTTGCGCCACCTGCGCGCTTCTGTTTCGTCACCAGAAATGAATGGCTCTGGAAATCCACCAAATTTCATTAACCTGTCTAAAGCATTTTTTTTGCCGACTGATTTTGGAATTTCACTTAATGTGAATGGGTGAAGTCGATAATAATGGTACCGCCCCAGCAAAGAATCGCCGCCTCGTTTATATATATCCAACCTGGCGCTGCCGGTAACTAAAATTTGATGCAGTTCTTTTTCAGCATCATAGATGCCTTTGATCCAGTTTTTCCACCTTGGAAACTTATGAAGTTCATCAAAAACCAGGCACTGATCGTCATCAGACCAGGACTGATTTAAAATTTTTTTTCGATCAAAATCATTGTCCCAATTTAAATAAAGACCCTGATTGTTCATCAACTGTTTTGCCAAAGTCGTTTTACCCACTTGCCGGGGTCCGCCAACGAAAACCATTTTTTTTTGTAAATCTTTTTGGATGAATTCTTGGATATACCGCATAAGTCTATTTTAAGCACTACGTTAAAATAGTCAAGTCTATTTTAAGCACCACGTTAAAATAGACTTTTATTTCGAATTGATCGCTTTTTCAATACGATCCAGGCGCGCTTTGATTTCAGCATTTTCAGATTCCAGATTTTTAATTTTCTGATCCTTCACAACATTTTCAGATTTCACCGAAGCCAATTCACGGTGAATGGCAGTGCTGTCGTCCATCCATTTATGATATAATTCCTGTAGAGCTTGAATTGCCGGAGAAATTAACTGTGAATAGCTCATCGCTTTGAAACCTTTTGCATCTGTTTTTACAACCTCAGGGAAAACTTTTTCGACCTCTTGAGCAATAAATCCTACTTGTTTTGACGAATCAAAACTTTGGTCTTTCCAATAATATGAAACAGATCGTAAATCTAAAATTTTATTTAATGAATTTTCTAAATTATCAATTTCTTTTTTTAATCTAAT